>JBJLGG010000023.1:0-76426 GCA_045564995.1 Paracoccaceae bacterium | reverse complement strand
ACTGAATCCCATTTAATGCTATCCCTATTGTCCCTTTGATGAATTGTGGTTTGGAATTTTTCTTAGGATTACTTGAAACACACAATTTGATACTTTGTTCTCTGATGCTATGTGGGTTCGCACGGTTAGGAAATGTCCCTACTTCGTGATCCGGAATGCTATTCGATTCTATACATATCGCATCGCCTTGTGTGATTTTACTTTGGTTTACTTGCGCGAAAGCATACCCAACTGAGAATTTTAAGAAAATGAGAAGTATTATTAAATTACGCAAACGTGAGTTCCAAACATTGTATTTTTTTAAACACTATTTGAAAGTTTTCATAAACAGAAACAATAATTACTCAAGAAGAACATTATCCAAGAACAATACGGTGTCATGATGATGCGTTGTCAGCAAACACACCGCGTTTCTAACATGCCAAAGCCTCAACCCAGGCCTATCATCGAATAGTGCTCAGTGCCAAGAATCACTTGGCACTGCAGTGCCAAGCCAGTGCCAGCCGTGGAGGGACACCACGGGCCACCATGGGACATAAAATAACGGTTTCGAGTCCCGTCAACCGCGCCACTTATTCTTATTATAAATCAATAATTTAATCCCTTTTGGGGATGTCTGTGTGTCTAGCCGTATGCCTAATTGTAAGGGGAGGTCGCGGGTTTCTCTTGCGATGTCTATTTGTATCCTACTCGTAAATCTTTATAGCAGTTTGTAAGGCAATCTCATTAAGGAACTTAAAGTCACCAAATTGCCAGGTCTGAAATTTGAAATCTGGGTTGAGTATCAAGAGTTCCTCCAAGTTCCACAGCGCGTCCTCCATATTTCCAAGAGCTACATCTGCCATTATAACCATGACTAAACTAGGCTCATGCTCTGGCAGTCGCTGCAACGCTAAAGTTGCAATCTCTTTTGCTTTGCTCCATTCCTCCATCATCAAATGCGCAATAACCTCGATACTCAGGTACTCTATTGAAAAGTTGGGATTTAATTTCCGTGCCTTTTCTAAGCTTTGTAGCGCTTCCAAAGGCATTTTAAGTCCAAGAAGTGCAGTCGCCTTAACACCCAGAGCGTCTGCATAGCTGGGGCGCAATGCTAAGGCAATATTCACATTTTTAAGCGCTTCTTTATGTTGACCAAGTCGTAAAGTCTGAACAAAAGCGCGGGCAAAAAAGGTCTCGGGCACGTTTGGGCCAAGCGATGTGGCAACTTTGGTCGTTAAGTCTGCTAAATAAATAGCGCTGTCTTGTTCTTCTTTTTTAAACGCTGAGCCAGCAATAGGGTTTGAAATCCGAGAAAATAATATTCCTAAGTAACCATATGGCCGAGCAAATTTTGGGTCAGTATCAATTGCATTATCAAAGTGGATTTTTGCCCTGTAAGTATCGATAGGGGTTCTTAAGTTAAAGTGATAATCTCCTTTTAGAAATTCGTCATACGCGGCTACATTTAATGTTCCCTGTCTCAGGGCATTTGCTTTTTCAGAAGATGATATGGGGACATCGATGCTATCTATTACGCTGGAAACGGCACGCGCATTTTTCTGCAAAATTTCTGTAAGTTCGCTTGTGGTTGAAAAAATAGTGCTAGTTGCGTCCTGCTGTGATTCATACAAATTAACTGCTAATTCAATTTTAGAATCTTGAAGAGAAATTTCACCAAATACTAAGTGGTCTAAATCAAGTTGTTTAGAGATTTCTAGAAAGCTTTGATTTTGTAAAGACTCTGCATTGATGCTAGAATTAGAAATTACATCCATACTGCTTATCTGTGACAGTGATCCCGAAATTTCATTGCGGAGGCCGGCTACGATATAATCTAGTTTTGGGTCATCGGATTTGTTTATAAAAGGAACGACTGCCACAGAACTGCGTTCATATTCGGTAACAAAGAAGTAGTTATATGCCCAAGTTGTTAAAACAAGGATAAAAAACAGAACACCAACTTTAATTCTAAATCTCTCTTTAGAGCTGAGTAAACGTCTTTTTCGTAAGCCTGGAAGAATTAAGTCAAAACAGTGGATTTGAGAATTTTTTATGGCTTGTATTCCATGATCACTAACTAATAATTCTGACATTCCCAAATTTTGATAGAAACGCTTTGATAGGCTTATACCGTTCGGTTGTGCAAAACTCTCAAGCCGTACAGCGAAGTTAACTGCTTCGCCAAGCAAATTTTCTCCATCCGCAAATACTTCTCCAAAATCGATGCCAATTCTGAACTCTAGTTTCTGTAACTTTGTGCTTTTCTGATGCTCGCATATCTCACTTTGAATTGACCTTGCAGCTTTCAGCGCGTTTTTACTGTCTACAAATTCAGCGAGCACAGAGTCTCCAGCCGAATGGAAGATACGTCCTCCATTTTTAGAGATCAATTTAGCAAAGATATTGAGGCAATCTTTGAGCGATGCCAGCGTTTCATATTCATTCTCCGACACTAACTTCGAAAACCCAACCGCATCTGCAGCGAGGATATTTTTTTTGTAAATTTTCGCTTACTGTCTGCATCTTGGGTTGGTTTCTATTTTTACTTGCTGATAAAAAAATCAATTTTCTTAATTAGTTAAGCGTAACAGTCCATATAATTCAAATAAATAACTTACATAATGGTTGAAAGGAGTTTAGGTTTAGAAATTCTGACAGTTTTTGAGCGTGTTGAGACAGTAATTTAAAGAGCATATGAAAAAAAATGGATAAAAAAAAGTTATTAATTGCTCTACTTATTGGCATAACAATTGGATTATTTTTTGAACAATTTTAAGAGTTTTAGTTAAAGGAAAGTTACTTTGATAGAAAGTTTTTTACTAGTCGCAGCGGGCGGTGCTGTGGGTTCAATGTTACGTTTTGCTATAGGTAACTTGGTAAGTTTTCCATATGGGACAATGGCGGTAAATATATTAGGTGCTCTTTTCGCTGGGGCCGTGATTGCCTTTTTCATTAATAAAGTTGATGCCAAATTTTACTTTCTTCTTATGCCTGGCTTTTTAGGTGGTTTTACAACCTTTTCAGCATTTTCAGTAGATGTTCTAAAACTATGGAGCCAACAAAATTTAGGTGTTTTATTTTTTTACTTAGTTGGAACGTTATTCTTTTCGCTTTTATGCGTTTGGTTAAGTTATAAAGTTACGCTGTGGTATTTAAGCTAATTAAGGGGCTTATCCGTCTAAACTGAGAAAATTGGATTTGTTGCTGCAAATGCAAATGTAAGAAAAATTCCATTTGTGGCTCCTGTTGTATATGACCCTATTTGTTTTCTTTGGAACTTTCCAATGTAACCAAAAACGAGAAAATAAAAAATATAAATTGGGACAGTAGTGAACATAACGCCATATTTTTCTGGGAAAATTGCTAAAAGAATTGAAAACCCTATTATTGGCATAATTCTTATGAAAACTGCTAGAGCAGCAGATGAAATCGCAATAAGGTTTTCGATAGCTACACAAAAGATAGTAATGGGGAAAATCATTATTAGAAATGCATATAATCTATGACTTGAGATAGAATAAGAGCCGATAAATTGATTTATCAAAATAGTTAAAAATGAGTAAGCCATCACTAGCTTAAAAAATGAATAAAAGTCAAAATTTTCTGAATTATGACGTGTTTCCTTACATAATATTAAAATTGCAAGGCCATTTAATCCGAAATAAGCAGCTATGCTAGCAAATCCAAAAATTGAAAATGGTTGATAGTTCAGAAGGCCAGAAAATATCGCGATCGCTAGTGATGTAACGCTGACAATGGTTAATCTAATGGAGCTAAGTCGTTGTTTCTCAGGGTATTTGGCCTTTGAGAATTGTAGTCGTGACAACCCATAGCTTATTATCGTTAAACCGAGTAGGATCCAAATTATATGAGTTGCCCAAATAGATCTTTCATAATTTGTTAGGTCAAACCATTCTACAATTTCCCTACTGGTGTACGGAGAATAGATAACGCTTACGTGCCCTGTATTTTTTGAATACGAAGCCTTTCTCCTAATATTTCCGTTAGAATATTCAATATTTTCATCTGCATCTGGATCAACTAACTGAGTAAATTTCAATGAATGCTTACGTAAATGTCTTTCAAACTGGCCAGATGTAAGTAAAAGATCCTTAGGAAAGTTTGATGTTACCTTAGTTGAATAGGGTGAAATTGCCGCTATCGATGATATATTTTGGTTTTCGCTGGCGCGTATAACGATATCGGATGCCATAGAATGGCCAATCAAATTTATCTTTATTTCACTGCCGTATTTTGTTTTTAAAAAATTTATTATACCGATCAACTGATTAACAAGCTGTTGGGTAGTTCCTGAAAGCTCTGTAGGATTATTTATCAATTTTTGAGTATTAGAACCGTGGCCAATGAAATCGAATATGACAGCATTACTCCCTGCATTCGAAATGTCGAATGCAAGCTGTCTCATCATTTCTTTAGAACCGGCATAGCCATGACAAATAATTGTAAAAACTTTTGACGATAACTCACTCTCAATAATTTCAATATTTTCTTTGCCTATATTCTCATGGTACCCTTGATACGTATATTTATCGAACTGTATAGCAAACAGCAGGAGTGTCCCGACAAAGAGTGCTAAGTTAGATAAGCTATGTAATTTAATCATCAAATACTCATTAGCCAGTCAGCTTATTTGCCTTCTACCAGAGAGTTAGCACCAAAATTTATTCTGCCAATGCTGGGCATATAGAACTTTTAAATTTTATAAAACTTTTGTTCGCTGGCCATCTTTGTTTAAGCTATTCCGCTTTATTTTAGAGTAAAAATATTACTCTTAATGTGTCATTTTGTTTTTATGCCAATCTAGCCTTTATATAGTTGAGATTAACTTTGCTAATTTTGGCGTATAACTTGACAACAGAACTTAATTAATGTGTCATTGTCGCTCAAGGTTGGGGATATTATGGTAAGTCAGAAATTAGAAGGGTTTAAAATCTCTGAAATAAGTGAGTTGGCTCGATTAGAATTTGAAAAGAAGAAAAATTCGAGTCGAAACCATCTTGGCAAGCCAAATAAGAAAATTGAGCAATCTGTAATGCGCCAATTAAACGAACATAAGAAACTTTTGAAAAATAACTTTTGAGAAATACACTAACTCAACATACCGACAATAATAATAATCCATGCAGATCCAACTCCTAAAGCAGATAGAGCTACAGCAGCGCTAGCCGTATCCTTTGCCTGTTTAGCAAGATCTCTTTTATCTTCAGAAATATCGTCAACAACTCTTTCTATAGCAGTATTCATGCATTCCATTGCTAGAATGAAAATCCCTCCCATGATCAATAGAGACCTTTCAGCTACTGATATTGGTAATGCAATAGCTGCGATCACTGAAATAGCATTTGCAAAAACCCACTGATAGATACTTCGCTCAGTGGTTAAAACGTGAGAAAATCCCTCCCAGGACCATACTGCCCTTTGCTTAACGTAACTGAGTATCCTAAAAAAGATTGTAGTCCACCTTAATGAAAACTGACTTATAAAAAGACTAAACTTTTTCTTCTGAGTTGAGTTCTAATGCTTTTTGCTCAACTAACTCTACAATATGATCAATCATCTTTGTGTTTTCTATTCTGTGGTCTTGCTTACCAGCCCAATAGACCATCCCATTTCCCGCACCACCGCCTGTAAAGCCCACATCGGTCATAAGAGCCTCACCTGGGCCATTCACAACGCAACCGATGATAGACAAGCTCATCGGTGTTTTTATGTGCTCAAGTTTTTTTTCTAAAATTTCCACTGTTTTAATAACGTCGAAGCCTTGCCTGGCACACGATGGACAAGAAATTATGTTTACCCCTCTATGTCTAAGACCAAGTGATTTTAGGATTTCATATCCAACTTTAACTTCTTGCACCGGATCAGCCGATAATGAAACACGAATTGTATCGCCTACACCCATCCATAATAAACTTCCAAGTCCAATTGCTGATTTGATTGTCCCACTAGTTAAGCCACCAGCTTCGGTAATTCCAAGATGGATAGGCGCGTCTGTCGCCTCGGCGAGTGCTTGATAAGCTGCTGCTGCCATAAAAACGTCCGAAGCCTTGCAGCTTATTTTAAATTCGTGAAAATCATTATCTTGAAGAATTTTGATATGATCCAAACCACTCTCGACCATCGCATCAGGGCAGGGCTCGCCATATTTTTCGAGTAGGTGTTTTTCTAATGAACCTGCATTAACACCTATGCGGATAGCACAATTGTTGTTTTTAGCCGCTTTTATAACCTCTTTTACCCGCTTTTCTGACCCAATATTACCAGGATTGATCCTTAGACAAGCCGCGCCGGCTTCTGCAGACTCAATGCCCCTTTTATAGTGAAAATGAATATCTGCGACTATTGGCACAGGGCTGTCTTGAACAATTTCCTTGAGCGCCGCGCTGCTTGCTTCATCTGGCACTGAAACGCGAACTAGATCTGCACCAGCCTCAGCTGCTGCTGTTATTTGGTTTAAGGTTGCTTTTACATCAGTTGTATCTGTATTCGTCATAGTTTGCACCGATATTGGTGCATCCCCACCTATTGCAACATTGCCAACATTTATTTGTCTCGAGCGCCTTCTTTCTATATTGCGCCATGGACGAACATGGTTGATAGACATACTATTCCCCGAATGTTACAATTTCTATAAGGACAAGGCTAAGACTTAGTTACGATTCTAGCAAGGCACCTATTGATCGACTGATTTAATAGTGAAACTATTGGACTGTAGGTCGGCTACCAACTTTTGCAAATCTGGATCACCTTTTATTTGTGCCGGCTCAAAAGTCGCCATTATTGATTGAGCGTCCAACGCAACATTTTTCACAACATTCACCCCCTTGCCAGCAGGGCCGTATAACATGCCGTCTATTGCCATATACACGTAGCCAGACATACCAGCCAATAGTTTAGGCGGCCCCTCAGTCTGAGGAAGGGCAAACTCTGATCCTGGTTGCATCAAATTTTTGAAGATCACAGATCCGTCAGCAGCGATAATTTCGATCCAAGCTTCTTTTGAAGTAATTAATGTTACTACGGGAGAAGTGTCTGCCAATACTTTTGGAAAGTTTGTTTGTAGCTTTTCATCCCCAGAATTTTTCTTGGGTATTAAAGCCGAAATAATTTCTTCTATTCCAATTTCGTCGCTTGATGGAATTGGCGCAAACAGACCAAATTGATTTGGGTCTAATTTAGATATTGGTTCATCTCTTGCAACAATTACTGGTTGGTCTAGGGCAGTTGATCTATAAATTCTATTTATCCGTGACGAGCCTTCTTTTGATCCGCCTGATTGGTCCAGCATAAGATTGCTTGTAATATCTAAGGCGGTGGGTAGCTTTTGAAGTTCGGTAAGAACTACTGGTTGGCTTTCGGTAGGAGTTAAGTCAACTTTTTGTATTTCCTGAAAAAACGACCAAGCTCCATATCCTAGTGCTGAAACGAGCGCTATTGTGACGCAAAGTGAGCCAACTGCGCCTGGCTCTATGTTTTCATACCACTTTTTTTGCCTCGGGAGATACGCCGTTGTTGGTGTTATGAATAAACTATCTTCAGTTTTTTGGCTGTACCTCTTTTCCTCTTTCTGCTCAGTAGATTTTGCCATTCCGTGCATGGTTTGAAATCCACTTTCATTACAAAAAAGTTCGTAAATGATGTCCGGATCTAGCTCAAGATAGCGAGCATATGACTTAACGGAACCAGCAATAAACCCCTGAGACTCAAATACTGTTGGGTCACAGTTCTCTATTGCTGCTATATAATTCGTTTTAATCTTGAGTTCTTTTTCTACATCAAGCAAAGATTTGCCCAAAGTAGCCCGTTCACCCCGCAAAATGTCACCCAGACGAAATTCATAATCATCAAACCCCTTTGGATGCTTTATTTGAGAAAGTTCGCTTCGTTTAGGCTCTCGCCACTTCATTTCTTATCCAACCAGTAAAACTCTGCAATCGATTCGCAATATACGTGCCAATTATCTAACACAATTACCGAATATTGCACATATACGCTGATCGCGGCTCTAAGCAGAGAGTTCAGTCCTATTAAGTGCGCAATGAGACCATAGATCATTCATTACATCCACCAAATAGTCAATTTCCTTTGAGCCGTGGATAGGAGACGGTGTAAAGCGCAACCTTTCCGTTCCTCTAGGCACGGTTGGAAAATTTATAGGCTGCACGTATATTCTGTGGTTTACCAATAAAAGATCTGAAAGTTTCTTTGTATGTATTGGGTTCCCTACAATCACTGGAACGATATGTGAACCGTGGTCAATAATCGGCAATCCCAAACCTCTTAAACGCATTTTTAAAATTTTTGCATTCAATTGGTGTTTGTTTCGAACTTCTTGATTATCTTTCAAATACCGAACAGACGCTAGGGCACCGGCCGCCAATGTCGGAGCAAGTGATGTAGTGAAAATAAAGCCTGGGGCATAACTTCTGATAGCATCACAGATTTTCGCGCTCGATGATATGTATCCACCCATTACTCCATAAGCCTTTGCTAGGGTACCGTTAATAATATCTATTCGATCCATTAGGTTTTCTTGTTGAGCAACACCTGCGCCAGTCGCTCCATACATTCCCACAGCGTGAACTTCGTCAAGATAAGTCATTGCTGCGAACTCTTCTGCTAAATTACAAATTTCGTTTATAGGTGCAAAGTCTCCGTCCATTGAGTAAATCGACTCAAATGCTATCAATTTTGGTGCAGATCGATCATCCTCCTCCAAGAGTTGGCGGAGATGATCCATATCATTATGTTTAAAAATTCGTTTTTCACCGCCATTTCTTCTAATCCCTTCTATCATGGAGGCATGGTTTAGTTCGTCCGAATATATTATCAAATTAGGAAGTAATTTTGCTAAAGTAGAGAGCGTTGCATCGTTTGCAATGTATGCACTTGTAAAAAGCAAAGCAGATTCTTTTGCATGAAGGTTTGCTAGCTCTCTTTCAAGTTCTTTATGATAAATAGTTGTCCCAGAAATGTTTCTCGTTCCACCTGAACCAGCACCCGCATCGTCTAGAGCTTCATGCATGGCTTCTAGGACTGTGCTATTCTGCCCCATCCCTAAATAATCATTACCGCACCAAACAGTTATTTTTTCGAACTCGCCACTTGGGGTCTTCCATGACGCGTAAGGAAAATTTCCGCGTTCACGTTCAATATCTATGAATGTTCTATATCTGCCTTCATTATGTAAAAGTCTTATAGACGCTTCAATTTGGTCTTCATAATTCATTATTTATACTTCCACTTGGGTCGTTTGAAAGTGCTCCAACAAACATTCCTTTCGTCAACATATTCATATTGTAAAATATGTCAAAGAATTATTAACTACATAGAATAAATAGCAGGAGTTTACGAAGAAGCTAGATAAAAAATGGTCCTGATTGACGCACGTTAGACAGCTAGTACGTTCCTTTATCAAGATAGTTGAAGTTACATTAGTTTCGTAAATTTTTAACAACTAAAGTTTTGTAATTTTAAATTTAATTTAACTTTATAAGCTTTATACCAAATAAGAAAAGTTCAGATCTACGATGTTTCCAAAATTTACCAAAAAGCGCTTAATTACAGAAGAATGTGAAATATTTTTTGTGGAGAAGGGTAAAGGGACCCCAGTAGTGCTTCTCCACGGGTTTCCTCAAACCCATTCAATGTGGGCTGATGTTGCTCCCTTATTTCCAGATACCTATCATGTCATTTGTCCGGATTTACGTGGCTACGGCCAATCGAGCAAACCAGAGGGTTATAAGAGTTATACTTTTCGCAATATGGCAAAAGATGTGATCTCCATTCTAAAATATCTTAATGTTGAAAAAAAAGCCCATATTATCGGTCATGACCGGGGTGCGCGAGTTGCATACAGGCTAGCCATCGATCACCCAGAGTTAGTTTCTTCAGTAATGTTTATGGATATAGTACCAACCCATAGGGTATTTGCTGAGCTATCTGCTTCACTTGCATTTTCGTACTATCATTGGTTTTTCTTATCACAACCTTATCCGGTTCCAGAAACTATGATACGAAAAGACCCCGATAGCTTTTACAATAGTTGCTTGCAAGGATGGGGCGCCACTACCAAAAGTGCATTTTCAAAAAACCAAATAATAGAGTATAGAAAGAGCTGGAGAAATGAAGACTGCATACGTGCAATGTGTGATGATTACCGGGCAGCGTACCACATAGATCAGTATGATGAAGCCAATGACAGTCAGTCCCCGATAAAAGTGCGATTTGCTGCTGTGTGGGGTAAAGATGGTATTATGGCAAAAACTTTTGATATGAGGAAGATATGGAAATCTGAAGGTAAACTTTATTCAGGCATAGAAATGCCGGGTGGTCATTTTTTTATTGACCAATTTCCTCTAGAAACCTTCAGGGTTATTGATAATTTCATCAAGGCATAGGGTTTAGAAAACAAAACGCTTGATTATTTATTACGTACAGTCTCAGCCACTTGTAATAGTACATCCAAAGGTACAAATCCGCGTAATACTTGTTCTTCTAAAATAAATGTTGGCGTTCCACTTATCTGTAGTTTTTTTGCTAATTCGCTAGTTTGAGAAATTTCCTGCAATACGGGCTCAGATTCCATGGCTGTAAAAAGCTCTTCAGGATCTAGTTGCAATTCATTTGCAATTCTCCGCAGGTAGGCTTCACTAGGGTCGGCAGTAAGGGTCAACAGTATGTCGTGAACAAATTTATAGTCTTCTGGTCCCCCAATATTTTTTACGGCTATAGCAAATTTTGAGCTGATAAGTGACGCTTCACCTAAAATAGGGAATTCTTTTACAACAAATCGAATGTTTCTATCTGTTTTGAGGAATTCACGAACTATCTCAGAGGCCTTACGGCAATAGCCACATTTATAATCCACAAACTCTACTAGGGAAATATCACCGTCTGGGTTGCCTCCGACATAAGAATAATTATCGTTAAAAACTTCATTGAAATTGGATCTGATTAGGTCTTTGTCTTCTTGATTTTCTAGTGCTGCTTCCCGCTTTCTTACCAGATCAGCTGCTTCAAAAATTATATCTGGATTTTCAAGAATATATCGCCGTATTTCTTCTTGTAACTTTTCTCGATCTGAATTTGTCATATTGTTTAAGTCAAATGCAATAGACATTGAGCTAAAGGGTAGGAAACACAGTAAGACGATTAATAATTTATAAATCATAGTTCTAAACTTATATAAATTGAAATTCACATCAGTTAAAATCAAATCTACACTTTGTTATCAAGTAATTTCGACATTTTAGCCCTAGGATATATCCAGTTGTAACCATATCAAATAATCTTCTTAACTGACCATCTTTATACTTAATATTTTTTTAGGTATATAAAAAATGCCTATGATTTAGAATTTAAAACAAGATTTTGGTATAATAAATGAAAAACTCTGCTCGTGGATCAGTCGACCCCTTTATTGTAATGGACGTTATGGAGGCTGCTAGTAAGAAAGAAAAATCTGGGTATGAAGTTATACATCTAGAAGTTGGGCAGCCTGGAACTTCGGCCCCTAAAATGGCCGCTGAGAGCGTGAAAAATAAAATCTCGAAGTCTACAATGGGTTACACCGTAGCCCTTGGTATTCCGGAACTTAGGGAAAAAATAGCGGACTTATATTTGCGATGGTATAATGTCCAAGTTGAACCTGAAAGAATTATAGTAACTCCTGGATCTTCAGGCGCGTTTATACTTACATTTACTGGGCTTTTTGATGTTGGTGATACGATAGGCGTAGGGTCACCTGGTTATCCAAGTTACAGACAAATTCTTAAAGCGCTCAGTCTAAATAATAGCACAATTAAGACATTCAATAATAACAAATTTCAGCCAGTAGCAGCAGACATTATTAATAATAGTCTCGATGGCTTACTTGTTGCTTCCCCCGCCAATCCAACTGGTTCTATGTTAAATAAATATGATCTCGAAAAACTAATAGATGCTTGTAAAATGAAACAAACAGTTTTCATCAGTGATGAAATCTATCATGGTATTGAGTATGAATCCAGAGCTGTGTCGGCTCTAGAAGTTTCGGATGATTGTATTGTTATAAATTCATTTTCAAAATATTTTTCAATGACAGGATGGAGGTTGGGATGGATAGTCGTTCCTAAAAATCATATTCGACAATTTGAAAGATTGGCACAAAATATGTTTATTTGCGCACCGCACATTTCACAAATTGCGGCTTTAGGAGCGCTAGATGCCTCTGATGAATTAAATTTAAATCTCAAAACATATGAAGCAAATCGGACTATTCTGATAGAAGAATTGCCAAAATTGGGTCTAAAAAACTTTGCCCCACCAGATGGTGCCTTTTACTTTTACATAGATGTGTCAGAGTATACGGGTGATAGTGTAAATTTTGCCAAGAGTATTCTGGATGAGGTGCACGTTGCTATTACTCCAGGGATTGACTTTGATCCAGAGCGTGGTCTTAAAACAATGCGTTTGTCATACGCCTGCAGCACTTCGGATCTGAAAGAGGGATTGAAGCGTCTGGAAAAGTTCATGAGTAAATACATAATAAAATGAAATTTTTAAAAACATTATTTTTGTTTTTTCTTTCAATAGTAATTATTGGACTTAAGTTTAGCACTATTTCTTTTGTTCAAATTGCAAATGCCTCAAATTTTTCTCATGTATACGAATTCAGATTAAAATTAGATGAGATGGTACCATTCAAGGTCTATAGTTTAAATGATCCAAACAGAATTGTCGTAGAGCTCGATACATCGACGATAAATTCGCTGGATGATTTAGAAATAACGAGTTCTCTACTAGTGGGAGAGATAAATTTCTTAAAAGCTATCGAGGGTTGGTCAGCTATTTCTATTAAATTAGAAACACCGATGAAAGTTCAAAATCTTGCGATGAAACCGCTGAAATTGGATGGTTCTAAAGTTGAGCTGAGCTTTGAGCTATTCCCAATAAATCAAAAAGAGTTCGATGGGATCGTTAAACTGTTTGGTAATGATATTCATGATGAACGGTTGGTAAATATAAAGAAGGATTTCGATTATAATAAAAATAATAAATTAATTGTTGTTATTGATCCTGGTCACGGTGGCGTGGACCCTGGCGCTCAGGTGAAAACCATTCGTGAAGCTGATTTAATGCTCTCTTTGGCTAAGGTGGTAGCAGAGGAAATAGAACGTCTTGATAATACAACGGTCATTCTTACTAGGACAATTGATGAATTTACGTCTTTGGATGAAAGACTTATGCTAGCAGTTCGAGTTGGTGCTGACCTTTTTATATCTCTACACGCTGATACTGTTAAAAAAGGTAAGGCTTCTGGATCAACAGTTTATACTTTATCGCAAGAAGCTTCGGATCAAGCTAGTGCTAGATTGGCTTCCAGGCATGGAGGAGACGAACTGATTTCCGGTCTAGATCTCACGGGTACTGAAACTGCAATCACATCTGCTTTAATGGGCCTGTTAAGAAGCGAAAATACCGTTAGGTCTTATGCGTTTTCAGAAGCAATTTTAAAAAACTTAGAAAATTTTGGTATTACGTTAAATCCAACACCATTGCGAAAGGCCAACTTCTCTGTTTTGAAGCTGCCTAGCGTGCCTTCAATTTTGATTGAAACTGGTTTCATGTCAACGAGTTCTGATTTAAAAAACTTGCAAGATCGAGATTGGGCTGAGAAATTCGCTTTAGCGATATCTTCGGGAATTTTAGAATGGGTCGCAGAAGACCAATTATTGGGAAACAAAAGAATGCAATGACGAATAAGAGAAATGACAATGTTCAAGTCAAAGTCACAAGCACCATTTTTTAGTCATTCAAGAACAATAGGTTTGATAATTAAATCTGTTAGAGCGATATTCAGTTTTCTGGGTACCATTTTTACTCTTATTACTATGACCGCCATTGTATGTGGTTTGTCATTGGGCGGTATTTTTTGGGTATATGGCCGTGATTTGCCAAGTCATAAATCTCTTGCACAGTATAAACCTCCAACAATTAGCAGAATTTACTCTGCGGAGGGTAAAATAATTGATGAATTTGCAAAGGAGAGACGTCTATTCACACCGGCTAATGAAATCCCAGCTTTGATAAAACATGCTTTTATTTCTTCGGAAGATAAAAATTTTTATGATCATCCTGGTTATGATCTGCGAGGCATACTAGCTGCTTTAGTTGATGCGATTCAATCACGAGGTAAGCGAATAAGGGGAGCATCAACAATAACACAGCAAGTGATGAAGAATTTTTTACTCGATCGATCTCGAAGAGCAGAGAGAAAGGTAAAAGAAATAATATTGGCGACACGTATCGAGAGAAGTTTATCAAAAGAACAAATTCTTGAGTTATATTTAAATGAAATCTTTTTGGGTCAAAATTCATATGGTGTGACAGCTGCCTCACAGACTTACTTTAATAAAACGTTAGATGAATTAGCTCCAAACGAAGCTGCCTTTCTGGCTGCATTGCCGAAAGCCCCGTCTGATTACCATCCTGTGCGAGAAAAAAGCCGTTTATTGGAACGGCGTAATTATGTCCTGAAAGAAATGTTTCAGAATGAATATCTTTCTAAAGAGGTCTATGAGTATGAGTTAACACGACCAATAAGATCAGTTCAGGGTCGCGATTATGCAGGGTTTCGCTCCGAATTACCCAGTCGAAACTACTTTACAGATGAAATAAGGCGGCAACTCAGCCGTACTTTTGGAGAAGAAGAGTTCTTTACAGGTGGTATGACTGTTCGTTCGACTTTTGATCCACTTTTGCAACGAAAAGCTGCTCTGGCGCTTCAAAGAGGTCTTGAAAAATATGATCGTAAGCAAGGAGTATGGCGGGGAACTGGAAAAACAATTCCATTCGAAATTTTAAATGATGAAATAAACTGGCAAAATTCATTAGCCAGTTTTCAGTTGCCAAGGGACATAAATTTGGATGGTCAATGGATTCCTGCGGTTGTGCTTGGAATTGAAAACTCTGAGCTTCGTATTGGGATCGATGGAATTAAAGAAACGGCTAAAGGGAATTGGATTCCTCCAACTGATATAACTTGGGTTAAAAAGTTTTTAAATTCTGGTAAGTTGGTCGATGTGTCCGGACAATTTTCAGATTTTCTCAATGTTGGAGATGTTGTTTTAGTCCGAAAGCTTTATGATCAAGATGGAAATTTTTTGCGTTGGAGTTTGCGGCAAGTTAGTGAAGTCCAAGGCGCCTTCATGGCAATGGATGTTAATAATGGACGCATCATTGCCATGCAGGGAGGCTTTTCCTACGAGTCTTCGGTTTTTAATCGTGCCACTCAAGCAAAAAGGCAGCCAGGCTCAAGTTTCAAACCATTTGTATATGCATCAGCTTTAGATAGCGGGTATTCTCCTGCCACAGTTGTGGTGGATGCTCCAATTGAAATTGACACGCCCCAAGGGTTGTGGCGTCCAAAAAATTACAATGAAAAATTCTATGGTCCTACACCGTTGCGAACGGGGATAGAAATGTCCAGAAATCTTATGACAATTCGTTTGGCTCGTGAAGTTGGTCTAGATATTATTGCTAACTATGCCGAAAAATTTGGAGTTTATGATGATATGCAAGAATTCCTTGCAAATTCTCTTGGTTCAGAGGAGACAACATTATATCGAATGGTGGCTGCCTATGCGATGTTTGCGAATGGTGGTGAGAGAGTTATGCCCACACTGGTTGATCGGATCCAAGATCGTTATGGTAAAACCATATTTAAGCACGATCAGCGAATATGCTTAGATTGTGGGATCGACCAATTATCTTTAGGAGAAGTTCCTACTATTCTTACCAATAGAGAACGCGTAATGGACCAAACAACGGCTTATCAACTGACCTCAATGATGGAGGGGGTCGTCACCCGTGGTACGGCTAGAAGGACAGTTAACTTATCTGTTCCAACTGCTGGAAAAACAGGTACCACGAATGAAGCAAAAGATGTCTGGTTTTTGGGCTTTACGTCGAATATTGTAGCAGGATGTTACATTGGGCATGACATTCCGCGCCCACTAGGAAAAGGGGCCGGAGGGGGCTCTATGTGTGGACCGGTTTTTAACGAGTTCATGTCTGCTGTAACGGAGATTTATGGAGGGGCCGATTTTGTAATACCTCCCGGAGGTAAGTTTATTAAAATAGATAGGTATTCTGGTGAGCGCCTTTCAGATGAAGCCGAGGGTGAAAACGTTGTTTCTGAATTTTTTAGAGATGGTGAAGAACCAAGGTTTGGCTTAACTTTTGATGGAGGCTTTGCAATGGGAAGTAATTTTACTTTAATAAAGCCTGGTGAAACTGGCCTGCGAGAGATTAAGACTACTACTGGTGAAACTGTATTAGTAGCTCCTAAAGCAACTTTGGGAACTTTGAGTGCAGGTGGTTTATACTGAGCTTGCTCTTAATGCATCACTGGTTTAGTTACTTTTCTCAATGGTAAGGTTTTAAGTTTTCATAATGCGCGCTGATATCCAAATTGTTATCAATGAAATTGAAAAATCTCTTTCACTTTTGAGGCAGAGGCTTGATTGGGATAATGTTAAAAAAAAGCGTGAAGAATTTGATGCCCTTACAGAAGACCCTGATCTTTGGAATGAACCTGATAAAGCCCAAAAGCTTATGCGCGAGCGTCAAAATTTTATTGATCAGGTAGATGGTCACGATACGATCAGCAACGAACTAAAAGATAATATTGAGTTAATCGAATTAGCTGAAATTGAGGCTGATGAGGAAATATTACAAGAAGTGGTTGCAGCGTTACAAAAGCTCAAAATGAGGGCGTCATCAAAAGAATTAGAAGCTTTACTAAATGGTGAGGCAGATGGAAATGATACCTTTCTCGAGATTCATGCCGGAGCAGGGGGTACAGAAAGTTGTGATTGGGCAGGAATGATTTCCAGAATGTATGTAAGGTGGGCTGAGAAAGCAGGTTACAAAGTTGAACTGCAGTCTGAAACCGCCGGTGATGAGGCTGGACTTAAATCAGTAAGTTACAAAATTTCCGGCCAAAATGCATATGGCTGGCTTAAAACTGAAAGTGGCGTACATCGACTTGTCAGAATTTCGCCTTTTGACTCAGCGGCTAAAAGGCATACTTCTTTTTGCTCAGTATGGGTGTACCCCGTAGTGGATGATAATATTGATATTGCTATCAGTCCCACCGACATTAGAATTGATACTTTCCGTTCATCTGGGGCAGGTGGGCAACATGTAAATACAACAGACTCAGCAGTTCGAATAACACATACTCCTACTGGAATCGTTGTCACAAGCTCCGAGAAGTCGCAGCACCAAAACCGTGATATTGCGATGAAGGCGCTCAAGTCTCGGCTTTATCAGATGGAATTGGACCGTAGAAATGCAGCGATAACTGAGGCACATGAGAATAAGGGTGATGCGGGGTGGGGTAACCAAATTAGGTCATATGTCCTTCATCCATACCAAATGGTTAAGGATTTACGAACTTCCTATGAAACTTCGGATACAAAAGGTGTGCTTGACGGTAATCTCGATGAATTGATGGCCGCAACCCTAGCTCTTGATCTTTCTGGAAAATCAAGAGCTGAAGCAACATCTTAAAAACGATAGGTACTTTGTGGATATTTTAAACAAAGAAGCTTGGAACAAAAGGCACTTATTCGAGCCGGCAAACTTAGCGTTTTTGAATTAATGCAGGAGACCTTTACTCGGATTGAAACTGTAAACCCGCACGTAAATGCTCTAGTTAATTTGCATAGTAAAGAAGACTGCTACAAACTTGCGTCTGAAAACACGTCGCTCGGGGAAGCCTTGGGTGGAATGCCCATGGCAATTAAGGATTTAGCTAATGTAAAAGGTTTCAAAACTACCGAGGGCTCTCCTTTGTACGCAGAGAGAGTTGCTCAAAAAGATGATCAGATGGTGGCTAGATTAAGAGCTGCAGGCGCGTTGTTCATTGGAAAGACAAACACGCCTGAGTTTGGATTGGGCAGTAATACTTTTAACCCAGTGTATGGTAAAACTAAAAATCCTTACGATCTTTCCAAGACTTGTGGGGGCTCATCTGGAGGAGCGGCAGTTGCGTTAGCTACGAGAATGGTAAGTATTTCTGACGGTTCTGACATGATGGGATCGCTAAGAAACCCAGCCGCTTGGAATAATGTTTATGGGTTGCGACCCACTTGGGGGCTTATTCCTCCAGAGCCTTCCGGAGAATCTTTCTATCTCAATTATCGACTTTGGGCCCAATGGCTCGATCACCAAAAGATTTGGCTATGCTATTGGACGTTCAAGCCAATCGTGCTGAAAATAGATCTTTCATTTCATCAGTTACGACTTTCTCTGATTTTACTAAAAAGCCTATTATGAAAGGTATCAAGGTTGGATGGTTGGGAGACTGGGGCGGAACATTGGCTTTTGAGGAAGATTTATTAGACTTATCTCAAGAAGGACTTAACGAAATGTCTTCGATGGGTGCCGTAATCCATGACTTAAAGGCGCCATTTGAAATGAATGATATTTGGACTTCTTGGAGTGAATTGCGTGCCTGGCAAATTGCGAATGGCCTTATTGATATTTATGAAGACCTCAAATTGCGGAAATATTTAAAGCCAGAAGCTCTTTGGGAAATAGAGCGCGGCTTGTCGTTGAGCGGTCAAGATATATACAATTCAGCATTGAAGAAATCCAAATGGCACAATGCGGCATCTGAACTTTTCGAAAACTTTGATTTGCTTGTTTTGCCTAGTACTCAAGTTTGGCCATTTGATCTTGCCAAGATTTATCCAGGCTCCATTAATAGTCAAAAAATGGACACTTATCATCGATGGATGCAAGTAACTATCCCGGCAGGTTTATTGGGTTTGCCGGTTGTCAATATACCAATTGGGTTTGGCAAAAATGGTCTACCCGTTGGCTTGCAATTAATAGGCGCAAAGGGTTCAGACGGCCATATTTTAAGTATTGCTCAAGCATGGCATGAGCACACAAAATGGCCAGATGTAAACATACCAAAATTTTAGTATAAAAGTACCTGGTAAGGCTATTAAATAATTTGCTAACATATCTCACTGTAGTTTCAATTAGATATGATTACTAGATTTACATTGCGGATAAGGTGGCTGTTATGTAAGCCGTCATTGAAAAGGAGAATTTTTATGGCTCTTGCTTTTATTGCACCAGGGCAGGGCGCTCAATTCATAGGAATGGGTCTAGAACTGTCTAAAGCATATCCTCAGTCCCGTCTTGTTTATGAAGAGGTTGATGACGCATTAGGTGAGAAATTAAGTGATCTGATCTGGCATGGCTCCATTGACGATTTAACGCTCACCGAAAATGCTCAGCCGGCGTTGATGGCAACTACTTTGGCGGCTTTTAGGGCTCTACAGTCCGAGGGCTTAAATGCTGGTGATGCCAAATTCGTTGCTGGCCACTCATTAGGTGAGTATTCTGCACTAGCTATGGCCGGTTCGTTATCAATAAGCGATGCAGCGAAATTACTTCGTATTCGTGGCAGAGCGATGCAAAATGCAGTTCCCGTTGGAATTGGCGCTATGGCTGCAATATTAGGTCTAAGTTACAGCGATTTAGTAGACATAGCTAAAACAGCAGCCAAAAATGAGGTTTGCCAAGCAGCGAACGATAATGATCCTTCACAAGTTGTTGTTTCTGGGCATAAGGGTGCGGTGGAAAGAGCAATAGAAATTGCAAAGGCGGCCGGTGCGAAACGTGCTGTACTGCTACCCGTAAGCGCGCCATTTCATAGTGAGCTAATGGCTCCAGCGTCTTTAGAAATGAAAGATGCCCTTTCTACTATTCCTATAGTAGAGCCGGTCATTCCCTTGGTGTCTAATGTTAAAGCGCTAGCAGTTACTCTACCCGATGAAATTCGTAGTTTGCTTGTTGAGCAAGTTACAGGAGTTGTCAGATGGAGGGAGTCAGTTGAATGGATGGCTAGAAATGGAGTTACGGAAATGTGGGAAATTGGAGCGGGACGAGCACTTTCGGGGATGGTACGTCGTATTAACCGCTCCATTTCGTGTGTGTCTATTTCTAAGCCTGAAGAAATTAAAACAGCAATAATTTCGCAAAGTGAGACGATATAATGTTCAATTTACATGGTAAAAATGCGCTTGTAACGGGTGCTTCGGGAGGAATCGGAAGGGCTATTGCCGAGACACTTCATGAATCTGGAGCTACTGTAACTATTAGTGGTACCCGAATGGAACTTTTAGAGGAACTCGCCCTTAGTTTGGGTCAAAGGGTGCATATTCTAGCCTGTGATTTATCAAATGGTATTGAGGTTGAAAACCTATCCAAAGAAGCCCAAGAAAAAATGGGTTCTGTAGATATTTTGGTAAATAACGCCGGAATAACACGAGATAATTTATTGATGAGAATGTCAGATGAAGATTGGGCCATGGTCATGGAGGTTAATTTGACTTCAACCATGAAACTTTGTCGTGGAGTTTTAAGAGGAATGATGAAGTCACGTTGGGGTCGAATTGTAAATATTGGCTCAGTAGTTGGGTCTACAGGAAATCCTGGACAAGGAAATTATGCGGCTTCTAAAGCGGCATTGCTTGGTATGTCAAAGTCTTTGGCAAATGAAGTAGCATCTCGAGGTATTACTGTGAATTGTATCGCTCCAGGTTTTGTTAAAACTGCTATGACCGATAAGTTAAACGACAAACAACAAGAAGCAATCAAGTCTCAAATACCCGCTGGTAGAATGGGGGACGTATCAGACATAGCTTTTGCAACTTTATATTTGTCATCAGAAGAATCCTCTTACGTCACTGGCTCAACGTTACATGTTAATGGCGGTATGGCGATGCTTTAAATTCTCAAAGTAAAATTACGTCTAGTCGAGATATACTTTGCGTTGCAGAATTGAAAAATAGCATGGTTTGATTTTAATTTTTTTGGAAAAATTGAGCAAAAATGTTTGCCAATCGCTCCCGCTATGATATAGCCAGCTCATAAAATCAGGCAGACTTCCAGGGATGCCAAGTATTCCGTAAGGATATTTAAAGCGCCCAACTGGATAATGTAAACGTCCATTGCGGGCAAAACGGGCTTGGCCCAAATAAATTTGATGAGGGAAATACTATGAGTGATATCTCAGACCGCGTGAAAAAAATTGTTGTCGAGCATTTAGGGGCTGATGAAGATAAAGTAGTTGATAATGCGTCTTTTATTGATGATTTAGGTGCTGATAGTTTGGACACCGTAGAGCTAGTAATGGCATTTGAGGAAGAGTTTGGTATTGAAATCCCTGATGATGCAGCCGAGAATATTCAATCATTTGGTGATGCGGTTAAATTTATCGAAGACGCTTCTTAGTAATTCCAAGGTCTAAAGAATGATTGCCCTTATTATAGTATAAGGGCTTTTTATTTGGTAATTTTGTTGCTGGCCTTGCTCAGAGAGCTCTAGTCGAACTATTAAGTATTGGAAGATGCTTTAGGCAAAGGAATGAATATGCGTCGAGTTGTAGTTACAGGTCTTGGTTTGGTGACGCCATTGGCTTGCGGCGTTGAGGATACCTGGGCAAGATTGTTAAACGGGAAATCGGGTGCTGGTAAAATTACTAGATTTGATCCTGACCGAGTCACAACTAAATACGCTTGTGAGGTTCCTTTAGGTGACGGGTCAGGTGGGACTTTTAACCCAGATGATTGGATGGGGCCAAAGGAACGCCGTAAAGTAGATGATTTTATCTTATATGGAGTTTCTGCTGCAGAACAAGCGGTATTAGACGCCGGTTGGAAACCGACAGATGAAAAAGAATTAGTTCGTACCGGTGTCATGATCGGATCAGGAATTGGCGGTTTAAACTCAATTGCTAACACCGCTATTTTGATCCATGAAAAAGGTCCTAGGCGTGTTTCTCCGTTTTTTATACCAGGAGCATTGATTAACCTGATATCTGGGCAAGTAAGTATAAAATACGGTTTTAAGGGACCAAATCACTCGGTAGTAACCGCTTGCTCTACGGGTGCTCATGCCATTGGAGATGCTGCTCGTCTGATAATGACTGATGACGCTGACGTAATGATAGCAGGTGGTGCCGAAGCATCAATTTCAGAAATAGGTATTGCTGGTTTCAATGCATGCAAAGCATTATCAACTAAATATGAAAATGAGCCCACAGCTGCTTCAAGGCCATATGATATAAATCGTGATGGCTTTGTCATGGGTGAGGGTTCAGGAATTGTAGTCTTAGAGGAACTTGAACACGCAGTTTCACGAGGAGCAAAGATATATGCTGAAATATTAGGCTATGGTTTGTCTGGTGATGCGTATCATATTACTGCGCCGTCAGAAGATGGTGAAGGTGGTGAGCGAGCTATGAAAGCCGCCTTATCAAAAGCTAACTTAGATGCGAAGCATGTTAACTATATTAATGCTCACGGGACATCAACCATGGCCGACGTTATTGAGCTTGCAGCTGTAGAAAGACTTTTGGGATCAGCTGCTGCTAACGTCAAGATGTCATCTACAAAATCTATGACGGGTCATCTTCTCGGAGCTGCTGGGGCCATAGAAGCTATTTTCTCAATATTGGCCATCCGTGATCAGATTGTTCCTCCGACCATTAATCTACACGAACCGGCAGTAAGGTCGCAAGTTGATTTAGTCGCTAATCAAAACCAAAAATGTGAAGTTAATTATGCCTTGTCTAATTCGTTTGGTTTTGGAGGTACGAACGCTTCATTACTGTTGGGTAAATTGCAATAATGTTTCGCTCTTTAGCGTCAAACATGCTGACCGTTTTAATTTTAAGTTTCTTTTTATTTGGTGTTTTGGGTATTTGGGGAAAATCGCAATACGTGGCAGATGGACCGCTTGAAAATGCAATTTGTTTCGAAGTAATAAGTGGTAGCAACATGCGCACGGTAGCTAAAAATTTAATTAGTGATAAAGCAATTGCATCAGAATTTATTTTCCGGATCTCTATGGAGTCTACTGGTTTGTCTCGGCAAATTAAAGCTGGCAGCTTTTTAGTTCCTAAAAATGCTTCAATGGCTGAAATATCCAAGCGTATTACTGAGTCTGGTGTTAGTAATTGTGGCAATGAAATTATTTATCGTATTGGCGTAGCTTCTCTCAAAGTTGAGGTGAGAGACACGGATCCTGCTACTGGAAAAATGGCTAAGGTTTCTGAATTTGTTTTTGACGATAATACAGATGAAAAGCTTAATGAACTTATCTCTCAACAAGCTACTAGATTTCGCGTAACATTGGCAGAGGGTGTGTCGAGTTGGAAAGTTTATAAGGCGCTTTCAGACATAAAATTTCTCAAAGGAAAGTTGGAAAATATACCCGATGAAGGAAGTATCGCGCCCGCGAGTTATGAGTTTATGGGTGGCATGACACGACAGGCATTGGTTAAGAAAATGCAAGAAAGACAAGCGTTTATTTTAGAGGGCGCTTGGACTGCTCGACAGCCAAATCTCCCTATTACTACAAAAGATGAAGCACTTATTTTAGCCTCAATTATTGAAAAAGAGACATCTGTTGAAATTGAGCGAAGCAAAATTTCGTCTGTGTTTGTAAACCGATTATTACGAGATATGGCTTTGCAGACAGATGCTTCAGTCATTTATGGGATTACTAAAGGGAAAAAGGGCCTGGGTAGGGGACTTCGTCGAAGTGAGTTAAAGAAAGATACCCCTTGGAATACCTACCTAAATAAGGGTTTGCCGCCCAGCCCAATTGGAAACCCCGGAGAGGCATCAATCTATGCTGCTTTAAATCCTGATAGAACTAATTATTTATATTTCGTTGCAGATGGTAGTGGGGGTCATGCCTTTGCTGAAAATTTGCGCGATCACAATATTAATGTTGCAAAGTGGCGAAAATTGAAAAAGGTGAAGATTAAATGGTCACTTAGATCTTGCTATATTACCGTCATAGATTTGCTGAATTTGAAAATTAAGAAAAAATATTATATTGTAATCAAAGTTTTGCGTATATCGAATAAAAAGTTGGATTAATTTTATTGGGATAAAGAAACTCATGGGAAAAAAGAAGCAACTTTTAGATGCAATAGACCCTGTTTGGGAGAGAATACAAATCGAAGCGACAGCAGCCGTTCAAAAAGAGCCACTCCTTGGTGGTTCTCTTCATGCGTGCATACTCCACCATAGCTCTATTGAAAAGGCGCTAGCCTACAGAATAGCAACGAAGCTTGCTTCGCAAGAAATGAGTGAGCAGATTCTTCGCGAAATCTGTGATGATGCCTACAAAAATGAAAAAGAGCTTTCCCTGGCTGGTCGTGCTGACATAGTGGCCGTTTATCAAAGGGATCCCGCGTGTAATACTTACCTTCAACCTCTTTTATTTTTTAAAGGCTTTCAGGCATTACAAGCCTACAGAGTGGCGCATTGGCTTTGGAATAGAGATAGAAAGGATATGGCTTACTTTTTACAGATGCGATGTTCAGAGGTCTTTGGTATCGATATACATCCAGGTGCTCGCATTGGTAAAGGAATTATGATTGATCATGCTCACTCAATTGTGATTGGCGAAACTGCAGTAGTCGGCGACAACGTTTCTATGCTACACTCTGTAACCCTTGGTGGCACTGGAAAAGAGGATGAAATTCGGCATCCTAATATTGGAGATGGGGTGCTTTTAGGGGCAGGAGCTAAAGTGCTTGGAAATATTTCAGTAGGAAGTTGTTCTCGAGTTGCAGCAGGATCCGTCGTCCTGCAGAATGTGCCTGAGAAATCTACAGTCGCAGGCGTTCCTGCTAAGGTCGTTGGCACAGCAGGTTGCACTAATCCTTCAATTAGTATGGATCAAATCATAAAGAGAAAGTGATATGGTCTAGATGTTGAGTAGGCCGATAGGGTTCTCTAAATTATCGACGATAGTATGTAAAAGTTGAGCTCCAAGAACACCGTCTATTACTCGATGATCAACCGACAGAGAAAGTTCCATTTCTGTAGCGGCACCCAGGGATCCATCATCTGAAACAACAGGTTTCTTCTTGCCAGTTCCGACAGCTAAGATAGCAGCATGAGGCGGGTTAATTATTGCGTCGAAACTCTCTATACCAAACATGCCTAAATTTGAAATGGCGAAACTTCCACCTTGGAACTCAGTGGGCATTAGTTTCTTCGCTCTAGCCCGGGAGGCGAGATCTTTCATTTCTTCCGAAATATTTGAAATAGTTTTTTGATCAGTATCTTTAATTACAGGTGTGAATAGGCCACCCTCAACGGAAACTGCGACAGCGATATCAGCGGATTCGAATTTAATTAATTTATTTCCAGCCCATATTGCATTTGCGTCAGGATTGCTTTGAAGTGCTTCCGAACATGCTTTTATTATAATATCGTTAATGCTTACTTTTATATTTTTATCCGACAATTTTTTATTAATTTTTTGTTTAAAATCTAAAAGATTTGCCATTTTTACACTTCTCCTTAAATAGAAGTGAGGAATAGTTTGTTTTGCTTCAGACAAACGAGCTGCAATAGTTTTACGCATTCCATCTAATGCTATTTCTGTAAAATTTCTATCTGCGTATATTTCCAAGAGCGCATCATAAGAAAAGCTATCTGATATATTTGGAGATATACTTTTTGCCGTTACGACATCGGGGTCTTGAAGAACGCTGCCTAAAGGTGCTGATTTTAAATTTACTAAATCTTTTTTAATTATTCGACCGTGAGGCCCTGTTCCGCTAATTAAATTTATGTCTATTCCCTTTTTTTCTGCAATTCGACGTGCAAGAGGAGTGATAAATACGCGGTCTCTAGATTTGGAGTTTGAATTATTTTCAATTTTTTTCGCATTAATTGCGCTTGTTTCAGTTTTAAGTGTATTAGAAGCAGCAGGCTCTTCAATATTTTTACTAGTCGAATTATCTTCTCCGCTTAAAGTTGCGATTGCTGAATTTACTTTCACTCCCTCTGTACCTTCGGAAACTAAAAGCTTCTCAATAATTCCTTCTTCGACAGCTTCAAACTCCATGGTTGCTTTGTCTGTTTCGATTTCCGCAAGAAGGTCGCCAGGTTCGACTTTGTCTCCCTCCTTCACAAACCACTTTGCCAATGTACCGTCTTCCATGGTTGGAGAAAGTGCTGGCATTAGAACTTCGATAGCCAATTTCCTCTCCTCACTTATATATTATTTTTTTGACAGCACTAATAACTTCAACTGTAGTAGTCAGTGCAAGTTTTTCTAAATTAGCGGCATAGGGCATAGGTACATCCTTCCCAGTACAATTAATTACAGGGGCATCCAAATAGTCGAATGCTCTCTCCATTATAACAGCAGATAAATGGTTACCTATCGAACCTATAGGAAAGCCTTCTTCAACAGTCACACAGCGATTAGTTTTTTCTACTGACTTTATTATAGTTTCATAATCAATCGGTCTAAGCGTCCGTAAATCGATAACTTCAACCGATACGCCATCCGCTTGTAACTGTTCTGCCGCTTCGAGGGCGTACTGCATACCTATACCAAAAGAAACAATTGTCGCATCCGTACCTTCCCGCCAAATACGGGCCTTGCCAAAAGGCACTGTGTAATCTTCCAAAAGTGGAACTTCAAATGATTTTCCATAAAGTATTTCATTTTCTAAAAATATAACAGGATTATCATCACGAATTGCTGTTTTCATTAAACCTTTAGCGTCGGATGCAGAGTATGGTTGAACTACTTTTAAACCTGGAATGTGAGCATACCAAGCGGCATAATCTTGGCTATGCTGCGCACCAACGCGGGCAGCAGCGCCATTGGGCCCTCGAAACACAATTGGGGCTCCCATTTGTCCACCAGACATATATAGCGTTTTTGCTGCAGAATTTATAATTTGATCAATGGCCTGCATTGAAAAGTTAAAAGTCATAAATTCAACGATAGGTCTTAATCCCGCAAACGCAGACCCGACTGCTATCCCTGCAAAGCCATGCTCAGTTATTGGTGTGTCTATTACACGTTTTGAACCAAATTCATCTAATAAGCCTTGGGAAACTTTATATGCTCCTTGATATTCTGCAACCTCTTCCCCCATGAGATACACCGTTTCATCACGACGCATTTCTTCAGCCATTGCATCTCGAATGGCTTCTCTGACAGTTTGGGTTTTGGTTTGAACCGCAGTGTCCCATTCTGGTTCATTTTCTTCTAGTGGCTTTACTTGATTTTTAACTTTAGCCTTGCTTAAATTTGTATCAGTTTGAACCTTTTCAATTGATACCTTTTTATCAATCGCATCTTCACTGTTTTCATCGGCTATCAGGGCGATTGCCGAATTAACCAATACGCCATCTGTACCTTCAGTTACAATAAGCTTTGTTACTGTACCTTCATCAACTGCTTCAAATTCCATCGTGGCTTTGTCTGTCTCGATCTCAGCTATAATATCTCCAGCCGATACTTTATCACCTTCCTTGATAAACCACTTTGAAAGTTTTCCCTCTTCCATGGTGGGCGATAATGCTGGCATTAAAATTTCAGTTGTCATGATTTAAACTTTCAAGCATATATGTCTGTCCACAATTCTTCGGCGGGCACCTCTGGGCTTTCTTTCGCATATTCAGCACATGAATTAACTATCTCTTTAATTTCTTTATCAATAATTTTAATTTCCTCTTCGGTGGAGAGCTTTTCAGAAACTAATAGAGATCTGATTGATTCTATCGGATCTCTCTGGGCTCTCATCTTTTGCACTTCTTCACGAGTTCTATACTTTGCAGGGTCTGACATCGAATGCCCTCTGTAACGGTAAGTTTTAATTTCCAATATATAAGGACCTTTTCCCGCCCGGCAATGAGCGGCGGCCTTAACGCCTGCATCTCGTACAGCTATCACATCCATTCCATCAACGGCTTCTCCTTTTATTCCAAAGGAGTCGCCTCTAGTGTAAATTTCCGGACTAGAAGTTGATCTCTCTTGAGCTGTCCCCATAGCGTACTGGTTATTTTCAATAACAAAAATCACTGGTAGTTTCCATAAAGCTGCCATGTTGAAAGTTTCGTAGACTTGCCCTTGGTTGGCTGCACCATCTCCAAAGTAAGTAAATGTAACGCTTTCGTTTTCCATGTACTTATCTGCAAAAGCTAAACCAGCGCCGAGAGGCACTTGAGCTCCTACGATCCCATGCCCTCCATAAAAGTTTTTTTCTTTTGAAAACATGTGCATAGAGCCACCTTTACCCTTTGAATAACCGCCACTCCGACCGGTAAGCTCCGCCATAACACCATTTGGGTCCATTCCGCAGGCAAGCATATGACCATGATCTCGATAAGAAGTTATTCTTTTATCACCTTCTTTAGCCGCGGCTTCTAGACCAACAACAACGGCTTCTTGACCTATGTATAAGTGGCAAAATCCACCTATCAAACCCATTCCATATAGCTGTCCTGCCTTTTCCTCGAAGCGTCGTATTAGTAGCATGTCCCGATAAAATTTAATTAAGTTACCTTTTTCCTCAGTAAACTTTCTTTTGACTTTTTTAGTAGCCATTTACTTTGCTCCAGAAAGTAGTTTAATATTAAACTAAATATGGCATATATTTTAAGTGAGTGCGAGGATAAAATTATAATAGCATATCAGGTATGACTTTTATGCAGTTTGAGCTGTTATGTAATACTATTGAATCACAAGTTCGTCTGATCTAACGTATCCAAGAATGTCTCTGGCTTGCTGGTCCAAAAGCTCTAAATCCAGATAGTGATCAGAAAGACGTCGAGTGAGATTCTTTAGGTTTGATATTTCGACGTTCAAACCAGCTAAATCTACATGTAATTTTTGTATATCGTGATTTACTTCGGCTCGTCGTAGAATACCAAAGTCTCCCTGCACGGCGGCGAAAGTAAAATAAAGCCCTAATGAAAGAGAAATTGTAAATACACAAATAACAACCCAGGGGGTGCTTGACCTTGTTTCTGCCATTTTGCCTCAATGCGATTTATCGCTTTTTTTTAATAATGGCACATCTGATTTTAAAAGTGAATCCCCTTTTTTAAGTAAGAGATGCTTCGAAAATACTTTGGATAGTTTGATCTAATTGTTCTTCAAACTCTTTTTCTGGGGAGTTACTTTTTAATCCCTCCGTTAAAGCTCTTGAAAAGCTTGCGATCATTTTATTATTTTGTCTTAGCCGACCTACAGCGATTTTCTTCTCAAAGCCTCCACTTAATGCGACTATTCGTAAAATATTTGGATGTCGTGTTAGTGGTTCATAAAAGTTGTCATGCTCGGGTAGACTAAGCTTAAGCATTACTTTTTTACTTGGCTCAATTCTATCAAGTCTTCTCTTAATATTTTTATAGAGTAAGTCTTCAGCCTCTTTTTTATCAGGAATTGTAATGTCTACTTCTGGTTCAATAATAGGTACAAGGCCATAAGATAATATTTCCTCTCCTATATCAAATTGCTGGTCAACCAAATCTTTTATGCCAATGTTGTTAGCGCCGTTTATTACAGAACGCATTTTTGTTCCAAATATTTTGTTTTCTTTTGCTAGTTTTAAAGAAGTTTCAAGATCACTGATTGGCTTTAGCAACTGTACCTGATTTTCTGATGAACAAAGTCCCTTATCAATTTTAAGAAAGGGAACAATTTGTAATTTTTCCCATAAATAAATTGCCGTAGGTAGCTCGTCGATTTGCCTAAGCATTGTATTTTCGAAAAGTATTGCTGCAAGTATTCTTTTACTATTAAAAGCAGATGATTTTATAATTCGTGTTCTCATTTCGTGAATTAAATTATACATTTCTGACGAATTATTGTATTCCAGCTCCTCTATTCCGTAGAGTTTAAGTGCCTTTGGAGTGGAGCCTCCACTTTGATCTAGAGCCGCAATAAATCCTTGGCCAGATGACATTTTAAGCAACTGTGTATTATCCAATGTTTTAGGACCTTTTAAGTATTAGGTTAGTAATACACTAAAAGTCTGAGCAAATGTTTCAATCCTTTTAGCGCTATGAATTGAAATTTATTTATTAAGTATTCTTCCTTTATGCATTTTTCTATTGGAGTGCTGTAATTCCAGGAAGTTTTTTTCCCTCCATCCATTCTAGAAACGCGCCACCGGCCGTTGATAGATAGCTGAAACCATTAGAAGCTTCAGTGTTTTTTAATGCAGCCAACGTATCTCCACCGCCAGCAATTGAAACCAATTTATTATTATTGCTTAACTTAGAAACAAAATTTGCGAGGTCAGTTGTTGCGCGGTCGAAAGGTCCTATTTCAAAGGCTCCGAGCGGACCATTCCAAACTAAAGTCTCTGAGTTTAGTAGGCTTTCTTTAATTCTATCGACAGTTTGAGGGCCAACATCTAGTATCAGCGTATCTTCTGGGCACTCATTTACTGGCACCACAAAGCTCTCTACATTAACATTTAATTCTTTGGCAACAACCACATCTGTGGGAAGTAAAATTCTACATCCAGCTTTTTCTGCAGAATTTAATATATTAAGAGCACTATCCTTAAGTGCATGTTCAGCCAGAGATTCCCCAATAAAAAAACCTTGCGCCAAAAGAAAAGTGTTCGCCATACCGCCGCCGACGATCAGTGTGTCCACTTTGTGAATGAGGTTATTAAGTAAATCTATCTTAGTAGAGACTTTCGAGCCACCGACTATGGCTACTAGAGGTCTTTGGGGTTTCGTTAGTGTATTTTCTAGAGCAATTAGCTCTTGCTCCATCAATTTACCTGCGCAATTTGGAAGTAGATGGGCTATAGCTTCAGTGGAGGCGTGAGTGCGGTGGGCGCAAGAGAATGCATCGTTGCAGTAAATGTCGGCTAATTCGGCCAAAGATTTAGCGAATGAGATAGCATTTTTCATCTCGCCTTCGTGAAAGCGGGTATTTTCAAGTAACACAACTCCTCCAAATTTTTGGGTTGATACAGCAAGTTCAGCGGCAGTGCCTACGCAATCAGCGGCAAATATCAGGGGCATGCCAATTAATTCTTCTATATCGGAAGATATTTTTGCAAAACTATAGTTTGGGTCTCTGACACCATTCGGGCGTCCAAAGTGAGAAACTAATATTGGAAGACCACCATTTTTGATTATGTGAGTTAGGGTTGGAATAATCTTTTTTATTCGCGTGTTGTCAGAAATTTTGTTTCCAATAATCGGAACGTTTAAATCCACTTTTGTAAGGACTTTTTTTCCTGCCAATTCCATTTGATCTAACGTTTTCCAGCCCATTTTTAGTCCCCTAAATTCAAACTTGGGCCCTTATGCCTTAATATCTATCAATTATTCAATCCAATACCTTGTTAATAAAATAATTTCATCATAGGTATCGTGTACTATTATACAGGAGCCGTTAATGGACAATATTAAAGACCCAGAGAATACAATTATCATGGAAGTAAAAGGTGGGGCTGTTGTTATAGAGCTATTGCCTGATATTGCACCACTTCACTGTGAGAGGATGAAAAGCCTTGTTAGGTCCGGACTTTATGACAATGTTTGTTTTCACAGAGTCATAGAGGGTTTTATGGCCCAAACTGGAGATGTGCAATATGGAAACATGGAGTCGAATTTCGATATAAGAATGGCAGGCCGCGGGGGTTCAGAATTTTCTGATGTTAAGGCAGAGTTTTCTGGTATTCCTCATGATCGGGGTACTCTTGGTGCAGCCAGAAGCTCGAGCCCAGATAGTGCAAACAGCCAGTTTTTTATAAATTTTGCTGATAACCACTTTTTAAACCGCCAATACACGGTCTATGGACGGGTTATATCCGGCATGGAGTTCGTTGACGGACTTGAAAGAGGTGAGCCGCCGGCATCACCAGATAAAATGATATCAGTCAGGGTAGCTGCTGATGCATAGATTATTTCTGTCTCTTTTAATTTTGATGGTTTCGGCAACCTTCGCATTTGCGGCTAAACTTGAAATTAGCATAAAAGGCGAGGGTGCTAATGGGTTTGTTGTCATTGACTTGTTTGAAGACGTTGCACCGTTGCATGTTGAAAGAATAGTAGAACTAGCCTCTAAAGGAAAATATGATGGTATAGCTTTTCACCGTGTGATTGAGGGCTTTATGGCTCAAACTGGCGATGTTCAATTTGGTAAAGTTGAGGGAGACTTTTCACTGGCGGGGCGCGGTGGATCTGATATGCCTGATTTGCCTGCAGAATTTTCAAATATACCGTTCGATAGAGGTATTGTTGGCATGGCGCGAGCCCAGAACCCTAACAGTGCGAACAGTCAGTTTTTCATTATGTTTAAAGAAGGGTATTTTCTGAATGGTCAGTATACAGTAGTGGGTAAAGTAGTCGCAGGAATGGATGTCATAGACGACATAAAGTTGGGTTTAGGTTCTAACGGGTCAGTACTAGGCCGCCCAGATTTTATGGAGCAAGTTAGACAAAAGCAATAAGCGCTTTCAATTATTTGCGATCATATTATTTTATTTTCGATCATATTATTTTTGAAGATCCACGATCGCATGTCTCTTTTTACCGGCACTCAGCTTCAGTCGTTCATTAAAGTCATCAACATTTACAATTTGGCTTATATCGGTGATTAAAACTCCATTTAGTCGTGCGCCCTTTTCTGAAATTAAGCGCTTGGCTTCTTTGCCCGATTTGGTAAGTCCAGTTTTTGTCAATAACTGAGCTACGGATAACCCAGTTTTAACTTCGCCCAATGTGACACTGTAAGATGGTAGATCACTTCCAACACCACCTTTTTCAAAAACTTCTTTTGCTGTATTCTCTACATCTGAAGCTATTTTCCCACCATGACATAAAGTGGTTACCTGATTTGCCAAAATAGACTTGGCTTCATTAATTTCGGCGCCCTCTAAAGATCCTAGTTTTTCACATTCATCAAGGTCAATTTCCGTGTAAAGTTTTAAGAACTTTCCTACATCTGCATCCGAAGTGTTTCGCCAAAATTGCCAAAAATCAAAAGGTGATAGCATTTCTTTATTAAGCCAGACTGCCCCGTTTTGAGATTTTCCCATCTTTTTCCCATCTGAAGTAGTAAGCAGTGGAGATGTAAGCCCAAATACTTTTGCATTCGCTTTACGTCGTGATAATTCCATGCCATTTATTATGTTTCCCATTTGATCGGAACCGCCCATTTGAAGTTTGCATCCGTATCTTTGGTTCAATTCATAAAAGTCATAAGCCTGCAAAATCATATAGTTAAATTCAAGAAATGAAAGAGACTGCTCGCGGTCTAATCGGGATTTAACGCTCTCAAACGAGAGCATACGGTTCACTGAAAAATGACCACCTATTTCACGAAGGAACTGAATATAATTCAACTCATCAAGCCATTCCGCATTATTTATCATTAAAGCATCAGAAGGTTTTTCTCCAAAATCAAGATAGTTTGAAAAAACTCCCTTAATACCTGAAATGTTTTCCTCAATTTGTTTATTGCTTAATAAAGGGCGTTCGTCTGCTCTAAAACTCGGGTCTCCAACCTTTGTGGTGCCCCCACCCATTAGCGTAATGGGCTTTCCACCAGTTTTTTGCAGCCAGCGTAGCATCATAATTTGCATCAGGCTGCCAACATGCAAAGATTTTGCGGTAGCATCAAACCCTATATAGCCCGGACAAACTTCGGAGATTAAAAGATTATCCAAGCCGTCATAGTCGGTGCAGTCCGAAATAAATCCACGCGATATCATAATATTTAGAAAATCTGACTTAGGTCGAAAAACCATAAATTATCCCATCACTAGCTTTACGATGCCTTATAACTGGGTGATTGGCTGAGTGAAAGATACTTCGGTAAAATATCTACTTTTTTACTTCAAAACTCTTTTATTTGATAATTAAAGAGTTTCTATGGACAAAATACTTTTTCAGTAATAGTCAACAATAAGTTAGCGCTAACATAAGCTTTGCCTATCTATGGGGTGTTATTTGAGCTCGGGTGGTTTAATATGCTCTCGGGCATAATTTGTAGGAGTTAAAAATGGTCTCGCGCGTGATCCCGGTTCAAGCCTTTGATTTAGTGGTTTTCGGTGGAACTGGTGACCTTGCAAAACGAAAAATTCTGCCAAGTCTTTTTAGAAGATTTGTTGCGGGGCAAATGCCTAATGACGCTTTCGTAATAGGGGTTGCAAGGTCAGAGCTAGATACCAAAAGTTACCAAGATTTAGTTTTATCTGCTTTAAAGGAATTTGAGCCAGAACTTGTGGCTTCAGCTGAACTCGAAATTTTCATAAAAAAAATCAAGTACGTTCAAATAGATGCTCAGGGTGACTTTGGATGGTCAGATTTAGCTGATAAAGTTCGAAAAAACGCAATACAGGCCTTTTATTTTTCTGTCTCACCATCTTTGTTTGGACAGTTGGCTGAAAAGCTGCATCAATACTCTATTGCGTCTCAAAGTTCACGCATCGTTTTAGAAAAACCCTTTGGGAGAGATTTAAATTCGGCGCAAGCCTTAAACGCAGTGCTGAAAGAACATTTCAGTGAAGACCAAATTTATCGAATCGATCACTATCTTGGCAAAGAAACGGTCCAAAATCTCATGGCTGTTCGTTTTGGTAATATGTTATTCGAGCCGCTCTGGAATTCTCAATACATCGATCATATTCAAGTAACAGTTGCTGAGTCCGTTGGTGTGGAGGGGCGTGGCAGTTACTATGATCAGGCTGGCGCCATGCGGGATATGATTCAAAATCATCTTATGCAATTACTCTGTTTGATTGCGATGGAACCTCCTGCTAAGTTTTCTCCAGATGCAGTTCGCGATGAAAAATTAAAAGTCATTCGTGCGCTAGACCCAATAAGTTCAAGTGATATCGTCCGCGGGCAATATAGTAATAGTGGCTCAGACAAAAGCTATCTTGAGGCGGTAGACAATCCCAGTTCGAAAACAGAAAGTTTTATTGCTCTTAAAGTTCAGATTAGCAATTGGCGTTGGGCAGGTACTCCATTTTATCTAAGAACTGGTAAGAAGCTAAAAGCACGGTGTTCTGAAATAGCAGTGGTTTTCAAAGAAACGCCCCATTCAATTTTTGGTCCAGATGCGGGGAGCCATAGAAATGCACTAGTTATTCGTTTGCAGCCCGATGAAGGGATGACGATGGACCTTACGATTAAAGAGCCTGGGCCTGGTGGCATGCGACTAATCGATGTCCCGTTAGATATGACTTTTGCTGAGGCTCTAGGTCCTGAAGTTGATGCTGTTCCAGATGCATACGAGAGGCTTATCATGGATGTCATTCGGGGTAACCAAACTCTTTTCATGCGTGGTGATGAGGTGGAGGCTGCATGGTCATGGACAGATCCGGTTATTGATCAATGGATAAGAAAAGGTTCTACACCAGAAAAATATGAGCCTGGTAGCTCTGGTCCTGAAGATTCTTTGATGCTTATGCACAAGGACGGACGAAAATGGCGTGAAATATCATGAATAATGTAATAAAATATAACGATAGAGACGAATTAATTGAGAAAGTCGCATCGAAAATATCAAATGACTTAACGAATGCGCTAGATAGTAGCCAGAGTGTCACATTTGCGGTGCCAGGAGGCTCAACACCGGGACCAATATTAAAAAAACTTTCAGAATATAAATTGGACTGGAAAAGGGTGCAAGTTGTTCTCGGAGATGAAAGGTGGGTCCCGTATTCCCACGAACGCTCAAACACTAGATTAATAAAGGAGACGCTCTTTAAAAATGAGGCATCAAAGGCAACATTTGTTCATATGTATGCCGATTTTGATACTCCGGAGGAGGGTATTCTGCATATCAATAAAAATCTTGATGCTTGCCTTCCTTTATCGGTTGCGCTTCTGGGTATGGGGGCAGATATGCACACGGCATCTCTATTTCCAGGGTCGAGTAATTTGAAGCTTGCTTTAAGTATAGACGCTCCAAATTTGGTTGCAGTATCGGCGCCAGGCATATCCGAGCGTAGGATTTCCTTGACTGCCAGAGTTCTGAATTCTTCGCAAACAAAACATTTAGTTTTTTTCGGCCTTGAAAAAAAAAGAGTTTATGATGAAGCGCTGTCTCTTGATCCGTTATCTGCACCAGTGCTTGGCGTGTTGGACGGTGCACTAGTCCACTGGGCTGAGTAGGAAATTAGTAATTTTAGAGAAAAATATGTTTACTAAATTAAAAAGACACTGGGAAGCAAAGAGCTCTCGCTCGATAATATCTCTATTTGATGATCCAAATAGGGCAGTAGAGTTTTCGATAGATCTCGGAGATCTTTTTTTTGATTACTCAAAGACCCAAATTGATAAGGAATGTCGTGCAGAACTTTTACAATTGGCAAAACTAAAAGCAGTTGAGCAATTGAGAAGTGCAATGTTTTCTGGAGAAAAGATAAATAAAACGGAAGATAGATCCGTGCTTCACGTAGCTTTGCGCAATAAATCCGGTTCAAAGATTTTTTCTGATGGTGAAAACGTCATGCCAAAAATTTCTGATACTCTGGCAAAAATGCGAGCATTTACAAAAAGTATTCGAGATGGAGAGTTTAAAGGGTTAGGTGGTAATATTACTGATGTAGTTAATATAGGCATTGGTGGGTCAGATTTGGGGCCGTTTATGGCTACATCTGCATTAGCTGCTTTTCATACAGGACCTAAATGTCATTTTGTTTCCAACGTTGATGGTGCTCAGATACATGACATTTTGAAACATCTTGATCCCAAAACAACCTTAATCATTGTTGCCTCAAAAACTTTCACAACAACTGAGACTATGACAAATGCGCGCGCAGCTTTGGATTGGATGACGTGCGAAGTTGTTAATCCCACTAATCAGTTCGTTGCAGTCTCAAATTCATTAAGTAATACTAATGCTTTTGGTATCCCGGAGGAGCGTGTTTTTGATTTTGCTGACTGGGTTGGAGGAAGATATTCGGTTTGGGGTCCTATTGGATTGTCACTCATGATCGCAATAGGGGAAAAGAACTTTGATGAATTTCTCCAAGGGGCCTTTGAAATGGATCAGCACTTCCAAGAAGCTCCTATGGAGACAAATATGCCAATTATGCTTGCTTTAGTGGGCATTTGGCATAATCAAATTTGTGGCTACCATACTCGAGCAGTTTTGCCATATGAACAGAGGTTATCAAAACTACCTGCTTATTTACAGCAGTTAGAGATGGAAAGTAATGGCAAAAACGTCTCCATAGATGGCAAAAAATTGACTTATGACACGGGCCCTATTGTTTGGGGTGAACCTGGTACGAACGGTCAACATGCTTTTTTTCAGTTAATTCATCAGGGTACAAGAATTATTCCGTGCGAATTTATGGTGGGTGCAGCATGTGAAGAAAGCTATTTGACTGATCACCACGATATTTTAGTCGCAAATTGCTTTGCCCAGTCTGAGGCCTTGATGCTTGGACTTTCTATGGCTGAAGTTATTGAAAGATTAAAACTGTGCCAGGAAAAAAGAACAGACATTGAGTCTATTGCAGCGCATAGAGTATTTCCAGGAAACCGTCCCTCTACTACCTTGGTTTATTCAAAACTCAGTCCATCAATCCTTGGAAAAATCATCGCTTTATATGAACATCGAGTTTTTGTTGAAGGGATTATTCTCGGAATTAATAGCTTTGATCAATGGGGTGTTGAGTTAGGCAAAGTTTTGGCGGAGGAACTTACTGAAATTATCACTGGTGAAAAAAGTAAGGTTTCAAAGGATGGTTCTACTCAAATGCTACTATCTCGTATCGAAGCCTACAAAAACTTATGAGGCACCAGTAATTTCAATCAAAGGTTTTATTGGTTCGCATTCCACTTTAATAAATTTTCCTGGATTTTCTCGATCCGTTTTTTTGTTTTTGGATGACTTAGTAGCCAAGCTGGCTGTAAGTTTGCGTTATTTCCACTTAGCTTTTCCAATTTCTCAAACATTGAGATTTGATGCTCAACTCCTATACCGGATTTAATCATCAAGGCAGATGCGTATTCATCCGCCTCAAACTCATCGGTTCTGGACAAACGCGCCATCAAGAGGTTTGAAAGAAAGTTGGCTATAATGCCGCCTAATCCGGGTATAATTCTTGAGAAGATGCTTCCCAAGGCCATTCTAAGAGCATTTTGACCCGAAAAATCTATCATGCGTCGCCGTGAGTGGCCTAATGCAACATGACCTAATTCGTGTGCAATGACAGATGCCAATTCACTCCTAGTTATCTCACCAGATGTAAATTTATTATAAAAACCTCTTGTAATAAAAATTTTTCCATCGGGCGCTGCTAATCCATTTATTGGTTCAATTTCATATATGTTTACAGATATACTTTCTAAATCAAGTGCATCAGCTAAACGTTGGATTGGTTCCAGAAGTTGTTTATCTGCCAGCAAGCTGGATTGATTTTTTAGGGTACGGTTTAATCTCCAGGCGGATAATCGAAACATCGCCAAACCATAGACTAAAGGCAATATAATGGGGATAATCTTTATCATTCAAAATTATATGGTGCTTTGATCGCCATTTTTCAACTTAATAACGTAGTGTTTTCATACCTTCGTCTATTCCCCTTAAATTTAGCGGGAACATCCTCGATTGGAAAATCTCGTTTATAATTGAAACTGATTGCGTATACTGCCACTGTGATTTGGGTAGAGGGTTAATCCAAATATTGGATGGCCATTGTGCTCTCGCTCGCTCGAGCCAAACTGACCCTGCTTCTTCGTTCCAATACTCGTTTGCACCTCCTCGGTATAAGATTTCATACGGTGACATCGATGCATCGCCAACAAATATACATTTATAATCAGAACCATAAGTATTTAAAATCTCCCAAGTGTTTACTTTTTTTTCCCAACGCCTTGAGTTGTCTTTCCAGACACCCTCATACAAACAATTGTGAAAGTAATAATGTTGAAGGTTTTTAAACTCTGCACGAGCGGCCGAAAAGAGTTCCTCAACTAATCTAATGTATGGATCCATTGATCCGCCAACATCTAGAAAAAGAAGCAGTTTTACGGCATTACGCCTTTCTGGTTGAGTTTTTACGTCTAAATAACCTTTTTCAGCTGTCGATCGAATTGTTCCATCGAGATCCAATTCGTCTTCAGCACCATCTCTTACCCATTGTCGTAGACGTTTCATCGCCACTTTTATATTTCGTGTCCCAAGCTCTACTGTGTCATCTAAATTTTTAAACTCACGCTTGTCCCAAACTTTAACTGCACGCTGATGCCTACTACGATCTTGCCCAATTCTTACTCCCTCTGGATTGTATCCATAAGCGCCGAAAGGAGAGGTTCCTGCTGTACCAATCCATTTACTGCCTCCTTGGTGGCGTTTCTCTTGTTCTCGCAGGCGTTTTTTAAGAGTTTCCATCAACTTTTCGAAACCGCCAAGCGCTTCAATTTTTTCTAAATCACTTTTGTCAAAAACCCTCTCGGTAAGTTTTTTTAACCATGAGTCAGGTACCTCTAGGGATTCTATTAGATCCCCAATTGATAAACTTTCTATTCCTTCAAAGGTTTTTGAAAATGCCCTGTCAAATTTATCTAAGTGCCTTTCGTCCTTAACCATTATAATGCGCCCGAGAAAATAAAAGTGGTCAATGTCGTAGGTACACATATCGAGAGATACAGACTCAAGAAATGTTAAGTACTCTCGTAAGCTAACTGGTACTTTATACTGTCGTAAATTTTCAAAAAATTTAATAAACATATTTTAAAGAATAGTTCTGTCCAAAATCACAGTGATTATCACACCTATTATTGCATAAAATAGAAAGTAGCCTACAGAATATTGAATAATATCAAGTCTTTTACCGCCGCGCTTTTTTGCTAGTCTAGCGCCCCAAATTCCTCCAAGAATACCAAAAACTAGGTACATGATTGTCTCCACCAATTATTTTTCATCATTTGCCATGAAAGGTTAGTTGTTGCGTGGTTTATATTTAAGGTTTGAACTTAACGATAGTAAAATCAACTTTGGCTTCGTGCCATAAACGCAAGGCGTTCAAAAAGTTGTACGTCTTGTTCATTTTTTAACAGTGCCCCATGTAATTGCGGTAAAGAGTTTTTTCCGTCCTTAGTTAAATCTGTTACACTCAGATCTTCTGCTAATAATAATTTTAACCAATCTAAAGCTTCTGAAGTTGATGGTTTCTTTTTTAGTCCGGGTTGCTCACGTAATTCAAAAAATTGCGCCAGTGCCGTGGATAAAAGGTTTTGCTTTATATTTGGATAGTGAACCCTCACTATTTTTTCTAAAGTTTCTTGGTCAGGAAACCGAATATAATGAAAAAAGCAGCGTCTCAAGAATGCATCAGGTAGTTCTTTTTCGTTGTTTGAGGTTATAATTACCACTGGTCGTTTTTTTGCTGTTACATTTTCGCCCGTTTCGTAAACGTGGAAAGCCATTTTGTCTAATTCTTGCAACAAATCATTCGGGAACTCGATATCTGCTTTATCAACCTCGTCAATCAGTAAAACAACCTTTTCATCTGACTCAAAAGCTTGCCATAGTTTACCTTTTTTGATGTAGTTTTTAACTTCTTCGACTTTTTTATCGCCAAGTTGGCTATCTCTCAGGCGTGAAACTGCATCGTATTCATACAATCCTTGTTGCGCCTTTGTCGTTGATTTGATGTTCCATTCATAAAGCTGCAGACCAAGAGAATTTGCAACTTGCTTTGCAAGCTCAGTTTTTCCGGTTCCGGGCTCACCTTTGACAAGCAGAGGTCTTTCTAAAGTAACCGCTGCGTTTACAGCTATTTTTAAATCTTCCGTTGCAACATAATTCTGAGTGCCGTTAAATTTCATTTGGGTCGCTTTCTAATGAAAATATCTTTTGATAGAACAACGAGACATTTCGCATATAAATAAAAATCGTTCAATGTTCATCTTTGAGTAGTGACATTTTACTTCAATTGGTTTATCTGCCCAAGGATAGGTTTATTTACCTTATTAGTTATTGGTAAAATTTTGGTTTTATAAACTGCTTGGGGGACAAAGCATGAAACAGGATAACGTTTTTTCTGAAGATTATCGTCCAGTTGAGGGCGAACCTTTTATGAATGATCGTCAATTACAATATTTCAAACGTAAACTTGTTACCTGGAAGACCGATCTTATGTCAGATTCTAGGGAAACAATTGAAGGCCTGCAGGATAACACGCGCAATATTCCAGATATAGCTGACCGAGCTAGCGAGGAAACTGACAGAGCGCTCGAGTTACGAACTCGCGATAGACAAAGAAAACTAGTTTCTAAAATTGATGCGGCACTCCGTAGAATAGATGAAGGCGAATATGGCTACTGTGAAATGACAGGTGAACCAATCTCATTGAGACGGCTTGATGCACGACCAATCGCAACTATGACCCTAGAGGCGCAAGAACGACATGAACGAAGGGAAAAAGTTCATAGAGACGACTAGAAATAGGTCGTGAAGCATGTGCTAGTCTTCGTATGCTTAAAAATTCGAAACAAATTGTCGTTGTTGGGGCGGGGATAGGCGGTCTTACAACTGCTCTTTGTTTAAAGCACTTTGGTATAAATGCATGTGTTTACGAGAGGTCCAATGAGGTCACAACGGCTGGAGCCGGAATACAACTAAGCCCTAATGCTAATAGAGTATTTTCCTGTATAGGGCTTATCGACGAGGTTTCAGCTCTTTCAAGGCGTTGTAAGGGTGTTAGGGTTTTTGATTATAAATCAAATTCTCAGCTTGCACTATTCGATTATATGAAATTCAAACAAGATGCCGCGTTTCTCTTTTGCCACCGGGCGGACCTTGTCAATATTTTGTATGCGGCTTGTAAAAAATCGAAGATTCCCGTTCATTTCGATAAAAAATTAGAAAAAATAAAGAATGGTGAAGTTATATTCTCAGATGGGAATGTATATTCTGCCGACATCATAATTGGGGCAGATGGATTACACTCTAATGTACGGAAAGCCGTGATTGATGAAGAAACACCTATCTTTACTCGTCAAATAGCTTGGAGATCAATTGTGCCAAATTCAATCAACCAAGATGATTTCTCCCATGTTACACTTGCTCCCAAAAGACACCTTGTAAGCTATCCAATTAATGATGGAAGTCAGCTGAATTTAGTACTGATTAAGGAGCAAAATGAGTGGCAACCAGATGGTTGGAAGCATCCTGAAGATCCAAAAGTAGTAAAAGAAAGCTTTAAAGATTTCTCTGGTGAAGCTTCTAAAATTATAGCTTCCATAGAAAGTGTTTATAAATGGGGTTTGTTTAGATACCCTGTGAAAAAGAAATGGTATAATGATCGAGTGATTTTAGTTGGAGACGCTGCTCATCCCACGTTACCCTTTCTGGCGCAGGGTGCTGCGATGGCAATTGAAGATAGCTTTGTGATAGCCTCTAAAATTTCCAAATTCCCAAAATTGTCATTTGCCTTTAATGAATTTCAAAGGGAACGATTGCCGCGAGTTCAACGTATTATAAGTGCATCAGCAAAAAATGCACGGACGTTTCATTTATCAAATGTAATATCCAGACTGGTCCTCCACTTTTTTTTAAGGGTCCTCACAAAATTCTTACCGCATTTACTAGTTAAAAGATTTGATTGGATTTATGATCACAACGTCACAAATTAGAATAAACTTCGACGTGCAAATAAATTAATTGACTAGATTAAACATCTAATTCGATCCAGATTGGAACATGATCGGACGGTTTTTCCCTAGATCTGATATGTTTGTCAATTTGGCAGTTTTTTAATAAATCTGCACATTGAGGAGTAAGTAAAAAATGATCTATTCTTATTCCATCATCACGATCCCAAGCGCCGGCTTGATAATCCCAGAAGCTATAGTGTCCCGAACAATTATGTTTTGCACGAAAAGCATCTGTAAAACCTAAATTAAGAATTTTTCTGAATTCAGTTCGGCTTTCTGGTAAAAAAAGGGCGTCTTGTTCCCACGCGCCGATGTTTGCTGCATCTTCAGCCTGCGGAATGATGTTGTAATCGCCAGCCATAAATGCTGGGATCTCACTATCTATCAGCTCTTTTGCTTTTTCGTGAAGTCTCCGCATCCAAGATAATTTATAGTCGTATTTAGGCCCAGGAGCAGGGTTTCCATTTGGAAGGTACAAATTACACATACGAATTGCCTGGTTGCCGACAATAGTTACTTCTAACCATCGTGCTTGATCATCTTCGCTATCGCCCGGTAAACGGGTCACGATGTCTTCAATTGGCAATTTAGAGAGTATAGCCACGCCGTTAAATGACTTTTGCCCATTAACTGCCACGTTATACCCTAGATCCTTAAACAAATCAGATGGAAAATTTTCGTTTACCGACTTTATTTCTTGCAAAAGAGCTACGTCTGGCTGAGCTTCTCTAAGCCAAGTCATCAAAGCATTTGTTCTTGCTTTTATTCCGTTAATATTAAAGCTGGCAATTTTCACCGTGTTTGTTTCTTTAAATGGAAAAACTAGTTCCGCAACCACAGGAGCTTGTAGCATTAGGATTCTCGATTACAAATCTAGCGCCAATTAACTCGTCCGCATAATCAATAATCGCATTTTCTAAAAATGGAAGTGAAGCCGTGTCAATTATTACTTTTTCTCCACCTCCCTCTATTACCAGGTCCTCTTCTGTCGGATCGCTCAAACTGATTTCGTATTGAAATCCAGAACAACCGCCACCTTCTACTGCAATCCTTAGGGCTTTTCCCTCATTTGCCGCATTAATTTCACTAAGCCGTTTAAATGCTCTATTTGTAACTTTTGGTGGTAGATGCATTAATATAATTCCATTACTACATGGTTTAGTTATGCAAAATAGTATAAGACTTAATCACCCAATTTACAAGGAAGGTTCAGAAAAGTGCAGGCAAACTACGCATCAAATCCTGCCCAAAGCCTTGGTAGATTACACAATGAAAAAGAAAGTAGTTTTCGTGATAATTTTCAACGTGACAGAGATAGAATTATTCATTGTAGCGCTTTTCGCCGTTTAAAACACAAAACGCAGGTATTTGTTGAACACGAAAGTGATTATTATAGAACAAGGTTAACTCATACAATTGAGGTTGCACAAGTTGCTAGGACTATTTCCGCTGTATTAGGTTTAAATTCGGAGTTAACCGAAGCAGTTTCGTTGGCACATGATTTAGGCCATCCGCCTTTTGGGCATACGGGAGAGGAAGCGCTAAATGGCCTTATGGCAGAACATTCGGGTTTTGATCACAATGCACACACATTGAAAATTGTAACACTTATTGAGCGCCACTATGCAGCGTTTGATGGGTTAAATCTAACTTGGGAGACCTTGGAGGGTATCGTGAAGCATAACGGCCCTCTTTTGATGGAGGTCGCGCCTTATATAAATGATTATGATAAGTTACATAAATTAAATTTGTGTGATCATGCTAGCGCTGAAGCTCAAGTAGCAGCCATATCAGACGACATTGCATATAATAGTCATGATTTGCATGACGGCTTACGGGCAGAGCTCTTTAGTATAGAAGAGTTAGCATCATTGCCGTTGTTGAGTGAGTGTTTTCAAGAAGTAGATAGAAAGTATCCAAAAATTAATCAGTATCGAAGGCAGCATGAGGCACTAAGATATTTTTTGGGTATGTTGGTTGATGACGTGTTAAAAGAGGCACAACAGACTTTTGTTAAACTAGCGCCTAAGTCTTCGGATGATCTTAGAAAAGCCGGTTTTAAAGTTATAGGTTTTTCTGATGAATTAGATAGAAATTTAGATGTTGTAAGAAGTTTTCTTTTTGAACGTATGTATAGGGCTCCGAGTGTTATAAAAATGCGAGAGAATGTTACTTTAATTGTTAAAGAGCTTTTTGCTGCTTATACCAATGACCCAAAGTTAATGCCTAAAAAATGGCAGGAAGATCTTGCTTCGGTATCTTCCGAGTCAAGTATTGTAAGCCTAGTTTGTGACTACGTCGCAGGGATGACAGATCGGTTTGCAATTTCTCAGTATGAAAAGTTATTCGGTAAGCAAATAAAAATTTCTTGCGATTAACTGGATTTCTGACATTGAACTTACGCGTTGTAGAGCATTGAACTTTTTCAGTAGAGTGATAAACCCACTGCATTAAAGGATCTAAGAGAATATGAATTTATTTACACATGTTCGTGGAATTTTGATTGAGGTTTTAAATAATCTATCAAGCCAAGGTATTTTGCCCACTGATACAGATTTCTCAAATATTACGGTAGAGCCACCTAAAGATACTCGCCATGGCGATATGGCCACTAACGCTGCAATGGTTCTTTCAAAATTAGTTGAAACCAGACCGCGGGAACTAGCTCAAATTATAAGCGATTCATTGGCTAAAGAAGAAATTATTTCTTCGGTAGATATCGCAGGTCCTGGCTTTATAAATATCAGTTTGAGTGAAGTTTGTTGGCATAATTTGCTTTCTGGCGTGCTGCTGGCTGGAAAAAACTTTGGCAGATCCAATATGGGATCTTCAAAAAAGGTAAATGTAGAGTTCGTTTCTGCAAACCCTACAGGTCCACTTCATGTGGGCCATACAAGAGGGGCGGTTTTTGGTGACGCCCTAGCAAGTCTTCTTTCATATTCTGGTTTTGAAGTAACTCGAGAATACTACATTAATGATGGTGGTGCTCAAGTGGATGTTCTGGCAAGGTCTATTTTCCTTAGGTATCAGGAAGCATTCGGTAGGAAGGTAGTCTTTGAAGATGGAACTTATCCGGGAGATTACTTAATACCAATTGCAATAGGGCTTAAAGAAAAAGTTGGGGAATCTTACTTAAATAAGTCTGAAGATGAGTGGCTCCCAGAATTGAGGGACTATGCGGTTGATGCCATGATGGATTTAATAAGGTCAGATTTAGATCTTCTAGGTATAAAAATGGATACTTTTTTCTCTGAAAAATCACTTTATGGCAGTGGTCAAATAGAGGCTGCTTTGGGTCGTTTAAGAGATAATGGATTAATTTATAAGGGAGTTTTAGAACCTCCCAAAGGGAAAAAAACAGATGATTGGGAGCCGCGTGAGCAAACCTTGTTTAAGTCCACGGAGCATGGTGACGATGTTGATCGGCCGGTATTGAAGTCTGATGGTAGCTGGACATACTTTGCCCCGGATATAGCTTATCACTTTGACAAATTAAGCAGAGGTTTTGACCATCTAATAGATATATTTGGGGCAGATCATGGTGGCTATGTAAAAAGAATGAAGGCAGCAGTTTCTGCTCTCTCTAATGGTAAAGTACCTCTAGATATTAAATTATGCCAGCTTGTAAAGCTTTATCAAAATGGTGAGCCCTATAAAATGTCAAAGCGTGCTGGCAATTTTGTAATGCTGAGAGACCTCGTAGAACAGGTAGGGCCAGATGTAACACGATTTGTTATGCTTACTAGAAAGAATGACGCTGCATTAGATTTTGATTTTCAAAAAGTATTAGAGCAAAGTCGTGAAAATCCAGTTTTTTATGTTCAATATGCTCATGCAAGAATTAAGTCTGTTATTCGAAAGGCCGAGGAATTAAATATTGATATTGCTGAGCGTGCACTTTCAGAAGCAAATTTATCTAGCCTTACGCATGCGTCAGAATTGAGTCTTATTAAAAAGATTGCTGAGTGGCCTAGACTTGTTGAGGTAGCGGCACGTTTATATGAACCTCATAGAGTTGCTTTTTACCTATTTGATTTGTCATCGCAGTTACATGCGCATTGGAGTAAAGGCAGTGATGATCAAAGTCTTAGATTTCTGCATACCGATGATTTAACAATCACTCAAAGCAAAATTGCGCTTGCACGTGCAGTTTCTATTGTTATTTCCTCAGGGCTTGCTATTCTAGGTGTAGAACCAGCAGAAAAAATGTAAAAACGATAATTCTGCGGTTACGAGGTAAGGTGCCGGGATAACCTGGCAAAGAGAGGTATAATGACTGAGCAGGTTTATTCAGCCAGCAGAAAAGGTGTATCGAATAATGATACCCAAAACAACAAACTATCGTTTTTTTCAATATTTGGTGGGATAATTAGCCTAAACTTGATAGTTTGGGCAGGTTTTTGGGCATACAATTTAATTTCGCGGGATATAAACGGTATTCCTATTGTTGCAGCGCAACCAGGTCCACTCAGGGTTGCTCCGGAAGTCCCAGGGGGAATTGAAGCGGAAAATATTGATTTGGCTGTATCTAAGATAGCCTCGCAAGAATTACCTCCCAATCCGCAGGCAGTAGAATTAGCTCCTTATACTGCAAAGTTAATCGCTGACGATATAACGATACATCAGGCCTTGAAGCAAAAAAAGTTAATAGATAGCCAGATTGGAAAAAGAGCCCAAGGCCATTTGCAAGCAGTCGAACCTGAGCTTTTAAACGAAGTTTCACTAGTACCTATTAAGACATCAATAGAAAGCACCGACTATACTATTGTTGATAATCAATCTGAATTGGTCGCCGCTGCCCTTGCTATAGCTCTCAAGCCAAATAGCGAACAATTGAGCAACAAAGTTATTTCGGGAAACATTATGTCTCATATAATAAAGCCTATGCCTCGACCAGGTTCGTTACGGATTAAACCTACTTCTCTGAATAGTGAGAATTCTATTCTTCCGACCCTTGGATCTGTTAAAACTGGGCTGGCTGTAGTGCAATTTGGTTCATTTGAAAACAAACAACTTGCTTTAGCAGAATGGGGTAGGCTTAGCGAAAATCTTTCAGTTATTTTAGACGGCAGGCCTAAATTTGTAGAACGTATCCAAAGGAATGGTAACGAGATTTATCGTTTGCGACTTGGTGGTTTTGTTAATATTGATGATGCTAGCCGCTTTTGTTCTGCAGTCATTTCTCAGGAAAATTGTGTGCCCATAATTGCTAAGTAATTTAATTAAATTTCCTTAAAAATACTTTTAATTTGCGGATTTTGTTCTGCTATTACTTGACATCTTTGCTCTTAAAGATCAGCTTTGTGCCATGTTCTTTAAGAGTAGAGTATGAGTGACACACCCAACTTAGAATCTTTTCCAGTAAATGATTATATTGTAGAAAATTCCCCAGAAAACTTGGTCATAAATGTAGACGGTTTTGAGGGTCCTTTAGATATGTTGCTCACGCTATCACGTACCCAAAAAGTAGATTTACTAAAAATTTCTATTTCTCAGTTGGCTAGCCAGTATTTAGATTTTGTGGCAAAAGCAAAGGAATTAAGGATTGAATTGGCCGCAGACTATCTTGTGATGGCGGCATGGCTTGCATTTCTCAAATCGCGATTATTACTTCCTACAGATCCAAGCGACGATGGGCCAACTGGTGAAGAACTAAGCGCAATTCTTGCATTCAGGTTAGAGCGCTTGCAAGCAATGAGAAATGCAGGTTCTAAATTAATGGCTCGAAATCAATTAGGAAAAGAGTTTTTTTCAAGAGGTATTCCTGAGAATTTAGAAAAAAAGCGTACGATTAATTATACCTTGAGCCTTCTCGATCTAATGCAAGGATATGCTAGGATCCGTACACGCGATGACTTTAGACCTTTTACTGCAGATAGAGAGAATGTTTTCACAATTGAGACGGCTTTAGAGAGAATGCGAAAAATGCTTGGTTTTTCTGGAGAATGGAATGATTTGATGAGCTTTTTGCCAGAGGAATGGCAGAATGAACCCAAGCGTGTAAGGGCGGCCACCGCTGCAACATTTGCTGCGACCCTTGAATTGGTAAAAGCAGGTTCAGTTGAACTGAGACAATCAGAAACCTTTGCTAAAATTGAACTTAGAAAAAGGAATTCTGAATGAGTGACCAAACAGATAAATCCTCGAACAAGCGAAAAGTTGGTGAAGTTGACCAGGCTAACCTTTTTGAAGCACCTTCGGTTCCTGAGCAGATTCGTATGGTAGAAGCGATCCTATTCGCGTCCTCTGCACCAGTTACAGTTAATGAGTTAAAAAGTCGAATGCCGCAAGGCTCTGATCCAGAATCGGCTTTAAGTGAATTGAAGTTACATTATAGAACCCGCGGAGTTAATTTAGTAAAAGTTGGTGATGGTTGGGCTATACGCACAAGTGCCGACCTTAGCTTTTTAATGAGAAAAGAGACAGTTGAAACCCGCAAGTTAAGTCGTGCAGCAGTGGAAACATTGGCTATAATTGCTTATCATCAGCCGGTAACCCGATTGGAAATTGAAGAGATTAGAGGGGTAGGGGTTTCAAAGGGCACTGTTGATTTATTGCTCGAGATGGATTGGATAAAGTTTGGAAGACGAAAAATGACTCCGGGAAGGCCAATCACGTTTGTTGTTACTCAACATTTCTTAGACCATTTTGGATTAGAGAGTGTGAAAGATTTGCCTGGCTTAAGGGAACTGAAATCTGCTGGTCTACTTGAGAGTACTATACCGAATATGAAAGATAGTGTCGCAGACATGAATAAAGAAGATGCTGATTTGTCAGATAATACGGATCAGCCTGAACTTTTTGCGGAATAGATATAAATAACCAAAATTTCAGTAACTTTTCTTAAAATGTTTTGACAGTTTTAGCCCTTGGCCTTGATAATTTGATTTTACCCCTTGCCCATATAGCTTTGTAGGTTGGTACGACATTTTTTCATATATCAAACGTCCTACTACCTGGCCGTGCTCCAATACAAATGGAGCTTCATGACATCTAACTTCTAATACCCCCCGCGCGCCCGATCCTCCGGCTGCATTATGCCCGAAACCCGGATCAAAAAAGCCTGCATAGTGGACCCTAAATTCTCCAACCATAGAAATATATGGAGCCATCTCTGCAGCATAGTTAGGAGGTATATGCACACTTTCACGACTCACTAAAATATAAAATGCGCCAGGGTCTAAAATGATCTCACCTCGTAAAGTTCTTATCTCATCCCAAAATTCTGCTGGGTTGTAGTGATCAATTAAGTCTAAATCAATTATTCCAGTGTGGGGTTTTGCTCGAAAACCTACTAAATCACCTTTTGATGGTCTTAAATCTACCGAAAATCCAAGGCCGTCATCAATTATCGCATTTCCAGGCACTAAGCTTTCATGCGTGTGGAGAGCCCTTAAATCGTCATCATTTAAAGTTGTATTTTTATTTCTAAATCTAATCTGATTAAGTTTCATACCCTCTCGCACCAATACTGAAAAAGAGCGAGGGCATATTTCGGCGTATAGCTTGCCGTTGTATCCACTTGAAACTCGATCAAATTCCTCACCGGAGTCCGTAATTACTCTTGTTAGTAAATCTAGACGTCCAGTTGAGCTTTTAGCGTTAGCTGCAGCTTGAATATCAGCTGGTAATTTAAGTTCTTCGAGTAGCGGCACCAAATACACACACCCCTTCTCAAGGACTGAACCTTTCCTCAGGTCAATTTCGTGCATTTTCAACGATTTTAATCGCTCGTTAACTTTTTCATGCCTTCCTGGCAAAAAAGATGCTCTGATACGAAATGCCTTACCTCCTAACCTCATGTCTAGGCTCGCGGGTTGTATTTGCTCAGGTTCTAAGGGCGTATCTGAAGTGATTGCGCCAATTTCAACGAGTTTCTCTATTTCTTGGTTAGGGAGAACTCCGCTCATTTAAAATACTTTCAATATTACTGAAATTTATCTGGTCGGGCTAGCAGGACTTGAACCTGCGACCTTCCGTCCCCCAGACGGACGCGCTACCAGGCTGCGCCATAGCCCGACGCATACTTTTTTACTACTCGTTTTTTTTTTATACGCAAGTTAAAAATTTTCTAAGTTTACCTTTAAGTCCATGATGAAATAAGATATCTCAGGTCGCCCATAATGGGTATTATATTTTTTCTTTGTTCTGCATTTAAGTCATCAATTCTACTTAATAAAACTGATGGAGAAAGCACAGGGTCCTTCATTTTATCACTAGGGTTTTTATCATTATTTGGGTTTTCAGTGTCAAAAAAGTCAAAAAGTCCTGGTTGATCGGGTACCTTTTGATTTGAACTATTAGTCTTTTGAGTTTTTAAAGACGTGTGTTTTTCATCATGGGATTTTGCGTTAGTTTTAGTGACCTCTTCATCCGCTTTTTCTAGGTTTCCAGCCTCCACGTACTCTTCTGAAATTATTGGTTTCGAAAGTCCAACTACATAATTGAGACCTTTTTCGCGCAACACTTGTTTTGCGCCTTTTATGGTATGTCCTTCAATATGAAGTAATTGCTTTATTCCGCCTATTAGTAACATATCCTTCGGGCGGTAGTAACGCCGTCCTCCAGCTCTTTTGGTCGGTTTAATCTGACTGAACTTACTTTCCCAAAATCTTAGTACGTGCGTTGGGGTTTTTAGCCAATCTGAAACTTCACTTATGTTGCGAAAAGCTTTCTCAGATTTTGACATAATTATAAAATGACCCTTTTTATTTTCCTTCTGACACTCTGTCTTTCATCAAATGAGAAGGCCTAAATGTGAGAACTCTTCTTGGAGGTATAGGCGCTTCTTCGCCTGTTTTAGGATTTCGACCAACTCGCGCATTTTTTTGGCGAATACTGAATGTTCCAAATGATGAAATCTTAACTTGCTCACCAGATACAAGTGATGCACTTATTTTTTCAAGTACGCTTTCTACTAAATCGGCTGATTCGTTTCTAGATAGCCCGACCTCTCTAAAAACAGATTCACTTAAATCCATTCGTGTTAAAGTCTTCTCAGTCATGTAATCTTCCCCCATTTTTACTCGATTGTAGTGCTCACAAATTTAGTAAGTCAACTTAAATGGGACAACGTTAAGAAAAGTTTTAATTTTTTTGCGTTTTTCAGTTTACCAACGTATTACTAATGATCCCCAAGCAAGCCCACCTCCAATTGCTTCTGTAACAATTAAGTCATTTTTCTTTATAAACCCATTTATTTTTGAAACTGAAAGTGCGAGAGGAATCGAGGCAGCTGAGGTATTGCCGTGGTCTTGCACCGTGGTTAATATTCGTTCTCTTGGTATACCCATTTTTTTTGCAGTCCCATGAATAATTCTAATGTTGGCCTGATGAGGAACAATCCAGTCAATTTCGCTAACAGAAACTCCTGCAGTTTCCATTGAGTTTTGAGCAGTAGTGGCTAATTTTTCAATTGCGTGTCTATATACTTCCTTACCGTGCATCCTCAAATATCCGGTAGATTGTGTAGATACTCCTCCGTCTACATATAGAATATTTTTTAGTGTTCCATCAGAATTCAAGTCGGAGGCTAAAATGCCACGATCAGATTTATCTCCGATTCCATTATCTGCAGATACAATAACTGCGCCTGCACCATCACCAAAGAGTACGCAAGTAGATCTATCCTCCCAGTCCATTAATTTCGAAAATGTCTCTGAACCAATAACCAATACTTTTTTTGCTTGGCCTGAAATTATTAGCGCATTAGCGTTTGCAAGTGCAAAGACAAAACCCGCACATACAGCTTGAACGTCATAAGCAAAACCCCTTGTCATTCCTAAATTTGCCTGCACCATAGTAGCAGCCGATGGAAAAGTGAGATCTGAAGTTGAAGTGGCTAGAATGATTGCATCTATATCTCCAGCAACTAATCCAGCATCCTCTAATGCTTCTTTAGCCGCCAATGTGGCCATCGCAGAGGTTGTCTCGTCTTCGTTTGCAAAGTGCCTGCGTTTAATTCCAGAGCGACTAGAAATCCATTCGTCGGATGTATCTAAAGTTCGTTCAAATTCAGAATTTTCTACGATCCGTTTCGGTAGATAGTGTCCACATCCCGTTATAATAGCGCGAACTGTCATTTATCATCCAGATTATTAATTTGAATCATCGTAAACATCGTTATTCATTGCGCCTGCGTATGCAACCCGCGCGGCTACCTTTTGTAAAAAATCATTCTTGGAAAGTTCGAATGCTAATTTAATTGCAGCCTCGATTCCAGTAGCGTCTGCTGAACCATGAGATTTTACAACCGTACCATTTAAGCCAAGAAATACTCCTCCGTTGACTCTTCTTGGGTCGATCCTCATTTTAAATCTGTTCAATGATGTAAAAGCTAATATGCTTGCAAGCTTTGATAAGGGAGAAAATCTAAAGGCCTCTCGTAGTAAATAACCAATTAAACTTGCAGTTCCTTCCGCAGTTTTAAGTGCGACATTTCCAGTGAAGCCATCAGTTACAATCACATCGACTTTTGAGCCTGGGATATCTCCACCTTCGACAAACCCCTCAAAAACAAAATTTGCTTCCAATTGGCAATGCTCGATTTTGGAATAAGCTTCTTTAAGTTCACTTCTGCCTTTATGTTCTTCAGTTCCAACATTAAGTAACCCAACCCTTGGTTTTGCTATGCCCAGTCCATTTCTAGCATATGAGACGCCCATTAAAGCATATTGTAGAAGATCTTTTGGATCAGCTCTAACATCGGCGCCCACGTCCAACATAACATTGAACCCCATGGGATTCGAAGAAGGCCAAAGTATCGCAATAGCGGGTCGGTTTACGCCATTAAGTTTACGCAGCCTTACCATACTTATCGCCATCAAAGCTCCGGTATTGCCACAAGAAACACAAACACTGGCATCGCCATCTCTCACCGAGTCAATTGCTGACCACATTGATGTAGCCTTTCCATGTCTTACCACATGGCTTGGCTTATCCTCCATTTTTATTACTTCAACGCTGTCAATGATCGTTACTCGGCCTTTCAAAGATAGACGTTTAGCCACTAATTTCCGCAGTTGTTCTTCCTGCCCATGCAGAAGGAAATGTATTCTCTTGTTTTTTTGGGCCACACGCACAATGCCAGCTACTATAGCAGCTGGCCCTAAATCGCCCCCCATTGCGTCAATACTTATAGTTGTGCCTGATTGCACCACCTCCGACTTATTATTCACAGTCGTGGTCATATCGCCATCCTTTACGAGGAATTAGGCTGCGTCATCATCCAGGTCAATTTCCTCAGTCATCAATACAACTTCTTTGTCTCCATAGAAGCCACAAGATGCACATATATGATGGGGGCGTTTTAGTTCACCACAATTTGGACATTCATTAGGATTTCCGGCCATTAGAGCGTCATGAGCTCTGCGATTATTTCGTCTGGACTTTGATACTTTATTTTGCTGAACAGCCATGTCTAAATCTCAGTATTATTAGGGGATTACCCCCAGTGTTAACATTCATCTCTGCGCAATACATCTATTTGACACTGATATACAACCCAAATTTTGTTATTTTAGTTGATTTTTATGACTTTCTTCGAGAATTTAATTTTTCTTCAGGGTGCTCAATATCGCAAATGGGTTTTGTTGATTATCTCGCTCAGTTATTTTTTCATCATCGCCAAGTGAAATTGACACATACTCGGTGTTGTTAGATCGTGGATAATCTGGCAGTGATAGAGCAAGTATTTCTTGTGTAATCAAGGATAAATCTAATGACTTGGTTAGTGGTTCTAAATTTTCATCTAACTCGAGTTCGATATCGCGCCCGTCGTCTTTTTCCAGTGAGGGTATTTCTTCTATGGGAAGATAAATACGTTTAATTTTTTCATCTACCCGGCATTTAATTGCCTTAAGAGTAACTACACATTTTTGAATTGCCGTAGCACCCAGATTTCCTGTTAGTAGCCATTTATTTTTACCTTGGGCGCTGATTTTTCCTCTAAAATCTATTTTTTCAATAGAGATTAAGCTAAGCTGCTCGGCGATCTTAGAGTTATTAATTGCGTCACCTTGCCAACGAAAACTATTGCTTTTGGTGGCATTTAAATTTGAAAATTTTATGATTTTGTCCGAAATTTCGGTTTTGGGCATTTATAAATTTCTTCCTTTATTGCAATAAATAATCAACATAATGTAATTGAGCATAATATTATACTTTAATGAGGTCAGGCTAAATTTATGATTGGACGTCTTAAAAAGATTTTAAGTGTTGCTGTACTATTTCTTATTTTGGGTTGCTCCGAACAGTATCGTAAGCATGGTTACATACCCAGTGAGGAAGAATTATCAAGTGTTTCAGTATCGCAAGATGACAAAAATACTGTTATCAAGAAGCTTGGTACTCCATCAATTGGTGGTATCTTAAGTGATGGAAACATTTACTTCGTTCAGTCTAAAGTTTTAAAGAATTCAATACGGGCTTCGAAGCCCGTAGATAGGCAAGTTCTAGTCTTAAGTTTCGACGATAAAGGTAAACTTGATAATATCCAGAAATTTGGAATTGATAAAGGTAAAATCGTTATACTAGACTACCATACTACACCATCTGGTTTAAAAAATATGTCATTTCTCTTCAGGCTATTCCAAAATGTTGGTGGTCCTTCTGCCGAGTCTTTACTACAATAAACAAAATTTGGATTTATCTCTACAAGCATCATTGTCAGTCCGCTTTAATATGAGAGAAATTTATGAACTACTACCATCCCAAATTTGATTTGGAGCCAGCTTCACAGGCGGTTGATTTGGAAGAAGCTCAAGCTTTTAGATATAAAGCCTTTGGTGTGGTAAACGAGAGCGGTCTTGATAGGGATGAATATGATAAAAAATTTAATCACGTAATTATTCGTGAAAGGAAGCATCGGAGGGTAGTAGGATGCTTTAGATATACCTATTATACTCCTGGTTCCTTGATTCAAACTGGTTATTCTGCAGCGCATTATGATATCAAAACCTTAGAAAATTTTGATCAGCCCTTAATGGAGGTGGGGCGGGTATGTACGGATTTCTCTTTGAAGGATCCAGACATATTGAGATTAGTTTGGGCTTATTTGGCGCATTACGTTGAAAGAAGAAAAATTGGCTTCATATTTGGTTGTACTTCATTTGAAGGAATTGATCATGGAAAATATATAGATTGTTTTGCTATTCTTCGAGAACGCTATTTGGGTCCGAAAAAATTATTACCCAGTGTTAAGTCACCATCCGTTTTAAAATTCTCAAAAGCGCTTAGACCTGATATAAATTTCAAAATAGCGATGTTGAAAATGCCACCTCTTTTGAGAGCTTATCTTTCAATGGGGGGATGGGTAAGCGACCATGCAGTTATAGATTACAAGTTAAATACGCTTCATGTTTTTACAGGCTTGGAGGTGCGTAAAATACCACATGAAAAGAAGCGTTTTTTGATGAACAAACCTTGACCTGTTAATTTTTCTAAACTAGCTCAATTTGTTATGAGCGCGCCTTTAATCCAATTACGTGAAGTTTGTCTAGGTTTTGGAGGGTATGACATATTCCAAAATATAGATTTGATTTTGACTGAAAGGGAACGAAGTTGTCTTGTTGGTAGAAACGGCTCTGGCAAATCAACTCTTCTCAAACTGATTGCTGGTGCAATTGTTCCTGACGCTGGTACTATAGCTGTTCAAAAAGGAATAAAAATAAGTCTAATGGAGCAGGATCCAGACCTATCTGTTTTTTCCACTTTGGGGGATTTTGCAACAAGCCGTTTGAATAGTAATCAAGGTTATAAAATTGAGGCAATAAGTACTGGGCTGAAGCTAAATCTTCAACAAGAGGTAAAGCTTGCATCCGGTGGTGAAATAAGACGAGCGGCATTAGCAAAGATAATAGCAGAAACTCCGGATTTGATGCTGCTAGATGAACCCACGAACCACCTGGATGTTGAAAGTATAAAATGGCTTGAGACTGTACTCAAAAACTTAACATGTGGAGTAGTAATTATAAGTCACGATCGGGCATTTCTTCGGTCTGTGTCTAAATCTACCTTATGGTTAGATAGAGGTTTGCTCAGACGAAATGAAAAAAGTTTCGCTGATTTTGAAGATTGGCGTGACAAAACTTGGGCTGAAGAAGATGCACGCAACCATAAAATCAGGCGTCGCATAAAAGAAGAGTCCGTTTGGGCAGTAGAAGGTATTTCTGCGAGGCGCAAAAGAAATCAGGGTAGATTGAAGGCTTTAAAAAAGCTCAAAGTTAAGTATGATTTGCAGGAAAAAAGGCAAGCTACTGCAAAAATGTCTTTTCAGTCTGGTGAGACTTCTGGGCGGAAAATATTAGAGGCGCAAGGTATAAGCAAAAATATTGGTGGGAAGCAAATATGCAGTAAATTCAGTGTCTCAATTAGCCGTGGAGAGCGCATTGCGATGGTTGGCGCCAATGGAGTAGGAAAAACTACGCTTCTCAATATTCTATTTAGAGATTTAGCCCCTGATGAAGGTACTATTAAGCGAGGAACAAATTGGATCACTGCCAGTTTTGAGCAAAATAAAGGTAGCTTGGATGTGGATGCTAGTCTTCAGGAAAATTTAGCTGGTGATCCTGATATTGCGCTGCCAGGTAGATCTGACCAGATTCTGGTAAAAGGCGTCCCGAGACACGTGGTTGGATATTTGAAAGAATTTTTGTTCGATCCCAGTACTTTAAGGGCGCCGGTACGCTCTCTTTCAGGAGGTGAAAAATCTAGGTTAATTCTTGCAAAACTTATGGCTAAAACAAGCAATCTGTTACTACTGGACGAACCAACAAATGATTTAGACATTGAGACGCTGGATTTACTTCAGGAGCTACTATGTGAGTTCGACGGCACAATACTTTTAATAAGTCATGATAGAGACTTCGTTGAACGGGTTGCAACACGAGTTTTGTTTTTTGAAGGAAATGGTAGAATTATAGATTTTACAGGGGGTTACGAGTCATACTTAAATAAGTTTTTGGATGATAAAAATTCATTAGATGTAACTGTAAAATCTCGAAAGCCCAAAAATACGATGAATTTGCAGGAAAATAAGAAAAGTGCAGGTTTATCTTTCACAGAGCAGCATAGGTTGTCAGAAATTCCTGAAGAAATAGAGAGACTTGAGTTAGAGATTAAAAAGTTAGAAGAATTCTTATCCATTGATGATCTTTATCAGTCTGATCAAAAAAAATTTGATAAAGCCTCTAGTGCGTTAGCGGAACGAAAGCTGAAAATGGATAAAATTATGGAAGAATGGTTGTTACTTGAAGATAAACAAATTTATGGCCAACTGTCATGAAAATTTCCTAATTCGGCTGTTTTAAAACTGCTAGCTAAGTTTATTAATCCATCTATTGTAAATAATCCCCAATAATGAGACGGTCGTGATTATTCTAAAAATATGGTGAGCGCTTACTAACGCTGGACTTGATGCGACCGATAGTGCAATTAATGACATTTCTGTAACGCCGCCTGGGGCAAAAGATATAAAAAGTGTTACAGCTGTTAATTCAGATAAGTTTTGGAGTATGATTATAAAAATGAATGCCAGGATAAGCATTGTAATTACTGATAATGCTGACAGACGAGCTGCGGTAAAAAGAACACGTTTATCCATCCCAAAAAATCTTGCACCCAGGCTGGTTCCGATAATTACCTGTGCAACTACGATCAGTATGTCTGGGAGCTGAATGTTGATATTCGTACTTAAAGTAAATAAAATTGTTAAAAGCATAGGCCCCAACAAGTGACCAGCAGGCATTCTGAGCTGAGATCCAAGGATGAGACCAAAAATTATTAAAATCGTGATATAAAATAAGTCAATTACCGAAATAATTTCATTTTTTTCCAGTATAAAGCCAGCTGCACTACCGACTGGAGCTCCAAACCAAATTGAAATCATGACTGGCACTAGAATTATTACAAAAATAATTCGCAAGAATTGTTGAAGAGTTACGACTTTTATTTTTCCTCCATACTGTTCAGACATAGCGATACTCTCCATTAGCCCACCGGGCGCAGCCGAAAAAAATGCAGTAGCTCGATCATATTTTCCAAATTTTATAAAAATTTTATAGTTCATAAAATGGGCGCACCAACTAAAAATTAATAAACCAAATATACTTGGAAAGTATTTGGTGAATTGATCCATTAGATCAGGAGTAACCTGTGATCCAATCATTACGCCGATTATGGCTACAAAATAATTTCGAAATTTTTGAGGAAATACGTAATTTGAAGGAGCTATTTTCTCTCCAAAATTAATTGACCATATAGCACATGCTAATAATGGGCCTAGCATCCAAGGAAGAGGTAGCAAGGTTTTAGAAGCCACCCAACCAACTAATGTCCCAAGCGCTAATAAAAGCGCACTGTAAAAAAGGTTTTTCTTCAATGAAATTTCCTTTTCTAGAATTATTTATATCGAAAATAGATGTTTAACCTGAAAGAGTGCTAGTTTTCTCTAGCGTGTTTTTTAAGGAACTGAAAGAAAGATTGCGTTTTGGGGTGTTTATACTCCAAAGCAAGTGTGTATGCGTTAACCATAAAAAAACAAGCTTTGTTTTTATTGGGTGAGTTATAAGCTGCTTCTGCATATAATTCTGCTAACTTAAGACCATCATTATTCTGATGAGCAACTAAAATTTTTTTCTCTAAATCCTCGTCAGGATTTCCGAATGCGTCCATTTTGGACCTCATTAGCAACCCAATAGTGAAAACAATGAGTAGGATTGTCCATTACTGGTGAAAACCGACCGCCATCAAAATTTACCGCATGACGTCCTTTTTGCATACCCTCAACTACAGGAACATCCTCGTCGAAAACTAGCCTCCATTGCTTACTATTTTTAAGGCGTAAGTGTTCTGGCGTGTCTTCCTGAGAATAAAATAGGTGAATGTGTTCATATGTTTTTTCAGGGCTATCCGGTATAAGAATGATTGCAAAGGCATGATCCCTGTGGACGCCGAGGAGAACATTTGGATAAACAGCAATATATTCAGCTGCAGTATCCCATTTCGCTTCTAAATTAGAGAAATCAGGGAAAACATTACCATCTTTATCCTTAAGCTGCTGATAAACTTTTGTACCTTGTCCAGAAAATTTGTTTTTGTACTCAATATGATAATGATCTTCTAGTTTGGAGTAGCTGTTTAAGCCAGGGTGAACCCACGGTAAATGATAACTTTCACAATAATTTTCTACTGCCAATTTCCAATTTGCGGCTATTTCAATCGTAAATGAACTTTCCTTGCCCCCATGAAAAAGAGGTCTGTCGAAGTCTGCCCATCTATCCATTAATTCTTTCATACTATCTTCAAACTTCGGTGCATTACCCGAAAGATTTATCCAAATAACCCCCATCCATACATGGCTTCGTACTTCGGTTAGGCCTAATTTAGACCGATCAATCTCCTCATGTAGATTTCGACCTGGACCTCCTACATGAGGGGTGCTTATAAGGTTCCCGTCTGTTGAATAGCACCAGCTATGATAGGGGCACCGAATAGCCCCCTCTATGGATTTAGCTTTATCAATAAGTATCATACCACGATGCCGGCAAGTATTTTGAAAAACTTTTACTTTGTTCTCTTTCGAACGAACAATAAACAAGGGAGTGCCCTGAAAATGAATAGGTACAACGTCTCCAATATTTGGAACCTCCGCTGAAACTGCCAACCCACTCCATTTATCAAAGAGTAGAATATCTTTTTCTTCGTGGAAAACTGATGAACTAGTGTAGTGCTCATTTGGAAGTCCATTTGCTTCGCCTATTGGCAAGCAAACTTTATCTAGTGTAGCTGTCTTTTCCATTTTTTGGCCCACTTTTTTCATCTAAATAAAAAAAGATACTACTAGAGGCTAGCTCAAAACGACAAATGAGTTAAATGAAAACGACAAGATAAGTAATTTTGATGTTAGCCGCGAGATAGTGCTGCTACACCTGTTCTTGCAATTTCTATAAGACCGAGTGGACGCATCAATTCTGCGAATGCGTCAACCTTTTCTGGCGTGCCGGTAATTTGGAAAGTAAAGCTATCTAGCGTGCTATCTACTGCGTGTGCTCTAAAAATATCAGCTAATCGCAAAGCTTCTACTCTTTTTTCGCCTTTGCCGCCAACCTTCAAGAGAGCAAGTTCTCTCTCCACGTGGGGGCCATCAACAGTTAAATCATGTACTTCATGGACAGGTACTATTCGTCCAAGTTGAGCTTTGATTTGCTCGATAACCTGCGGTGTTCCCGTAGTTACGACAGTAATTCGGCTTAGATGTCCCTCATGATCAACTTCTGCAACAGTGAGACTATCTATATTATACCCGCGGCCCGAAAAAAGCCCTATTACCCTAGCAAGAACGCCAGCCTCATTATCTACTAATATTGCTAGTGTGTGGGTCTGTATTTCGTCGCTAAAACTAGACCTAAGATTATAAGCAGAGTGCTTACTTGATCCCTTTTTTATTTTTAATGCTGACATTTCTAACCTACAAAGTGAATATTCAAACTAACACTGCACCACTGCTTCCTATGGCATCCCCGGTTTCTGCCTCTCCTAGCAACATTTTATTATGTGGCTCTCCAGATGGTATCATTGGAAAGCAATTTTCATGTCTCTCAACCAAACAATCGAACAGTACCGGGCCGTCGTAAGAAAGCATTTCTAGAATAGCATCATCTAAATCGGCTGGGTCCGACACCATAATGCCTTTTGCACCAAATGCATCTGCCAATTTAACAAAATCAGGAAGAGCATCAGACCAACTGTGTGAGTATCTTTCACCGTGCAGCAATTCTTGCCATTGTCTAACCATACCTAATCTTTCGTTATTCAAAATAAATTGTTTAACAGGCAAATTATATTGAACGGCCGTACCCATCTCCTGCATATTCATCAACCAACTAGCTTCGCCAGCTACATTAATAACCAATGCATGTGGATGAGCAATTTGTACCCCTATTGAAGCTGGAAAACCGTAACCCATTGTTCCAAGGCCACCTGAAGTCATCCATTGATTAGGTTCCTCAAAACCTAAGAATTGAGCAGCCCACATTTGATGCTGGCCAACCTCGGTGCAAATGTATCTGTCCGATCTATTTCGAGTTAGCTCCTCAAGACGCTCAAGTGCAAATTGCGGTTTAATTGTTTTTTTGCTATTTTTATAGTTCAGGCATTTAACAGATCTCCATTCGTCTATTTGCGCCCACCATTTGTTAATAGCAGCAGAGTTTGTCTTTCGACCTCGCGCTTTCCACATATTTAAAACATCATCTAAAACATGTGCAATATCACCTATGATAGGAATATCGACATGAATTACTTTATTTATTGACGATGGATCGATATCAATGTGAGCCTTCTTAGAAGTGGGGCTAAACGCATCTATTCGACCAGTAATCCGATCATCAAACCTAGCACCTATATTAATCATTAGGTCACAATCGTGCATGGCCATATTTGCTTCGTAAAGCCCGTGCATTCCAAGCATTCCAAGCCAGTTATTACCAGAAGCGGGATAGCAACCCAGGCCCATTAATGTAGAAGTTATTGGGAAATTTGTACCTTTTACTAATTCTCTCAGAAGCTGACTTGCTGCTGTGCCAGAATTAATTACGCCGCCACCGGTGTATAAAATTGGCTTTTCCGACTGCTCAATTGCCTCAACAAGCTTCGTAATTAGTTCAATGTCACCCTTTAATTTCGGCTTATATTGAGAAGCAGGTACTTTCTTTCCTGAAACATAATTCCCAGATGCAAATTGAACATCCTTTGGAATATCAACTAAAACGGGGCCTGGTCGCCCAGACTTTGCAACATGGAAAGCTTCATGTAAAATCGTCGCTAGCTTATCAGTGTCCTTGACAAGCCAATTATGCTTGGTGCAGGGCCTTGTGATCCCAACTGTATCCGCTTCTTGAAAAGCGTCTGATCCGATCATAAACGTAGGTACTTGCCCCGTAAGAACAACTAAGGGAATAGAATCCATTAATGCGTCTGTTAATCCGGTAACAGCGTTAGTCGCACCCGGTCCTGAAGTCACTAAAACCACCCCTGGTCGTCCAGTAGATCTTGCGTATCCTTCCGCTGCATGGACTGCTCCTTGTTCATGCCGAACAAGTATATGCCTTATTTCATTCTGTTGGAAAATTTCGTCATATATCGGAAGCACAGCTCCACCAGGGTACCCAAACACAGTATCAACCCCTTGATCCTTTAGGGCTTGAACTACCATCTTGGCTCCAGTCATATGGCCAGTCATAAAGAAACTCCCACTCTATTTTTAAGTAGATATTAAAGCTGTATAATATAATCTAACTCAGTCGCAACGGCGACCATATGAATTACAAAAAGGATGGTCAACAAGAAATGCCTTCGTAAAAGTATTATTTAAAGAAATTTGTTAATTTTGTTACAAAAAGGACTTTAAAATAGCAATATTCGAAAAGAAAAATGCAAGTTTTGGCAACACACAAAAAAACGAGCCCTTAAGAGCCCGTTTTATGCATAAACTTTTATAAAGATTAAGATGAGCTTTCTTCTGAGCCTTCCACTGGTGCGTCGGACACCTGATCGTCTTCGTTATCTTCATCAAGAGCTGCGCTTCCGATGTCGTCAAACAGTTCTGCTATCTCAAACTCTGCTTCCGCTTCGGCTTCGGCAGCAACGTCTTGTATGGATTTGCCTGATGCTTGTAAATCAGCTTCTTCAGTTGATCGGGCAACATTTAGTATTATGGTGGCAGTCACCTCTGGATGCAAAACAACTGACATTTCATGCAATCCTAATTCTTTGATAGGTTTTACTAAAGAAATTTGTTTTCGGTCAATTGAAAAGCCTGCGGAAGTAGCAACTTCTGCTGCATCCCGTGGAGAAACAGATCCGTAAAGCGCTCCCGAGTCAGATGCAGATCGGATTACTACAAAAGTTTGTCCGTCCAGTTTTCCTAGAAGTGCGTCTGCTTCTTTTTTTGTTTCTAAATTCTTTGTTTCAAGTTGGGATTTTTGCTTTTCAAAAGCTGTTATGTTAGTCTCTGATGCCGTCTGAGCTTTACCCTGAGGTAGCAGAAAATTTCGTGCATACCCTGGTTTGACATCTACCACGTCACCCATCTGACCCAATTTTGATACTCTTTCTAGAAGAATAACTTGCATAATTTCTATCTCCTCTACTACTTAACGGCGTAAGGTAAAAGTGCCAAAAAGCGTGCACGTTTTATTGCGCGGGCAAGTTCACGCTGCTTTTTTGCAGAAACGGCGGTAATTCGAGAGGGAACTACTTTTCCTCGCTCTGATATGTACCTTTGCAATAACTTAGTGTCTTTATAATCAATCTTTGGGGCATCCTCACTTGAAAATGGGCATACCTTCTTTCGACGAAAAAATGGTTTGTTTGTCATTTCGAAAACTCCTTGCCAACCTTAATCGCGTTGTTCGCGTCTCTCACCGCGATCATCTCGTTTATGCATTTGAACTGATGGACCTTCATCATGCTTATCAACTTTAATTGTCAAAACTCGCATTACGTCTTCATGAAGGCGCATTAGGCGTTCCATTTCTTGAACAGCTTCGGAGGGCGAGTCCGTTCTAAGCATGGCATAATGCCCTTTCCGATTTTTGTTCATTTTATAGGCCATTGTTTTCAATCCCCAGTACTCGGAGTCGATTACAGTACCACCATTATCTTTGAGGACTATTCCAAAGTGTTCAACAAGACCCTCTGCTTGTGTGTTTGATAAGTCTTGTCGAGAAATAAAAACATGCTCGTATAGAGGCATTTCTGTTTCCAATCTATCTATGGCGCGTTTCATAGGAAGGGGGCTACATCTTTTTGTTCCCGACCACGAGTGACTGCGCTTATATTTATTACAAAAAGATTTCGATTACTTATACTAATTTCGCGAAACTACAAGTCTATAATTTTACAAATTCGCACTTACTCAACTGTGACGGATTTTGCCAAATTTCGCGGTTGATCAACATCTGTACCTTTAGATACTGCTGAGAAATATGCAAGTAATTGAATTGGTAGTGCGTATATTAATGGCGTTAGTAGCTTGTTGGTGCGTGGCATTTCGATAGTATTTTTTACCATTGAACCAGCTGATTGCAGCCCTTCTTTATCCGAGATTAGTATTACATTCGCTTTTCGAGCAATAACTTCCTGCATATTTGATATATTTTTTTCAAATAATTCGTCGCAGGGGGCTAATATAATGACTGGGACGCTATCATCTATCAGTGCAATTGGCCCATGCTTTAGTTCTCCAGCAGCATAGCCCTCAGAATGAATATAACTAATTTCTTTTAATTTTAATGCTCCCTCAAGAGCAACTGGATACATTAAACCACGCCCTAAAAACAGTACATCGCTAGCCGTAGAAAGCTTGTAGGCGATATCTTGTATGGAATTAGTACTCCCCAAGTATTGACTAAGAGTTGATGGTAGACTTTTTAAATCGCTGACTGTTTTTGCAATATTAATTTCTGAAATTTCTGATCTGTCTCGTGCTGCTTTTAGGGTCATCAAAAATAATACTGCCAATTGGCATGTGAAAGCTTTGGTTGATGCTACGCCAATTTCTGGGCCAGCGTGAATTTCCAAAACTTGATCACTTTCTCTGGCAATGGAGCTTGTAGAAACATTTACAATAGAAATAATGTTTTTTGCTTTGCCAACACAATAGCGTAATGCCGCTAGTGTATCTGCGGTTTCTCCAGATTGACTGACAAAAATTGCGGCAGTGCCTTTCTCTATTGGCGGCTCGCGGTAGCGAAATTCGCTTGCAATATCAATTTCAACTGGGATTTTAGCTAGTTTTTCAATCCAATATTTTGCTACGTAACAAGCATAGTATGCAGTCCCGCAAGCTATTAAAATTATTTTTGGAATTTCTTTAAAATTTAACTCTGTCAGCAGATTGATTTTTGCTCCAACGTTCTCGTCGCAAATATAAGATTTTATTGCCTTTTCCAAAGCTACCGGTTGTTCGTAAATTTCTTTTTCCATAAAATGGTTGAAGCCGGATTTATCGTAAAAGTTTGCGCTTTGATCCAGGTATTTAATCGGTCGAGATACAAAATTCCCTAAATGATCACATATATCGACCCCCTCTCGAGTTAATATTGCGAGGTCACCTTCTTCGAGATAAGTAATTTTTTTGGTCATTGGCAGCAGTGCTAGGGCGTCTGAGCCAAGGTACATTTCATTTTTTCCATATCCTACTGCTAAAGGCGATCCAGATCTTGCCGCAATCATAAGGTTTTCATGCCCGGCAAAAAGCATTGCGATTGCAAATGATCCAGAAAGTTTTGATAAAGTCTTTTGGGCTGCAACGATTGGTTCATGACCTTCGTCTATAAACTTTGAACACAGCATGGCAATCGTCTCAGTGTCTGTGTCTGTTTCAGGTTTATATCCGTCACAACTTAATTCATGCCGAAGTTCAAGAAAGTTTTCGATTATCCCGTTATGCACGACTGAAACTGCACCGCTATTATGTGGATGTGCATTTTTTTCGTTCGGCTCTCCATGCGTTGCCCATCTGGTGTGTCCAATCCCCACTTTTCCTTCCAGTGGCTGAAAAACAAGCTTGTCCTGTAGTTCCACCAGTTTCCCAACTGCCCTTCGTCGATCGATGGAGCCTTCACTTTCGACTGTGGCTATTCCAGAGCTATCGTAACCCCTATATTCGAGTCTTTTTAATGCTTCGACCAGGATCGGTGCGGCTTCATGCTTGCCCAAAATTCCAATTATGCCACACATCTATTTACCTCAGGATTTTGTTTTATTTTTTTTGTTTCGGAGGAGTGCTTTAAGCTTCTTTGCACCACCGTTTTTATTATTTTGCTCTGAGCGCGCGATGGCTAAACTATCAGCTGGTATATCTTTTGTAATAACAGAGCCACTACCTGTCATTGAATTATTTCCAACGGTTAACGGGGCAATCAGCATAGTATTTGAACCAATAAATACGTTTTTGCCAATTACTGTTTTGTGCTTGTTAGCCCCGTCGTAATTACAAGTGATTGTGCCGGCGCCAATATTTGAATTCTCACCAATTTCGGTATCACCTATGTATGATAAATGGTTTATCTTAGAATTTTCTGCAATTTTGGAGTTTTTTATTTCTACAAAGTTGCCGATTTTTACACCTTCTGAGAGGTCAACTCCCGGTCTCAATCTAGCATAGGGGCCAATGCTACAATTGTGAGACACATTGCATCTTTCAAGGTACGAGAAGGCTTTTACCGTACAGCCCGTACCGACTTTTACGCCTGGTCCAAATATTACATTTGGCTCTACAATTGTATCTCGACCTATTTCTGTATCTAATGAAAAGAAAACAGTCTCTGGTGCAACGAGATGAATGCCAGTTTCTAAGGCCTCAGTGCGCGCAGTCTCTTGAAATCTCTTTTCTGCAAGACTTAGTTGTTGAAGCGAGTTGATGCCAAGTGCCTCTTTGGGTTCGCAAACTTGGTAACTACAATTCAACCCTTTAGCTTTAGCTAATTGAACACAATCGGTGAGATATAGTTCATTGTTTTTGTTATCTCTATCTAACTCTTTCAACAGTTCTTTTAAAACTAGTGAGCTTCCTGCCATAACTCCACTGTTACATAAATTAAGTGCTAATTCCTGACCATTTGCATCCTTATGTTCAACTATTTTCAAAAGTTCATTATCATTCGTAATAAGCCTGCCGTAACCAGAAGGATCCGGTGCGTGAAACCCAAGAACTACCAAGTCAGCTTGCCTGCTTCTAGCCTCAATTTTTCTCATTGTTTCTGCTGATACGAATGGGGTATCGCCAAATAGCACAATTACATTACCATCAAAATCTGCTAATTCTTCGATCGCTATACTGACGGCATGGCCTGTGCCTAGTTGCTCTTCTTGAATTACTAATTCGATTGATGTGTCTGAATTTTCTAAGACGTTTTTTATTTCCGTCCGCCTGTGGCCTAAAACAGCTAATATTTTTTGAGGGTTAATACTTTGTGCTGTTTTAATACAATGAGAAATAAGAGGAAAGTTCCCTACTTCGTGTAGCACTTTAGGACGATTAGAATTCATCCGAGTTCCCTTGCCTGCGGCCAGAACTATAACTGCAGTATCCATAGAAAGTCCTTAAGGTTTTAAACTGTTTTATCGTATAGCCGATTTGTTGCAAGCTTAACTTATGTCAAAATTAGTTGCCGAATGTTTCATTTTATGATGAGCATAATTTCTTAAATACTTGGAGCTCAAATATGAAAACTGTTGTTTTTGATCTAGATGGAACTATTGCTGACACCAGCGCAGATTTGATAGCTGCAGCTAATTTTTGTTTTGCCAGTTTGGGCTACCCAAAGCTTTTAGATAACGAAAACGATGCTGGTGTGGCAATGCGAGGTGGCAGGGCAATGCTGGAATTAGGGTGTCAAAAAATTGGACTGAATGATGAGCGTTTTATTCACCAACAATATCCTATTCTTCTCAATGCTTATTCCAAGTGCTTGGATAAGCATACTGAATTTTTCCCATATGCACTGGATGCCATTCGTAAGCTAAAATTATTGGGCATAAACTCTGCTATTTGCACCAACAAGCCTTCTGTATTGGCTGAAGAGTTAATGGTGCGATTGGGGGCAAGACATCTCTTTAAAGAGTTAATTGGCTCAGATACATTATCTTCTAAAAAACCGCATCCTGCACCCTTTATCGCAGCGGTAAAGGGTGCAGGTGGTACTGTGGAACAGTCTGTGATGGTTGGTGACACTATGACAGACTTTAATACTGCCAAGGCTGTGGGGGTACCAATAATAATCGTTGATTTTGGCTTCGAGGGTTTTGATTTTAGTCATTCCAAACCTGATGCAGTACTCAAATCTTTCCTAGATCTTCCAGCAGTTGTAATGGAGATTTTGGGGATTGATTAAAAGCATTCTCTGAAAATTGCTTAATTAAGTGGCTCGGATTAAATTTATAGTTTTTATTGGTTTATTTAATTCGGTGCATTCTTATCAAAAATTTAATTTTTAAATGGGCCTATTATCCTTTTAACAATGCTCTGTTTTTGGTAATAGCCTCTATAACTCATATATCTCTGTTTTTTTTGGTATGTAATTATGGAAATATTCAAGGGAAGCTTTACACAGCAAGAACCTTTGTCTCAAGAAGCGATAGATGCAGCTACAAGAGTTTTGAATACTGGTCGCCTGCATCGATATAATTTGAAGGAAGGTGATGCAGGAGAGGTTGCATTGCTCGAGCTTGATTTTGCGAAAATTATAGGTTCAAAATTTTGTCTAGCGGTAGCGTCTGGAGGGTATGCTCTGGCTACTGCTCTGCGCGCTGTAGGTGTAAAGCCGAACCAAACGGTTTTGACAAATGCATTCACTTTAGCTCCCGTTCCTGGCGCAATTGCATCAATTAATGCTATTCCTCTTTTGGTGGAAGTTACTGAAGATTTAACAATTGATTTTGACGATTTAGAAGCAAAGGCTTCGCAGTCTGAGGTTCTTTTGTTAAGCCATATGCGAGGGCACATATGCGATATGGAGAAACTTTTAGAGATTACCAACCGACACGGTATAATTGTAATCGAGGATTGTGCCCATACAATGGGTGCTGGTTGGAATAAAAAGCCTACTGGATCATATGGAACAATAGGTTGCTTCTCTACACAAACCTACAAACATATTAATTCAGGTGAAGGGGGATTTCTAACCACAAATGATCCCATAGTAATGGCGAAGTCCATTGCTTTATCAGGGTCTTACATGATGTTCGATAAGCATCTTTCTGCGCCAAGTAAAATTGACTTCGATAGTATAAAATATGAAACACCTAACATATCGGGACGGATGGATCATTTGAGGGCTGCAATCTTGCGGCCGCAGCTAAAGGAACTTGCTGATAAGATAATTCGTTGGAACGAAAGATACATGACAATCGAGACTATTTTAAAAGATGTGAAAGGTCTGCATTTAATAAACCGTCCGGCTAAAGAAGATTTTGTCGGTTCATCATTCCAATTTTTGCTCAGCAATTGTTCTTACTTTGAAATTCAATCAATCGTCGAAAGTTGTCGAAATAGGGGAGTTGAACTTAAATGGTTTGGTCAAAATGAGCCAAAAGGCTTTACTTCAAAATATGATAGCTGGAGATATATCCCTACTCAGCAAATGGCCAAATCAGATAAAATTATTAATTCAATACTAGACATGCGTTTGCCATTAACATTTTCAATTGAAGATTGTAAGCTCGTTGCTGCTATAATTTGCCAAGAAATCGAAGCTAATACGGATTAAAAAAACGTAGTAGCTCTAGTAAAATCTAGAAAAGAGTAATTTTAATTGAAGAGTATTTGGTATTGCTTTGGGATTTGCACTTTAATTGGTATTCTATTAATGCTGCGTTTGGGTTTTAAGACAGCTTATTTGGACGAAAGCGCTATAATAGTGCATTATGCCGACCTATATGCAACCGATATGAGAAATATGGGTATCGATGCATCAATTTATGATTGTGTAGCCCTTCAAGATGAAAGTTTTTGGGTAAGGTTAAGGATACACTGCAAAGGCACTATGACAGTTACTTATGCGATTGGACTATGGGGCCAACCAGTAGATGCAACTCCACAAGTTTTCGAGAGCAATATTTGAAAAAAATTGCTTATTTTTGTATGTTAGATCATTAAAATAAAGATTTTTTATCAATTTTTTTCTTTTTTTTAGAGTAGGACAATATGTACGCTTTATCATTTCAGGTAGACGTTGTTTAAGGTAAAAAAAGATCGAGTCGTGTTGACCCTGACAGCGTTTGGGGTTAAACCACAACTTAGCCAAACTGGGGCGCTTAGCGACCTGAAATTAAAAGGGAGCCATCTGTGGACGAGATGTTATCGGAATACCTCCCGATACTTATCTTCCTGGCGATTGCAGTAGCCTTAGGGTTGCTACTTTTGCTAGCAGCCACCGTAATTGCTGTTAGGCATCCGGACGCTGAAAAAGTATCAGCATATGAATGTGGTTTTAATGCATTCGACGACGCGAGAATGAAATTTGACGTCCGTTTTTACTTAGTATCGATTTTATTCATTATTTTTGACCTTGAAATCGCATTTTTATTTCCTTGGGCGGTGGCTTTTAAAGATATATCGTTTTTAGGATTTTGGTCTATGATGGTTTTCCTCTTGATACTAACCATTGGGTTTGCTTATGAGTGGAAAAAGGGTGCTTTAGAATGGGAGTGATGGCTGGAGAGAATACCGCCGGACGCGATTTTGAAGTGGAAACGAAAGCGCTTAGTGGCCAGCTGCAAGACAAAGGCTACTTGCTTACATCTGCTGAGGACGTAATCAATTGGGCAAGAACTGGGTCGCTTCACTGGATGACTTTTGGGCTGGCTTGTTGCGCAGTGGAAATGATGCACACCTCCATGCCGCGGTATGATTTGGAACGTTTCGGTACGGCTCCACGGGCATCGCCAAGGCAATCTGATTTGATGATTGTTGCCGGTACTTTAACGAACAAAATGGCACCAGCATTAAGGAAAGTTTATGATCAAATGCCAGAACCAAGATACGTTATATCCATGGGTTCTTGTGCAAACGGAGGAGGATATTATCATTATTCTTATTCAGTCGTTCGAGGGTGTGATCGGATCGTTCCAGTAGACATTTATGTTCCAGGCTGCCCCCCAACGGCAGAAGCCCTCTTGTATGGCATAATGGCTTTGCAGCGAAAAATTCGTCGGACTGGAACGATTGTCCGATGATAGAAGCTTTACGCGAACTTGGCGGTTATATTGAACAGAAACGAAGTGATTGTGTTATTTCGTGGGGATACAGACAGTGATGAGCTGAACATTATGGTTGCTCCTTCTAACATTGCAAGTTTTGTGGATTTTCTCAAATGTGATAGCAGATGTAAATTTTCAACACTGGTGGATATAACAGGTGTGGATTTTCCCGAAAGAGTCAAGCGTTTTGAGGTGGTTTATCATCTACTGTCTATGTATCAGAACCATAGAGTAAGATTAAAGGTTTCTATAAGAGAAAATGAGCCGATCCAATCTTTAATTAGTGTACATCCTAGTGCAAACTGGTTTGAAAGAGAAGTTTTTGATATGTTCGGCATCCTGTTTCAGGATCATCCAGGACTTAAGACGTATCCTGACAGATTATGGGTTTCAGGGCTTTCCTCTAAGGAAAGATTTCCCAACTACAGGGTACAACGAGGTGCGTTATGATGAAGCGCAAAAAAAGGTTGTTTATGAGCCAGTAAATTTAACGCAGGAATACCGTCAGTTCGACTTCAAAAGCCCTTGGGAGGGAGCCGAGTATATAATGCCCGATGATGAGACTGAAGGGGCTACATAATGGATGGATCAAAAGGTTTTCAGGATGCACTGACAAACGAACAGAAAATCAGAAATTTCAATATTAATTTTGGACCCCAGCATCCTGCAGCGCATGGAGTTTTAAGGCTTGTTCTTGAGCTTGATGGCGAAATAGTTGAGCGTTGTGATCCTCACATTGGGCTTTTACACCGTGGTACTGAAAAATTAATGGAGAGTAGAACTTATCTACAAAACTTGCCTTATTTTGATCGTCTAGACTACGTTGCTCCGATGAACCAAGAACATGCGTGGTGCCTCGCGATTGAAAAATTAACAAACGTATCTGTGCCGCGAAGAGCTTCGCTTATTAGAGTGCTGTATTCAGAGATAGGCAGAATACTCAATCATTTATTAAATGTTACTACACAAGCTATGGATGTCGGGGCTCTAACACCGCCCTTGTGGGGCTTCGAAGAGCGGGAAAAATTAATGGTATTTTACGAGCGGGCGTGCGGCGCGCGCCTGCATGCAGCATATTTTAGGCCGGGCGGGGTCCATCAGGACCTGCCGGATGATTTGCTTAAAGATATTTTGAGCTGGGCCGAAGAATTTCCAGCGGTTTTGAAAGATATTGATGAGTTATTGACTGAAAACCGAATTTTTAAGCAACGTAATGTCGACATAGGTATTGTAACGGAAGATGACATTCAAAAGTATGGTTTTTCCGGTGTAATGGTGCGTGGTTCTGGATTGGCATGGGATTTAAGGCGTTCCCAACCTTACGAATGTTACGACGAGTTTGATTTTAAAGTGCCCGTAGGAAAAAATGGTGATTGTTATGACAGATATTTGGTCCGCATGGAGGAAATGCGTCAGTCTCTTCACATCATTAAGCAGGCGATTGAGAAACTTTTAGTAGAGCGTGGTGACATACTGGCACGGGGCAAAATAACGCCCCCGAGACGAGCCGAAATGAAGGGCTCAATGGAAGCTTTAATCCATCATTTTAAGCTTTATACTGAGGGTTTTCACGTGCCTGAAGGAGAGGTCTATGCCTGTGTAGAGGCTCCTAAAGGGGAATTTGGTGTTTACCTGGTGTCGGACGGTTCCAACAAGCCCTACAGAGCGAAATTACGTGCACCAGGCTTTCTTCACTTGCAGGCAATGGATCATATGGCAACTGGCCATCAACTGGCAGATGTTGCGGCAATTATTGGCACGATGGATATAGTATTTGGAGAGATTGACCGCTAATGTTACGTCGACTACACGAGGAACAGCCAAGATCTTTCTCGTTTACTTCTGAGAATAATGCCTGGGCTGAAGCTCAAATTAAAAAGTATCCCGTCGGTCGTGAAGCGTCTGCCATAATACCGCTATTGTGGAGAGCTCAGGAGCAAGAAGGTTGGCTAACAAGGCCAGCGATAGAGCACGTTGCAGATTTGCTAGGCATGGCGTACATGCGGGCGCTGGAAGTTGCTACATTTTACTTCATGTTTCATCTCCAGCCTGTCGGCAAAGTAGCTCACGTTCAGGTGTGCGGTACTTTATCGTGTATGCTTTGCGGTGCTGAAGACTTAATCACAGTCTGTAAAGAGAAAATTTCTCCTAATCCGCATCAGTTATCAGCAGATGGAAACTTTAGTTGGGAGGAAGTTGAATGCTTAGGTGCATGCTCAAACGCTCCAATGGCACAAATCGGCAAAGATTATTATGAGGATTTGAGTGAAGAAACACTGCGTCAGATCATCGACAATTTATGTACTGAAGAGCTGCCAACGCCAGGTCCGCAGAATGGTAGATTTGCTTCTGAGCCAAAACAAGGCCTTACCTCTCTTACGAAATATGAAAGTGGACGGACAAAGTTTAATGGCAGTGTTCAAATGGCTTTTGATTTAAAAGACACCATAAAGCGAATAGATGGGACTGAGACGGAATTGGTAACTCCATGGCTCAAGGTTGGAAAGAAAAAAACCATACAATCGGCGATGAGGAAGCCAAAAATTTTAAAGTCCCCCAAAAAGTCAGTGCCTGGTGATTTATCAAGTCTTTCAGGATTGGGAGAGAAAGCTAAAATCATTTTAAATCGTTTAGGGATATTTTATATCGTTCAAGTATCCCAGTGGGGCGCTGAGGAAATTAATTGGGTACATTCGCACTCCTCTGGTTCTTTAAGCTTGAACAAGTTGAAAAGCTTTGTTGAGCAGGCAAAAATATTTGTAATTAATCAGCATGGGTAATTTAAGTTGGAAGCCATAATGAAGTTTAAGGAACGTAGGGGTGAGATACGACAGGGCCGAGTAGTTGGCTTGGTCATTGCTGTTACCATGTTGATTTGGATTTTGGCACAGTCTTTAGGTTCTTATCTGGGATTTCCGGGACGGTATGCTTTGCTTATAGATTTTTTAGCAATGGTCGCTTTTCTCTGGGCTATAATTTCTGGATTATTAATGTGGCGGTCACGTCGAATTACAAGGAATAATAAGTAAATGTTAAGCGATACAGATCGTATATTCACTAATATTTATGGCATGCACGACCGGACGCTTCGCGGCGCATTGGCACGGGGCCATTGGGATGACACAAAATCCATTTTAGTTAAAGGGCGAGACTGGATAGTTGAACAAATGAAGGCCTCCGGTCTGCGGGGGCGCGGAGGCGCCGGCTTTCCTACAGGTTTAAAGTGGTCATTTATGCCAAAAGAAAGCGATGGGCGCCCGTCTTATTTAGTAGTTAATGCGGATGAGAGTGAGCCTGGCACTTGTAAGGATAGAGAGATCATGAGGCATGACCCTCATACCTTAATTGAAGGTTGTTTAATTGCTTCGTTCGCAATGGGAGCAAACTGTTGTTACATTTACATTCGGGGTGAGTACATCAGAGAAAAAGAAATGCTTCAATTAGCAATTGACGAGGCTTATGAAGCTGGTTTTGTAGGTAAAAATGCGTGCAATTCTGATTGGGATTTTGATATTTTTCTTCATCATGGAGCAGGCGCATATATATGTGGCGAGGAAACAGCTTTACTTGAAAGTTTAGAAGGTAAAAAAGGTATGCCCCGAATGAAACCGCCGTTTCCAGCAGGATCGGGTTTATACGGTTGCCCCACAACTGTTAATAATGTTGAGTCAATAGCCGTTGTACCAACTATTCTCAGGCGGGGACCTGACTGGTTCTCTGGTTTTGGTAGGTCAAACAACTTTGGAACTAAGCTTTTTGCTATTTCGGGACATGTAAATAATCCCTGTGTGGTAGAGGAGGCTATGTCCATTTCGTTTGAAGAACTGATCGATAAACATTGCGGTGGAATTCGAGGAGGATGGAAAAATTTAAAAGCTGTTATACCAGGTGGTTCGTCCGTTCCCTGTGTGCGGGGTGAGGATATGAAAGACGCAATAATGGATTTTGATTATTTGCGAAATGATCTTGGGTCTGGGTTAGGTACTGCCGCAGTAATTGTAATGGACAATTCTGTGGATATAATAAAAGCTATCTGGCGCTTATCGAAATTTTACAAACACGAAAGTTGCGGTCAGTGTACACCATGTCGTGAGGGAACTGGCTGGATGATGAGAGTTATGGAAAGACTAGTGTCTGGAGATGCGGACAAAGAAGAGATTGATATGTTGTTCGATGTAACAAAGCAGGTGGAAGGTCATACTATTTGCGCTTTAGGAGATGCTGCTGCATGGCCAATTCAGGGGCTGATAAGAAATTTCAGAGAGGAAATAGAAGAAAGAATTATTAATAGAAAAATGACCAATGTTAACAAAACGCTAGCGGCTGAGTGACGTAAATTGGGAAACTTTCTTATCATATCACTATCTATATTGCTTCTTTTGGGCTGCTCGGCTCGAATTAATGAAAACCGAGTTCCTTTTGATGGCGTTCTATTTAATCCAAAATTAAAGGTAGGAGCTAGCAAAAAAGATTTTGAAATTATAGTGCCGCGCTCCCACCGTTCTTTGTTTGGCGCAAAGGAAGCAGGTAGATATGAAGCAACAATTTATTGTGTAAATAAATTTGGTACTTCGGATATTATCTGGGATGTAAGTCCTGATGACATATCAAAAGTTACATCTAACAAGTCAATATTTATCAAGGGACGTTGTAGAATATGAAAATATCTAACTGTAAAAGCCAATGAGCTTGTTGGGATTTAAGCACGTTTTTTAAGTTAATAAAAATCAATAATATATTGAAAATATGAAATAAATAGTTACCAAGTTTTAATATGACAGAATTAAAAAAAATTATAATTGATGATCAAGAAATAGAGGTTGACGCCGCTATGACTTTAATACAGGCCTGTGAGCTTGTCGGCATCGAAGTTCCTAGATTCTGTTATCATGAGCGACTGTCAATCGCAGGCAACTGCAGGATGTGTCTTGTAGAGGTGGTTGGGGGACCTCCAAAGCCCACTGCATCCTGTGCTATGCAAGTTAGAGATCTTCGTCCAGGACCTGATGGACAGCCTCCAGTGGTGCGCACGAACTCAAAAATGGTGAAAAAGGCCCGTGAAGGCGTAATGGAGTTCCTATTGATCAATCACCCTCTTGATTGTCCAATTTGTGATCAAGGTGGCGAATGTGATCTTCAGGATCAAGCAATGGCTTTTG
>JBJLGG010000022.1:0-87519 GCA_045564995.1 Paracoccaceae bacterium | reverse complement strand
AAATAAACCGCGGGCTGTTCTACATGCCCATAGAGCAATTTGGGCAAGACAATCTATGCATTCTGATTGGTATGCTTTGACCTCAAATGACAGGTTGCTTCACGCTGGAGCTTTCAATTGGACTTATACGCTAGGCACTGGTTTACTTGACCCATGGAGTATAGGCGCAACCGCTATAGTGTTAGACTATGAGTCATCTCTTTCTGATTTGCCTCATATTATAAAAAATTCTGGTGCAACATTATTTGCTGCGGTTCCCGGTGTTTATCGGAGATTGCTGAACCAAAATGAAAAACTTAACTTTCCCAAATTAAGACATTGCCTCTCCGCTGGAGAAAAATTGACCCCAAACATTCACAAAAAATGGAGAAAAAAAACCAAAAAATATATTTATGAAGCTTTTGGAATGAGTGAGTGCTCGACTTTTGTATCAACAAATAAACATACTGGTCCTAAAATTCAGACTATTGGACGTCCCCAAAGAGGGCGTAAAGTAGCCATTATCGATGAGAGAACATCTGAGCCAGTACCAATAGGAGAAGTTGGTATTATAGCAATTTCCACACAAGATCAGGGATTAATGATTGGTTATCACAATGAGCAGGATATCAAATCAAACAATAAAAAGTGGTTTGAAACTGGTGATTTAGGCAAAATGAATCCAGAAGGATTTATTGAATACTTTGGACGTGCAGATGATATTCTAAACCAAGGTGGATTTAGGGTATCGCCAAAAGAAATTGAGTATGCTTTTCTTGACCTAGAGGGTTTAGATAGTATTGTTGCATTCAATTTGGAAATCAAAAAAGATACTACGGTAATTGCCGCAATATTTACAACACAGGCAAATCTCAATGAAGAAGACCTACAAAACCATGCTAAAAAACGTCTAGCAAACTACAAAAATCCTCGTGTTTATATTAAAAGTGAAATTATACCGACAGTTAATAACGGTAAAATATCACGAAAAAACCTCAGCAAAACTTTTAAAGGACTAAGCATTGATTCAACTTGACATTTACTCAGATCCAATTTGTCCATGGTGTTATATAGGAAAAATACATTTGGAGCGAGCGTTAGAGACACTCAATGAAAATCCATTCCATATTAAATGGCATCCTTTTCAACTAAATCCAGAGATGCCTAAAAATGGGATGGATAGAAAGAAATATTTGGAACAAAAATTTGGAAGTATTAGTGGTTTTGCTTCAGCATACCGCCCAGTCATTGAGCATACAAAAAATTTTAATATTGATCTGAAACTCGATAAAATTCAAACAACTCCAAATACAATGAATGCTCACAGAATAATTAATTGGGCTGTACTGGAGGATTGTCAAAATAAGATAGTATCTGAGCTATTTAAAGCGTATTTTGTAAATGGTTTAGACCTTGGCAATAATAAGATTCTCGCGAAACTGGCATCGAAATATTTTATGGATGAGAAATCAATTCTCCGACTACTAAATTCAGATAATGACATAAGCAAAATAATTGACAAAGATCGTACTGCAAGACGAATGGGAATAAAAGCGGTACCTATGTTTATTGTAGCAGACCAGTATGCAGTATCGGGCGCGCAGACTGCAGACCTTTGGCAAACCGTCGTTAAGGATATCCAAGCTTCCGTTTATCAATAGAATAAGATGTTATAGTAAGTATAAAAAAAAGAGGTCATCTGTGACCTCTTTAAGTTTCGCCGTCCAAGCTCTTATGTTAAAACTGCTCGCTGGATATTTTGCCTGCGGCCTGAACGTCGTCAGGGACAAGCGCACTTGTCCCATGTCTCATTTTAACTACAACCAGACGTACCTCCACAAGTATTACACTTCATACAAGTACCGTTCCGAACAAGAGTGTAATTACCACAGTCTGAACACGGATCCCCTTCATACCCTTGAAGTTTTGCCTTGGCGCGAGGGTCCATTATTGGATCAGACTCAACTGCTGGTGAAATAGATTTTGCTGCAACCATAGTAGCCAACTCAGCCCTTGGATCTGTTAATTTGCTACTTTTTTCTTGCTGCTGCATCAATTCCTGAGGAAGCCTTTTTCTTAAATACCCAGTAGAACTTATCTGTTTTAGCACTTCTAGAGAGCGAGTAGCGGCTGTGTCAGATACCTCTTTTACATTCCGCACACCTTCATCGTTTCCAATTCCTATATCATCAAACTCGCACCCTCTGGCTTTACGTGGGCTAAATCCGTACGATCTAGATAACTGACCGCTAATTCTCTAAAGATGTAATCTAAAATAGAAGTAGCATTCTTAATGCTATCGTTACCTTGCACCATTCCTGCTGGTTCAAACTTTGTGAATGTAAACGCATCTACAAACTCCTCAAGAGGAACTCCATATTGCAGCCCAACCGAGACTGCTATCGCAAAGTTATTCATCATAGCACGGAACCCTGCCCCTTCTTTGTGCATATCAATGAATATCTCTCCTAGAGCTCCATTAGAATATTCTCCTGTGCGCAAGTATACCTTATGCCCTCCCACTATTGCTTTTTGGGTATAGCCTTTTCGCCTCTCTGGCATTTTTGAACGCTCGTTACCCTTAATTATTTCTTTTACAATAACTTTTTCGATAACTTTTTCCGCTAAAGTTGCTGCCTTAACCTGAGGATTGCCTTCCTCCATAAGCTCTGCTGCTTCATCATCATCTTCTAGCAGCGCTGCTGCTAAAGGTTGCGATAGTTTGGAACCATCTCGATATAGCGCATTTGCTTTCACCCCAAGTGACCATGATAGCTCATATGCCTTTTGGCAGTCTTCTATCGTTGCATCATTTGGCATATTAATTGTCTTAGAAATGGCACCTGACGTAAAGGACTGCGCTGCTGCCATCATATGGATATGACTATTTACAGATAAAAATCGCTTGCCCATCTTTCCACATGGGTTCGCACAATCAAAGATGTGATAATGATCAACGCTTAAGTGCGGAGCCCCTTCCAAGGTCATAGTTCCGCAAACATGATCATTTGCCATATCTATTTCAGCCTTGCTATAACCAAGGTGCCGAAGCAAATCAAAGTTACTGTCAACCAATTTATCTGAAGGTATTCCAAGTACGTCAGTGCAGAAATCTGCTCCCAAAGTCCATTGATTAAAGACAAAGCGAATATCAAACGCTGATCCAAGTGCCGCTTCGACTTTATCTATCTCTTGCGGCCCAAAACCATGCCCAATTAAGCTAGTGTGATTAATTCCTGGTGCATTTCCTATTGACCCATGCCCCACCGCGTAGGACACAATTTCTTCTATCTTGGCCTCAGAATAGCCGATCTTTCTGAGAGCAGCAGGGACTGATTGATTAATAATCTTAAAATATCCACCCCCAGCTAATTTTTTAAATTTGACGAGTGCAAAGTCTGGTTCAATCCCTGTCGTATCGCAGTCCATTACTAACCCGATAGTTCCTGTTGGAGCTATTACAGAGACTTGAGCATTTCTAAATCCGTTTTTCTCACCAAGCTCCAATGCTTTGTCCCAAGCTTCTAATGCTTTTTCAATCAAAGTCGGATCGGGACAGTTGAGGTGGTCTAATGGCACAGGCTTTACCCTTAAGGATTCATATCCATCCACTTTGCCTCTTGCTGCATTTCTGTGATTTCTTATCACTCTGAGCATATGGTTTTTATTTTTTGAATAGCCGGGGAAAGTACCCACTTCGGAGGCCATCGTTGCACTTGTGGAGTAAGCTACCCCCGTCATGATTGCCGTCAGTGCTCCACACAAAGAGCGACCCTCATCACTATCGTAACCCAGTCCCATATTCATCAATAAACCACCAATATTTGCGTATCCTAGCCCCAGCGTACGGAAATCGTATGATCGCTGTGCAATTTCTTTCGATGGAAATTGCGCCATTAGGACAGATATTTCGAGCGTTATGGTCCATAATTTTGTTGCGTGTATGTACTCATCTACTTTGAATGCCCCATCAGATAGAAATTTCAGCAAGTTCATGCTTGCCAAATTACAAGCTGTATCATCTAAAAACATATATTCTGAGCACGGGTTTGATCCTCTTATCTCACCATCCTCTGGACAGGTATGCCAAGCATTGACTGTATCATGGAATTGAATTCCCGGATCTGCGCAAGCCCACGCCGCGTGGCCGACGTCCTCCCATAACTTCCTGGCACGAATTGTTCGAGCAGTCTCTCCATTCACCCTGTTCTTTAAATCCCAGTCTTCGTCATTTTTCACAGCATCAAGAAAGGCATCGGTCACTCTTATTGAATTATTTGAGTTTTGCCCTGATACCGACGCGTATGCCTCTGAGTCCCAGTCAGTATCATATGTTGGAAATTCGATAGCCGTGTAACCCTGTCTAGCATAGTCCAGAACTCGTTTAATGTAGGTTTCAGGGATTAAAGACTTTTTGGCTTCTCTAATCGCGTCCTTCAAAGCACTATTCTTGCTCGAATTGACAGCGTCTTGAAGCTCACCATCCCACTTCTTTATAGCCTCAAAAATTCCATTTAATTTGGCTTCGTGAATTTTGGACCCCGCCACTATAGAAGCGACCTTTTGTTCTTCTTTTACTTTCCAGTTGATGAACTCTTCAATATCTGGATGATCAGCGTCACAGATTACCATCTTCGCTGCCCGCCGTGTTGTACCACCTGACTTTATTGCCCCAGCAGAGCGATCACCTATTTTCAGAAATCCCATAAGTCCCGACGATTTTCCGCCGCCAGACAGCGGCTCGCCATCACCTCTGAGAGAACTAAAATTTGTACCGGTACCCGATCCATACTTGAATAAGCGCGCCTCTCGGACCCAAAGGTCCATTATGCCACCTTCATTTACCAGATCGTCACTGACAGATTGGATAAAGCATGCATGGGGCTGCGGATGTTCATAGGCTGATTTTGACTTAACCAGTTTTCCTGTTTTGAAATCAACATAATGGTGCCCTTGACTAGGACCATCAATCCCGTAGGCCCAGTGCAATCCTGTATTGAACCACTGAGGGCTGTTAGGCGCAGCCATTTGGGTTGCAAGCATATATCTCATTTCATCGAAATAGGTCTGGGCATCTTTCTCGTCGGTAAAATATCCGCCCTTCCAGCCCCAGTAAGACCAGGCTCCTGCAAGACGGTCAAAAACCTGCTTGGAAGAAGTTTCACCTGTGAAAGATGAATCAGACGCCGGAATCGATCGCCATAAAAACTCAGGTACATCTTTTTCTTTAACTTTCTCAGTTTTCGTTGGAACGCCTGCTTTACGAAAATATTTTTGTGCTATGACATCACTTGCAACTTGCGACCAATTTGTTGGAACTTCAACATTATCAAGCTGAAATACGATAGACCCATCGGGGTTTTTTATCTCGGACGATGTTGAGGTAAAATTTATGTCTTGATACGCGCACTTTCCCGCCGTCGTAAATTGTCTTTTGATCTTCATTATGTCCCGCCTACTTTAAACTTTTCTCGTTAAGCCCTTTTTTTCACTAGGGCCATGATTGTGATCCACCGACAGCTGAAGGCAAAGGTACGACGCTTTACCCGTGTAGCTACTACATGTAGTATGTGGGGTGACCGGTGGACACAAATAGACGTAGGTTTGCGTCAAAGGTCAATAGTTAAATTGCATAAATTTAAGAAAAACTATCTTGACACAGTTTGATTATGTTTTCACGTCAAGAAAAACCGCAAGGGATCCTAATATAAATTTTAAAAAAGGAAACTCTAAAATGTAATAGTTTTGGACGCTTACAAGAAAAAGTTTAGATAAAAAACTAGATCTAAGATCCGCACTGCGATTCATTTTTGATAAAAAATTTATTTTGCCTTAATTTTTATTTTTGCGAATATTACAAAATAAAATCCATAACAATGCTTTAGGCTCTACGCGAATGGTCGGGACGGCAAGATTCGAACTTGCGACCTACGGTACCCAAAACCGTCGCGCTACCAGGCTGCGCTACGCCCCGACAGACTGTCTCTATCTAATCGAAATTGATTTGAAAAGACCTAGAAGGCAAAAAATAAATTTAAACATTAGGCCAATTCTACTCATCCCCAGGAAGTACGAGACTATGCTCTATCAAACTTCCTGTCTTAATACCCAGTGATTTTGTTAAACCAGCATTGATTTCCAATACATACTGCACATCATATCCGCCAAAAATACTGGTTGTACTAAATGGAAGGGCATTTTCAAATATCTTCGTAATAATTCCAGCTTCATCAGCAAATATAATGTCTAGGGGAATGCTTGTATTTTTCATCCAAAACGATACAGATTGTGGTCGATCATATACGAACATCATCCCATCGCTTAGTTTCAGTCCCTTTCTGAACATTAAGCCTCGCTGCCGCTCTTCATTATTAATAGCAAGTTCAACGCAAAATTTGGCTTGCTGCTGAGTTTTATAGTAGATGGATATTTGCTCATGCGTACAATTGGTATCTGCTATAGAGCGAACGCCTACCCAAAAAGCCATACAACTCAAAATACAAAGTAATGCACGTTGGATTAATATAAGTTTAAACCTTGCCAGTGATTTCAATTTAATAAATAATTTAGAACCAATTAGGGGTACAAACGCTCAATTGACCATTGATCGTCCGGCTCACGTTTAGTCCATAAAAAACGATCATGTAAACGGGCCTCACCTTCAGCCCAAAATTCTATTTCGATTGGGGTAATACGAAATCCGCCCCAAAATTTTGGCCTTGCGGGATTGTCGCCGAGACTTTCATTAAACTTTTCAACTCGGTCTAACAATATTTTTCTAGAATTCAATGGCTTTGACTGAATTGAAGCCCATGCACCCAGCCTACTTTTCAAAGACCGCGACTTATAATATTCATCAGATGCTTGCTCACTCTCTAGCGAGGTGACACCTCTTACCCTAATTTGCCTTCTCAAAAACTTTGAATGCCATACAAAACTTGCCTTCCCACAATCAAATATTTCAACAGCTTTTTGGGAGCCAAAATTAGTAAAAAATACAAAGGCAGAATGATCGATATTCTTTAATAAAACCATACGAACGTTAGGCATTCCATCTTCGGACACGGTACTTAGTGCAATTGCATTGGGATCATTAAGTTCACCATCTTCAGACTCAGCAATCCACCTTTTACAAATGTCGAAAGGGTTATTACCTTCAAATTTACCTCTTCTATCTACCATTGCCTTACTCCAGCTAGCACTCTGTTCAGTTTAAGTCATAAATAGTACCAAAAAAATATTTGTCAGGCTTGAAGCTCTACTTTCCATAGCTTAAACATTTATAAAGTTAAATTTCGGGGGAATATCTATGTCATCTGGATTAATGACTGGCAAGCGTGGTCTTATAATGGGACTTGCTAACGAAAAATCGATAGCGTGGGGAATAGCAAAATCATGCTTTGATGCTGGTGCCGAGATGGCTTTTTCTTATCAAGGAGATGCTTTAAAAAAAAGAGTGGGGCCGCTTGCTGAAAGAGTTGGATCAGATTTTTTAATTGAATGTGATGTATCGGATAGACAGAGTGTTACGAAATTGTTTGCCGAAATTGAAAAAAAGTGGGGCCAACTAGACTTCCTGGTTCATGCAATAGGTTTTTCAGATAAGACTGAGCTTCGCGGCCGATACGTCGATACAAGTTTAGAAAACTTCAATATGACAATGAATATCTCAGTATACTCGTTTACAGCCGTAGCTAGCCACGCAGAAAAATTAATGCCGAATGGTGGTTCAATGCTGACGCTTACATATTACGGAGCGGAACAAGTTATGCCCCACTATAATGTTATGGGAGTTGCAAAAGCAGCATTAGAAACCTCAGTCAAATATTTGGCTGAAGATTTAGGTAAAGATAGCATCAGGGTTAATGCTATATCAGCGGGTCCCATCAAAACTTTGGCAGCGTCCGGAATTGGAGACTTTAGGTACATATTGAAATGGAATGAGCTTAATTCACCGCTAAGACGAAATGTAACTATAGATGATGTTGGCAAATCTGCATTGTATCTACTTTCAGATCTGGGTTCAGGCGTCACTGGAGAAATTTTACACGTTGATTCCGGTTATCATATTGTTGGTATGAAAGCAGTAGACGCTCCAGATATAGACGCCGTTACTGGGAGGAAGAATTAATGTCTGAACGCTTACCGCACGAAAAGGGATTTCATGTTAGCTGGGATCAATTACATCGTGATGCGAGAGCTTTATCATGGCGGCTTGACGGACAAGGGCCAAACAGAGGCGCATGGAAGGCAGTAGTAGCTATAACTCGAGGTGGTATGGCTCCAGCGATGATCGTGGCAAGAGAATTGGATATTCGCACTGTAGATACGATAAGCGTAAAATCCTACAACCATCAGACGCAAGCAGAGCCCAGAGTTATAAAACCACCTAATGCTGAATTAACAGGAGATGGTTCAGGTGTACTTATTATTGATGACTTAGTAGATACTGGGAAAACACTTGAGGCAGTGCGCTCTATGATGCCAAAAGCACACGTGGCAACAATTTACGCAAAACCACTAGGAAGAAATCAGGTTGATACCTTTGTTACAGAAGTAAGCCAGGACACTTGGATATTTTTCCCTTGGGATATGGCTCTACAATATGTCGAGCCGTACAGAGGAACGGATTAAGTTAGTCATGGCATTGACCGATAAAATTTTAAAAAAAACACGCACCGAAGACGTGGATCCACCACCAGTACTTGAAGTAAAAAGTTGGATAGCTAATCCAGATTTACAAACCTCAAAACCAATAATTGACGTTTCTCAGGCAGCACCCACTGAACCACCACCAGAAAAGATGCTTAAGTTCATGGCGGACAAAGTGTTATCAGATAACGCAGTTAACACCTATGGGCCAGTTTTAGGATTAGATGAGCTAAGGGAAAGCCTAGCGAGACAATGGTCTAGTCAATATAATGGGAAAATAAGTAAAAAAAATGTGGCGATTACTAGCGGTTGCAATCAGGCCTTTTGCGCTTCTATCGCAACGTTTACTAGCGAAAATGACGAAGTTATTATTCCAACACCATGGTATTTCAACCATCATATGTGGCTACAAATGGCCGGGGTAAAGACTGTACCACTGGAAACAGATAGCAATATGATCCCGATATTAGAAAAAGCAAAGGCGCTAATAACAGATAGAACTCGCGCCATAGTGCTTGTTAGTCCGAATAATCCATCGGGTTCAATATACTCAAATGAACTACTTCAAAAGTTTTATAAATTGTGTAGTTCAAATAATATACGTCTAATACTTGATGAGACTTATAAGGATTTTCATCCAAACGTTTCTCAACCTCACAAACTATTTGAAAATACTGACTGGCATCAGACACTTACAATTCTTTATTCATTTTCTAAGGTTTATAGAATGACTGGGCATCGTGTTGGGGCATTATTAACCAGCTATGAAAATTTGCTTGAAGTAGAAAAGGTCTTAGATACATTTACTGTTTGTCCACCACAGCTAGGCCAGTACGCTGCCAATTGGGGACTTGCTAATCTGGAGTCTTGGACATCAGACCGCAGAACTGAAATTCTTGAACGCGCAATGCATTTTTCAAAAAAATTTGAACCTCTGTCTGAGGCCGGGTGGTCTTTAAGGGGCTGTGGTGCTTATTTCGCTTTCGTTGATCATCCTTTTGAAGAAGGATCCGAAACTTTAGCCCCATTAATTTTACGAGACCAAGGTATTCTGCTTATGCCAGGCACCATGTTTTATCCCAAATATGATCCGCATGGCCCCAGAACATTCAGAATAGCGTTTGCAAATATTGACAAAAATAAGATTACTACTTTGCTTGAAAGACTGAAAAACCTCAGCTATCAGCGTTCTGACCACAAAGAATATAATGAAGTTAAATAAGTAAATATATTATCAGAGGTAAGTATGGCAGGCTCTAAAAGCAAATTAGGAAAAACTTTCGCCTGGGTTCTTATGACCTTTGTCATTATTGGATTGGGTGGATTTGGCGCAGTAAATTTTTCTAGTTCAGATAACGCGGTTGCTTCGGTTGGTGAAACTGAGATTAGCAGCAGAGAATACAGCCGGGCATTGAGCAATGAGTTAAGAAGATTTTCTGCTCAATTAGGACAGGACATAACATTTGAGCAGGCACAAGCTTTTGGTATTACAAGCAATGTACTTAGCCAGCTAATAACAGCAAAAAGCCTTGAAGACGAAGCAAAACGTATCGGTATATCTGTTAATGATAAAGTCATAATTACTAATTTGAATAAGACGCCTGCTTTCCAAAGCATAGACGGAAAATTTGATAAAGAAACATATACATTCGTACTTGAAAATGCCGGTATGACACCTTCTGTCTACGAGAGTGCGGTACGAGCCGAAACGTCCAGAATGATTTTACAATCTGGTATTACGGAAGGGGTAATGATACCCGAAAATTATTTGGAAGTAATGGCTAAATATCTTTTTCAAACGCGCGATTTTGAATTAGTATCTCTGACCTGGAATAATTTAGATAAGCCTGATCCAGAACCAAGCGATGAAGAAATAAAAGTATATCATAAAGAAAACTCTGCTCAGTATATGAGACCAGAAACTAAAATGATTTCTTATGTAATATTGACGCCTGATATGCTCAGTAAAGGTCTTGAGATAGATAAGAGTTTGTTAGAAGAGGTATATAAGGAGAGAATATCTGAATTTAACCAAGAGGAAAAAAGACGCTCGGAAAGGTTAGTATTTTTGACGATGAAAGAAGCAGAAGAGGCACTAGGCTCTATCAACTCAAAAAATACATCATTTACTAATTTATTAAATGACCGTGGCCTTGCTTCGAGCGAAATTGATATCGGCTATAAGACAAAAAATGAACTGGGCGAAGCTGGAAATGGACTTTTTGCAGCAAAAATATCTGAAGTTATCGGTCCATTTGATACCGACTTGGGACCAAGTCTTTTCCGATTGGTAGACATTCAGGAAGCTAAAACTGCTGGTTTTGATGCCGTGAAAGAAAATCTGAGCAATGAACTAGCTTTGTCTGAAGCGGTTAAAGAAATTGCTACTTTAGCTCAGCAGTTCGATGATTTACTTGCATCCGGCGCCAGTCTAGAGGAATTGGCTTTAGAAACACCACTTGAATTCAAAACAATTGCTTACTTTCCAGGAGCCGTAGATAGTGAAATAACAAAGTACGAGGGTTTCAGAGATGCAGCGACAACAGTTTCAACAAAAGACTTTCCTGAAATAATTACCCTTTCGGATGGATCAGTACTGGCTTTAAGGTTAGATGAAACTTTAGAACCTGCTTTAAAGCCACTCGATGAAGTGTATCAGTCAGTGCTCGAAAACTGGATAAGTAGCAAGAAAAATGAATTGTTGAGGAATCAGGCTGAGCTTTATGTATCCAACGGCAATATAAAATCTATGAAATCTGATAAATTCGAGGAAATTTCCAGAGATGACTTTTCAGATGAAACCCCACCGGCTTTACTTGCTACAGTTTTTGAAATGAATAGCGGTGAATACAAAATTGAAAACCTCGACGATACTATTGCAATTATCCGTCTTGTGGAAATAAAAGATGGGATTACGGATAAACCAGAAGAAGCAGAAATTCTAAAATCTTTAGAAATGCAAATAAAATCAACATTATCACAAGATCTCTTTAGAATTATGGTCTCAGAAATACAGAAATCTAGAGGTATTGCTGTTGACGAAAGCGCAATTAATGCCGTGCATGTAAACTTTCAATAGTGCCTGTAATGAAACTGACACCCGAGTTCGATCAATTTGAGAAAAATTATAACAAAAACATTAACCAATTAGTTTATTGTCGCTTAGCGGCAGATTTGGATACACCAGTATCGTTAATGCTGAAATTAACGAATGAAGAAGAAAATTCTTTTATTCTTGAATCAGTAACGGGCGGTGAAATCCGAGGGCGCTACTCGATAGTAGGCATGCGTCCAGATAAAATTTGGAAATGTTTAGGAAAAAAAAGTTATATCAAAAATTTAGAACAAAATGGTCGTGGCGCTTTCACGCAGCAAGACCATGACCCATTAACTGAACTTAGGGATTTCTTATCGGAAAGTTATATTGATATCCCTAAAAGTTTACCACAAGCGAGCGCAGGCATCTTTGGTTACTTGGGGTATGATACAATACGCCTAATAGAAGATCTGCCTAACTTAAACCCTGATCCAATAGGACTGCCAGATGGAGTATTTTTGCGTCCCTCTCTAATTGCTGTTTTAGATGGAGCGAAAGGTGAAGTAATATTGGTAGCTCCAGTTTGGCACGATAAAAATAGAAATGCTAAAACGTCTTACGAAAATGCCTCTAAATTAATAAATGATGCGATTAAAAAACTCGATGGAGAAATACTAGAAACTAGAGGTTTAGGGAGACCAAGCAATATAAATCCACCGATTTCGAATTTTTCAAAAGATGATTATATTCAAGCAGTCAAAAAGGCAAAAGAATACATAGCAGCTGGTGATATATTCCAGGTTGTACCCTCACAAAGGTGGGAACAAGACTTTAACCTACCACCTTTCTCATTGTATCGGTCACTACGGCGAACGAATCCTTCTCCATTCATGTTCTTTTTTAATTTTGGAGATTTTCAAGTTATTGGTGCTAGTCCAGAAATTCTGGTCCGAGTATTTGATAATGAAATTACAATTAGGCCAATAGCCGGCACGCGTCCCCGGGGGAAAACTCCCGAGCAAGACAAGGCTTTAGAAGTTGACTTGCTCAAAGATAAAAAGGAGTTGGCAGAGCATTTGATGCTTCTAGATCTCGGGAGAAATGATGTTGGACGGGTATCTAAGATTGGTTCAGTAAAACCAACTGAGGAATTTATAATTGAGAGATACAGTCATGTTATGCATATTGTTTCAAATGTTATTGGGGAACTTGCACCAGAACATGATGCTCTGTCTGCCTTTTTTGCAGGTATGCCTGCCGGCACAGTTTCTGGTGCTCCAAAAGTAAGGGCAATGGAAATCATTGATGAATTAGAACCGGAAAAAAGAGGCGTTTATGGAGGAGGCGTTGGCTACTTCAGTTCAGCTGGTGATATGGACATGTGCATTGCACTTCGCACAGCAATTTTGAAAAACGAAAAACTTTATATTCAAGCAGGCGGAGGCGTTGTATATGACAGTGTACCAGAAGATGAGTACATGGAAACGGTACACAAATCCAACGCAATAAGACGCGCAGCTGCAGATGCAGGTATATTTACGACTTTTGAGGATTAGATTAGTTTATTGATGTTGATAAACATTTAGGCCATTTGATCTAACTTTTTTAATAATTGGCTTTGTGTTGAACTCTAATCAGAAGATTTTTTCATGCTATTCCCAATTGGCGTTGCTTCCAACATAGGTACTGAAGGTTCACTCGGAAGATTTGGATTAAAATCCTCTAATTGATGCTTCTGAGTTCCATCATACTCAACTTGGTCAAGACTATCGTTTTTTATTGAGTTCGGCGGATTTTTCAAAGGTGTCTCACCAACAAGCAACGAACTATCTAAATTTTTTGATATCGACGGTAAGATTGGCCTTGTTTCATTTGGCTGTGGTTGAAATAACTGCCCTCGCGACGAATTATGCTGACCCATTTTTTTAACAAGAGCATCCCCAAGTTGGTCAGTCATTGGCTCAACCGCTGAAGCTTTAATTTGATCTGCCAACTTTTTCTCTAAACCGTTGTCTACTACTAGAACATTATCGTTCGACGGCATTATCACTGGCTCTAAACGGTTAATTGCGACGGGGGGTAAATCAAGCCTAGATTGATTAAATTCTGAGCCAGACGGAACCTGCAATATGACCTTATTTGGCAGTTCGTCTCTTTTAACAGAGAGTATTTCCACCATTGAAGGAATACTGAGAACTACACTCCCAAGTACTACCGCAGAAGTAAGACCAAATAAAAACTTTAATATAGTACTCTCTCCTCAGATAAAAATGAATGCATAATCTTAAAACACTTGCACACATCGATACCCACAACTATCACAAGGTAATATTACTCTACGAAGACTTCTGAAGCTAGTCCTGATCGTTCTACAGGAGAAATTATGATCCTTATCATCGACAACTATGATAGTTTTACATATAATTTAGTTCATTTAATAGGTGAACTATCGCAAAAGATCGTCGTAAAAAGAAATGATGCTATTTCCGTAACAGACGCAATTAATATGAAGCCATCCGGAATAGTTTTGTCGCCGGGTCCTTGTGACCCAGATCAAGCAGGAATTTGTTTAGAATTAACATTAAAAGCGGCTGAAAACGAAATACCCTTACTTGGCGTCTGCTTAGGACACCAAACGATAGCACAGGCATTTGGAGGAGATATTATTCGTTGCCACGAAATAATTCATGGGAAACTGGACGAAATTCATCACGAAAATGACAAGCTATTTGTAGGAATACCTAATGTATTCAATGCCACAAGGTATCACTCTTTAATCGTTTCCCGAGAGAATTTACCAAAAGAACTTAACAAAACGGCTTGGCTCAGGGACGGTACCATTATGGGACTTTCTCATAAAAAACTTCCTATTTTTGGAGTGCAGTTTCATCCTGAATCCATTGCATCTCAGTATGGATATCAATTAATAAAGAATTTCCTTGATAATACAGGAATTAAATTATGACTGATGAAATGAAACCATTAATCTATGCGGCCTCAGAGGGTCCGTTAAGTACGGCTCAGGCTAAATTAGCTTTTGACATCTTGTTTGAAGGTAAAGCGACTCCCTCACAGGTTGGTGGCCTCTTGATGGCTATGAGAGCGCGCGGTGAATCCGTTTCGGAATATTCAGCAGCAGCAGAAGCCATGCGATCTAGGTGCATTTCTGTAAATGCTCCACCAGGATCTATTGATATAGTTGGCACAGGCGGCGACGGAATAGGAACACTTAACATTTCCACGGCGTCTGCTTTCGTAGTAGCTGGAGCTGGAGTAAATGTAGCTAAACATGGTAATAAAAATTTAAGTTCAAAATCAGGTGCTGCCGATGCTCTGACTAGTCTTGGTATAAACGTGATGGTAGATGCCAGTGTAGTAGAATCAGAAATCCAACATGCGGGCATAGGGTTTATGATGGCTCCAATGCATCACCCTGCCACAAAGCATGTTATGCCTATCCGGCAAGAACTTGGGTGCAAAACCATTTTCAATATCCTTGGACCATTGACTAATCCTGCAGGTGTAAAACGTCAACTGAGCGGTGCGTTTGCGCCAGACCTTCTTTTTCCAATGGCTGAAACACTGGATAATCTTGGATGCGAAAAAGCTTGGCTGGTACATGGATCAGACGGTACAGATGAACTTACGATTATAGGCACATCGTCGGTAGTGGAGCTAATTAATGGGAAAATAAGTTCTTTTGATATTCATCCAGAAGATGCGGGTTTACCTACTCACAAATTATCAGAAATACTAGGTGGTTCTCCAGATGAAAATGCCGCTGAACTCGAAGCTTTGCTTAAGGGGAAAAAAAGTGCATATCGGGACGCTGTGCTTTTAAACGCCTCTGCTGCTTTAATGATTGCTGGAAAGTGTGACACTTTAAAAGACGGAGTAGAATATTCGGTCGAAAGTATAGACAGCGGCAAGGCAAATGAAGCTTTGGAGATAGTCAAAAAAGTCTCTAATGGTGAGCTATGACTAAAACTATCTTAGATACCATCAAAGAATACAAACTGAAAGAAATCGAAAGAGATAAAAAGCTTATATCTACAAGCGATATCGAGGAGCTTGCAAAATCTGCGTTACCCGTGAGAAAGTTCTGCGAAGCAATAAAACTTGCTCAGAAAACCGGCTATGGATTGATAGCAGAAATAAAAAAAGCTTCACCATCAAAAGGGTTAATTCGAGAGGACTTTAATCCGGAAGAATTGGCTAAAGCCTATGAAAAAGGCGGTGCTACGTGTTTGTCTGTTTTGACAGATAAGCCCAGCTTTATGGGTGATAAAGCCTATCTGACCTCTGCTAGAAGCTCAAGCAACCTCCCTGCCCTGCGAAAAGATTTTATGTATGATACTTATCAGGTTATTGAGGCAAGAGCCTTAAATGCAGATTGTATTTTGATAATAATGGCTTCGGTCAGTGACCAGCAGGCAAAAGAACTAGAACACGCCGCTACTTCATGGAACATGGACGTTTTAATCGAGGTGCACGATGAAATAGAACTTGAGCGAGCAATGAATTTAAATTCTCCCATGATTGGTATAAACAATAGAAATCTAAAGACATTCGAGACTTCAACCGACACAACGAAAAAACTATCACAAATTTTACCCAGTGAGCGATTGATTATTAGTGAAAGTGGGCTTTTCAGTAATGATGATCTGCGGTCTATGGCGAGAGTCGGCGTAAGGTCATTCCTGATAGGAGAAAGTTTAATGCGACAAGACGACGTGACAGAAGCAACCCAAAGAATTCTTGAAAACCCTTTGAGGCCATAGATGTCGAATTCTTTGACCCACTTTGATAGAAAAGGCAACGCGCACATGGTTGACGTCAGCTCAAAAGCTAACACCGACAGATTAGCCATAGCAAAAGGTACCGTTAGAATGAAACGTGAGACTTTTAATATAATGACTGAGGGTAAAGCAAAGAAAGGCGACGTTTTGTCCATTGCGCGCATAGCGGGTATCATGGGCTGCAAGAAAACTTCGGAATTGATACCTCTTTGTCACCCAATCCCATTAAGCAACGTAAAAATAAATCTTATTCCAAATACAGAATTGCCGGGAGTAGATATTGAAGCTCATGTAAAAACTAATGGACCTACAGGTGTTGAAATGGAGGCTCTAACAGCTGTTTCAGTCGCATCCCTCACCGTTTATGATATGTTAAAGGCCGTCGATAAAACAATTGAAATTGGTAATCTTCGATTAACGAGGAAAGAAGGCGGAAAGTCAGGACTTATCGAAAATCCATGATTTCTGTAAACGAAGCTTTAGAAAAATTATTTACACTTGCAAAAGTTACACCTGTAGAAAAAATTGAGCTGAGAAAATGCTTAGGTCGTGTATTGGCTGGACCGCTGCGGGCAACTAGTAACAACCCCCCTTTTCCATCTTCAGCAATGGATGGATATGCTATAAATAAAAAAGATTTGAAATTTGGAAAAGAATTTAAAGTTATTGGGGAGTCTGCCGCAGGGCACTCATATAACAAGGCGATAAACCAAAATGAAGCGGTGAGAATTTTTACTGGGTCTAGAATCCCCGATGGAGCTAACTTTGTAATAATTCAAGAGGACATTGAAGCCTTTGGCGATTCAATAAAAGTAAAAGAACAGTTTGATAAGAAATCGCATATTAGAATGGAAGGTTCTGACTTTTCTATTGGTCATACAGTAATGGCCCCACTTATACTTGGAGCAAAAGATATTTCGTTGATAGCAGCAATGAACTTTTCGCATATAAGCGTGCGAAAAAAGCCAATAGTTGCAATAATTTCTACTGGCGATGAGTTAGTATTTCCCGGAGAGATACCAAAATCTGATCAAATAATTGCTTCAAACGCATTTGGTATAGCTGCGCTTTGTGAAGACTCTGGAGCTGCCACACGAATACTACCAATAGCTCAGGATAATTTAAAATCTATCGAATATATTATGGGATTAGCACAGGATGCTGATGTAATTATAACAATAGGTGGAGCATCGGTTGGAAAGTATGATCTTGTTAATGCAGCAACAAAGAACCTTGGTATTGATAAAAGTTTTTATAAGGTGGCAATGCGGCCAGGAAAACCATTGATGGCCGGAAAAATAAATAATACCCCAATTATCGGCTTACCCGGAAATCCCGTTTCAGCCCTAGTTTGTGGCTATGTCTTTATAAAGCCATTGATACGTGCGATGCTAGGATTAGAAAGAAAAGGCACCCCTCGCCTGAAGGCGCTGTGCAGCAATCCAATTCCGGAAAATGGGCCACGTGAGCACTATATGCGCGCTGTTCTACTACCGAACGGATGTCTAAAACCTATGGAAAACCAAGATAGTGCGAGATTGGCTTTGTTATCCGATTCAAATGCTCTCCTTATCAGACCGCCGCATGCGAAGGCAATTCCTGCAGATACATTATGCGAATACATCAAAATTTAACGTAAAACCATAAAAGCTTGACACAAAAAAGGAACATTAGTAGAACAAAGATAAAAAACTGAGGGAAAAGCATGCTTACACGCAAACAATTGGATCTGCTAAATTATATTAATAAGCACTTGAATAAAGACGGAATACCACCTTCTTTTGATGAAATGAAGGAGGCCTTGGATTTGCGTTCAAAATCCGGAATTCATAGACTTATTACAGCACTAGAAGAACGTGGTTTTATTCGAAGGCTTGCACATAGAGCGCGTGCAATTGAGATAGTAAAGTTACCAGACTCACTGGAAACAAATAATAATGTAACCGAATTAAACGCTAACTTTTCAAAAAACTCATCTATTAAACTAGAGACAGACACAAAGTCTCGTCCTAGTTCAGTACACGCTAAAGAGTTACCTGTGATGGGCCGCATAGCAGCTGGAGTTCCAATCGAGGCTATAAGCCAAGTTTCTCACAACGTGGCCATTCCAGGACATATGCTAAGAAATGGAGGAGACCATTATGCGCTTGAGGTTAAAGGTGACTCTATGATTGAAGAGGGAATTAATGATGGCGACATCGTTGTAATAAAAGAAACAAAAACAGCTGTAAATGGCGATATAGTTGTAGCGCTAGTTAAAGATAGTGAGGCAACATTGAAAAGGTTCTTTTATAGAGGCGATGCGATAGCCTTAGAAGCGGCTAATCCAGCTTATGAGACAAGAATAGTGCCTAGTGACCAGGTAAAGGTTCAAGGTCGATTAGTCGGCTTAATTAGATCCTATTAATTTTTTGTTTAGATTATAATCTTTTCGCGGAAAGAATTTTGATCTTACATAAGCCATTTTTGATCTAAACAAGACATGCTTGTTCATTGGCCTTTCTAATTGTAAGAAAAACCACTATTTTCTGGAAATCTTAAAAAAGGCAAAAACTATGTCTAAGGTTGTGACACGAATTGCTCCCTCTCCCACCGGCGATATGCATATCGGCACTGCCCGCACGGCTTTATTCAACTGGTTATACGCCAGAGGCAGAAATGGTAAATTTTTACTTAGAATTGAAGATACAGACAAAAGTCGCTCTACTCAGGCCGCAACAGATGCTATTTTAACTGGTATGGCGTGGCTAGGATTGGATTTTGATGGTGATCCTATCAGTCAGTCAGAGAGGGCACCCCGACATATCGAGATTGCATATAAGCTCTTGGAAACAGGTCAAGCATACAAATGTTTTTTATCGGAATATGAGATAAATGACTTGAGAAGCTTGGCGATAAAAAATAAAAGTCCAGCTGCTTTTCGAAGTCCATGGAGAGAAGCACCACCATCCACATTTCCTAGTAAACCATTTGTTATAAGAATTAAGGCTCCGCAAAGTGGGGCTACGATAATTAACGATGAAGTTCAGGGCAATATTAGCATACAGAATAATCAGCTTGATGATATGATCCTACTTAGATCTGACGGAACACCGGTGTACATGTTAGCTGTCGCAGTAGATGACCACGATATGGGTGTAACACACATCATTCGGGGTGATGATCATTTAAACAATGCTGCCAGGCAAAATTTAATTTATTCTGCATTGAACTGGAGCATTCCAGTTTACGCACACATTCCACTTATACATGGTGAAGATGGAAAAAAATTATCCAAACGAAATTCAGCCACTAGCGTGATAGAATATAAAAAAATGGGGTATCCCGCATCTGCAATGAGAAATTATCTTGCGAGATTGGGATGGAGCCACGGAGACGATGAATTTTTTACTGATGAACAAGCAAAAAAGTGGTTTGATCTGAAACATATTGGGAAAAGCCCCTCAAGGTTTGACTTTAAAAAATTGTCCAATATCTCTAAATTGCATATAGCAAATACAGATAATGCTGCACTGCTGCATGAGCTAATCCAATACCTAAATGTTGTTGATAAGCCAAGTTTGCCTCAAAATCATTTAAATGGACTTCTAAGGTCACTAGATTTCACAAAATCGTCTGTGAAGAACTTTCCTGAACTAATTGAAAAAAATAGTTTTATTTTAAAAGATAGACCAATTAATATTGATCCTGATGTAACAGAAAAAATAGAAGAATTCCCTCTAAAAACTCTCAAAATATTGACGCCGCAACTGCAAAATGTTAAATGGGATAGAAGTAATTTAGAAGAGTTATTGAACTCAGTCTGTGAACAGGTAGAATTGAAGTTTCGGACTGTAGCTCCCATCCTCAGAGCTGCCTTGGCGGGCAACTCAAAAACACCGAGTGTGTTTGATATGATGACAGTTCTAGGTAGAGAAGAGACAATTGAGCGTCTAATTGAATTTGAAGTTAAATATAATTACGAAATTTAACTCAAAAAGTTCATGATAGCTTGAGATAATAGCATAAACTAGTTGCTGCATTTCTGGAGGACAGTATGACTGGCACATCAAAAACGGCAAAACTTATTATCGGATCAAATGAGGTTGAATTGCCTATTCATTCGCCATCAGCGGGAGCTGATGTAATTGATGTTACAACATTATATAACCAAGCCGGTGTATTTACATACGATCCTGGTTTTACGTCCACTGCCAGCTGCGATAGTACAATAACCTATATCGATGGTTACAAAGGAGATCTTTTACATAGAGGATATCCAATAGATCAACTAGCTGATAAATCACACTATCTGGAGGTGTGCTTCCTGTTATTATACGGCTATTTGCCGACTGGCGCTGAATTAGAAGATTTCGAGCAACGGGTCACAACTCATACAATGCTTCATGAACAGATGATGTATTTTTTTAGAGGCTTTCGCCGTGATGCACACCCCATGGCGGTTATGACTGGTGTAGTGGGAGCAATGTCAGCATTTTATCATGACAGTACGGACATAACAGATCCTTGGCAGAGAGAAGTAGCCTCTATAAGGCTCATCGCGAAAATGCCAACAATAGCTGCCATGGCTTATAAGTATACAATTGGGCAACCTTTTGTTTACCCACTAAACAATTTGGATTACGCATCAAATTTTTTAAGAATGTGCTTTGCAGTTCCAGCAGAAGAATACCAAGTTAATCCCATTTTAAGCCGGGCGATGGATAGAATTTTTACCTTACATGCAGATCATGAGCAGAATGCATCTACTTCTACGGTTCGATTAGCAAGTAGCTCTGGTGCAAACCCATTTGCATGTATTGCTGCAGGAATTGCCTGCCTTTGGGGACCAGCTCACGGAGGTGCAAATCAAGCTTGTTTAGAAATGTTAAAGGAAATTGGAACTGTTGATCGTATTCCTGAGTATATTGCCAAAGCCAAAGATAAGGACGATCCATTTCGATTGATGGGATTCGGGCATAGAGTATACAAAAATATTGACCCAAGAGCGAAAGTATTAAAGAAATCTGCGGACGAAGTATTAGAACTTCTTGGCATCGAGGATAACCCACTCTTACAAGTCGCAAAGGAGCTCGAGTATATGGCCCTCAATGACAAATATTTTATTGAGAAGAAGCTTTTTCCTAATGTTGATTTTTATTCTGGTATTATCCTAGAAGCAATGGGTTTCTCAACCTCAATGTTTACTCCAATATTTGCAGTTTCTAGGACCGTAGGTTGGATATCACAATGGAAAGAAATGATTGCAGATCCACAAGTAAAAATTGGACGACCTAGGCAGCTATATCTTGGCGAAACTTTTAGGGACTATGTCGACATAGAAAAAAGATAGTTTATACATTATCGCCCCTCAAACTTTGCAACTCTTTTTTCATGAAATGCCAAAACACCTTCTTTAAAATCCCGCGTATCACCACATTTTTTTTGTAATTTCGCCTCAATCTCCAACTGTTCATTTAACGAATTAGCAAACGATCCTCTCATAGCAGTCTTAATTCCAGCAAAAGCTACCGTCGGCCCATTAGCAAGATATTCTAACCGAGACTTCAAATGACTATCGTATTCCTCGTCCTCAACAGCTTCATATATTAAGCCAATCTTTTGTGCCTCACTCGCCATTATTTTATCCGCAAAAATAGAAGAACCAATAGCTTTGGCCAATCCCATAGCCCGCGGGAGAAAGTAAGTACCACCAACATCTGGAATGAGGCCAATCCTACTGAAGGCTTGCACAAAATAAGCACTTGATTTCGCAATTACTATATCGGCTGCAAGTGCTAAATTTGCTCCAGCTCCCGCAGCAGCTCCATTTAATGCGGTAACAGTTGGAACTGGAGAGTTGACTATCGAATGTATCAAAGGCTCATACTCATCTCTTAGCGTTCGCTCTAAATCTAGTGACTGTAACGAATTACCATCGCCTAAATCTTGGCCCGAGCAAAACGCATTACCCGCACCTGTCAGAACAACGACCCGAGCCTCTTTCGAGTATCGAGTGACCGCGTCTGTAAGCTCCGCCCTCATTTGCGCATTCAAAGCATTCATCACATTTGGCCTATTCAAAGTAATAGTTGCTACCGAGTTCTCATATTCGACCAATAAATTTTCGTAATTCATAATTTATTTAAACGCCCCTAATTTTTTGATTAAGATATATTACTTAATCACCCATGATTTCATTAAATTTCTTACGTTCCTCATCATTAAGTGGTGCACTCAAGTCATTTGAACTCTTTGATATTTTTCTTAGCTTTCTAACATAGGTTATAGCGGTTATGATTGAAAAAATTAAAAATAAAGGCCCAAACCACCATAGCACATAGTTTACTCCGTCAATTCGTGGACGAAGTAATGCAAACTCTCCGTAGCGATCAACTACAAATTGCAGAACTTCCTCGTCACTATCACCCACCTGAAGTCTTTCCCTAACTAATACTCGCAAATCTCGAGCTAGAGCAGCATCACTTTCATCAATACTTTCATTCTGACAAACCAAGCATCTTAAGTCCTTCGATATTTGTCGCGCGCGCTCTTCTAAAGACGGATTATCAAGAACTTCATCTGGTTCAACAGCAACAACCGGAGAAGAGATAGCTATAACAAAGATAAAAATTACTTTTTGAAAAATCATGGTCATACTTTTTATATCTCGTTTCTTGAGGTAGGTTTTGCCCCCGCCGCTACTCTATAACGTCTATCTGATAATGATATTAATGCCCCTAATGCCATAATTATGCATCCAGCCCAGATCCAATTTGCAAAGGGTTTTATGTACGTCCTTATTGTCCATTTACCATCTACCTGTCGGTCTCCCAAAACCAAATAAATATCTCTCGTTAATTTGTAATCTATCGCAGCTTCAGTTGTCGGCATTTGTGCAACGGGGTAATTTCTTTTTTCTGGAACCAAAGTCGCTACAGTTTTTCCATCTTCGGCAACTTTAATCGATGCTTGTATGGAAAAGTAATTCGGACCTGATAAATTTTCAACCGACTCCAGTGTAAAATCATATCCGGAAAAAGACCAAGTTGCGCCAACATTTTCCGTCCTTATATCCTCCGATTCCCAAGCCACTAGCGCAGAGATAGCAAAAATTGTGGTGCCAAAACCGATATGGGCAACAGTTTTTCCCCAATCTGAACGTGGTAAACGAAATAATCTCTTTAAGTTTCGTTCTGAACCAGTACGAGTGTATAAATCATACAACGCCCCTAATACGATCCAAATCCCTAAAAATAAACCCATAGGACCAAGAATAGTTTTCTGAGTCTGCAAAGCCCAGACAAAGCAGCCGAGTAAAATAGCAACACAAATTGGTATCATCAAAGATTTTGTTATTTTGTTTAACTTTCCTCTTTTCCAAGGTACCATTGCACCAATTGGCAAAATCAAACCAAGTGCGACCATGAAAGGCGTAAAAGCAATATTAAAAAATGGGGGCCCAACACTTAATTTTCTGTCAAAAAATATCTCTGCAATATAAGGCCAAATCGTTCCAACAAAAACAACAAAAGCAGAGACAACCAACAAAATATTGTTAGCGACCAAAGAGCTCTCTCTACTTACAACAGAGAAAACACCTTTTGCCTGCAGAGAATTTGACCGTAGCGCAAAGAGGATTAAAGCTCCACCGACAAAAAAACAAAAAATCAATAGAATAAAAAAACCACGTTCTGGATCGTTAGCAAATGCATGAACTGAAGTCAGCAACCCAGATCGTACTATGAATGTTCCTGTAAGGGAAAAACCGAACGCCAAAATTGCCAAAAGAATTGTCCAACTTTTTAAGTTCTCGCGCTTTTCGACAACTATGGCAGAATGAAGAAGTGCAGCTGCACATAACCAAGGAATAAAAGATGCATTTTCTACCGGATCCCAGAACCAGAAGCCACCCCAACCTAGTTCATAGTAAGCCCACCAGCTCCCAAGTGCTATTCCTATCGTTAAAAACAACCATGCTGCCAGCGTCCAAGGTCTTACCCATCTGCCCCATGCAGCATCTATTCTACCTTCGATAAGAGCGGCGACTGCAAAAGAGAAAGACATACTCAAGCCAACATAGCCTAAATATAAAAATGGAGGATGAAAAGCTAGCCCTGGATCTTGCAGCAAGGGATTTAGGTCTTGCCCGTCGAATGGTATCGGAAAAATTCGTAGAAATGGATTAGATGTGAAAACGATAAATATCAAAAATGCAAGCCCAACTGCACCTTGAACGGAAAGAACTGTAGCTTTCAATCGAATTGGCAGATTGCTTCCAAACCATACAGCACTTGCTCCGAACAATGCTAAAATTAAAACCCACAAAAGCATGGAACCTTCGTGATTACCCCAAACTCCGCTTATCTTGTAGAGTAGCGGTTTTAATGAGTGAGAATTCAAAGCAACTAAACGGACAGAAAAGTCTGAAGTAACAAAGGCGTGAGTAAGAGAAGCAAATGCAACTAGTAGAAGTGCAAATTGTAAGTTCGCCGCTACACTACCAAAGCTCATCATTCCATAGCTATTTCTGCGCGTACCCACTAACGGGACAACTGATTGCAAAAATGCAATTAACATAGCTAAAACTAAGCAAAAATGACCTAACTCAGTAATCATTAATATGTGATGCCCCGCACAAAGATAGACAACTTTACGAACTACCGTGTTACTTTAAATCATTTATTTGGTTCCTGATAAACCCCTTGCTCTTTAAGTGCGTCAATTACTTCCTTAGGCATATAACTTTCGTCATGCTTGGCTAAAATTTCAGAAGCATAAAATACTCCATCATAAAATTTACCTGTTGCAACCATCCCCTGTTTTTCCTCAAATAGATCTGGTAGAATTCCAGTAAATTTGACAGAAACACTTTTATTCCCATCTGTAACATTGAATGCAACGGTTTCGCCAACACCACGAAGTAAACTGCCCTCCTCTACTAGCCCACCTATCCTAAATACTTCATTAGGATTAGGAGTATTTTCGACAACTTGTGTAGGGCTCTTAAAAAAGTTTATGCCATCTTTCATTGCAAACCCAATTAAAGTAGTAGCGACAGCTAATGAAACGAACGCAATACTAATGATCTGAATTCTGCGTTTTTTTTTCAAATTCTTCATTGTTTTATTACCTAAGGGAAAATGGGCACCATTTGCAGCCCCAAAGTCTCTTTTTCATTCAACATCAAGTTAGCATTCTGTATAGCCTGGCCACTACTACCTTTGGTTAAATTATCCAGCACCCCAATTATAATACATTTATCGTGTTTGCGATCACCAACCACACCGATGTAGCAATAATTAGAGCCTCTTACATCTTGAGTAGACGGCGTTTTCCCAAAAGGTAGAACGTGGATAAAAGGTTCTTCTTTGTACCGACTGTACAAAACATTGTAAATTTTCTCAGAATTTCCTGTTACATAGGCTGTTGCAAGTACGCCTCGATTTGCAGGAATAAGATGAGGAGTAAATTGTATTTCTATAGGTTGTCCCGCTACAAAAGACAGCTCCTGATCAAATTCGCCCAAATGTCTATGTGTCCCACCCACAGCATAAGCTTTTATGCCCTCTGAAGCCTCTGAGTGTAACAAATCTTCTCGCATTGCGCGGCCTGCGCCTGAAACTGCACATTTCATATCTAAAATTATATCGCCAAAATCTATTACATTTGAGCCAACAAGTGGTCTCAATAAATACTGACCCAACGCTGCGTTGCACCCAGTTCCTGCAATAAGTTTTGCACCTTTTATTTGCTCACGATAAAATTCAGTGAGACCATAAATAGCCATTTTCTGAAGTTCTGGCTTTACATGGGTTTCTTTATACCATTTTTCATAATCAGTAGCGTGTCTCAGACGGAAATCTGCGCTGAGATCAATAACCTTTAGATTTTTTGGAAGTTGGCCAATGACTTCCTGACTAGTCTTATGAGGCAAAGCACAAAAACATAAATCAATTTCTTCAAAATTTGTTTCTTCAAAATTTGTTAAATTTGGAAGTTTAGTATGAGATAGATGCGAAAATATATCAGACATAGAGGATCCAGCTTTCGTATTTCCCACCAATGCCATAACTTCCATTTTCGGGTGCGTTTCGATAAGCCGTATAAGCTCTGCGCCTGTATAACCGGATGCTCCAATTATTCCAATTTTGTGCGTCATGCGTATTCTCTTTTTAACAAAACTTAAGATTTAACAGTGCTGGAAGTCAATCTTACGTTTTAAAAACTGTGTTGCACGTTCAGAAACTTTTCCAGGGTCTCCAGTCGTTATAAATTTGGAAACTGTTCCAGTTCCTTTCATATTTGGGTGCCTATCCAAGTAATCCATTAAACTTTCTGCCACCAAAGCAGCCTGCGAGAAGACCTCCACGCTAGGACCTAAAGTTTCCTTAAAAATCTTTTCCAAGATCGGATAATGCGTGCATCCAAGAACTGCAGCCTCGGGAGACGGCATTTTTCGTATTAGGGCTTCAACATGGCTACGCACTAAGCTTTCTGCCAGTACTAGATCTCCCTCTTCAATTGCATCAACAACTCCTCCACATGCCTGTGCTTCTACGTCAACCCCAATAGCGCGAAATGCTAGTTCACGTTGAAAAGCTCTACTTGAAACGGTTGCCGGAGTAGCAAAAAGCGCAACCTTTTTAATAGAAACCTCCCTTGGCGCTGAGTTATCCCCCCAGTTTCGCTCTGTTAGAGCTTCAATTAAAGGCACAAAAACGCCTAAACAGCGTTTACCTTGCGGTAGGAAATTTTCTTGTATTGATCGCAAGGCTGCCGCAGACGCTGTATTGCAAGCTAAAATGACCAAATCACAGCCTTCATCCCATAACTTTTCCAAACCAATAGTGGTCAATTTATAAATATCAGCAGGCTCCCTTACTCCATAAGGTGTATTAGCGTTATCACCAAAATAGATTAAAGACTGGGTGGGCATTCTTTGCGACACAGCGTCGAGAACGGTCAAACCACCAAGTCCAGAGTCAAAGATTCCTACGGCCATTTATTACACCTTTATATTTCTATGTTTATGTTCGAACTCATATCCGTACTCAAAAGTCTGATTTTTATTTGGGGATAGCTTGTAAGTTTCAAGTCTCAAAAAATCCATAATTTTTCTAGAGTCATTTTTAAAAAGATCCATTCTACATCGCGGAATGGGTTTACCAATTACTATCCTTACAGGTTTGTCTAAACGCAACTTAAATTCACGCAGCAACAAACCAGCTCTTATATTTGGATGTAAATGACTAGCTATTTGAAATATTCTGCTGGTATTGCCATCAAAAAAAATAGGAACAACCAATGCATTTGATTTAAATATCATTTTAGCTGTAAATGATCTCCATGCTGGATCTGCTGGTTGAGAAAATAATTTTGATGAAGTGGATACAGTTCCACCAGGGAAAATTCCAATTGCGCCTCCATGAGATAAATGCGCGAGTGCATTTTTTCTGGTTCTCAAATTTAATGATATCGCTTCACGAGTATTTTTGAATGAAATAGGGAGAATTTTGTCACTAATTTCCCGTGCTTTATTAAAAATATCATTTGCAATAATTTTAAAGTTTGCTCCACTTTGAGCCAGTACAGACCCCATCACCAAACCATCTAAAATACCATATGGGTGATTGGCCACGACTATAATTGGCTGGTCAACAGGGATATCCCCCAATTCACCCTGCATTATATCTATAGTAACTCCATAACCTTCCATTATTGAGTGCCAAAAATTTTGTATAGAATGCATGTTTGTTCGCAAATTTGGAGAACGGCTCAACAGTGCTGATCTACCAGTAGCATTCTCCAAACACCTTATAATGCTCCTACCTAATCTGCTCTGTGCGGAGTGCGCATAACTTAAGTCATGATTTACTTTTTTATACATAAAAATCTAAAGATATTGTTGTTCGCTAAGGCCACTATATTAATAAATGAAAATTATCCAGTAGCATCGAAAACAATAAGAATTATTTTGCCTCAGATACTTAATTAATTGAAATTTTAATGAATTAGTTTAAGAATAATTCAAAATTACAGAGATAGTAATGGACTGGGACAAACTAAGAATTTTTCATGCGGTGGCAGGTGCTGGCAGCTTAACTCATGCTGGAGACACGCTGCATTTATCTCAATCCGCAGTAAGCCGTCAAATTAGAGCGCTTGAAGAAAGCTTAAACACTATTTTATTTCACAGACACGCCCGAGGATTAATTTTAACTGAACAGGGCGAGTTGTTATTTGATGCAACAATATCAATGTCCAAAAGAATAGAGGCTGCATCTGCGAGGATTAAAGATAGCGAGGAAGAAATATATGGGGAATTACGAGTTACTACGACAATAGGTTTCGGATCATTATGGTTGGCTCCCCGATTACCAAAGCTCTACGACGACTATCCGCAGCTTAAAATTGATCTTATGCTTGAAGAACGCGTACTGGATTTACCAATGCGTGAAGCGGATGTAGCAATTCGAATGAAAGAACCTAGCCAAGCCGATTTAATTAGAAAAAGACTTATGACTGTCAAGATGCGGCTGTATGCTTCGCCGCGTTACTTATCTCAAAATGGCAGCCCTGAAACACTTGAGGATATGAAGAAGCACAGGCTTATCTGTCAAAATCCGAAGTCTGCACAGGTAGGTGCAGGACTGGAACTCGTCCAAAAGTTAATAAAATATAATCTCCCATCCATGCTAACGGTTAATAATTACTTCGGAGTATTACAGGCAGTAATTCATGATCTGGGAATTGGAGTTTTACCAGATTATGTCACTCAGGATTTCGATGGAGTTCAGAGGGTATTGCAAGACGTCGAGTCTGTTGAAGTACCTGTCTATCTCGCTTATCCAGAAGAACTGCGTCATTCAAAAAAAATTGAAACATTTCGTGATTTTGTCCAAGACGAAATAATTGAACACAGAAAAAAAATAAAACTTGAGCAAGACAAAGCTAATTTAAAAGCGAGTTAAAATATTACACTACTACCCCAATTAATAGTATATTTACTGTTTTATATTTAGGTATCGTTCGACCTGTAAAATTTAAATGTTTTCAGATGATAGCAATCTTTGCTTTTAGATATCACTAAAAAGTTTTCCCAAACCTATTAAACTGTGCTCAACATTGGCTAAGCGTAACATATTCCAAATCAAAACTTGATTTGATGAAAAGCAAACACAATCAAATTTTTTTTCAATTTCCTCAATAATACTGAGTGTTTGAAGGTTAGTGCATGAAATAAATATTGCAGGCTGTCCGGAATATAGTTCACTAACGGCCTGAATTATTGAGCCTGGTTTTATTCTAGCCACATTTTGTTCACTCTCTTCATTAAAAGTCCCCGTTACGCTTGTATTAATGCCATGAGAGTGAACCTCCTCAATTAAAATCTTAGACACATCAGGTACATAAGGCGTTAGAAATAAAAGATCATTTACTTTCTTATATTTACAAGCCTCTATTAATGAAGACATCGGGTTGCAAACCTGTGCTGCATTACAGCCTTTTTTAATCATTTTCGCGACAATATCAGAGCCAATCACACTTGAAGCACTAGTGCAAGCATACCCGACAGCATCAAATCTTAATTTTTCTGGGAACAAACTGGCTGCTGTTGTCAATTTTTTCTTCATTGCCATTAAGCCATCTTCAGATACGTTGGCGTCGCTAGAAATGCGGCTTACATGAAGAGCTAAATTAAGCCCTGATATTAACTCCCAAAATTCGTATTCAATGGTTTCATCTGATTGGAGCACAATTAAACCAAGTTTAGCGTTGCAGCCAATCGGTAATCCAATTTCGTGAGAAACTTTTTGCATTAGAAGCCTCTAAATTATAAGTATTTCAGGATCACAATGAGGATTAATCAGTTTGGGGCCACGTGCAATAATCGAATGTCTACTTTACTGAAATTAGACCTTTTTGTAGCTACAAAAACATTTGCCTAAAGTACACTATTATTTAGAGACATTGACTTGTTATTAGAAACCCTAAAACCTTTCCATTGCTCTCACTATACCAATCCATTACTAGAAACAGTGACAAATCAAGGAATAATATGCTCGAGCCTGAAATTACACCGGAACTTATTAAGAGTCATGGCCTAAATAATAGCGAATATGATTTGTTGCTAAAAATTATAGGCAGAGAACCAACGTTTACCGAGTTAGGTATCTTTTCTGCAATGTGGAATGAGCACTGTTCCTACAAATCGTCTAAGAAATGGCTACGATTACTTCCTACAAAAGGCAAAAATGTAATATGTGGACCTGGTGAGAATGCTGGAATAGTAGACATTGGGGACAACCAAGCTGTTGTTTTTAAAATGGAAAGCCACAACCACCCAAGCTATATTGAACCGCATCAGGGTGCCGCAACCGGTGTGGGAGGTATACTTAGAGACGTCTTTACAATGGGCGCGAGACCCGTGGCAGCCATGAATGCCCTATCATTCGGCGAATTATCTCATCCGAGAACAAAGGAACTAGTTCACGGTGTTGTGGAAGGTATTGGGGGTTACGGAAACTCCTTTGGAGTTCCTACCATCGGAGGTGAAATTCGGTTTGACAAATCATATAATGGGAATTGTTTAGTAAACGCTTTTGCTGCTGGCTTAGTTGATCATGACATGATATTTTATTCAGCTGCATCAGGTATTGGAATGCCGGTCGTTTATCTTGGAGCTAAAACAGGAAGAGATGGCGTTGGCGGAGCGACGATGGCATCAGCTGAATTTGACGATACAATCGAGGAAAAAAGACCAACTGTTCAAGTAGGTGATCCTTTCACCGAAAAGAGACTTCTAGAAGCTTGCTTGGAATTAATGAAGACAGATGCTGTTATCTCAATTCAAGATATGGGTGCCGCAGGCCTAACATGTTCTGCAGTAGAAATGGGTGATAAAGGAAATCTCGGTATCAAACTTAATCTAGATTTGGTGCCAACCCGCGAGGAAAATATGAGTGCATACGAGATGATGCTCTCAGAGTCCCAAGAAAGAATGCTAATGGTTCTAAAGCCAGAAAAAGAAGTTCAGTGTAGGGCTATTTTTGAGAAATGGGATTTGGACTTTGCTATTGTTGGAGAAACTATAAGTGAAGATCTTTTCATTATTCAACACAATGGAGAAATAAAGGCGCAAGTACCCTTAAAAGCCTTATCGGGTAATTCACCAGAATACGATCGTTCTTGGAAAGCCCCAGCAAAAGCTAATCCTTTGCCAGAAACGAAAACGTTTAATCCGATTGAAGGATTACAATCTCTCATAAATTCGCCCAATTACTGCTCAAAGCAATGGGTTTTTCAACAATATGATAGTCAGGTTATGGCTGATACAAAAATAACTCCTGGGTCTGGAGCAGGCTTAGTTAGGGTACATGGAACCAAGAAAGAGTTAGCATTTACAGCTGATGTTACTCCACGCTACGTAAAAGCTGATCCATTTATAGGCGGCAAGCAAGCTGTAGCTGAAGCATTTCGAAATCTTTGTGCTGTCGGAGCAAAGCCTATTGCTTCTACCGATAATTTAAATTTTGGGAATCCGGAAAAGCCTGAAATTATGGGGCAACTTGTTCTTGCCATAAAAGGTATAGCAGAGGCAGCTGAAAAGTTAGAAATGCCGATAGTCTCTGGCAATGTGAGTTTATATAATGAGACAGATGGAGAGCCAATACTACCAACTCCAACAATTGGTGCTGTGGGACTTTTAAACGAAGACGAAGAACCAATCTTAAACTCAATTAACAGTGGAGATTTATTACTTGTTGTAGGTGAGAGTTCTGGACATTTAGGACAGTCTGCAATTGTTAACGAAATGTTTGATCTTCAAGGTGGTGCACCACCCAATGTAGACTTAATAGCCGAAAAGCAGAATGGATACTTCATTCTAAACAATAGAGAATTAATAAATGCTTGTACCGATCTATCAGACGGTGGCATCGCATTAGCAGCGTTTGAATTGGCTGAAATGGGAAATATCGGAATGGAAATCGATATCTCCGACACTGATACCCTTTTTGGAGAAGACCAAGCTCGATATATTATTGCATCTAATTTTGACCAAGCTGAGGCACTCTTTGTTAATGCTCGCGAGGCAGGCGTTGTTATTTGTAAGATTGGCACACTTGGCGGCGATCAAATAAAGTTTGGAGAATTTTATTCTGGTAAGGAACAGTTATTCAATAGTTTTCGAACTTCTTTTGCTGAAATTTTTAACTAATCATCTAAAATTAAATAAGATCTGGTTTTTTGGCTTGTTCAAATGCGAAAAGAACATTTAGGATGTAGAAAGGAGATGTAAAATGGCTATGCAGGCAAATGAAATTGAGAATATGATACGTGAGCAGTTTCCAAATGCAAGTATTACAATTACTGACTTAGCAGGAGATGGAAATCATTATTCTGCAGAGGTTATTGATGAAAGTTTCAAAGATATGAACCGAGTTCAGCAGCAAAGGGCAGTTTATGCAGCCTTAAAAGGCAAAATGGATGGTTCAAACGGCGAACTACATGCATTAGCACTCACAACGAAAGCCCCATCTGACTAGTAAAGGAAAAAGTATGTCTGACGTAAATGAAAAAATTAAAAAGACTATCGAAGAAAACAAAGTAGTACTTTACATGAAAGGTAATAAATCAATGCCTCAGTGTGGGTTCTCGAGCAAAGTTGCGGGCGTTCTTAATTATATAGGCGTAGAATATGAAGATATTAACGTGCTTGCTGATGAAGTTGTAAGGCAGGGAATAAAAGACTTTTCGGACTGGCCAACAATTCCACAGCTATACGTGGAAGGAGAGTTTATTGGAGGCTGTGATATAATAACAGAGATGGCTCTATCTGGTGAGCTTGATAGCTTGTTTGAAAAAAAGGGTATTGAATTCGACAAAGATGCTGCAGAAAAAATACGTGAAGCTAACGCTTGATTATTACCAAACCAATATAAAAATTAATGATTTGAAGTTAATTTAGCTACCTTTTCTAGACGTGTTGCGGTTTTAGATAGTAGATCGGAAATTTCATTTGCAAACGCTGGCTTACTTTCAGAAGTAGCCTTGGCCGCAGATAACGCTTTATCTAATTCAGTTTCTCTTTGCTTAATTAGCAACTCTCGCTCGGCAAACGATTTCTCTGCATTTATCATTCTGTCAGCCAACATTAACCCTGCCATAAGCAGCATTCGAGACTCGGACAATCTACCCAACTGTGAAACCAATTTTTGAGATTCGGAATTTAACAAATTCGCCGCGTCGGTGAGAAAATTTTCTTCGCCCTCTTGGCAAGCAACTTCAAAATCTCTACCTCCTATCGTTAACTTTATTTCAGGCATCAGCTTCAATCTCCAGGATTTTCAACTACTTCAGTTAATCTCTTATAAAGTTCTTTCACAGTTTCTCGCTCTTCATCTCTTTCAGCTAGTAAAGTTTGTACCTCTTTATTGTGCTCTAATTTTAATTTCTTAATTAAAGCTTCAAGCCTTTCGTTCTCAGAAGTGAGATCCATTAATTCAGTGCTTACCTGCTCAGTATCAAGGTTAGAGCTTTTTGAATATTGAGATACCACACGCTCTATTTCGTCCAACGCAAACTCAATTCTACGTTCAAAATCAACTATTTGATTCATATCTTATCCTTTAATCAAATCCACTTGGATAAATTACTGGCGTTTTTTATTTTATAAACCTGTTTCAAAATTTTTCATAGATTAAGTTTGCTTATTTATTAAAAATTAATCTCTATAAATATCTTCTAACTGTTTACTTGAACTTCGCAGTACTCGTGTTAAGGAGTGATAGATATTAATTTTCTGAAGGACCCGAACTTCGATGGAACTTGAAAAACTTCGAGCACTTCACCCAAAGCATTGGGAAAAAGCCAATGCAATTCGCATTTTAACACTGGACGCCGTAGCCGCCGCAAATTCCGGTCATTCAGGTATGCCAATTGGGATGGCAGATGTTGCAACGGTTTTATTCGAAAAACATCTTAAATTTAGCACGCAACACCCTAATTGGCCTGATAGAGATAGATTTATTTTATCGGCCGGCCACGGATCAATGCTTCTCTATAGTATTGCCCACCTTTGTGGTTATTCAGATTTTGACATCGATCAACTTAAAAATTTTAGGCAGCTTGGCAAAAAAACAGCAGGGCATCCAGAAAATTTTCTATCAGATGTAATCGAGACAACTACTGGTCCACTCGGACAAGGAATAGCAAATTCCGTGGGCTTCGCGATAGCAGAAGAAAGCCTTCGTGCCAGATTTGGACCAAATATCATCGATCACTATACTTATGTAATCGCTGGAGACGGATGTCTAATGGAAGGGGTCAGTCAGGAAGCTATCAGCCTTGCTGGGCATCTCAATCTCAACAAGCTTATCGTCTTTTGGGACAACAATAATATTACTATAGACGGCCCTGTAAATCTTGCCGATTCAACTAATCAGAAAATACGCTTTGAGGCCTCAGGCTGGTCGGTTATCGAAATAGACGGTCATGACCCAGAGGAAATCAACACAGCGATCTTGGCAGCGAAAAGTTCAGAAAAACCCACAATGATCGCTTGTAAAACTCATATCGCAATCGGCACCACTGCGCAGGACACTTCTAAAGGACATGGAGCCTTAACCGATCCTGAATTAATTAAAAGTGCAAGACAAGTTTACAAATGGAACCATAAGCCATTTGATATTCCAAAACCAATTAAAGAGCAGTGGGAAGAAGCCGGCCGCAACGGACAGAAAACATTTATTTCATGGCAATCTAAAGTTGAAAACCTATCAAGTGCGCAAAAGTCTGAGTTTGATAGGATTTTTTCTGGGGATGCTCCAAAAAAATTAAGTACGGTCATTCGGAAATTTAAGAAAGAAAATAGTGCTGCATCACCGGCAATAGCAACACGGAAATCCAGTGAATTAACACTAAACGCTGTAAATAGTGTTATGAGAGAAACAATTGGGGGCTCGGCAGATCTGACTGGTTCAAATAATACTAAATCAACGGACATGAAAATATTTGATAGATCTAATCGAAAAGGTCGCTACATACACTACGGTATTCGAGAGCACGCCATGGCCGCGGCAATGAATGGCATGGCACTTCATGGAGGTATCCGACCTTATGGAGGAACTTTCATGTGCTTTACTGATTACGCGAGACCAGCAATGCGACTTGCCGCCCTCATGAGAATACCAACCATTTTCGTTATGACACATGATAGTATTGGACTCGGAGAAGATGGCCCAACCCACCAACCTGTAGAACATCTCGCTATATCACGATCCACCCCAAATACTTTAGTATTTCGACCTGCCGATACCATTGAAACTGCCGAAAGCTGGGAGATAGCACTATCCAAAACAAAAACTCCATCTGTTTTGGCTTTATCTAGACAAAACCTCCCAACTGTTAGACGAAAGCATCAGATGGCAAACCTAGTCTCTAAAGGTGCATATATTTTAGAAGAAGCTTCAACAACCAGACGGGTTATACTGATCGCAACTGGGTCTGAAGTTTCTATAGCTTTAAAAGCACGTGAGTTGTTACAAGAAAAAGGAATAGGAACGAGAGTAGTATCAATGCCTTGCATGGAATTATTTTCGCAACAAGATGAACTATACAAAAAACGTGTATTACCTAATGGACAGTCAATTAGAATTGGTATCGAAGCAGGAGTACGGCTCGGTTGGGATGAGTGGCTTTTGGGTCAAAGGGCAAAAGCAAACAAATCTGCCTTTATAGGCATGACAACTTTTGGCGCATCTGCTCCCGCTGAGGTTTTGTTCAGTCATTTCGGCATTACACCAGATAGAATTGTTAAGGAAGCAACAAATCTTTTGTAATTTTTAATTATCAATAATTAATTTTCCTTGGCATTAATTCGGAACTAAATTAGTTTGCGCTAACTGTTTGCGCAAACATATAGTTTTATCGCTAACATGCTAATTTTAAATAAAATTATCATTTTTATTCTTAAGATATTGGTTATAAGAGAATCACATATATTGGGGATAGCATGACAACAACTCTAGGGATAAACGGCTTTGGCCGAATTGGCCGAGCAACCTTGGCAAGCATTAGTGAATACTCTAGAAACGATGTCGTTGTTTCAAAAATTAATGCACCTGGCCCAATAGAAACTAACGCACATCTTTTGAGATATGACAGTGTGCATGGTCGTTTCGCTGCCAAAGTTGAAGTTAAAGAAAATAGCTTAGATCTTGGGAGAGGGCCGATAGAAGTCTCGTCGTCATATAACGCAGCTGATTTAGATTGGTCGGGTTGTGATGTTGTGCTCGAATGTACTGGAAAGTTCACCACTTACGATAAAGCTTTAACTCACGTTAAAAATGGAGCTAAATCGGTATTAATTTCGGCGCCAGCAAAAAATGTAGACAGAACAGTTATATTTGGTGTTAACGAACACCAAATCACAGGAAAAGAACAAATTTTGTCAAATGGATCATGCACTACAAATTGTCTTGCACCAATCGCAAAAATTTTAAATAACGCTGTGGGAATCGAGCATGGAATGATGACCACTATACACAGTTATACTGGTGATCAACCAACGCTGGATAAAAAACACGACGATTTATATAGGTGCCGCGCTGCTGCAATGGCTATGATCCCGACCTCTACCGGCGCTGCAAAAACTATTGGCACAGTAATCCCTGAACTAGCTGGAAAGCTAGATGGAACTGCAATTAGGGTACCTACTCCGAATGTATCTGCTATAGATCTTACTTTTAAATCAAAAAAGACAGTATCAGCCCAAAATATTAATGAGATTATAGAAGACGCGTCTAAAGGTTTTATGAGCAAAGTACTTGCATATGATCCTGAGCCAAAAGTATCAATCGATTTTAACCATACAACGCATTCGTCGATATTTGCTCCAGACCAAACTAGGGTAGTTGGCGGAAACCTAGTCAGAATACTCGCTTGGTATGATAATGAATGGGCATTTTCATGCAGAATGACAGATGTTGCCTCACTAATTGGGCAGAAATTAATGTAATGATGGACTAAGATAGTAATCTTAAGTTTTACTTTATCGTATTTTTTTACACCGAACTGGTAAAATATTGCCTGCTAAAGCCCAAAGTGGCTTGACTTTCCAATGTAATTTCTGAATGTTAGCGCTAACTTAATATGGGAAAAAATATGTCAGTAAAGGTTGCAATCAATGGTTTCGGCCGGATAGGACGTAATATTCTGCGAGCAATAATAGAGTCTGAAAGAAAAGACTTAGAGGTCATAGCAATCAATGATTTAGGATCTACCGAAGTGAACGCTCATTTGCTCGAATTCGATAGTGTGCATGGAAAATTTTATGGAGATATAAAAACGACCAAAAACTCCATTATTGTTGAGGGAAGGGAGATTCAGGTAACTTCGATTAAACAGCCAGCAGCGTTACCATGGAAGAATATTGATATCGCAATGGAGTGTACCGGTATTTTCACAGATAGAGAAAAGGCCGCCTCTCATCTAAAAAACGGATGTTCAAGGGTCCTAATTAGTGCCCCAGCAAAAAATGCTGACAAAACTATTGTGTATGGAGTAAATCACCAAACTCTCACAAAAAACGATGTCATTGTTTCAAACGCCTCTTGCACTACAAATTGCTTATCTCCTGTAGTGAAAGTTTTACACGAAAAAGTAGGCATAAGACGTGGATTTATGACTACGATACATAGTTATACAGGTGACCAACCAGTTTTAGACACAATGCATGATGACTTATACCGCGCTCGGGCTGCAAACTTGAGTATGATACCTACTACAACAGGCGCGGCAAAAGCAGTTGGCTTGGTATTACCAGAGCTAGAAGGAAAATTAGACGGATTTGCAGTTCGGGTACCTACGCCGAATGTATCTGTCGTTGATCTTACCTTTGAGGCACTGCAGGAGACTTCCAGTCTTGAAATTAATGAAGAAATTCACAAAGCTGCAAGTACAAATCTCAGAGGTATCCTAGGATATACGGATAAAAAACTTGTCTCTTCTGACTTTAATCATGACAGTAGATCATCAATTTTTGCTGCAGATCAGACTAGGGTAATGGATAAGAATTTAGTACGAGTTATGAGCTGGTATGATAATGAATGGGGATTTTCCAATAGGATGGCTGACACAGCAATGGAAATGGCAAAGCATATTTAGTACTAATTTTAAGAGATAATTAATTCAAAATTTTTCCATAAGCTGGTCATTTACCGTTGGTGTGACAAATTTAGAAACATCGCCACCCAATCGTGCAATCTCCTTAACTAACTTAGACGCAATCGCCTGATGTTTTGCCTCAGCCATTAAAAAGACTGTTTCAATGCTATCATCTAGCACCCGGTTCATACCAACCATTTGAAACTCGTACTCAAAATCAGCCACGGCGCGAAGACCTCTAAAAATAACAGACGCGTTTACATCTTTTGCACAATCTACAAGAAGGTTTTCAAAGGGATGAGCGATGATTTCCGTCCCTGTTCTTGAGCTTAGGCCTGAGCATTCAGCTTCAATCATCTGCACTCTCTCATCTAAATTAAACAATGGAGATTTGTCTCGATTAATAGCCACACCTATTACCAGTCTATCAACCAACAAAGATGCTCTTTTTATAATATCAATATGGCCCAAAGTTATTGGATCAAATGTACCCGGATATAGACCAATTCGCACTTTATTTTCCTTAGTCAAGGCTCTGATACCGAAATCCCATTTTTATGATAGAATTTCAAGAAAAAACTCAGAAGGCTTATCTTTTTTGAAAAAAAGGGAACATTTGAAACTTACTGACTAATTTAAAGATGCTAGTCCATCAGATTTATGTGCTTACACTCAATTAAAGCTTACTGTTAACGATCATAGTGACTTTTTATGGAAATAATAAGCTTATAAATTCTTTGGTTTTCAGAGATATGTTAATACTGTATATGACAAGCTCAATTTATATAACTTTTTTCATAAATAGCTCTGGATTTACCCTGTTGGGACAAGCATACTACGAGCAACTATTAGGAGAAAAAGATGACAGAGCTTACACATTTCATAAATGGTCAACGTGTTTCTGGGAATTCGGGCAGATTTGGCGATGTATTCAATCCCGCAACCGGTGAAGTTCAGGCACGCGTGCCGCTTGCGTCAAAAGAAGAGTTCGATATAGCTGTTAAAATTGCAGCTGAAGCGCAACCAGCATGGGGGGCAGTAAATCCGCAACGACGAGCTCGAGTTATGATGAAATTTGTAGACTTACTTCATCGAGATATGGACAAACTTGCAGAAGTTTTGAGTAGTGAACATGGTAAAACATTTCCAGATGCAAAAGGGGATGTACAAAGAGGATTGGAAGTGGCTGAATACTGTATAGGTGCCCCACAAATGCTTAAGGGTGAATTTACAGATAGTGCAGGCCCAGGCATTGATATGTATTCGATGAAACAACCACTGGGCGTTTGTGGAGGAATAACTCCATTTAACTTCCCAGCGATGATACCAATGTGGATGTTTACCCCTGCCATAGTGTGCGGAAATGCTTTTATATTGAAACCATCTGAGAGAGACCCCTCCGTTCCAATTTTACTGGCTGAACTTATGGAAGAAGCTGGGTTACCAAAAGGGATATTGCAGGTCGTCAATGGAGACAAGGTTAGTGTTGATGCAATGCTCACTAATCCCACAATCCAGTCAGTTGGATTTGTTGGATCAACACCAATTGCCGAATACATATATGGTACGGGATGCGCTAACGGAAAAAGAGTTCAGTGCTTCGGTGGTGCTAAAAACCATATGATAGTAATGCCAGATGCAGATATGGATTTAGCAGCAGATGCGTTAGTTGGATCTGGTTATGGTGCTGCCGGTGAGCGATGTATGGCTATCTCAGTCGCCGTACCTGTAGGAGAAGACACAGCCGATCGCCTAATTGAAAAATTGGTGCCACGTGTGGAAAAGCTCAAAGTTGGTCCTTATACAGCAGGAGATGATATTGATTTTGGGCCAGTAGTTACCAGTGCAGCAAAACAAAATATTTTAAGTCTTGTTCAGAGTGGAATAGATCAAGGAGCTGAATTGGTTGTTGATGGTCGAGATTTTAGCCTGCAAGGTTATGAAGATGGTTTTTTTGTTGGGGCGCATTTGTTTGATCGCGTTACACCAGAAATGGATATATACAAAAAAGAGATATTTGGGCCAGTTTTATCCACCGTCAGGGCGGGTTCATACGAAGAGGCAATTGGCTTAGCCATGGACCATGAATATGGTAACGGAACTGCTATTTTCACCCGAGACGGTGATACAGCTAGAGATTTTGCAAACAGAATTAATATAGGAATGGTTGGAGTAAATGTTCCAATCCCAGTACCGCTTGCCTATCATACGTTTGGCGGATGGAAGAAATCCGTATTCGGCGATTTAAATCAACATGGTCCAGATGCATTTAAATTTTATACTAGAACAAAAACCGTAACCAGCAGATGGCCATCGGGAATAAAAGAAGGTGGCGAATTTAACTTTAAAGCGATGGACTAATATTTATCTCTTTCGGTAAGGTAATAAAAGTCAGTTGTAAATTCCATCTAAATCTATGGAGATAAATTTGAAAGTTGGTTTTATAGGGCTTGGCAATATGGGAGCACCAATGGCGTTAAATTTAGCCAAAGGCGGTAATGAAGTTTTTGGTTTTGACACGGATAGCTCCATAAAACTACCTGAATTAACTATGACATCATGTATACCATCACTTCTTAAAGAAGTAGATGTGGTGTTTACTATGCTTCCATCGGGATTGATCGTGAAAGACATTATTAACGAATTTATTGGTGACTTTTGCGCAAAAAGCACATTGATTGACTGCTCTACTATAGATGTCAAGACCACAAAAGAGGTATGTAAGACTCTTAATAAAAAAGATATTTCTATGTTAGATGCACCAGTGTCAGGTGGTGTTAAGGGGGCTAAGTCCGGCAACCTTACCTTTATGGTTGGTGGAAACAACGAAGTATTTGAAAAATTTAAATACTTGTTTGAATATATGGGTAACAGAGCAGTTTATTGTGGCAAAACTGGAAGTGGACAAGCTGCAAAAATATGCAACAATATGATACTTGGCGCTACTATGATAGCAACTTGTGAATCCTTTGCCTTAGCCGATAAACTTGGACTCGACCGCAAAGCTATGTTTGAAGTTGTATCCACTTCGTCCGGGTATAGCTGGTCAATGAATGCATATTGCCCAGCTCCTGGAATTGGACCAAAAGCTCCATCTGATAACGATTATATCCCAGGTTTTTCATCAGATCTAATGCTAAAAGATCTTATATTGTCTCAAAATGCAGCGTTCGAAACCAAGGCAATTACGCCTATGGGAAATCTTGCAATGAAACTCTACAAAGACTTTGTAGAAACTAAGAAGGGATCTGGCTTAGATTTTTCTGCTATTCTAAAAACTTTTGAGACATGAATAATAATAGTTTTTATTAATACTATATTTCATTGACCCACTCATGCTTAAAGAATACGATCTTGAGATTACTTATAAAGGGGTCATTTAAAACCCGATATTTTAAGGTACCCTGATATTGAAAGAAATCTGCGCAAGCCTCTCTAAAAAAGACATATCTGTCCTGACTTCAATTGTATTTTGTATATTATTTTCTATTTTCTGCATATCAAGTCTTAAGGCTGAAGAAGCTGACAGTCTTTCTATCGACGACACAATAATGTCAGAACCTCAAAAAACGGAACCATATATTAAAGAAAGATTCGAGAATTGGTCACTTAAGTGCATTAAAACTGTGAATTCAATAGAACGCTGTGAAGCAAATCAGATAATATTTAACCAAAAACAACAACCAGTAGCAGAGATCTCAATAATTAAGCTGCCAAAAGGTCAAGTTGCTGCAGCGGCGGCAACTATAATCGTACCATTGGAGACCATCCTATCGGAAGGATTGGTTTTGGCAATACAAGAGTTAGAGCCAAAAAAATATCAATTTAAGTTTTGTAATAGTCTTGGTTGCTACTCACAAATTGGACTAACTGACGACGAAGTTGAAGCACTAAAAAGGAAAGAAAAGGCGTCGATTTTCCTCAAGCATATATCTTCTGGTGATCAGCAAATAGTGATTCCCATGTCTCTTGATGGGTTTACAAAAACATTTTCTAACGTCACACAACCATAGAAATCTAAGTTTTCCGCGTCTCCAAAAAGTTTATAACAGAATTAGCAGCAGCAACCCCTGAACTTGCTCCACTAACTTTTAAAAGCTCTAAAGATTTTCGCATTACTGATTTTTGAACCGTCGAATTATCTAATTCATTTAACAAGGCATGGACAATCTTATCAGGCTTACAGTTGTTACCAATAAATTCTGGAATTATAAGCTGATTAGAAATCAAATTTACAAGGTTAACACTATTAACTCGTATCAAAAAACGAAAAACCATTCTTGATAAAAAACCCATATCATAGGCAATTACCATTGGGGTTTCAGTTGCAGCCAATTCTAAAGAAACTGTACCAGAAGCTGCTAGTGCGAGATCGCAAGAAGCAAAAACTATTCGCTTAAGTTTCTGGAATTCATTATTGGAAAGATCATCGTTAGTGACTACTATCACCTTGGTTTCCCACCCCCGCAAACTTTCCAGTAAGATTTTTTTGACAGCAGGCGCTGCAACAATGACAATTCTTATATTCAACCGTTGGGAAATTAGATTTGATGATACACTTCTAAAAACCGGCATTAAACGATCAACTTCAGACCGCCTTGAGCCGGGCAGAAATGCTATAAGTTTATCGTTTTCGCTTACTTCATGTTCGTGACGAAATTTATCGACCAAGCGACGATCTGGTAACTTTTCTTCTGCTACTGGATGTCCAACAAAATCACAACTTATACCAGCACGTTTCATATAAGGTGGTTCGAAAGGAAAGAGAGCTAAAATGTGATCTACATAGCCAGACATTCTTTTTGCCCTCTTCGGCCGCCAGGCCCAAACAGTAGGTGCCACATAGTGGATCGTATTTACAAATAATTTTTGACGAACCATTCTGGCAACCCGTAGGGAAAATTCTGGAGCATCAATAGTAATTAAAACATCAGGTTTCAGCTTAAGTATGTCATCCACTGTATTTTTAATGCGTTTTTTCAAAAAACTGTATTTTGCTAAAATTTCCCCAACACCCATTACCGCTATATCATTGATTGGGAACAAAGTACTTAGCCCTTGTTCTTCCATTAAAGGACCGCCTACTCCACAAAACTCTAATTCGTAAGGAGCACAGCTAATTAACCCAGCCATTAATTCAGCTCCAAGCTTATCGCCAGAAGGCTCCCCTGCTATCAAATAGACTTTCATTTATCTCGCTCTCTGACGATAAATGACAACGAAAATTTCTTGCATAGTCGAAAACATTCATCCTGCTTAATTACAATAACTGTATTGGGACTTATAATAACCGAATCCAATTTAGCTTCATGTACCTGACGAATTGTTTCTGGCCCAATAGTAGGCATGTCCACTCGCAAATCTTGGTTTATCTTTTCTCTTTTGACAAAAACTCCTCCCCCTACTCGCCGTAGAAGTGAAGAGGTATCACGAACGTACTCAAGCATTTTTTTGGTACCTTGAACCGTTTCAATTCCTAAAACCTGTCCAGCCTCAACTACTACCGATTGACCAATGTCAAGACAACTTGTTTTTTCTAAAATTTGGTCGGCGCGTTTAACATCATTTAGATTTATGTTGTCTTGAGCTCCAACATAAAACCCTGGTTTCAATGTTAAATTACGTATCACTTCATTAGCGCCAATAGGAGTAATATTATTTTCAAGAAATAATGAGATAATATATTTTAAAAGAGCATCATCGCCTTGTTGCAGAGCACTAAAAAATGAATGAGACCTCACCTTTAAATACTCATCAAATTTTGTTTCGTCCAACAAGGGCCTTTTCATGCCCCCAACCATTACGACGCTACGAATTCCACGGTTATTTAAGTCGTCAAAAAATTTACCAAGCTGGTTAAAATTATGGAAAACAGCATGGTTACTCAAAGAACACTCCATTCCCTCAAAGCCAACCACGTAAGGATCGGAGAGTTGTTCATAAACTAGTCCTGGTAAAGTTCCTGATCCAGCTATGATTGCAACATTTTTAAAAGTTTTCATCGATTTTTATTATCTAGGGGTAAGGAATGATCTATCACTGTGGCCTAAAACAAAACTTACTATTTTTTCTACATATTTGCTGTCACTATCATCTGTCAGTTTCTGAGCTCTGTCTTGGAAAGTACCATCTCCCTGCGAAAGAGTTTGAAACGCTGCTCTCAACGCCATTATATCAACTCTAGGAACACCCTTACGCTTCAAACCTACAAGATTTAACCCATCCAATTCACCTCTAGGAGCTTGAACCAATCCGTACGGGATAACATCATTAGTTACCATTGTGACCGCACCTATTATAGCTCCCTCACCAATCCTTACAAATTGATGTACTCCACTTAATCCCCCCACAATAACACTGTCTTCTATAACACAATGACCGGCCAAAGAAGCGTTATTAACTAGAATAACATTATTTCCAACCTTAGCGTCGTGTGCGATATGGCAACCAGCCATAAACAAACCATCATTGCCAACTTCGGTAACGCCACCTCCGCCTTTCGTACCTAGGTTTATCGTAACGTGCTCTCGGATTAGATTTCGCTTGCCTATTTTTAAGCTAGTAGGCTCACCATTGAATTTTTTATCTTGCGGTATTTCCCCTAAAACAGAGAAGGGAAAAACTGTACTATCATCTCCTAAGAAAGTATCACCCGTCATAACGACGTGGCTTTTTAAATTGACATTTTTTCCTAATCTTACTCTGCTTCCGACAAAGCAAAACGGTCCAATAGAACTTCCATCACCAATTTGTGCCCCCTTTTCAATTATAGAGCTATGATGAATATTAATATTTCCCAACATTATTCCCCGGTACTATTCAAATCCATCATTGCAGAAAATTCCGCTTCAGCTGCCATTTCACCATCTACAGTCGCCTCTCCGTAAAACTTCCAAACCTTACCCCCAGGCTTTCCCCTTAGGGTATTCAGTTTCATTGTCAATTGATCGCCAGGAATTACTTTTCTTCGAAACTTACACTTATCAATTGCCATAAAATATATGAGCATCTCTTTATCTACCAAATTCAGGCCAACTCCAACCATAACCGCAGCCGTCTGTGCCATTGCCTCTACGATCATAATCCCCGGCATAATAGGAGTATTTGGAAAGTGTCCCTGGAATTGTGGTTCATTGAAAGTAATATTTTTTAGACCTGTGGCGTTATTAAATCCATCTATATCAACTACTTTATCAACTAATAGAAACGGATACCGATGCGGCAGAATGCGCTTAATTAAACCGATATCTGCACTTCTGTTATCATAATTCATTGATATTCCTACTCATTGAGACATTACTAGGAGTTTTACTCAAATCAAAGCGACCTTTTAACGAAAGTCTTATTAATCAGAATTTCCCGTCCCGTCTCCTAAATTATCGTTTATTAACTCTATTGCTTTTTCTGTGATATCTATCATCGGATTAGAAAGAACTATGTTTCGTCTATCTACTATCACAGTTGCTTTATAGCTAAGCATAATTTCTTGCAAGAACGGGACAGAAAGTTTCAATAATTCGCTTATGTTCTCGTCGCGCTCTTCAAAAAGTATATTTTCTAACTCTGCACGTTCTTTTCTAATTGAATTCGCTCTTTCGTCAAAGTCTACCGCGAGCTTCATAAATTCATCCGCGGCAAGAGTTTTACGCAGTTCTACCAGGCTTTGTTCCTCAGCTTCGAGATTATTTTGAATAATTGTATTGTTTTCAATAAGTTCATTTTGTGCATTTTCAAATTCTTTAAATACGCGCCGGCCATATTGGGTTTCTCTTGCAATTCTCGAGATGTCAATTGTCAATACACTAGAAACTCTTGCTTCACCAAGACTAGTCTCCTGCGCAATAGTAATTAATGGAGTAGAAATAGATATCCATATAACAATATATAACAGGCGCATTTCTAAAACTGTGTCCTGATAGTAAGATCAAAATTTTGCTCCCTATCAAATGTTTCCTTTTGTAATGGGCGAGAAAAATTAAATCTGAGTGGCCCTATTGGTGTCTTCCAAAATAAAGAGGCCCCAAGCACACTGCGCCAGGAACCATCATCATAAATTACATCCTCACTTATATTATCCAAAGACCACAAGTTTCCTACATCAAAAAATATACCACCATCGATTCCATATTCTTCTGGGAGACCCAAAGAAAATTCAGCTTCTAGCCTTAATACGGCAAAAGTATTTCCTCCTAGGGCATCATTTATTAATTCGCCTTCGTTAACAATTTCTCTCGGCCCGATACCACCAGGCTCAAACCCTCGCATTAATGCTGAGCCAAGAAAAAAACGGTCTGTTACTCTACTGTTACCATAATTCAACACGCCTCCCTCTAGCGTTCCTTTAACTAAAACTTCTTCGTTTAAAATTTTTCTCTGCAGCCTAGCCAGCGCACTTGTTTTTGAACTCTCTCCATCCCCAGTAAATCCAGAAACTTCTTGTGACAATTTTAAAAGAACCCCAAAGTTTGGATCCAACCCGTCACGCAATGTATTATATGTGTATGCAATTCTTGAGTAAGCTCTTTCGTCTTGCCCTAGATCCACTTCGTTTTGAATAATACTTCCAACATTTACCGCGTTTCTAAGTTCAGTTTCATTATACCCTATGCTGACAGATAACTTACTAAAATCACTAATGGGAAATGAAACCTGCGGTGAAACATCCAAGATCGTTGTATCATAGTTAGAGTTTTCTTTTTCAGTTTCTGTAAATTTACTCGACAAACCAAGACTCAAGCCTGGAGACAAAAACTCTGGCTCTATAAAGCCAAGTGAATACGTGCGACTACCTACACCAGAATTATATTTTAAGCGAAAGTCTTGCCCTCTACCCAAAAAATTACGTTCAGCATATTCAAGAAGGAGACCAAAGCCGGAACTTGTGGAATACGATCCACCCAAACTTACAGAACCAGTTGGCTTCTCCTTTACTAAAACGTCCACGATCACAGAATCCTTGCGTTTTCCCTCTCGCGCCGAAACATCCACTGTTTCAAAAAAACCAAGAGAGCGTATGCGATCAGTGGCTTGTCTAATACGTCTGGCAGAAAAAGGGTCCCCCTCAGCAGCTCGGAATTGTCTCCGAATGACTTTGTCTAACGTAGCTGTATTGCCGGCTATATTAATTCTCTCGAGAATTACTCGCGGTCCACGTTCAATTGAATATGTCACGTTAAGCGCCAAAGAAGAATCATCTTTGGTTATCTTGGGCCTAACCCTAATAAAATCGAGACCATTTTTCAAAGCAAGACGCTCTATTTTTTCAACATCAAGCTCAGTAACTTTAGCAGAGTATACCGCGCCTGCTTTTAACTTTAAAATTTTGTAATATTGCGCTGTGTCTAATTCTTTTAGACTGGTTTCGACAGCCACATTTCCAACAGAAAATCGTTGGCCCTCTGTAATATTGAAGACGACAAAGTAGCCATCCCTTTCTTCTGTAAGTTCTGCGTTGACCGAATTAACTCGAAAATCAACAAAGCCTCTTGAGATATAAAATTCTTTGAGGACTTTTTTATCAAATTCTATTCTCTCTTCAACAAAAGTATCAGATCTGACAAAAGCTCTAAAAGGACCAGCTTGCTTGGTAGAAAGAACACGGCGCAGTCGTCGATCTGAAAAAGCCTTATTACCAACAATTCCAATTTTTTGAATCTCAATTACGCCACCTTCAAAAATCTCAAAAATTAAATCTACTCTATTTTCAGATTTTTTAATTACCTTTGGATTAATTCTTGCCGCTAAACGCCCCATTACAGCATAGGTCTCAGCAATATTTTTACGATCCTGTTCAACTGTTTGTGCATCAAGCACGTACTTTTCTTTTGATTTCAAAACTTTTTCTAAGACTGTATCCTCAATCCGCACATTACCTTCAAAGTAAATACGATTGATAGTAGGATACTCGACGACAGTTACTTTTAAGACGCCATCATTTTCATCAAACGTTACACTTTCAAACAAGCCACTTTTAAGCACTCGTTGATAGGCGGAGTTAATTTCGTCAGCCTCAAAATTTTGGCCTTTTGATAAAGAAATGTAAGACTCTATCGTTTCAGTCTCAATCCTTTGATTTCCGACTATCTCTATTTCCGAAATTGTAAATGTTTGAGCTGTTAAAAAATTTGGCGTCAATACAAACAAACATGCCGATGCAGCAAAAAATATAAAAAACAGTATTTTTCTAAATTTCATAGGATTTCCTAGGTATTGGTGCTTCAACCCTCCTATTTGACTACCTACAAAAATTTATCATGTCAAAGGCAATCAAATCCAATTAATAAAGCAAAAAAATAATTTACGCAGATTTAGCAAAAATAATCGTTGAAAATGGCAAACATCATAAAAAATAATACAAAAGCAAAACCAATCGTCATCAGAGCACTGAAAGCCTTTTGGTTTGGGGGTTTTTTAAAAATTGCTTCATATGCAAAAAATACTAAATGGCCCCCGTCTAATACTGGAATAGGCAAAAGATTCATGAAACCTATGGCGGCTGAAAATAAGGCTAGGGTTTGAATAAAACTCTGCAGGCCTTCTTTAGCCATGTGAGAGGAAATTTCTGCTATCTCAATCGGCCCAGATAAATTACACGTGCTTATGTTGCCTGCAATAATGTGGTATAGCCCATTAATTGATGACGTTATTATTGAATAGGTTTGAAAAAATGAGAGCTGAATTGCTTGAAGAACTGGAATTGACTCTGTAAGCAATTCAAATGGATAAATTGAGCCGATTATTCCAATTCTCCACTTTGTTATGAAACCACCTTCGGGTTGCGGTATGTCTTCTCTTTTCGGCATAATTGTGGTTTGAAATATTTTTTCTTCCCGCCACACTGTTAGATTAATCGGTGACCCGGCAGATTTTTCAACAGCCTCTTTTAGTTGATTAAATTTGTTTATTGGCTCACCGTTTATTTCTAGAATAACGTCACCTGCATTTAAACTTGCCTCAACCGCTGCAGAGAGAGGTACCAGGCCTGAAATTCTTGGAAGATCTACAGGCGGGCCTAATAAATTAAATATTTCACCATCCCTCCTTACTTCGTAATCAATTGATTTTTTGTCAATATGTTCAATGTATTCCAGCATATTTTTTATACTGCTCGCTGAGCTAAGTTGATATCCCGAAATACTTATTATTTCATCGCCTTCTTTAAGTTGATTTATAAATGGCAAAGGATTTATTTCACTTATAGTTAACGGCTCTCGCACCTGCCCAACCGAAACAAATAACGAGAAAAAAATTATTATAGAGAATACGAAATTAAAGACAGGCCCTGCTGCTACCGTCGCAGTCCGCGCCCAGAGTGGTGCTCCATGCAAAGTCGCTCGCAAGTCACTTTTGTTATAAGCAGAAGTTTTGGGATCCACATGACTACTTGATATGTTTGCGTCACCCTTAAATTTCACAAACCCACCAAAGGGAATAGCCGCTAACTGCCAAGTTGTTCCATTTTTGTCTACGCGTGACAAAACAACAGGACCCATCCCGACTGAAAATACGTCAGCCTTGATACCAGTCCATTTTCCGACAATATAATGTCCATACTCATGCACAAAAACAATTATAGATAAACTTACGATGAAGGATATTACAGGGTGCAAAACCCCACCAAAAAAAGGAAAGATTTCCAAACTTTTACTAGCTCCTCTGCATTCGAGTTAGTTCAGCGGCAACATTTCTCGCCATTTTATCAATATCAAGAATATTAATTAAACTCGCTTCTAATTTGTGAGAGTTTTCTATATGACAAAGTTTAGCAATCGTTTTTTCAACAATAGGGCACATTTCTAAAAAACCAATTTGTTTTGAAAGGAAACCATCGAGCGCAGTTTCTTTCGCCGCATTAAATACTGCGCCAGATATGCCGCCTAGAGACATTACTTCGTAGGCCAAGCCTATTGCGGGAAAACGTTCCTTGTCTGGTTCCATGAATGTTAGAGATCCTATTTTAGCAAAATCCAATTTCTCCAGCGGAAGTGTTTTACGATTTGGATAGCTCAGAGCATACCCGATTGCATGGCGCATATCAGGGGGACCCAAATGCGCCATCATTCCACCATCACAAAAGCCAACTATTGCGTGCACATATGACTGTGGATGTACAAGAACTTCAATTTGGTCAGTGCTAAGCAAAAAAAGCTCTTTTGCCTCGATTACTTCAAGGGCTTTATTAAACATTGATGCGCTATCGATAGTAATTCTCTGACCCATATTCCAATTGGGATGTGTCGATGCCTGCTCAGGCGTAGCTTGAGCTATTTCATCTAGTGTCCAGTCACGAAAGGCACCACCCGATGCTGTCAAAATTACTCTCTCGATTGTATTTACATTTTCCCCTTTTAGCGCCTGAAAAATTGCTGAGTGTTCGCTGTCTACAGGAATTAGACTACACTTGTTCTCTTTGGCTTTCTGTTTAACCAGGCTGCCCGCTGCAACCATACTTTCCTTGTTTGCTAAAGCTAGATCAGCTCCATTCTCTATTGCAATCAGACCCGGCTCAAGACCTGCCGCTCCCACAATAGCAGAAAAAGCCAGATCACACTTTCTCGTAGCACTTTCAAGAAGTGCCGTTCTACCTGTACCAACTTCAATTTGGGTATCTCTCAACGCTGTTTTTTAATTCATTAAACTGATCATTCGTTGCAGCTACAACAGCTTGCGGCTCGAACTCTAAGGCTGCTTTGACAAGAAGATCTATGTTTGAGCCTGCGGTTAAAACCACAACCTCGTAAGACTGCCGATCACGAGCGATCAAATCAAGTGTATTCTGGCCGATTGAACCGGTAGCACCAAAGATAGAAATTCTTTTTTTATTCATAAAACTACGGGTCCCAAAATACCACAAATTAATGTTGCAACAATAATACCATCAAATCTGTCCATAAAACCGCCATGTCCAGGTATAATATTTGAACTATCTTTTACTTTACATTTTCGCTTTATAAAGCTTTCAAATAGATCTCCAACTTGGGAGCAAAAAGAGAGTAAGATGGCAAACAAGAATAGTGTCTGTAAGTTGTATGAAAATTCTGCAAAGAAACTTAATTCTATAAAGAAGTGAGTACAAACCAAAGCACCTAGCCAGCCCGATAATATGCCCGCCCAGGTTTTGCTTGGTGAGACGCTAACAAAAAATTTTGGCCCACCAATTAATCGACCTCCAAAATAGCCAAAAGTATCTGTTAGGACCACGATACAAACAACCCATGCGACAAATAAGTTTCCAAAATGACTTCTAAGTTCTATGAAATAAAAACCGCCCAGAATGATAATCATCGAATAGAAAACCCCAGCTAATTTTTGGGTGCGCATAAGAAAGTATTGGCAGCCAGACGAAATGGCTAAAACAAGTAAAAATATAATCCAGGTAGCAGAATAGTTTAGTAATAGAATGGTTATAAGAGCGACAATTGAGGAATATTTTGGAGCTCCCATTAATTGAGGGCTCTGCATTTTGGCTAATTCGTAGTGCATGATAAAAACTAGAAAGGCTACAGCAAGTTGTAAAAACATCCCACCAAAAAATATTGCCAAAAACCCAACAAAACCAAGGGTAACACCAGAATATAGACGAGATGGCAAGTCACTCCATCGCGCTACTTTCATGACGCTAGCAAACCGCCAAAACGACGCTCCCGGGCCTCAAAATTAGAAATAATTTCCTCAAAATCTGTTACTGTAAAATCTGGCCAGAGAGTTTTTACGAACTCATACTCAGAATACGCTGATTGCCATAACAGAAAATTAGAGATCCTGGCTTCACCTGACGTTCGGATAACTAGATCAGGATCTGGCAAGACGTAGGTGTCAAGGTATTTAGCCAAAGTTTGTTCATTAACTGAATCTGGGTTAAGAGTGCCTCTCGCAACATCTTGAGCCATTCGCCTACTAGCTCTGGCGACCTCATCTCTTCCCCCGTAATTAATTGCGACAGTTAAATTTACGATGGAATTTTCTGACGTCATTCCTTCCAGCTCATCCATTAATTGCACCAACCTTGGCTCAAGCCGCAAACGATCTCCTATAAACCTAACACAAACACCGGCATCCACTAATTTCTTTGCTTCGCTTAAAATATATCTCTTAAATAGTTTCATCAAACCGGCCACCTCTGTCTGTGTGCGCTTCCAATTTTCCGTAGAGAAAGCGAAAACAGTAAGGTATCTAACACCAAGTTGAGGACAGGCTTCAACAATTTCCCTTACTCGCTTTGCGCCAGCCTGATGCCCATAAAGACGTGGCTTTGCCCTGGCTTTTGCCCATCTGCCGTTTCCGTCCATTATTATGGCAACGTGCTCAGCTTTACCTTGTGGTCCATGGTCTCCTGGCATTTTGGTATCAGTCAAACCTGCATAATTTCATCTTGTTTGGTATGCAGAAGGCTATCTATTCGCTTGACATAATCATCAGTCATTTCCTGAACCTCACCTTCCCAAAATTTTTGATCATCTTCAGACATGCCATCTGATTTATATTTTTTTACCTGATCCATTCCATCTTTTCTAATGTTGCGAATTGATATTCTTGCTTGCTCAGCATATTGAGCTGCAACTTTGCTAAGCTCTCGCCTTCGCTCCTCATTCAGTTCAGGAATTGGAAGCATAATCAAAGTCCCATTCATTTGGGGGTTAATACCCAAACCACTCTCCCGAATTGCTTTATCCACTAATTCTACCAAAGACTTATCCCAAACATTAATTGTTACCATCCTAGGCTCTGGGACATTTACGGTACCGACTTGATTAATTGGCGTCCTCTGACCATAAGCCTCAACCATTACTGGATCTAACATTGATGAAGAGGCTCTACCTGTACGAAGCGAAGCGAATTCAGACTTCAAGGCAGACATTGCTCCATCCATCCTTCGCGTTAGGTCATCAACATCCAACTCAAATTCTTCTGACATCTCTCTGCTCTTTTCAGTAAATTATTGTACAAGAAGTAAAATCATCCTAGCAATTCTCTTGTACTTTTGTGTAGGTACCATTTCCAGCTAAAATCGTCTTGAAGCCGCCAGGCTCCGCCAATGAAAAAACTATAATTGGCAGCTTATTGTCACGAGCGAGGGCGATAGCTGAGGCATCCATCACTTTCAAACGCTGAGATAGCACCTGATCATAAGAAATTTGACCAAACCGTTTTGCATCAGCGTGTTCAACTGGATCTTTATCATAAACTCCATTTACTTTAGTGCCTTTAAAAATGGCATCGCAAGCCATCTCACTAGCTCGCAACGTCGCAGCCGTATCTGTCGTAAAATAAGGGTTTCCCGTTCCAGCAGCAAAGATACAAACGCGTTTTTTTTCCAAATGCCTTACCGCCCTACGACGAATATAAGGCTCACTAATTTGGTCCATCGGTATAGCACTTAACACCCGCGTATACACACCAACACTTTCTAAGGCGCTCTGCATGGCTAAAGCATTCATAACAGTTGCCAGCATACCCATGTAGTCGGCGGTAGTCCGCTCCATCCCTTGCGCACTACCTTGCAAACCTCTAAATATGTTGCCGCCGCCAATAACCATACAGATCTCAACGCCTAACTCATGAACAGATTTAACTTCTCGCGCTATTCTCTCAACAGTCGGCGGATTCAGTCCGAAACCTTTATCCCCCATCAGTGCTTCACCCGAAATTTTCAGCATTACCCTTTTAAATTGGGGAACTTTGCTGTCTGGTGAGGCCATTTTAAACTCCGTGCTTATTAGATGAATGATTAGGACAAAACTGGCGTGATAGCTAACATTATTTTTATCATTTAAAATATTTCTTGGTTTATCTCAAAATAATTTATAAAGCACAACATGATGACGCTGATGATATCTGATAGATTTTTAAAGAACATTGGGGAAAAGCCAATCTTATTGGTTGGCCCCACGGCGTCTGGAAAATCCAAAATTGCTATGTCTTTGGCTATGAAACTAGGCAGGCACATTGTAAATGCTGATTCACTCCAAGTTTATAGCAATTGGCGTATTTTAACTGCTCGTCCAACAATAAAAGATGAAGAAATAATTCCACATCATCTATATGGACACAAAGCACCCGATGAAGAGTATTCAGTAGGACATTGGTTGCGTGAATTATCAAATATTTTAAGTACGAATAAAAAACTAATAATAGTTGGTGGTACTGGTTTGTATTTTAGTGCTCTTACAGAGGGTCTTGCTAATATCCCAAAAATTTCTGATGAAACAAAAATAATTAGCGAAAAAAGACTTTTGAAGTATGGGATCCAAGATCTTTTAAATGAACTTGATAAAGAAACTCGAGAGAGTATCGATATTAAGAACCCAATGCGGGTCATAAGGGCTTGGGAAGTTTTAAAAGAAACCGGTAAGTCATTAAAAAAATGGCAAAGTGAGACCGATGCTCCAATTTTACCACTGACCAAATGCCAACCTTTAGTTATTAACCCAGACAAGAATGATTTAAACAAAAAAATCAGTGCTCGTTTTAAAGAAATGATCGAAATGGGCGCCTTAGATGAGGCGAAAAAAAATCTTGATATGTGGAATAAGGGTGTAATCGCAAATAAAGCTATTGGAGCATCTGAATTAATTTCATATTTGAAAAATAAAATTTCATTGGACGAAGCTATTACAAATGCATCAATCGCTACAAGGCAATATGCAAAAAGACAACGGACCTGGATTAAAGCTAGGATGAAACAGTGGGATGATGTAACCGAGCTAATCGGTTGATACTAAATGTTATAGTAACTGTAAAAAATACCAGTCTAAAAGTCCCCTAACTAATCAATTCCGTCATCAGGTTAAGTCGTAGAACGAACATTGTCATGTCGTTTATTTGCATGAAAATGCCGATATATATTATTGACCTTGAACGTTTTTAATGTCTCATGTTCAGTATAGTTGAAGTATCGAGCATCATTCTGTATACTCGACATTTAATGTTTTAAAGTGTCATAAACAGGGAGACAAAAATGACGCAGAAAAAAGAAAAGGTAAATAGCCATCCGGTAGTTGAGATGTATGCCAAAGAACATGTTAACGGAGACATGGACAGAAGAGAATTTATTTCTCGCGCTACGGCCTTAGGTGTAACAGCTGCTGGAGCATATGGAATGATTGGCGCGGCGAAACCTGCAATGGCGGGTGCGCATCTACAGCAAGGTGGTACTATGCGCATGGCAATGGAATGCATTGCACTTAAGGATCCAAGAGTTTTTGACTGGACGCAGCTGGCTCATTTCACAGCTGGAACCCTCGAATATTTGGTAGAGTATAATAACGACGGTTCGATAACTCCAAACCTATTAGAAGGATGGACTGCAAACTCTGACGCTACAAAGTACACGTTGAATGTGCGTAAAGGCATTAAGTGGAATAATGGTGACGATTTCACAGCAAACGATGTCGCTCGAAATATTGAAGGCTGGTGCGATAAATCTGTTGAAGGTAATTCCATGGCTGGCCGCATGGCATCGTTAATTGATGCAGATACTGGAAAAGCTGCAGCTGGTGCGATTAAAGTGACAGATAGCCATACTGTGGAATTAACATGTGTTGCTTCTGACATTACCGTAATTGCTGGAATGGCAGATTACCCAGCAGCCGTAGTGCACTCAAGTTTTAACCCAGATACAATGGGTACTAGCGCTCTAGTTGGGACTGGGCCGTTTATTCCAGAAAGTTATGAAGTAGGCGTAGCAGGTACAGTTGTAAAAAATGAATCCCATGATTGGTGGGGCTATTCTGTCGGACGCACCGTTCCTTTAGACCGAATTGAGTTTATCGATTATGGTACGGATCCTTCTGCTTATGTTGCTGCTGCTGAAGGCGACGAGGTAGATGTTTTTTACGAAACAGTCGGTGAATATGTTGATCTAATGCCATCAATTGGTTGGGAAAATTCAACAATTTCTACAGGTTCAACAATTGTAATTCGTCCAAACCAAGACGCCGAAGCCTATAAGGATAAGCGCGTGAGACAGGCACTTGCGATGGCAGTTGATGGATCAGTTTGTTTAGAGTTAGGCTATGCAGGCAAAGGCTCTCCAGCAGACAACCATCATGCTGGCTCTATGCATCCTGAACATGACCCAAGCGTCGTAAGACTTCCTTTTGATCCAGTAAAAGCAATGGAGCTTATGAAAGAAGCTGGAATGGAAGACTATGAACACGAGCTTCATTCAATTGATGATGATTGGCGCAAGAACACTACAGACTCTGTTGCTGCGCAACTTCGTGATGCTGGTTTCAAGGTAAAAAGAACTATTTTACCTGGATCAACATTCTGGAATGACTGGACAAAATATCCATTCAGCTCAACTAACTGGAATCATCGCCCATTTGCAACGCAAGTTTGGGGATTAGCTTATAGATCAGGCGAAGCATGGAACGAATTTGCATGGAATAATGCGGAGTTTGATGCCCTTTTGGCTCAAGCTAACTCCATTGCCGACGCTGATGAGCGTCGTAAGATTGCAGGGAAATGCCAAGCTCTAATTAGAGATGAAGGCGTAACTATACAGCCATATTGGAGGAACCTATATAGAAGTCATAGGCCGGGCCTTCAATGTGAACAGCATATTGCCTATCACCCACACGTGTACAAGTGGGGCTTTATTGCTTAGTCTTTAACCGGTAATTATGGCCGCGCTCTTTCCAAGCGCGGCCTCTTTACGTTGCTAATTTAATGATTAAGAAAAATTAAACGAAACAGGTATTTGAATGTCACTGTTTATACTTAGGCGAATAGCTATAATGCTATTCACCTCATTATGCCTTACGTTCGTGGTATTTTTTCTGACTAATCTTTATCCTAATTTAGAAAAAATGGCGAAAACCCAAGGGAATTTTCGCATGAACGATGCTGCGGTTTTATCTTACTTAGACAATCGAGGTTATTTATTACCATTGCCTGTTAAATATGGTGAATGGCTTGGAGTTTATCCCGGATATGTAAAAGAAGGCTCTGACGGTGAAATCAGAGGTAGGTGCTTTAAGACTGGTGAGTCTCCAGCCAGTGCACCCAAATATTGCGGAATTATCCAAGGCTATTGGGGCTATTCGACCCGTTTCAAGGCTGACGTTTGGGGTATAGTTACGACCCGGTTAGGTTTAACCGGTGTGCTAATGTTTTGGGTTATGGCGGTTATGGTCCCCTCTGCACTATTTGTGGGAATATTGGCAGGAATGCGTGAAGGTAGTCGTACTGATCGATCATTATCGACTTTTGCAATTGCTACGACAGCCACTCCTGAATATGTATCCGGCGTTATTCTAATATCGGTTTTCGCATCGAGTGCGTTCGGACTAAAATGGTTTAAAGGTACTGCAACATCTGCGATGGAAAACCCTAACGTTGAAAATTTTTTATTGCCCGTTCTGACAATAGCAATCTATGGAATGGGCTACATTGCTCGGATGACAAGGGCTTCAATGGCAGAAGTTATGACAGCACAATACATTAGAACGGCGAGATTGAAAGGCGTTTCATTTTCAAATATTGTTGTCAAACATGCACTAAGAAATGCCTTAATTGCCCCCTTCACAGTCATAATGTTACAATTTCCTTGGCTTTTAAATGGAGTAGTCATTGTTGAAACATTGTTTAACTACAAAGGTTTTGGATGGGCCCTCGTTCAAGCGGCAGGTAACAATGACATAGAACTTTTACTAGGCGTATCCGTTGTATCAGTTTTCGTAGTTTTGGTTACACAACTCATCTCAGACATTGGGTATGTATACTTAAATCCACGCATTAGCGTGACTTAGGGATAATGGGAATGGATCTGCTAACTTGGACCGACATAATTATCCAGATATTTCTCAGACTTAGTCCAGTTTGGGTTTCTTTAATCATTCTTTTTCTAGTTTCGTTTAGTTTTAAGCGTTCACTAGGCCTGTATGGAAAATTATTTGACTCAACAATCGGTATGATTGGCTTCGCAATAGTTATGTTTTGGGTTTTCGCAGGTTTTTTTGCTGGAGCTATGGATTGGATTATAACACACGACCCATTAGCCCAGTTTTCTGGAATGAAAAATAAAGTCCCTGGCACACCACTTAGAGGCGCTGAGGATGGAGATTTTAGCCACTTCCTTTTTGGAGGCGATCATCTCGCTCGCGACGTTTTCAGCAGAATGATTGCTGGCTCCACTATAGTTATCATTATCGCTCCCATGGCGACATTATTTGCTTTTATGGTGGGCATAACGTTGGGAGTTCCTGCCGGCTATTATGGCGGACGCCTTGATACAGTAATTTCATTTATAGCTAATTTAATCTTAGCATTTCCAGTTATTTTGCTTTTCTATCTTCTAGTCACACCAGAAATCCGATTGACGGGCTTGCCTCAATATATGGCAGTTGTACTTTTCCTATTTCCTTTGATATTTTATACTGTGCTTGTTAATTCACGCTTTCACATAGTCCCAACAAAAAGAAACGTTTTGTTAGGTAGTGGTATAGCTGTACTTGGAATTTTATACATTTCACTGATTAACGAAGCTGGTAGCAAAATTTCCTTTTTATCATCAATCGATCTATTCGATGTTGATGCCGGACTACTAACTGTATTTGTTTCAGTTGTCTTCGTTAATGCTCCGACAGTTTTTCGTATTGTTAGAGGTTTAACGATGGATATAAAAACAAGAGACTATGTTGCAGCAGCCCAAACGCGAGGTGAAGGCGCTTGGTATATAATGCTATGGGAAATCTTGCCAAATGCAAGAGGTCCTCTAATTGTCGATTTTTGCTTAAGAATAGGATACACAACTATACTTTTGGGAACCCTAGGTTTCTTTGGCCTGGGTCTTGCACCGGAAGATCCTAACTGGGGAGCAACCATAAACGATGGTCGTAAATTGCTATCAATATACCCTCACCCTGCCCTGGTTCCATCCATAGCATTGTTGAGCTTAGTGTTAGGATTAAATTTATTAGCAGATGGATTAAGAGAAGAAAGCTTAAAGGATTAAAACTGACTTCAATATTATTCATTTTGAGAAGTCACAATAGAGGTTATGATGTCAAAGATTATTCACGACGGACCAATTTTAGAAATAGACAAGCTTTCTATATCCTTTTTCACAAGGTTAAGGGAGATCCCTGCTGTTATGGACTTTTCCGTTATCGTCCAACCTGGAGAGGCAGTTGGACTGGTAGGCGAATCTGGTTGTGGCAAATCAACCGTTGCACTTGGGGTTATGCAAGATTTAGGTGTAAATGGTCGCGTTGTTGGAGGCCAAATTAAATTTAAAGGGCAAGACCTCAGTATGATGAGCGCCGAAGAATTAAGAGACATTCGGGGCAATGAAATCGCGATGATTTACCAAGAGCCGATGGCATCACTAAATCCTGCGATGAAAATTGGAAAACAGCTTATAGAAGTCCCCATTATTCACGAAGGCGTTTCAGAACAAGAAGCTTTGCGAAGAGCAGAAGAAGTTCTTATCGACGTAAAGTTACCCGATCCAGATAGAATTTTAAAGTCTTACCCTCATCAATTATCGGGTGGACAACAGCAGCGCATAGTCATCGCTATGGCCTTAATGTCTAAACCATCTCTTTTGATTTTGGATGAACCAACAACAGCCTTGGATGTAACTGTGGAAGCCGCAGTGGTGGATCTAGTTAAAGACTTAGGGAAAAAATATGGGACCTCTATGTTATTTATATCGCACAACCTGGGATTAATTCTAGAAACATGTGATAGAATTTGCGTTATGTATTCTGGAGAGGCGGTAGAAACAGGCTCAATATCAGATGTTTTTGATAAAATGCAACATCCCTACACTCAGGCTTTATTTAGATCAATTCCTCTTCCCGGTGCTGACAAGAATAGCCGGCCATTAATTGCGATTCCTGGCAATTTTCCATTACCTCATGAGCGGCCAGCTGGATGCAATTTTGGGCCAAGGTGTAATTACTTTAAAGAAGGTTCATGTAATTCTCAATCTGTTCCAATGAACAAGATTGAAGGTTTTGAACGGCATTACAGTCGTTGTTTGAGGATAAATGAAATTGATTGGGATGCACCAATTTCCAGTTCGTCTCAGCAAGACAAGGTACCTCCGGGAGAGGTCGTTCTAAAAATAGATAATTTAAAGAAATATTACGAAGTAGCAGCTAATGCATTATTTGGATCAAGCGGCACTTACAAGACTGTAAAAGCAAATGAAACACTTTCTTTTGAGGCACGAGAAAGTGAAACCTTAGCAATAGTTGGTGAGTCGGGTTGTGGCAAATCAACCTTTGCAAAAGTATTAATGGGCCTAGAGACGGCAACAGATGGAAGTATACTTCTAGATAATGCGAATATAGGATCGACACCGATAGAAGCCCGAGAAACCCAAACAGTTGCAGATATTCAAATGGTTTTTCAAAACCCATTTGATACACTGAATCCATCAATGACGGTAGGCCATCAAATAGTACGTGCGCTAGAAGTATTTAAATACGGCCAAACTGATGAAACGAGACATGACCGCATGCTTGAGCTGCTTGATTTAGTTAAGCTGCCACGTGCGTTTGCAACGAGAATGCCTCGCCAACTGTCTGGAGGTCAAAAACAGCGGGTGGGAATAGCTCGAGCATTTGCTGGTGGTGCGAGGATTGTTGTTGCAGATGAACCTGTCTCCGCACTCGATGTATCTGTTCAGGCCGCAGTAACTGATCTGCTTATGGAAATCCAAAGAAAAGAAAAAACAACATTACTTTTTATAAGCCATGATCTTTCAATCGTTCGTTATCTGTCAGATAGAGTAATGGTTATGTACCTTGGTCATGTTGTTGAATTAGGAACAACGGACCAAGTTTTTTCACCACCGTATCATCCTTATACTGAGGCACTTTTATCTGCCGTTCCTATTGCCGATACTACTATTAAAAAAGAACATATTGTTTTGGAGGGAGATATACCTTCTGCAATGAACCCTCCTTCAGGCTGTCCTTTTCAAACCAGGTGCCGCTGGAAAAAAGACGTTTTAGGTTCGAAGTGCGAAACGGAAATACCGCCTATAAATACTTTGTTGAATGGACACCAGATCAAGTGCCATTTAGAAAAATCTAAATTAGAAGAAATGGAACCCGTCATTAAAATAGCGGCTCAATAAATCTGTGATTTGCTACAAGAGATTAGTCTAATAACAATTCTGGTCGGTCCTTAAAATAATCAAGGGCTTCGGGGTTAGCGAGTGCTTCCTTATTTTTAACCTCTTTTCCATGAACAATATCACGAACAGGTATTTCAACAATCTTTCCTGATTTTGTGCGTGGTATATCTTGTACCTGAAGTATTTTTGCCGGTACATGTCGACTGGTACAATTATCTTTTATAAATTTCTTAATATTCAGAACCAAAGTTTCAGTTAAATTAATTCCTTCTCTTAACTTAACAAACAAGACTATTCGCGTATCACTTCCCCAGTTCTGCCCAATAACAATACTTTCCAAAACTTCATTAAGCCTATCGACTTCTCTATATATCTCTGCCGTTCCAATCCTTACACCTCCCGGGTTCAAAGTTGCATCGGACCTGCCATAAATAATATATCCGCCATCAGGTGTTTGCTCGGCAAAATCACCGTGAGCCCATACGCCCTCAAAACGATCAAAGTATGCTGCATGGTATTTCTTACCATCTATATCATTCCAAAATTTTACTGGTCTAGATGGAAATGGCTTCGTACATACTAATTCACCTCGTTCTCCTTTTCTAACCCGACCTTTATCATTCCATATCTCCACTGCCATACCTAACCCAGCACCCTGGATTTCTCCACGTCTTACCGGAAGATTAGGAACCCCTAGAACAAAACATGACACGATGTCTGTTCCACCAGAAATTGAAGCCAAATGAACATAGCCCACATTGTTATAGATATAATCATAACACTCTGCACTAAGGGGAGAGCCTGTCGAACAAATAGCCTTTAAATTATTAAGTTTAAAAATTGCGCTAGGGTTTACATCATTTTTCATTAACGTTTCGATGTATTTTGCCGAGGTACCGAAATGGCTAAACTGTTCCTCATCTGCAAACTTCCATAGAACTATATTATCTGGATATGTCGGAGATCCATCATAGAGCATAATAGTTGCTCCTGTCCCAAGTGCTGAGACCAGCCAGTTCCACATCATCCAGCTGCATGTTGTAAAGTAAAATACTCTATCGCCCGCGGAAATGTTTGTTTGAAGCTGGTGTTCTTTCAAATGCTGAACAAGAGTACCTCCATGCCCATGTACGATGCACTTTGGTACCCCAGTTGTACCAGAAGAATACATTATATAGAGGGGGTGATCGAAGCCTACGCGCTCAAAATCAATCTCGTTTGGCTCATAGTTATCTCCTATTTCCTGATAAGGTATGGAATTATTGATACTAATATTATCCAAAGACGCATAATCAAATATAACCACCTGCTTTAAAGTTGGTAATCTAGCAATGAAGGATTTTATTTTACCTAAACAATTATGTGATTTTCCATTATAGAAATATCCATCCACGCAGAACAGAACTTTAGGTTCAATTTGTCCAAATCGATCGATTACACCCTGTTCCCCAAAGTCAGGTGAACAGCTAGACCAAATTGCCCCAATTGAAGCAGTGGCTAGCATAGCTACTATTGAGCCAGCGAAGTTTGGTAGAAAACCTGCCACTCGATCACCCTTAGTCACACCGAGTTCTTTCAAATGTTGGGCTGTCTTACTTACTTGATTATAAAGTTCAGCGAAACTAAGTGATTCTGAAATCCGATCCTCACATCTGAATATCAAAGCCTCATCATCACTTCGATTTTTTAACATGTTTTCTGCAAAATTTAACTTTGATTGAGGAAACCACTTGGCGGAAATAATGTTTTCTCCCTCATATATAGACCCCTTCCACTCACCTTTTATTCCGCAGAACTCAATTATAAATCGCCAGAACTCAGGATTTGATATGGAAAAATGATGTAACTCATCATAGGACTTGATGTTTTTACCAGTATTTTTGACGACGAAGTCGGTAAATTTTTTTAAGTTTGAATTCGAAATATGATCTCGTGATGGTATCCAAACAACCGCCATTTCCGTTATACCTCCGCAATCCAATCAAAGAGCAATAAAACTATTTCGAAAAATATGGTTCCTTCTTAATCATAATCATTAGCATTAAACAGCTTAAAATTAATAAAGGAATACAAAGCGAAAAAGACCATCTTAGACTATATGCCTCTCCGATAAAGCCAAGAATAGGAGGACCCAAAAGAAACATTCCAAACGCAAACTGGGTTAAAGATGCAACATTCGTTTCTGCCGGACGATCATTTCTTGAAGCGGCTATTGAAATGGCCATTGGAAAAATTATTGCACTACCAGCCCCCATAAATAGGAAACCCAATATTGCCAATATACTCGAACTCGATAAAATAACTAGAATTACACCTAAAGACATGAAAAAAAGGCTCGCAATGCTGATTATAGTAGGTCCAAATTTATTTAGTAAATTATCGCCAAAAAATCTTATCAAAGCTTGAGAAAAAGCAGCCATTGCAAGCGAAAAGCCAGAAAGAAAAGGAGATGCATAATGAATGTCTCTCATAAATATTACTGACCAGTCAATACTGGCGCCCTCTACCAACATTGCTGCCATAGTGAATAGGACCATCACAAAAATAGGGCCCGTTGGTAATGAAAACTTTTTAATTTTTGTAACATTGGCGTGTCTTGGAGAGGCAGCGACGTAATCCTTAAAAATTATTTTTGATGTAACAAAAGATATTACGCAAATTAATAAGAAATGAATTTCTAACATTACTTTAAATTGGGAAAAAAAAGCCCCAACCACTGCGGCCAAAAAAAATCCAATAGACCAAAAAGCGTGGCTTCTATTCATGATACGGCTGCCCAAAGCATGTTCAACTCGGTCAGCCTCAAGGTTAATCGCTACCTCCACTACAGCTACGAATGCACCACACACTATAAGAAAAAAAGCAAAAAATGAGATTTGATTTATTGCAACAGCTGCAAATTGCATGAAGCAAATTGATGGGATACCAGTGCAGATAATATTTTTTAATGGAATAGCTCTGACAAGCCTATCTGCAAATACAAGTGTAACCTGAAGCCCTAAAGGAATACAAAGAAGTAATAAACCCAACTCAGCCTTATCAATCGCCAAAGAAGTTTGAATATCATCCAAACGAGGAAACATCGCACCTAATGAAAAGGCATAAATAAAAAAACCCACAAAAACCACTAGTTGAGGATTTATCTTTATTATATTTATTATATTTTGATTATTCACATTTACTCGACCGTAAGGTTACTTTTAGAAAATGTGAATGACATATATGTGCTTAGAACTAAAGAGTATTTATACCTAAATAATCTTTGAGTGAAATAATCTTTTGAATTGCATCAGCATTACTTGGGAAAATATTTACTAATTCTTCATAAGCTTTGAGAGCGTTTTCCAGGTCTCCCAATCGTAGGTATATCATGCCTAGACCAGACAACGCCCCAAAATGTCTAGGTTCTAGAGCAAGAACCTTTTCAACGTCCTTTAACGAACCTTCAAAGTCCCATGTCATAAATCTCAGAGTTGCCCTCTTATTCCAGGCCTCTGTAAAATATGGGTTTACTTCTATTAATTTTGTGAAAAGATTTTCAGCTCTATCCAAGTTACCTTTTGACATTGCAGCTATACCCTGAACCATTAGGGCTTTTTCGTCTTCATTATTGTGAGCAGTGGTCCATTCTTTCCACAATTCTTCTACTATGGGGTTCGCTTGCTCCATGGACTGTGCTCGCCCCAGTTGGTCTAACAGAGCTTGGGTTTTAGAACCTGCATTTACGACTGACGCCACCAGTAAGCAAAGAAAGGCAATTAGAAATTGTGTAAAATAGCGCATCCACGGTACTTAGTTCTAAACCTGTAGTGAGCAAGTTAAAGTCTTAAACTTCAATTTAAAATAGTAGATTGCAAATAATTATTAATCAATTTTACTCTTCCATTCTCATCTTGGAAATGCTGTATTCTAACCATTGTTTATATTGGAAAGGAAAGTATCATGGCGGGTTCAGTGAACAAAGTAATTCTACTCGGAAATTTAGGTCGTGATCCAGAAGTCCGTAACTTTCCAAATGGAGGTAAAGTTGCAAACTTTAGTATCGCTACATCTGAGAACTGGAAAGACCGAAATACTGGTGAGAGACGAGAAAGGACTGAATGGCACAACGTTTCAATTACAAACGAAGCTCTTGTCCGTGTCGCAGAGCAATATCTAAAAAAAGGTTCCAAAGTTTACGTGGAGGGGCAGCTAGAGACACGCAAATGGCAAGATCAAGCAGGAAATGATCGATACACTACCGAAGTAGTTTTAAGGCCTTACAGAGGCGAACTTACAATGTTAGACAACAGAAACTCCAACGCTGATCTACAAGGCTCAGATTATTCACAGTTACAAAATACATCTCAAAATAATGATTTTTCAAATAGTGACCAAGAAAATTTTTCGTCTAATGATATGGATGACGAAATTCCATTTTAACACTATATTATTGTCCCAAAGAATCCTGCAGTACCTCAATGATCAAATCTTTACTTACATTCTCTTGCACCATAGCTTTTCCTATGTCGCTAGCCAAAATGAACCGGATCACTCCATTAACAACTTTTTTATCTTGAGCCATTAAATCATATATTCTCTCTTTATTTCCTACAAAACCATTTATTTGAGAAATATCAGTAGCAATATTTAGAGATTTGTAATGCTCTCTAACCCTACTTGGCACTTCCTGCGAACACAATCCAAGTCTAGCAGACACATCAAACGCCAAATTACAACCGATTGAAACACCCTCCCCATGCAACAATATATCACTATAGTTTGTTACGGCTTCCAACGCGTGACAAAAGGTATGTCCAAGATTTAATAGTGCACGCTCGCCATGCTCGAGCTCATCGTTTTCAACAATTCTAGCTTTTATTTGACAAGATCGTTTAATAGCTTCAATACGAAGTTCAACATTGCCATTAATTAATGCATAAGCGTTTTCTTCCAACCAGCAGAAAAAATTCTCATCCCCAAGTAATCCGTATTTAGCCACCTCACCGTAACCAGATAAAAAGTCTCGATCAGGAAGTGTGCCTAATGCTTCAGTATCGGCCATGACAAAGACTGGTTGATGGAATGCACCAACTAAATTTTTGCCAAAGCGCACATTAATACCTGTTTTTCCACCAATAGAGCTATCGACTTGAGCCAATAAGGAAGTAGGAACTTGAGCAAATCGCACTCCGCGCCTTACGATTGCTGCGGCAAAACCCACTAAATCGCCGATTACGCCACCACCTAGAGCAATCACCAAATCGTTACGCTCCACTTTTTGTTCTAAAATCCATTCTACAACTCGGACAGCATACTCCCAAGATTTTGTACTTTCTCCACTCGGAAGAACTAAAGAGGAAACTGATACTCCCGCTAATTTCAGTGAACTTTCGAAAGAGCGTAAATGTAATGGCGCAACATTCTGGTCTGTAATTACAACAACACGATTTTGCGACAAGAATGGTGTAATTATTGGAGCAGAGTCTTTTATTAAACCATGGCCAATTATAATATCGTAGGAGCGTTTTTCTAACCCAACTCTTACCTTTTGCATCAAATTATTCCTCAAACAAATTTGGATGTAACTGCAGACTATCGATTACTTTTTGAGCCATATCCTCAACTGTGTAGCGCGAGGAGGCCTTAACCGATATATCAGCTTTTTTATATATGGGCTGCCGTTCGAGATGAAGCTTTTTCAAAGTCTCATAGGGATTTAGAGATTTTAGCAGAGGCCTGGTATCCTTATTTTTTACTCGCGACCACAATAAATCCACCTCGACATCTAACCATAGCGAAACACCAAGTAAGCTTATTGCCTGTCTATTAGCCTTATGTATAAAAGCTCCACCACCCGTGGATAGAATGGTCGGTGAGCCCTTCATCAGACGCAGAATTACTTGTGCCTCTCTTTCTCTGAAAAACTCTTCGCCATCACGGATAAAAATTTCTTGAATTGACATGTTTGCCGCCTTTTCAATCTCAGTATCAGCATCAAGAAATGGAACACCCAACTTTGAGGCAACTACTTTTCCCACAGCGGTCTTTCCTGCTCCCATCATACCAATAAAGGCGATAGTTTTTTTTAATTTTTTTGTCATTTTTCCTTTATCAAGAAACTAGGTTCAAATTTCAATGACTGTTTGTTACTAGATGAACTTGACAATACATTCAGTAACAAATTCAATAATGTAAAATAACAGGATAAAAAAATGTATAAAATTGTTAAGTGGCTATTCTATTTTACAGCTGCAGGAACGGTAGCATTAATTATCTTTGCCTATGTTGGACCTTTTTTGGGATTTGATTTCACCCCAGAAGAAAAAACCGTAATTATACCCGTGGAGCTTCATGAGGACTAAAGCCACCTTAATTTTTACATTTGTTGTAGCTTTAGCAGGGTTTGCCGAGACTGCTTCATCAAAATTTCTCAAATATAATTTATACCAATATAATCACCCAATTATAACTAATTTTCTCAATCGGGTCTCTGTTATTCAAGCCAACCTACCCGAAATTGAGGTAACCAAATTAGGTGATGTAAAACGCAGCTCCGTTGGTTTATTGCCGCCAACAGTTACAGGTTTTCCGACTAGTTTGTGGAAGGAAAGCCAAGCTGACGATTTGGTCGGACTATTACGCAAGCTGGGCTCACCAAGTTCTCCAGCAGTTCAGAAGTTACTGTTTCAAATGCTTTTAGCAGAGGCAGAAGCACCTTTAACAACAGATAGTGCAGAAGAGTTCTTATCTGAACGAATATCGATTTTGATCGAAGCAGGAGCGATTGATCCTGCGATTGCACTTTTAGAAAGAGCTTCGCCCTTACCACCAAAGCTCGTGCCCAAACTCTTTGAAGCCTCACTTCTTGGTAGTCAGTACGACCCCGCTTGTAAGCAAGTATTAGATCTTGGCGCCAACTATCAGAATGATGCTGGTCGAATTTACTGCCATGCACTTGAGGGTGATTGGCTTACCGCATCGCTGATATATAACACATCAAAAGCGCTTAATAGTATTGAGACCTCTACGCTATTGCTATTAGGGGAATTTCTGGAGATTGAGGAACCCTCAGAAAAATTTGTACCCCTAAATGAAATAGACCTAAGTCCTTTAGAGTTCAGATTATATGAAACACTAGGCTACCAAATTTTTCGAGAAAATTTAGGTAACGCTTTTATTTTTGGTGATTTATCCGGCGATAATGGATGGTACGCACAACTTATAGCCGCTGAAAGGCTAGCAGAAAATGGTGTTATTGATGCCAATAGATTCTTGGGTATATTTACGGCTTACGATCCCCCGTCATCTGATGGCATTTGGGAAAGAGTAAAGGCCATACAATATCTTGATAAAGCTCTTTCACTTTCAAATAGTACTAAAGAAGTGGAGTTGGCACTTAAGAATGCTTGGCAATTATTTCAATATTCTCCAAACTCTTCAATTTTCGCCGAAGTATTCACCCCAAGACTGTTGGACATTGAACTTACCCCAAATTCAGAGATTATGGCTATAAAAATTGGAATGCTTTCCTCAAGCTATGATGTGATAATTTCAAATTCCGTGGCAATTAATGCTTTAGATCCGATTGTATTCGCATTCACGAACCATAAGGCACAGTTTATCACGCCTACGACAATTCTTGAAAAGACTCTTTTGGATGCATTTTATCGCCCGCGAGTACCCAGTTATGCAAGATTACAACTTGCAGATGGAAAACTTGGAGAAGTTATATTAAATGCTCTTATACAGTTAGAGCGTGGTATAGCTGGTGATATGCAAGATTTACTCGAGTCAATATCAACACTTCGGCATGTTGGCCTAGAAAGAGTTTCCCAGCGCACTGCATTATGGTTAGTATTGAGTGAAACTTAAATATGAGCAAAGATCTTATTTTTACCTTTTTGGAAGCAAAAACCGTAGAGACCGACGCATCAGAAAATACCATAAAATCTTACAACCTTGACTTAATAAGATATTTTGATTGGATATCTTCTTGCAATGTTCAAATTTTCGAAGCGAAACTATCGCATATTGAGCTATACTTAGTTAACCTCAAAGATTGTGGACTTTCAATTGGAAGCCGCGCTCGACATTTATCAGCAATCAAACAATTCTATCGTTTTGCTGTCGAAGAAGGGTGGGCCCAAGTAAATCCAGCTCTACAGATATCGAGCCCAGGCAGATCAAAAAAACTTCCTCAATCGGTAACAATAGAGGTTATAGAGAGATTACTTAAAGCCGCTGGGGAAGAAGCAAAAAATAAAAGTTTAAGAGCTCGGAATATTTGTTTGATGACGCTTTTGTATGCTACCGGAATGCGTGTTTCAGAAATGATGTCGCTTCCACTAGACGCTGTAAAGGGAAGTCCCAATATGGTCCTTGTATCTGGGAAGGGATCAAAAGAACGTCTGGTTCCTTTATCAAAACTAGCACGCTCTTCCATTAAAATATGGATAGAAGAACGTAAAATTTTACTGAATGAAGGAAAAACACAGAATTACACCCCTAATTCAAAATATTTATTTCCATCTAATAGCAAAAGTGGTTATTTAAGTCGTCAATGGTTATTTAAGAAATTAAAGAAGTGGGCAACTCTTGCCGGAATTGATCAGAACAAGGTCAGTCCACATGTGATTAGACATGCGTTTGCCACACACCTTCTCGCCAATGGAGCAGATTTACGAGTAATACAAACTCTACTAGGCCATTCAGATTTGGGTACAACTGAAATATATACTCATGTTGTAGACGAACGGCTAAACGATTTGGTTTTTAATCACCATCCACTATCCAATAAATAATTATTAATTAGAATGCAGGGATAAACATTGAGAATTGATTTTAAAATTTAATATTTTTTTAATCTATTTTGATTTTTTTTGGATAATTAAATATAACGGCGTCTTTATATCGCATAGTAAATAAACTTAGGAAAAGGCATGGAAAGCGGTTTAACTTTTTTAGATCAAAGTTTTTGGATAACCATTGGGGCAGTATTTTTCCTGTTGCTCCTTTCTGCTTTATTCTCAGGTAGCGAGACGGCACTGACCGCCGCTTCACGTGGGGAAGCTGCGCACTCATGCAGATAAAGGATCACGAGGAGCCCAAAAAGCATTAAAAATTACAGAAGACACAGAGGGACTAATTGGGTCTGTTCTGTTAGGTAACAACTTAGTAAACATTTTAGCCACCTCTCTGACAACAGCCCTTTTTACTCAAGCTTTTGGAGAAAGTGGTATCGCACTTGCTACCTTAATAATGACTGTATTAGTGCTAATCTTCGCGGAAGTTCTACCAAAAACTTATGCCATAACTAATGCTGAACTAGCTGCAGCTAGGGTTGCCGGGTTCATTCATTTGATAATTAGGGTATTATCTCCAATAGTAGCGTCTGTAAGGTTTTTAGTAAGATTAATCTTGCGGATCTTCGGTGTTAAAACAGATCCTAATAGCCATATATTAGCTGTGCGTGAAGAAATTGCTGGGGCAATTCAGCTTGGCCATTCGGAAGGTATTGTTGAAAAGGAAGATAGAGATCTAATCTTGGGAGCCCTAGATCTGTCAGACAGAACTGTGGAAGAGATAATGCTCCACAGGTCAAATATAGAAATGATTGACTCAAGTGACGAACCAACCAAAATTTTAACACAGTGTTTAGAAAGTGTTCACACTAGACTACCACTATTTCTCAATGATCCAGACAACATAGTCGGGGTAATCCACGCTAAAGATTTAGCTAGAGAGATGTATAAAGTCATAAATGAAAAGTCTCCAAACATTAATAATTTGAACAACTTTGATATTGGTCATGTGGCAATGGAACCCTATTTTGTGCCTGACACCACCTCCCTCGATGACCAAATGAGACAATTTTTACATCGTAGAACGCACTTTGCACTTGTCGTCGATGAATACGGGACTCTCCAAGGTTTAATTACTCTTGAAGACATTTTGGAAGAAATAGTAGGTGAAATATCTGATGAATTTGATCCGAAGGATACGAACGACATCAGGCAATCGAATGATGGCTCTTATATTCTAGAGGGATCAACTACTATTAGAGATCTGAACAGAGCTAATGATTGGTCATTACCTGACGACGAAGCAAATACCTTAGCCGGATTAGTAATGCACGAAGCACAAATGATACCCACCGTCGGGCAAGTATTTAGATTCCATGGTTATCGTTTCGAGGTCATTGAGAGAAAAGCAAATAGAATAACCTCGATAAAGGTAACTTCTATTTAAGTTTGTTGTTTGACAGGTTTTACTCGGCTGCAGTAATTTCCTTTTTAAAAATCAAGTCATTTAAGTATTGGGCAGTATAGCTCTTTGCATTCAAAGCAACTTCTTCTGGACAACCTTCTGCAACAACCTGCCCTCCTCGATCTCCTCCCTCCGGACCAATATCAATTATCCAATCAGCTGTTTTTATTACATCAAGATTATGTTCTATAACAACTATCGTATTTCCCTGGTCAACTAACTCATGTAATACTTCTAAAAGTTTACGAACGTCATCAAAGTGCAACCCAGTCGTTGGTTCATCCAATATATATAATGTACGTCCAGTTGCTCTTTTGGATAACTCTTTTGATAATTTTACTCTCTGAGCTTCACCTCCAGATAAAGTCGTAGCTTGTTGACCCACCTTTATATAACCAAGACCAACTCTCATTAAGGCATCCATTTTTTCTCGAACACTGGGAATAGCACTAAAAAACGACTGAGCATCTTCTACCGTCATATCTAGAACATCAGAAATAGATTTTCCTTTAAATTTAATTTCCAAGGTTTCACGGTTATATCGAGCACCTCCGCAGGTTTCGCAAGTCACATAAACGTCAGGTAAAAAATGCATTTCAATTTTGATAACACCGTCGCCTTGGCAGGCCTCACAACGACCCCCTTTCACGTTGAAAGAGAACCTTCCAGGTTTATATCCTCTAGTTTTTGCTTCAGGCAATCCAGAAAACCATTCTCTTATAGGTGTGAATGCGCCTGTATATGTCGCAGGGTTAGATCTAGGTGTGCGTCCTATTGGCCGCTGATCGATATCGATTACCTTGTCTAGATACTCTAAACCATCAATTTTTTCGCAGGGAGCTGGTGTCTGCTTTGCTCCGTTTAATCTCATTGAAGCAACTTTAAACAGTGTTTCAATAACTAAAGTAGACTTGCCTCCACCAGAAACACCTGTCACGCATAAAAACTTGCCAAGCGGAAATTCTACATTTACAGATTTAAGATTGTTTCCAGAAGCACCTCTAATCTTAAGATTTTTACCATTACCTTTTCTTCTTAAAGAAGGTATCTCAATAACCTTCTCTCCTGACAAATATTGACCAGTTATAGATTTTGAATTCGCGGTAATTTCATTAGGTGTTCCAGATGCCACAACTTGACCACCATGGACTCCAGCACCTGGTCCTAAGTCAAATACATAATCAGCTTCCAGAATAGCTTCTTCGTCATGCTCCACAACAATGACCGTATTACCTTGATTACGCAGATTTTTTAAGGTCTGCAAAAGTCTACCGTTATCTCTCTGATGCAAGCCAATAGACGGCTCATCTAAAACATAGAGAACACCCGTCAACCCACTTCCAATCTGACTTGCGAGTCTTATTCTCTGGCTTTCTCCTCCCGAAAGAGTTCCAGAGCTTCTTGATAAAGTTAAATACTCGAGACCAACATTGTTTAAAAATCCAAGTCGTTCTACAATTTCTTTTAAAATGGTAGTAGCAATTTCTTGTTTTTGTGACGAAAGAGACGCTTTTACCTTTGAGAACCATTCTAGCGCATCCTTGATCGACATCTCTACAATTTCACCTATATGCAGACCGTTAATTTTAACCGAACGCGCTTGCAAATTTAAACGATAACCTTCACAGGTTTCACACGGTCTTTTGTTTTGATAACTTTCAAATTCTTCTCTAATCCAACTACTATCCGTTTCTTTATAACGGCGTTCCATATTTGGAATTATACCTTCAAATGTCCTCTTAACCTGATATACTCTTCCACCTTCATCATAGCGAAATAGAATCTCTTCCTCTCCAGAGCCATAAAGAAATACTTGCTGGACAGCTTTCGTTATGTTTTTCCACTTAGCATTAAAATCAAAGTTATAGTGATTAGCGAGAGCTTCAATAGTTTGGAGAAAATACGGACTTTTACCTTTTCTCCACGGCGCCAAAGCACCATCACTTATTTTAAGCTCTTGATCAGGAACGACTAGACGTTCATCAAAAAATAACTCCGCACCTAGCCCATCGCAATCTGGGCACGCTCCAAAGGGAGCGTTGAACGAAAAAAGCCGAGGCTCTATTTCAGGAATGGTAAAGCCACTTACTGGACAAGCAAAATTCTCAGAGAAAGTATAGCGTTGTGGCTCTTCGTTTTCTACTACTGTTTCGAGTATGGCAATGCCATCGGCCAAATCTAAAGATGTTCTTAGACTATCCGCAAGACGTGTCGCTAAATCTTCTTTTATTACTAGTCGATCAACAACTACGTCTATATCATGTCTATATTTCTTGTCTAACTCAGGGGGGTCATCAAGATCATAAAAATTACCATCTACTTTTACTCTTTGAAAACCTTGTTTTTTCAATTCAAGAAATTCTTTCCTATATTCGCCTTTTCTGTCGCGGACGATAGGCGCTAAAAGAAATGCCCTAGTACCTTCATCCAGCCCCATAACTTGATCAACCATCTCTTGAACTTGTTGGGCTTCTATGGGTAGACCTGTGGCTGGGCTGTAGGGTGTCCCTGCCCTGGCAAAGAGTAATCGTAAATAATCGTAAATCTCGGTGACAGTCCCAACCGTTGAACGTGGATTTTTTGAAGTAGTCTTTTGCTCTATCGAAATTGCTGGAGATAATCCCGAAATATGATCCACGTCTGGTTTTTCCATCATATCAAGAAATTGTCGCGCATAAGCCGATAGGCTCTCGACATACCTTCTTTGACCTTCCGCATAAACTGTATCGAAGGCCAGAGAAGACTTACCTGACCCAGATAATCCAGTTATTACTACAAGCTTATCCCTAGGAATATCTACATCGATTGACTTTAGATTGTGCTCTCTAGCACCACGAACTTGGATAAATTTAAGTTCAGCCATCAATAATCTCCGCTCTTGTTTGAAGAGATAGCTTCTTTCATCAAACTCTCCAATATAAACTTCAATAAACCCAAGTTTTAATGAATTTATTTTTGACTCTAATTAATAGACCTTTGTTAGATGCATATGCATACTAGGCTGTATTAACTAACCAACTAATATTATTGATTTATTTTTGTTGCAGCAGTAACAAAATAGACTTATTTGATTATTTGATATGACGAAGTTTTAAGGTCTACGATGAAAAAACAGCTATGTCTTACTGCTGATATTGGCGGTACAAATACAAGAGTTGCCTTGTTTGATAACGAAAAATTATTGGAAAGCTCTTGTGTGACATACTCTAATAATGAATATGATTCATTTGAAACTATAATCAAAAATTATTTAGATTTGGTTAGCGAAAGTTCAGTTAAGTTCGCAGGAATTGCGGCCGCAGGCCCAATTCAGGAAAAATCGGCAAAAATGACTAATCTCTCATGGAATTTAAGCGAGAGATCAATAGCTTCCATAACGGGTGCCGAACAGGTTGGAATAATTAACGATTTACAAGCCCAAGGATACGGGCTGACAAGCCTTGATAAGGCTGATCTAGAGCCCGTCACGGTTGGATCGCAAAGTGCAAACTCAAACGCGACAAAACTTGTTTGTGGCATTGGTACAGGTTTCAATGCTGCCCCAGTCTTCAACGTTGGACATAAAATTTTTGTACCACCATCAGAGGCTGGTCACTCACAATTATCATTAACACATAAAAATTATCAGCCCGTTTTTGCAAAAATTGGGTCAGAAGGCTCTTTTGTATCAGTTGAAGATATCCTCTCAGGACGTGGACTTGAAAATGTAGGAAGGGCCTTAACTGGAAGTGATCAAACAGCTGCACAAATTATGCAAAAAGCATCTCAAGGTGATGAAAATTCGAAAAAAGTTGCTCATTTATTGACAACTTGTGCAGGATCATTTTTTGGAGATCTTGCCCTCATCTTACTGCCATTTGGCGGTATTTATTTAATCGGTGGCGTTGCGAGGTCTTTAAAAGAATACCTCAAATCTGAAATATTTGTCGAAGCTTTTTGTAACAAAGGGAGGTTTTCAAAATTTAATGAAAAATTTTCAGTCCATTTAGTGTTGGATGACTATGCGGCTTTGAAAGGATGTAGAAACTTTGTTATGCAAAATTTTCATTAAACAGTAGCTATTGCTTTTCTAGTAGCCATTATCAATAGGACGGAACTGAAAACAAAATAAGTTGCAAATAAATTATACTGCAAATTTAAATTATAATTCAAATCAATCAGGAAACCACTTATCAAAGGACCCAAAGCCGAGCCGACAACCATTACCCCAGCAGCTAAAGCCTTTATTTTACCTAGAGAGGCAGTGCCAAAACATTCAGCCCAAAAAGCATTTGGTATAATGTTATTTGAACCCGCTGTAATTGCAAAACAGATCAATCCAATTGAAAAGCCTACTAAAGTTTCACAAACAGAAAATATATAAAATCCTAAAATTGCTGGAATTTGATAGAAACCAATTAATTTAATGGCACTATAACGGTCTATTAATGATCCTGATAAAAATGAAATTCCAACAGCTACTATTGTAAAAAGCGGATAAGCTTTTACCATAGAAAGGTGGTCCCAACCTTTTAGAGAAGCATAGTTGACCTGTTGAAAAAAAAGAACCGTTCCAAAAGCAGGTAAACCCAGCAGCCCTGGAAAAGCGAACCAAAAAATACTACTTTTAAGCACCTCTGATCTAGACCAATGCCGCAGTCCTATACCAAAGGTAAGTTTATCTTCTTTAAGGAATTTCGGGGATCTCTCATCTCTCAGGGTAAAATATATTGCTACGGCAACAACAACTGGAAAAACCGCTGAAAATAACCAAATTGACCTCCATGGTAGTACTAATAGAAACCCAACAAAAAACATTGGGAGGAAGGACTCTCCTAAAGAATAACCTAAATTAGCGATTGCAAGCGCTCGGCCTCTGTATCTAGAAAACCATTTAGACATAGCTACGTGAGCTAAATGTGTGGACATTCCCTGCCCCATCAGTCTCAGAAAAAAAATAGTTACAATTAAGGCTGCCACAGAGTCTAAAATGGCCATACTGAGCATGGCTAATGTCAAAATTCCCAAAACTAAAAAAGAAATATTTCTAGTTTTGTAATCATCGACCAACCCGCCAATATAAATCATTGCCACCGCAGATAGCAAAGTTCCAGAAGCATAAATCGTGCCCCACTCAGAATTTGAAAGGTCAAAACTAGACATTATTTCAGCAGCAAATATTGAAATGAAAAAAGTTTGTCCAAAACTTGAAGATAAAGCTAAAAGGAAACCAGCCGATAACCATAATTTATTGACTTTTATAAAAGATACGAAGTTCAAATAAATAACCTTTTTAAGCCAATTGAATAAAATGATACCAAAGTATGATTTTCAATAGCTAGATAATATTTGAGGTAAAAATCAAAAAATCCAGTTGAAAAGAGTAATCTCATACTTTTTGCAATACAAGAACTGCATTAAGACCACCAAAGGCGAATGCATTTGAAATAGCCAATTTAACTTTGGCATCTCTTGCCTCATTAGGTACGACATCCAAAGCACATTCCGGATCATGTTCAACATAGCCTATAGTAGGCGAAATGACCCCATCTCTCAGTGCAAGAATACAAGCTATAAGCTCAACGGCACCCGTTCCTCCGATAATATGACCATGCATAGATTTGGTTGAAGAAATCATAATTTTGTCAGCATGATGACCGAAGACATCTGCTACGGCCGCGCACTCTGTCTTATCATTTGCGGCTGTACCAGTGCCGTGGGCGTTTATGTAACCGACATCCTCTAAATTCACTTGAGCATCCTTAAGTGCGTGAGAAATCGCTCGAGCTGCACCATGTTTGGATGGATTTACTATGTCAGCTGCATCCGAAGACATTGCAAAGCCTTTTACTTCACAAAATATATTCGCTCCCCTGCGCTTTGCGTGCTCCAATTCTTCAAAAACAAAAATTGCCGCTCCTTCACCCTGCACCATTCCATTTCTGTTTAAGGAAAAAGGACGACAAGCGTCCTTACTCATTACTCTCAGACCTTCCCATGCCTTTATACCACCAAAACACATCATACTCTCCGAACCACCGGTTACCATTACTGGACTTTGCGCGGAGCGTACAATTTGAAAGGCCTGGGCCATTGCATGATTTGAGCTGGCACAAGCACTTGAAACAGTAAAAGTTGGGCCTTTGAGGTTAAATTTCATAGATAGGTGACTGGCAGCTGCGTTGTTCATAAGTTTTGGAACAACAAATGGGTGTACTCTATTTTTTCCCTCTTCATATACAGCTCTATAGTTGTCGTCCCAAGTGCTGACACCTCCACCCGCAGTGCCCAGAACAACACCAGTAGACGCTGCAAGCTCACCATTAAAAGTCAAACCAGATTGTGTAATTGCTTCATCAGCTGCAATTAAAGTTAACTGCGTATAGCGATCGTAAAGTGATAGCTGTTGGCGGTTAAAATGCCTATCCGGTTCAAAATTGTGAATTTGCCCACCGATTTTTATGGATAGACGTTCCACATCTTTAAATTTGAGAGCTGAAATGCCACAACGCCCTTCCCTTAATGAATTAATAGTTTGTGAAAAATCTTGACCAATCGAATTAATCGTTCCGGCGCCTGTTATCACGACCCGTTTCACGCCTGTTCCTGAATTAATTGCTCTATACCTTGAACGATTGTAGCTACAGAGGATAAATCAAGTGGGCTTTCATTTGGTTGGTTTGCATTGAAAGGTATCTGTATATTGAAGGCCTCTTCAATTGCGAATATACTCTCAACCAAGCCGAGACTGTCTATTCCTAGACTTTCGAGCGTACTTTCATCACTCAAATCAGAAGGTTCGACGATCGCCTGATCAGCAATAATTTCTATAACTTTACTTCGAATATCCATGATATTTATCCATTGATTTAGGCTTGAAAATCAGCACTTATAATCTTTTATTTTTTTTTAAAATAGCCTTCTGAAGGTCAGATATCTGCTTAATCAAATTTGGTAATTTTCTAAGAGCCTTATAACTTTGTATTTGTTTATCCATACTAGTAGCAGGATAACCCAACATAATTTTACCAGATGGGACATTCGACAAAACTTTTGTCGCACCTCCAGTAATTACATTGTCTCCAATTATAATATTATCACTTATACCGGTTTGACCCCCTAAAACTACATTATTTCCTATCCGGGACGATCCCGCTATTCCAACCTGAGCACAAATTAAACAATTATTTCCGATGGATACATTGTGTCCTATTTGCGAAAGATTGTCAGTTTTGACATTGTTTCCAAGCCTTGTTGCTCGCACCGTTCCACGGTCTATAGTACTATTTGCACCAACCTCCACATCATCACCAAGAACTACTCCGGCAAGCGAATGTATACGCACCCAATTATTATCATTTTTTGAAATTTGAGCTTTGCCTAAACTTTCTCGGGCAATTTCAACATCAGACAATTCTGCTGTTACAAAAGAAAACCCGTCGCCTCCAATAACTGCACCCGGCTGAGCAATAAATCTGTCGCCGATAAATACATCTGAACCGATCTTTACGCCTTCTCGCAAATAAGCGTTTGCACCAATCTTACTGTCTGTACCTATGTAACACATCGGACCGACTACCGAGCCCTCGCCTAAATCCACACCGTCAGATATAATAGCATATGCCCCAATGCTCGCATTTTTACCTATATTGGATTTATCAGACACAATAGCAGTACTATGTATCCCTTTTTGAAAGCGCTGGCCATTATCAACAAGCTTGGTCAAAGAAGCCATTGCGTACCGAGCTCTTTCAACGATCAAAGCGCCGTTTAATCCATAATCCTTAAAATTCATACCAGGTGACAGAACTGCAACCTTTGCATCACCATATTTAATTTGATCGGCAAACTTAGGATCAGCCGCAAATGCCAGATCCATCTCTGTAGCTAGTCCTGGTTCTGATACTGAATTAACTGTAATAGTAGCATCACCTTCGGTATAACCACCTACTGCTTCGCAAATTTCTTTTAATGTAAAACCCATAATAATCCCGTAAGGTTTCTTTTGTATTAACCGCTTTCACTTAAATCTAAGCCTTGCTCTACCAGAGCATTATATATCTTCTTATCACGTCCATAAATATCTCGACGATACTCTATTCCACCACCGACCTTAGTAAAAGCAGTTCTATATGTAATGTGCACTGGCACACTCTTGGATAATAAAATTATAGTTTCTTCTTTGCTTTTTAGAGCGCTCTGAAATTCTGTGCGCGGTTCATCAGTTTGCTTTTCCAATAACGCATAAGCAAAATCAAAGGGTTCGTGCAAACGAATACAGCCGTGACTAAAGTCACGAACTTCTTTCATAAATAAATCTTTAGCAGGGGTATCGTGTAAATAAATGTTATATGGATTAGGAAACATGAATTTAACCAATCCAAGAGCATTAGTTGTTGATGGTAACTGTTTCATTTCATATGGAAAATAGTCTTTTCCAAGGATCGAAAAATCTATACTCTCCCGATCAACAATAGATCCAGAACTGTCAAATAAGTTGAGAAATGGTAAAGACTCAGGATCCTTTTTTAATTCCGGCAAATATTCATTTTTTGCAATTGAAACTGGAATATGCCAGGTAGGATTTATAACCATGTACTCCATCTTGTCTGAAAATTCAGGACTTCGCATACTCTCATCGTTTACTCCAAGCACAGTCCGGGTCTCAAAAACAATAGCCTGATCTTCAATTATCTTTGCCTTAAAATCTGCTAGGTTCACCCAAATATGTCTGTTGCCCAACGTATCTCCAAGCCACCTCTCACGCTCCATTGCAACAATAATAGAAGATAACCTTTGTTTCACTGGGATATTGAGTTCTAAAATGGTCCCCTCACCTACGATACCGTCAGGGATTAAACCATGATCAGACTGATATCTTTGAACGGCTTTTAACAACTCTCTATTAAATTTGGTTGATATTGAATTTGAAATATAGCCTTGATCATACAAACGATTTCTTAGCGCGACTACATCATCACCAAAATCACCAAACCTTAGAACACGACCCACAGATAGGGTAGACCAACCTCCATTTTTAGCTACTTCCATTAATTTAAATTTTTCTACTAAAAGGCGGCTATACTCACTGGACTGTGGGCCTAAAGAGCGAAAATAGTCATACGGGTCACGTGAAATAAGACTTCGAATATAAAAATTGGGGTCCTCTAGCTTACTCTCCCTTACTATATCACGGTCAACCTCAGAGGGGACCAAAACACCAGAGTTTATGTCAGAGGCGTATTGAGTAAATGAAATCATCAATAACCCTTCCAAAAACCCTATTTCAAAAGAACTATCACTAGTGGATAGTCTGCCTAGTAACTCTTTGACCTGATATTTTTTAGCCGGAAGTCCATGAAATGACGCAGTTTTTAGTGAATTTATCAATTCAGCTCTTCGTTGCCGTGAAACTTCGGTATTCTTTAACCAGATTAGTTCGTATTCATTTTCTTTGTAAAAACCTAAAATCGGTGGATGCTGCTTAAGCGCAGAAATGAGGCCAGCCCTTAGGTTTACGTCGGTAAGTGGAGCCGCAATTATTTTTTCTGCAAATACAGATAAGAAAACAAAAAATGCTAAAAAAAAATGCTTAAATAATCTCATTTTAATACCATAATATTTAATTATAAACTTTTGAAGTCTAGAACAGATTATTATTTTGCTGTTTCATGTTTAAAGCGAATAAAAAACAAAAATTTTTTGATTAAAAGTTTCCGTTAATATTTTTGTTGGAATAACTTTATTTTTATGTCATAACGCTGCCGTTAGATATTAAATATCATAAAAAGAGTTATCTAAATTGCAGGCAGGTTGTTTATCTAAAAAAAATCAGCTCATTTCTCGTCGCAGCCTACTTGGTGTGTTTGGGGCTTCCGTCGTGTCAGCAGCACCTGTTTTTACAAATGCCGCTGGTTTTATTAAAGGCGCAGGCGACATAAGAAAGCTAAAAATGATCTCCCACAAAACTGGAGAGAGAATTGACACTATCTATTGGATAGATGGAGGGTACATTCCCGAAGCACTGCACGAGATAGACGTCTTAATGAGAGATTGGCGCCGAAATGAGGTTAAACCAATTGATCTTAGAACTATTGATATATTGGCAGCATCCCACTCTATGCTAGACACTGCAGAACCATTTAGACTGATGTCTGGCTACAGAAGCGCTAAAACCAATGCTATGTTACGAAGGCAGTCTCGTTCTGTATCTAAAAACTCACTTCACATTACCGGCCAGGCAGCTGATGTGCGACTTGGAACACGCTCAGTGAGGCAGTTAGCGAAAGCCGCTCAGACATGTAAGTCTGGTGGTGTTGGCAAATACAGTAGATCGAACTTTGTGCATTTGGACTGTGGACCCGTAAGACTTTGGGGTAGATAACAGTCGGATTAAATTACACTCATTATTTCATTCAGTGGTTTTTTGTTAGTAGAGGCTGCAGGAATTGTTGCATCGGCACTAGCATATCCCACAGGCAATATCATAATTGGCTTCTCATTAATTGGTCTCAAACACATAGAATTCAGGAATTTCATAGGGTTTGGTGTATGTGTTAAGCAAACAAGACCAGCGTTATGTATAGCTGAGATGAGAAATCCAGTTGCAATACCAACACTTTCATTAACGTAATAATTTTTCCGTCTTGAGCCATCTCTATTTAAACCATAGCGTTCAGCAAATATAACAATTAACCAAGGCGCCTCTGTTAAATGCGGCTTGGACGCATCAGTACCTATTGGCTCCAGTGCGGAAATCCACTCATCGTGACCTCCACTTGAGTAAAATGCTTTTTCTTCTTTTTCAGCAGCTGATCTAACCTTTGCTTTCTTTTCTTGATCTTTAATTGCAACAAAATGCCAAGGCTGTTGGTTAGCTCCAGATGGAGCCCTACCCGCGGTCTCTATAATTTTTTCTATGACTTCAGTTGATACTGATTCTTTTGAGAAATTTCTTACTGAATGCCTTTTACACATATGAGTATAGTATTCATGAGCTACTTTAAGCGCTTCATTTTTTTCTATTTCTACTCGACTAGGAAGCGGGATTGGGACGTAGGGCATTTTTTCCTCTTAAATCAGTAAAACTTGTTAAAATCAAAAATCATTTTGCTTTTAAGCGAACTCATATCAATTAAAATAATGAATTTCTTCGAGCCTTATGCGTTCGGAAAAGGTGACGCAGCTCGTAAATTCAGATTTACAGTGCTCTCGAATAATCTCTTTAAGTGCCCACCAATACGCTCCATCATTCCAGCGAGCGAAATGATGACCAATTTGGATCGGAGCATTTCCTTCTTCTGTAGCTTGAGAAAAATAACGTTGATATTCTCTAAGCATCCTCGCGCCAGCACCAGACTCTCTTCCTTTATCTAACATAAAAAAGTTATAATCCATCGAAATAGTTTTACCTAAATCTGTCTCCAAAGAGTTTAAGGGGAATATAATAATGTCGTTATATCTGTATTGGTACTTGGAGGTTAGAGCTAGAACTAACGAAGTATCATAAATGTAGCCCGTGTCTTCGAGCGCTTTGTACATTTCTTTATTATTTATAAGCAGCGGAGCCCTAAAACCAACTATACTATCCGCAATTACATTCCACTCTTGTGGATCCGGATTTACAATGTCATTTATTTCGTAGGCATTTCGAAAAAAATAGTCAAACTGACGCAACTCTGAAACCCAATCTTCATATGTAAACTCACTACCATCCCAGTGTCCATTACCGTGTCCTGCGATCTCATGCCCCTCTCTGAAAGCTCTTCGAAGCATCTTTAATCTACTTTCAACCCTAGCTTTACTTCCTCCAAAACCTACGTCTGACCGTCCCCGCTGGTGCCTTGGGGGATCATAAAGAGCCGCTAAAGAATCCTGAAGCAGATGAACTCCCACAATGAAAAAAGTAAAGTTAACACTGTTTTCTTTTGCAAAGTCTAAGGTGTCTTTCCAGACTGCAATATTTTCACTGCCATCTAAAGCAATATTTACTAACAACTTAGAATTCGAATTGGACTGAGCATCGTAATTGGACTTTATTTTTCTATCAACTTCCATAAACGAAATATTTTTTTGTGAGATCTGCTCTCCGTTATTCTTAATTTGGCTCTTCTCACTAAATTCAGTCGATTGGCACGAGGCTAGAATTAAAAAAATAAAACATACTAGACCATAAAATAAATACTTTAAAATCATATCGCTACCAAAAGACCTACTAACAACAGAAAATTAAATTTTGATGATAACGACTAGAAAACAAAATAATATAAAAAAATTTACAATTGTAATCTGTAATTAAAAATCATCTAAATTATTAAAAAAAGTAAACCTCGGAAAACCATTGAGACAAAACTGAATGTCAGATAATCTTCCGCTCTCAGTAAGTTCCGACAAATATAATTCATGATCCTTCTTACTGCTCCAAATTTCAAAAGTTACCGCTAAGTTCGGATCAGTATCAGAAATCGAAAAATAAATATTCTCGCAACCAGTTTTTTTTCTCGCAGACGGTAAAATCTCATGAAAAATTGCTATAAGCTCATCAATTCTGCCAGGTGCGCAAGGAAATTCAGATACACAAGTTATACCCATAATGGTCTCCATAAAACTTTTTGAAAACGAATAGCTCCAAGATAATACCAAAGCTTTTGAAGATTAGCAGCCCGAGCTCATAAAGAAGTGTTATCACTCTAATCACCAAAATTAAACTTCAAGAAACATCAGAAAACACAGGCCTATTCATTTAACTTACATTATTAATGCCGCTTAGGGCATTAATATTACTTAATTAATAATAATAATAGAAAAAGTCTCTCGTAAAAGCTACCATTTCAAATTAGCTCGGTATCGCGTGTTGGGGCCAACTGAAAGCTGGCCCCATTGAGCAAGAATTTAGTAAAAAATGCAGAAAACCTATTTCAATGCTGCATTTGTTATTTCGTGGGTCCATGCACCTTGCGGCTTTTTAGTTATAACTGGATCAGATCCTCCTGCCAGAAGTGTCGCAACAGTTCTGTCAAAGTCTGCAGGGTCCAAGCTACCATTTGACCCAGCTGTCAGTTTTGCAATCTCACCCATCATGCGCTTTTGGTGCTTTTCAGTTTGCGCACCTGACGCGTCATTGTCCAAAACTATTTCAGCTGCTTCATCTGGATTTGCTTCTGCATGCTTCCAACCTTTCATAGATGCACGGACAAACCTAACCATTTTGTCCTTGAAGGCAGGATCTTTCAAGTTGTCTTCGAGAGCATATATACCATCTTCCAGAGTTGCCACGCCTTGTTCTTCATATTTGAACGTCACTAATTCGTCAGGTGAAACTCCTGCATCTATAACTTGCCAGTACTCATTATACGTCATCGTTGAAATACAATCTGCTTGCCTTTGGAGCAGAGGATCTACGTTGAAGCCCTGTCTCAAAACTGTGACGCCATCAGCTCCACCATCTGTTGATATTCCTTCTTGGCTCATCCAGCTTAAGAAAGGGTATTCATTTCCAAAAAACCAAACCCCAATGGTTCTACCCTTAAAGTCGGCTGGACTTTTGATTCCTGTATCTTTCCAACAAGTTAGCATTAAACCAGATGATTTGAATGGCTGGGCAATATTGACTACCGGCAAGCCTCTTTCTCTAGCAGCTAGTGCCGATGGCATCCAATTAAGCATAACATCTGCTCCACCACCAGCTAATACCTGTGGAGGTGCTACATCCGGACCACCGGGAAGTATAGTAACATCTAAACCTTCATCTTTGTAATAGCCCTTATCTAGAGCGACATAATACCCAGCAAATTGAGCCTGAGTAACCCATTGCAACTGTAGCTTCACCTCGTCGGCAGCACTTGCTGCAGAGGCCATCATAGCGGCAAAAATACCAATTAAAAATTTTTTCATATTTATCTCCATTTCAAAAATGTTTTGCTCTTTATCCTCTTTGTGAGGGGTGCCAGAACGTTACCCCCTTCTCAATTATTACTATAATACCATAAAATAGACTTCCTACTACCGCCGCAACAACTATTTCAGCCCAAACCATATCTAAAGCTAATCGACCGACGGAAGTTGATATCCTGAAACCCATTCCAACAGTTGGCGATCCAAAGAATTCTGCAACTATAGCCCCAATCAAAGCCAAAGTCGTAGAAATTTTTAGACCATTAAATATAAATGGCATCGCTGCAGGAAACCTTAACTTTAAGAAAGCCTGCCAATTATTAGCGGCGTAAGTTCTCATCAAGTCATTTTGAATTTGGGAGCTTTCTCTTAGGCCAGCCACGGTGTTAATAAGCATCGGAAAGAAAACCATAACAACCACAACAGCAGCTTTTGATTGCCAACCAAAACCAAACCACATAACCAAAATTGGTGCCGTTCCAACTATTGGAAGTGCTGCCATAAAACTAGCCACTGGCATTAAGCCAAGTCGTAAAAACTCAAATCTTTCAAGTAGAATTCCTACGAAGATCGCACTTAAACATCCTAAAACGTATCCTCTAAAGGCTCCTTTAATAAAGGTTTGAACTAAGTCTTTCCATAATATTTCTAAGTTTTGTGAAGCCGTTTCAATAACAAGACTTGGTGGAGGAAGTATAACCAGAGGGACATTGAGGCCACGCACCAAAAGTTCCCAAACTCCAATAATGGTTAACCCAAAAATTACTGGTACTAAAAGCTTTATGGCTCTTGTTTCAGCCCGAGCACTATCCGCCAACTTTGCATTTAAAATCCATGCAAAACCCCAAAAAATTAATGCGCCAAGTACAAGAGTCATGTCATACCCATCCTTTTAAGCATTAACTTTTGAAGCAGTGCTAAAATTCCAACAAGTGCTGCAGCCACTATTGCAGCCATTATCAAAGCTGACCAGATCTGAATCGTTTGCCCGTAATATGAACCAGCTAATAATCTTGCCCCTAAACCTCGAACTGCACCTGTTGGAAGTTCGCCCACAATAGCTCCAACTAAACTAGCTGATATTCCAACTTTCAAAGACGCAAATAAAAATGGCATGGACGTTGGAAGCCTAAGTTTCCAAAATTTTTGAGCATTTGTAGCATTATATGTATGCAACAAATCTGTATCAATTTTATCGGGGCTCCTGAGACCTTTCACCATTCCCACAACCACTGGAAAGAAACAAAGGTAAGAGCTTATTATAGCTTTTGGCAACAAACCTTGTACGCCAATAGAGTTAAGCACAACTATAATCATTGGAGCTATAGCTAGAATAGGAATAGTTTGGGATGCTATCGCCCACGGCATGACACTCATATTCATTGCATTGTTATGAACAATCCCGATTGCCAGCAATATTCCTAGTGATGTTCCAATTAAAAAGCCCACCAAAGTAGAGGATAAAGTTATCCAACTATGAAAAATCAGACTTCTTTTAGATGTAATTTTTTTTCAACGGTTGTTTTCCAAAGTTCTGAGGCAACTTGGTGAGGCGCAGGAAGTTTAGGTTTTTCTTGGGACCATGTATCGAGTATTAGTTCTTTTGTGCCAATCTCCACCCCAGCTCTTTTAGCTTTATCAAGCGCCCAAGTTGAATTTAACGAAACTGCTGCAAGATACCATACAAA
>JBJLGG010000021.1:0-24086 GCA_045564995.1 Paracoccaceae bacterium | reverse complement strand
CATGTAAAAGCAGTTGATATGATGACAGGAGCACTTACTGATCCCTTTGGGAACGGGCACATGGGAATTACTGCCGAAAATGTAGCAAAAGAAATGAATATAACGCGACAAAGACAAGATGAACTTGCATATAATAGTCATCTGCGGGCTAGTAAAGCAATTAACGCTGGTTATTTTAAAGAACAAATTTCGCCTTTAGTAATCCAAACAGGTAAAAAACAAAAAGTTTTTGACACAGATGAGCATTGCAGAGAACAGGTAAGCCTAAAGGATTTTAGTAAGCTTAAACCTGCGTTTGACCGCGACGGAACGGTCACCGCCGGTAATTCGTCAGGAATAAATGATGGAGCTTCTGCGTTAGTACTTGCGAACAAATCTGCAATATCAGAGTACTCCATGCCTATTATGGCTAAAATTATATCATATGGGGTTGGAGGAGTGGCTCCAAATTTAATGGGTCTTGGGCCGATACCAGCGACAAGGGAGGCATTATTTATTGCTGGACTAAATATTTCACAAATTGACTGTATAGAGTCAAATGAAGCATTTGCAGCGCAAGCTTGCGCTGTGGCAGGCGAATTAGATTTTGATCCAGCCAAAACTAATCCAAATGGCGGAGCAATAGCTCTAGGGCATCCCGTGGGAGCGTCGGGAGCCATAATTTTGACCAAACTAGTTTACGAATTAAAGCGTCAAAATGGAAAATATGGTTTAGCGACAATGTGCATTGGCGGCGGCCAAGGCATCGCAATGATTATAGAGAATGTGTAGATAATTTTTGCAAACAAAACTAAATTCAACTTGCTAATTTTGAAACTTAATTTTGACGAGATATTATTACTTGTGCCTTTTAATTTCATTCTAGAAAAGGTATCTGCAGATCAATCGAGGAAACGGCGAGAAATTTATGGCACTGGAAAAGACCTTCGACGCTAAATCAGCAGAAAAAAGGATTTATGAAAAATGGGAAAAAGAAAATTGCTTTAGAGCAGGCGCAAATGCTTCTAGAGAGGCCACATTTTCTATAATGATCCCCCCCCCAAATGTAACTGGCGTTTTACACATGGGTCACGCCTTCAACAACACTCTTCAAGACATATTGATAAGATGGAAACGTATGCAGGGTTTCAAAACACTTTGGCAGCCAGGAACAGACCATGCAGGTATTGCAACGCAAATGGTCGTAGAACGTGAGCTTGCAAAAAACCCCAATAATAAATCTCGTCAGGAAATGGGTAGAGATGAATTCCTTACGAATGTTTGGAAATGGAAAAAACAGTCTGGCGATACAATTATCAATCAATTGAAGAGACTTGGTGCAAGCTGTGATTGGGAACGCACAGCCTTTACGATGTCAGGTGCTCCCGGATCACCAGCAGAAGATGACGGAAATTTTCATGATGCAGTTATAAAAGTCTTCGTCGAAATGTATAACAAAGGGCTTATTTACCGCGGCAAAAGACTAGTAAACTGGGACCCTCATTTTGAAACAGCGATCTCTGACTTAGAAGTAGAAAATATTGAGATTGCTGGAAAGATGTGGCACTTCCAATACCCACTCAAGGATAATGAAACTTACCTTCATATCGAGCGTGATTCTGAGGGTAATATTATGAAAGAAGAAACACGCGACTACATTTCTATCGCTACGACTAGACCAGAAACCATGTTAGGTGATGGTGCCATTGCAGTAAACCCAAAGGATCAAAGATACGCTGCAATTATCGGAAAATATTGTGAAATTCCAGTTGGCCCAAAAGAGCATCGGCGCTTGATTCCAATCATTTTGGATGAATACCCTGACCCAAATTTTGGTTCTGGCGCTGTTAAAATTACCGGCGCTCACGATTTTAACGATTATCAAGTTGCCAAAAGAAATAGTATCCCACTGTACAGGCTTATGGATACAAAAGGCCGAATGCGAGACGATGGCCTTCCATACAGTGAAGCTGCGTCGCTGGCACAGAATTTTTCAAGAGGTGAAGACTTTACTGAGGCGGAAATTGATACTTTAAACCTTGTTCCGGAAGAATTTCGCGGCTTAGATCGGTTTGAAGCACGTAAATTAATTGTCGATCATATTACAAATCAAGGCCTTGCAGTAAAAACTATTAAAAAAAACCAAGATGGAGCGGAACACGAAGAAATCCCATTTGTTGAAGAAAAGCCAATCATGCAACCCTTTGGTGACCGTTCTAAGGTCGTTATCGAGCCCATGCTCACTGACCAATGGTTCGTGAATACATCAAAAATAGTTGGACCGGCTTTAGATGCGGTAAAGCTAGGGACAGTGAAATTGATTCCTGAAAGTGAGGAAAAAACATATTTTCACTGGCTTGAAAATATTGAGCCTTGGTGTATTTCACGCCAACTTTGGTGGGGGCATCAAATCCCAGTTTGGTTTGATGAATACGGAAATCAATACTGTGCAGACAACGAGCAAAGTGCTCAAGAATTAGCGGGTACTGGAGTAAAACTAACGCGAGACCCGGATGTATTAGATACCTGGTTTTCATCTGGTCTGTGGCCAATAGGAACCCTTGGGTGGCCCAAACAAACGCAAGAGTTAGAGGATTATTTTCCAACAAGCACTTTGATTACAGGTCAAGATATTCTATTTTTCTGGGTTGCACGGATGATGATGATGCAGCTGGCAGTCGTAGATAAAATCCCCTTCTCAACAGTATATCTGCATGGACTTGTTAGAGACTCAAAAGGTAAGAAAATGTCTAAATCAACAGGTAATGTGGTAGACCCTTTAGATATAATTGATGAATACGGGGCAGATGCCCTGCGCTTTACAAATGCAGCAATGGCGTCAATTGGAGGCGTCCTAAAATTAGATATGCAACGTATACAGGGATATCGGAATTTTGGCACAAAATTATGGAATGCTGCCCGTTACGCCGAAATGAATGGAGCCAAGCCAAGTGCAGGAGATTTACCTAAGCCAGCTGAAAATCTTAACAAATGGATAATGGGCGAAACCTCTAAAGTATTGAATGAAGTTCAAATTTCATTTGAAAGTTATCGCTTTAATGACGCTGCTAACGCTCTGTACGCCTTTATATGGGGGAAAGTTTGCGATTGGTATGTAGAGTTGTCAAAACCGCTTTTTAGTTCATCAAATAAACGGGTAATTGCTGAAACTCAAGAAACTATGGGTTGGGTGATTGATCAGTGCTTAATATTACTGCATCCAATAATGCCGTTTATCACAGAAGAGCTATGGGGTTCGGTGGGAAAGCGCAGTAATCTTCTAGTCCATCAGAATTGGCCCAATTATACTCCTTCTGATCTGATTGAACCTGACGCAGATCAAGAGATGAACTGGGTTATATCTTTAATAGAAAATATTCGCAGCGCCAGGCAACAGATGCATGTCCCAGCAGGTTATAAAATCCCTTTGATTTTTCAGGAAATGAGTGAAGACGCACAAAAAACCTTTGAACGGAATTCAATCATGATTATGAAATTGGCTCGCATCAGCGATGTCGAAAAAATTAATCACTTTCCAAAAGGAACTGTATCAGTCAGTGCTTCTGGAGCAATATTTGGCCTGCCCTTAGCAGATGTTATTGATATCGAAGCTGAAAAAAACCGTCTTATAAAAGCTAAAGAAAAACTAACGAAAGAAACTGCTTCAATGGAAGGCAGGCTTAATAATCCCAAGTTTATCAAAAGTGCTCCGCCAGAAGTAGTAAATGAAACACGTGAAAACCTCGCGAAAAGAAAAGAGGAAGAAGCGCAAATTAAAAATGCACTTAAAAGATTAGAAGAATTTTAAAAGCTTTCAGCAGTTTTTACACAGCACTTAACTTTTAGAAACCAAAGTATCTACTCGAAATTACGACCCTCTGGACCCGACATGTCAAAGCCTAGATGTCTCGCAACCGTAAAAATATCTTTATCTCCTCTGCCGCACATATTCATACAAATAATATGATCTTTTGATAAGTCAGGAGCAATTTTTTGCACATAAGCAAGTGCATGAGACGGTTCCAAAGCTGGAATGATACCTTCGGCTTTGCAGCACAGTTCAAAAGCGCCTAAAGCTTCTTTATCTGTGATTGAAACATATTTTGCTCTTCCAATTTCATGTAACCACGCATGCTCAGGACCTATTCCTGGATAATCTAAGCCGGCTGAAATAGAAAAGCCTTCCAAAATCTGACCATCATTATCTTGTAGTAGGTATGTTCTGTTACCGTGCAATACTCCAGGACGACCACCTGTTAAAGAAGCGCAATGCTCCATTTTGCTATTAACTCCCTTACCACCCGCTTCAACCCCAATTATCTCCACTTCTTTGTCATCAAGGAATGGATAAAATAAACCCATTGCATTAGAACCACCCCCGATTGCCGCAATTAGTGTGTTGGGTAATCGACCTTCTGCCTCCATCATTTGATCTTTGGCCTCTTTTCCAATTATTGATTGGAAATCTCTTACCATAGCAGGGTAAGGATGAGGACCAGCAACTGTGCCTATACAGTAAAAAGTATCTCTAACATTGGTAACCCAATCCCGCAAAGCGTCATTCATCGCATCCTTTAGAGTACCTCTTCCTGAGGTAACTGGAATAACCTCGGCCCCGAGTAATTTCATACGGAATACATTTGGAGCCTGACGTTCCACGTCATGAGAGCCCATATAAACGATACATTTTAGACCAAATTTTGCACAAACAGTTGCTGTAGCGACACCATGTTGCCCAGCACCCGTTTCCGCTATAATTCGACTCTTCCCCATTTTCCTAGCCAATATAATTTGACCAAGAACATTATTTATCTTGTGGGCGCCTGTATGATTTAATTCATCTCTTTTAAGATAAATTTTCGCTCCACCCAACTTTTCTGTTAAACGCTCTGCCAAGTATAAAGGGCTTGGCCTGCCGACATAATGCTTCCACAGATCATCCATTTCGTTCCAGAATTCTGGATCTATCTTGGCTTTTTCGTACTGATCCTCCAATTCTAAAATCAGTGGCATCAAGGTTTCCGAAACGAAACGCCCACCAAACTGTCCAAATCTACCTTTTTCATCTGGACCAGTCATAAAACTGTTAAAAAGATCATTGGCCACTAAAATCAAGCTCCCATTAGAAATTTTATATTAAGACATTAAGTTGTTATATTAGTTACAGCCAAGTTCAAGAGATTTTATCTAAATTCGTTTCGAAATTACACTTTTCTAAAGCCTGCATGAAATCCTTTATCTTATCCGGGTCTTTAATCCCAGGGCTTAGCTCTATACTGCTCGATAAATCAAGCTGCCTCGCATTGGTTACTTTCACAGCCTCTTCAACATTGGCAGCATTTAATCCTCCAGCTAACATCCAAGGCTTTGACCATTTTTTATTTGCAAGAACTGACCAGTCAAATTGCAATCCATTTCCTCCGGGCAACGCGTCTTTATTTGAAGGTTTTGCATCAAATAAAATTTGATCACAAACTTCACAATATAATTTTACTTTTTTCAGGTCACTTTTAGAAGAAACACCTATCGCCTTCATAACTGGTAGGCCATATCGCTCTCTAATATCATGTACTAGCTGAGGGCTTTCGGAACCATGTAACTGGATCATATCTATTGGAACCTGTCTTGTAAGTTCATCCAAAAATGAAAATTGAACATTTACCACTAAAGCTACTTTAGCCAATCCAATTGGCGCCTCCAGTGCCAGTTTGCGTCCCTTGCCAAAAGTCAGAGAGCGAGGAGACTTTTCGAAAAATACAAAGCCTGCATATCTAGCACCCATGGAAGCTGCCAAATTTAAATCTTTAATAGAGGTTAGGCCACAAAATTTTACAGCAATCGGATCAATTTTTTTCAAATTGAGGGTCATGAGTTTACTTTATTATTGAGCAGTAACAAAATCTCATCCTCGTTCTGGCCACTCTCACGCTTAAGCTGACTTAGCTCATTTTCTACTTTAGCAAGCTCTTTAGATTTTCTACTTGAGGCTGATCTATGTTTCATCTCCCTGATCCATTCCCAAACAAATCCTACGAATAGGCCGAAAATTACACCACAGAGAAAAAGTACAAAAATTGGAATTGACAATATCATACCACCACCCAAAAAACCCTCCAGTTCACTGGGTAGTATTCTGATATCCACAAGTTCTCTGTTGGCGACCGCTAAAGTTAAAAGTATTATCGAAAGACAAGTTAAAAAAATAACTCGTATGTAACGTTTCAAATATTAAGCCTTCCCATTTAGCCTATCACGTAAAAGCTTTCCTGTTTTAAAAAACGGAACCTTTTTCTGATCTACACTAACAGCCTCTCCAGTTCTTGGATTACGCCCGACCCTTGCATCCCGCGTTTTTACTGAAAAAGCCCCAAATCCCCTAAGTTCAACTCTATCACCATTTGCGAGAGCATCCGTAATCTCTTCAAAAATGGTATTTACAATTCTTTCTACATCACGCTGAAAAAGGTGTGGATTTTCATCTGCAATTTTTTGAATTAATTCCGATCGGATCATCGGGTTGTCTCCCTGGCATTTTTAATTGTAGCAGATTAACTATAGTCACCAGTCCTTCGAAATTAAAATCATTTCTAGTCCTAAAGCATTATTTTTTAACATAATACTATTACAAACACATATATTGTTCTCATTTCGCATGCTTAATAAGTGTAATAAGCGTTGTTGAAATAAAATTTTTAATACTTAACGAATCAAAAAAAGCCCCGCGTTTTAGGTGCGGGGCAATTTATTTAACATAAATTTCTATAAGTTACTCTTCATCGCCTTTAAGTGCAGCACCTAAGATATCTCCAAGAGACGCTCCACTATCAGACGAACCGTATTGTTCTACCGCTTCTTTTTCTTCAGCTATTTCACGAGCTTTTACAGAAAGACCTAATTTTCTAGTCTTACTATCAACACTCGTCACGCGGACATCGACTTTATCTCCAACATTAAATCTGTCTGGCCGTTGTTCTGCGCGATCGCGACTTAAATCTGAACGTCGAATGAATGATTTCATGCCTTCATATTCAACTTCGATACCGCCATCCTCGATTGATGTAACTTCTACTGTTACGATGGAGCCACGCTTAACCTTATCTGTGGCTTGCGCAAACTTATCTCCACCCAACGCTTTTATTGACAAAGAGATTCGTTCCTTCTCTACGTCAATTTCCGTCACGGCTGCTTTTACCATATCACCCTTACGGAAATTTTGGATTACATCCTCACCGCGCTCATCCCATGAAATATCACTCAAGTGAACCATTCCATCAATTTCGCCGTCTAGACCTATGAATAAACCAAATTCAGTTATATTCTTAACTTCACCCTCGACCTCGCTGTCAACAGGATGGTTCTCAGCGAAAACTTCCCAAGGGTTTCTCTGGCATTGTTTGATTCCTAACGAAACTCTCCGCTTTACGCCATCTATCTCCAAGACCATCACGTCTACTTCTTGACTAGTAGATACAATTTTACCTGGATGAACATTCTTTTTAGTCCATGACATCTCTGAAACATGTACTAATCCCTCAACGCCAGCCTCAAGCTCAACGAAAGCACCATAATCTGTTATATTCGTCACCACGCCTTTATGCAGAGACTCCAACGGATACTTACCAGCTACCAGTTCCCACGGATCTTCTTCCAGTTGCTTCATACCTAAAGAGATCCTGTGTGTGTCTTTATTAATTTTTATAACCTGAACTTTTATTGACTCACCGATAGTTAGAATTTCAGATGGGTGATTAATTCTACGCCATGCCATATCAGTAACGTGTAGAAGGCCATCTACTCCACCTAGGTCGACGAATGCACCGTATTCAGTGATATTTTTTACTACACCCTCTACGTCGTCGCCTTCCGCCAAGTTTCCAATAACTTCCGCTCTTTGTTCTGCGCGGCTTTCTTCCAATATAGCTCGTCTCGATACTACTATATTGCCTCTCCGGCGATCCATTTTCAAAATTTGAAATGGTTGCTTCAATCCCATAAGAGGTCCAGCGTCTCGCACCGGACGTACATCAACCTGAGAACCCGGCAGAAATGCTACTGCACCGCCTAAGTCCACTGTAAATCCACCTTTTACTCTACCAAAAATAGCACCATCCACTCTTGCATCATCTGCATAAGCTTTTTCAAGTCTATCCCAAGCTTCTTCTCTACGTGCCATTTCTCGAGAAATAACAGCTTCACCTTTAGCATTTTCGACTTGCCGTAAGAAGACTTCTACCTCGTCACCTACGGCAACTTCAGGAGCTTCGCCAGGGTTGGCAAACTCTTTTAATTCTACCCTACCCTCCATTTTGTAGCCCACATCTACGATTGCAAAGCCCGCTTCTATCGCAATGACTTTACCTTTAACAACGGAACCTTCTTGGGGGGTATCAATCTTGAAGCTTTCATTCAGCAGAGCTTCAAATTCTGCCATAGTTGCGTTTTGAGCCATATAGTCTCTATATCCTTTAACAAATATTTTCTGGCCAGATGGTTGGTTCCACCGGTCTTTATTTCAATTATGCATCCACTTTTCATTTTAATATGCAAAAGCGGAAGCGTGTTATCGCCTTCGAAGATGCGACGCGCGCGGTGTACATGCTAATTTTGAGTAAATCAAGGGGTATCTACCTCAACAATACTCTTTACTATCTATGAAATCCTAATTTTCTAGTTTTGAATCAATAATTTTAGAAACTGATTCATAAACTTCATTAATGGTCATATTAGAAGTATCAATTTTCCTTGCGTCTACAGCTGGCACCATTGGAGACTGTTTACGATTTAAGTCTCGCTCATCTCGTTCTTGAATTTCTCTAAATACGTTTTCAAAAGAGATTGAGTGCCCAAGGTCTAATAGCTCCTTATATCTTCTTTGAGCTCTGATATCAGGTGAAGCAGTTATAAAAAATTTTATGTCTGCGTTAGGGCAAATAACTGTTCCAATATCACGTCCGTCCAGAACTGCGCCACCAGGTTTTGAGGCAAAGTCTCTTTGAAATTCAAGTAAATGAGCCCGAACTGAAGGGTTTTTAGCCACTTCTGAGGCTGCATTTGATACTCTAAGTGTTTTTAAATCTAAAACTTCTAATTCATCTGCCATCAATTGACTTGCAGCGCTAACTGGATCAACTCCTTGGAGTACTTTGTATCCAACCAGTCTATATAGGAGGCCAGTATCAAGGTGCGGCACGGAGTAATTCTGGGCTATTTTCTTTGAAATTGTACCTTTACCCGATGCAGCAGTACCATCTATCGCTATAATTAGGCCAAACTTAGTCAAAATTATAAATCTCGCAGTTCTAAATTAGCCCCTAGGTCACGCATAAGGTCAACAAAATTTGGAAACGAGGTTTTTATTGGTGAACAGTCATCTATTTCAATAGGTGTTTGTGATGATAAACCCAAAATTAAAAAAGACATCGCGATACGATGATCCAAAAATGTCTGGCACATAGACCCGCCTTCAACTGTCCCGATACCATTGCCGTTTACTGCCCACCAGTCTTCACCTTCCTCTACAGATACTCCATTAGCACGTAAGCCTTTTGCCATTGCGTCTATTCTATCACTCTCTTTGACCCTCAGTTCTTTGACACCTCTCATAGTCGTTTTTCCGGAAGCATTTGCCGCTACAACAGAAAGAATTGGATACTCATCTATCATCGATGCTGCACGTTCCGGTGGCACCTCTATGCCTTTCAAATTTGGAGAAAAACAAGCTCGAATGTCCGCAACAGGCTCCCCGCTTTCCTCTCTCTCGTTCTCAAAACTTAAGTTGGCACCCATTTCAATCAACGTTTTATACAATCCAGCTCTTGTTTCATTAAGCGTAATATGCGGAACAATAATATCTGAACCCTGAACGATAACAGCAGCACAGATCGGGAATGCCGCACTTGATGGATCGCTTGGGACGCGAACATTTTGACTTTTCAATTCTGAGTAACCACTTAATGTAATTGATCTGCCATTTGGTATGTCTTCAACTTTTAGATCTGCCCCAAATGAACTGAGCATTCTCTCAGTATGATCTCGAGTCATTTCTGTTTCGGTTATTATAGTGTCACCAGGTACGTTTAATCCTGCTAATAGAAGTGCGGACTTAACTTGCGCTGACGGTACCGGCACTTTGTATTGGATAGGAATGGGTGATCTGGCACCAACTATCGTCATTGGCAAACGACCTTTACTACGACCAAATGCAGATGCTCCAAATTTGCTTAATGGATCGGTCACACGCTCCATAGGCCGACTGTTTAGGCTGTGATCACCAGTAAATGTCGCATTAATGGGGGTGGTTGCCATTGCACCGATTACTAATCTTACGCCAGTGCCCGAGTTACCACAATCAACGACCGTCGAAGGTTCCGCAAAGCCACCCACACCCACACCGTCTACACACCATTCACCACCCTCATTTTTCTCAACTTGCGCCCCAAATGCAACCATTGCCCTTGCGGTATCGAGAACATCTTGACCCTCTAATAATCCAGTAATTTTAGTTTGCCCAATAGCGAGGGCTCCAAGGATTAAAGAGCGATGCGAAATAGATTTGTCGCCTGGAATTGAAACAATGCCCTTAAGAGACTTCGAGCTCAAAGCACGCATGACGATCGGGTTGGGATTTAAAGACATTTGTCAAACCTTTGTTTTGGTCGTGATAAACTAGACTTGGATCAACGTCTAGGACTCTCGCTTTTCAAATGTTAAATAATAAGGCTTGCGTCCCTCTTGGAGAGCTTTTTTTTCATATCTAGTCTGTATCCAATCGCTCCAGCACTCCCTCCAATCTTGCGGCTCAGACGCCGTCCAAGAAAATCTGTGCTTAAGTACTTCTTGAAGTGCTTGTCGGACGTAATCTGAAATATCTGTAGCTAGCCTCAAAGACGCCCCGGTTTTCATTACGCGCTGTAGCTCTATCAAATATTCACTGGTTACAAATCTTCTTCTGTGATGCCGTTTTTTTGGCCAAGGATCAGGATATAGTAAAAATACATTATCAATTGAGGCATCTGGCAGTACATCGAATAAATCTCTCACATCACCCGGGTAGATACGTACATTTGTGAGGTCAAGTTTTGAAAGTTTCCCTGCAAGCATAGCAACGCCATTTATGTATGGTTCACAGCCAATAAAACCAATATTTGGGTTGCGTTCAGCTTGATAAACGAGGTGCTCACCCCCTCCAAATCCAATTTCAAGAGAGACTGATGTTACATTCTCAAAAAGATCAGATACCTCTATCATCTTCCTATGTGGATTAGAATCATGGTTTACGGCAGGTATTGATAACTTTACCAGTTGATCATTCAACAGTTCCTGTTGTAACGCGCGGAGACCTTTTCCTTTTAATCTTCCGTAGAAATTCCTAAAATTCTTGGGCTTGCTTTCTATATTATCCATCATTCAATTAGCATAACTTCTGAACTTGTAAATTCTCAATAATTATTGAAACCACTTAAGTTTACAGAACAAAATCATTTTAAATTTCTTGATAATTCTGAAATTAAATCAGTACGTTCCCAGCTAAAACCGCCATCTTTTTCGGGAGGTCGACCAAAGTGCCCATAAGCAGCAGTTCTTTGATATATTGCTTTATTAAGCTCTAGATGCGTTCGAATGCCCCGTGGAGAAAGATCCATAGACTCCGCTATTGCATTTTCAATTTTTTTATCAGGTACCGTTCCAGTTCCGAAGGTATCCACATAAATAGAAAGTGGATGAGAAATGCCAATTGCATAACTCAGTTGAATTGTACATTTTTTAGCTAGGCCCGCCGCAACTACATTCTTTGCTAGATACCTCGCTGCATAGGCTGCAGAGCGATCTACTTTAGTTGGGTCTTTACCAGAAAAAGCCCCTCCACCGTGCGGAGCAGCACCACCATAGGTATCAACTATTATTTTTCTACCAGTTAAACCAGCATCACCGTCGGGACCACCAATTACGAATTTACCCGTTGGATTTACATGCCACGAAGTGGAACTGTCGATCCAGTCAGACGGTAAGGTTTCCAATATATAAGGTTTAACAATACTATGAACATCATCCGAGGATAGTGAGGCATCTAAGTGTTGCGTAGACAAAACTATAGAAGTTATTCCCACAGGAACACCACGTTCATAGCGCACTGATAACTGCGATTTAGCATCTGGACCCAGACTCGGTTCAACACCTGATTTACGCACCTCAGCCAAACGCATCAAAATGGCATGACTATACTGTATGGGCGCCGGCATTAAATCAGACGTTTCATCCGTCGCGTAGCCGAACATTATACCCTGATCGCCTGCACCCTCTTCCTTATCACCATCTGCGTTAACTCCCTGAGCAATATGCGCAGATTGCTCGTGAAGCAAATTTGTTATTTCGACAGTTTCATGATGAAATTTTTTCTGTTCATATCCAATGTCTTTAATACAAGCTCTTACGATTTCATCAATCCGACCCATTTGCTTTGACAACAAATTTTTATCAGAAAGGCCAACTTCTCCTCCGACCACTACTCTGTTAGTAGTCGCAAAAGTTTCACAAGCCACTCTGGCCTCTGGCTCCAATGCTATAAAGGCATCTAAAACAGCATCGGATATTCTATCGCAAACTTTATCCGGGTGTCCTTCAGATACAGACTCTGAAGTAAAAATGTAAGATTCACGAGACAAGATTTCTGCTCCGATAATTAAAACCCACGCGTCAGGAAGCCGTTGCGTGCAATACTTTGGTTAATCATTAAAATTACAAGGGTCAATAGTATCTTTTATGAATTAAGTGCAGAAGCAAGAGAGATAAAATCATTATAAAAAAAATACTATCACCCCAATTATAGTAAATCGTAGGCTGGAACGCCTTTGGTAGACCTAATTCCAGTGACCCTTCGGTTTCCAAGGGCAGACTGTCAACGATTGTTCCATTTGCGGAAATGACTGCAGAGATCCCTGTATTGGCGGATCTTGCAACTGGCAAACCAGTTTCAATAGCTCTCATTTTTAATATCTGAAGATGTTGGTATGGACCAGAAAAACGACCAAACCATGCATCGTTTGTAATTTGAAGAATAAAATCAGGGCGACCAGGAGTTGCTCTTAAAACGCTGGGGAAAATAGCTTCATAACAGATTAGGGGTTGGAAACGTAAATCAGTCTCAACTTCAATTAAGTCAGGGCCATTACCTCTAGTGAAGCTCGAGCCATAGGAATTAACCATAGCTCTAAGACCGAATTTACTAAGAATATCGGACAATGGCAAATACTCTCCAAATGGAACAAGAATTGACTTGTCATATATTAACTGTTTCTCACCAGCTTTTTGTAAGACAAGCGAATTACGCAAATTATCATTTTCATCAAAGCGAAGAGCCCCGAATGCCACTGGCATTCCAGCAGCAGCCTTATCTATCGCTCCTAACAGTTCATCAGCAAAATTTAGTGGTTGATAAATTGCACTTTCTGGCCAAACTACTAGATCAACTTTATTTGCTGCCACTGTGGCATTTATCATTCGATCAAAAAAAACTGGTGCGAAATTTTCATCCCATTTTTTACTCTGAGGTGCGTTTGGTTGCACGAGTAAAATCATTTTATCAGTGAATAGGACTTGCTGGTTTTGCCGCTGCCATCCCCAAAAAAATAATGACGAAAGAACAAGCATTACAATAAAAATTGCTGGGAATTTTTTAGTCTCAATTAAATAGACTAAATACATCGCGACTGTAAAAAACAAAAACCCCGAAACCAAAAGGACCGAAAATCGCCAGTAGCTGACCCAAAGGAGAGCTCACAAATAAGGATGCGATCGTACCCCATGGAAAACCCGTTAAAAAAAAGGATCTAAAGTACTCTGCAGTAGCGACTCCCAGCAATAGTGCCCACCGTGCACCCAAAGAAGCGAAAATGAAACTAAAAATATACCAAAATAATGACATTACTATGGAAATAAAAAAAATCGCAAACGGGGCTATCCAAGCGTGAGAAATAAAGTCGATTAAAAAAGGCTCTACAATCCAGTTTAAAGTTAGGATAAAATAACCCATACCTAAAAAAAATGTAAAAAGTGCTATCTTGTACTTATCTCTTTGTTTTGCAATTCCCAAAATACTTAAAAAAATAGCTGCAAAACTCAGGAACCAGAGATTAAGAGGTGCGTGACCTAAGGATAACAAGGCTCCAAAACCTACAGGTTTTAGGTAAACCAAGTATTTCGAGATCAACCTAACATCCTATTCGGCTGCTTTAACCAAAGCTTTCAAACGCAGCCTAACACGTTTAATTCGTCTTGGATCAGCATCAATAATTTCGAATTCAAGCCCTTGCGGATGCTGGACTACCTCTCCTCTAACGGGAACTCTACCCGCGAGAACAAACACCAAACCACCAAGAGAGTCTACTTCCTCGGCATCTATATCTGGACCCTGTGTGAAATCTATCCCAAGTTCAGGACCAAGCTCATCAAGCGAGGCCCGAGCCAAAGCCACTATCGTATTATCGCTTTCCCAAGCCCACATTTGTCCTTCATCAATATCATGCTCGTCCTCAATTTCCCCTATAACCTGCTCAATTAAGTCTTCAATTGTCACAAGGCCATCAACACCACCATATTCGTCAATTACTAGAGCCAAATGACGTCTATCTGATTGCATTTTTGTTAAAAGAACACCTATAGTCATTGATGCTGGCACGTAGAGTAGCGGGCGGAGAATATCTTTTATTTTAAAAGTATTTTTGCTAGCAAACGCATATCTTAACGTGAAATCTTTGAGATGGACCATCCCAATTGGATTATCCAGAGTCCCTTCGAAAACAGGAAGTCTTGTTAGGCCGCTCTCTCTGAAAACACTTACAAGCTCAGACTTTTTTTATATCCGCGCTAACAGATACAATTTCAGCCTTGGGAATGGCAACGTCTTCAACACAAAGTCTGCGCAGATTAAACATGCCATGAGACTCCGTTGAAATCTTATTTTCTTGTATTTCATCGTTTTCTTTCGAACTATTATCAGTACTTTTTCTACTAAATAGCCTCGATAACTTTTCACTGAAGTTAAAGTTTTTTTCACTTTTTAAAGGCGCGCTGTGCGCGGCTGTAGATGATCCGTCGTTATCTTCCATTTCCGAGTCCAAAAGTTATAGACTATATTTTGTCTATGTTTGAGTATGGGGTTTTAAGCTCAAATTTCCAAGTATTTGGCGTTCTAAATCCTCCATGAGCGTTGCATCTGGGTCACTAGAATGATCATAACCCAACAAATGCAGAATACCATGTATTATCAGATGCTGCACATAAAATGCAAAATTTGTTTTGGCTTGATCAGCTTCTTCTAAACAAGTTTCGTAAGACAAAGCAATATCTCCGAGCTCAGCGTCCAGTGCTGGGTCGAGCCGTTTTGGGTGATTGCCCTCTACACACGCCAATCGCTCTCTTGATGGCCAAGATAATACGTTAGTTGAAGTGTCTTTACTGCGAAAAGTGTGGTTCAATTCCCTCATTTTTTTTGTCACTGCATCCTAAAACTGAGACAAAATAATCACTTTGTGAATATCCAAGTTCAATCAGTGTTTGATAAAAAGCGTTTCCAACTAGCTCTTCTAAGTTTATGCTGGCCCATCGATTATCTTCAACTAAGATCTCTACGTTTGTCATTAGACTGACTTATTCTTGCTACTTGTTATTTCTATTTTCGTAAGCCTCAATAATTTTTGCTACCAACGGATGTCTTACAACATCCTTTGATGTGAAATAATTAAACCCGATCTGTGAGACGGTAGCCAATAAGCTTTCTGCATCGAGCAGACCGGATCTAACTCCATTGGGCAAATCAATCTGCGATCTATCCCCAGTGATGACCATGCGAGAGCCCTCACCCAACCTAGTTAAAAACATTTTCATTTGTATAGAAGTAGCATTTTGAGCTTCATCCAACACAATATAGGAATGGGCTAATGTCCTACCACGCATAAAAGCTAAAGGTGCAATTTCAATCGTTTTTTCTTCTATTAGCTTGGCAAGCTGCTTCGCAGGCAGAAAATCATTTAAGGCATCGTAAAGCGGTTGCATATATGGATCTACCTTATCTTTCATATCACCGGGTAGATATCCGAGCTTTTCGCCTGCTTCAACTGCTGGCCGACTTAGTATAATTTTGTCAACTTCCCCTGCAATGAATTTTGAAACTCCAACTGCAACGGCTAAATAAGTTTTGCCGGTACCAGCGGGACCTATGCCAAATGCTAACTCATTATTAGTCAAAGATTTAACAAATAAGCGTTGAGCCTCTGTGCGAGGTTCAACTGTTTTCTTACGAGTTCTTATCTCGAATAGTCCGTTCGAAAACATTTCCATTTGATCAGTTGATCCATTTACCCCATCAAAAATAAGTCTGATTTCACGATCAATGTCCGAATACTCAAGTGACTTCCCACTTTCCAACCGTTGATATAGTGAATTGAGCACCTGAGCCGAAATTTCTGTTGAAGATTTATCGCCAATTAGGTCAAGTACATTTCCTCTACGCACTATCTGTATTGCGAGTTTATTTTCTAATTCAGCCAGGTTTCGATCGAACTCCCCACAAAGATCTATAAGGAGTTTATTATCTGCAAATTCTAATTGGTCAGATTTATCAAGTTTTTCTTTACCACCATCAGTTAGGGTCAAAACACCTTGGGCCAATCAGAACTCCTTTACTTACTACAACGCCTATGGTTGCAAGCTTGTGCTCAAAATACAAGAACTTGTTTAGATAACATCTGTTTATTGAAGTAGGAAAGAATAGTAAAATTACAAGACACAGGTTGGTGCATTGTCGAGTCAAACAATAATTATATTAATTTTCCTTCAAGTGAGTTTGTACTACTCTTGGTGATTAATACGTCTTCCACACGGCCAACTTTGCGTTTATCGCCCAAGACGTGTACCGCATGCAGATAATCGGATTTCCCCACAACTTGACCACTTTGACGACCGGTTTTTTCGAATAGCACCCGGACAGTTCGCCCAACCATATCCTGTTGAACGGTCTTTTGCTGCTGACCCAAAAGCTTTTGTAACTTTTGCAAACGAATATTTTTAATTTCCTCAGGGACCTGTTTACGCTCTGCTGCAGGTGTTCCAGGTCTTACAGAATATTTAAATGAATACGACTGCCCATACCCCACCGTACGAATTAAGTCCAAAGTGTCTGCAAAATCATCGTCAGTTTCTTCTGGAAACCCTACAATAAAATCACCTGATATAAGTATATCTGGACGAGCTTTCCTAATGCTACTAATTAAATCAATATATGCTTCAGCAGTATGCGACCGGTTCATCCTTTTTAGAATTTTATTTGATCCAGATTGCACAGGCAAATGAAGATATGGCATAAGTTTTCGACAGTCAGCATGAGCCTCTATCAGCTCGTCTGTCATGTCGTTAGGATGGCTTGTTGTATATCGAATTCTTTCTAAACCATCAATTTTCTCAAGCTTCCAGATAAGCTTCGCCAGCGTAAATTGTGTACCGACTTCTACGGCTCCATGGTAGGCGTTTACATTTTGGCCTAAGAGCGTAATTTCTTTTACGCCTTTGTCGACCAAAGAGCGCGCTTCGGAAACGACTTTTTCAACTGGACGTGAAACTTCTGCACCTCTGGTGTATGGAACAACGCAGAATGCGCAGAATTTGTCGCAGCCCTCCTGTATAGTTAAAAATGCAGCTGGAGCTCGTTTGATATCTGTTCTTTTTGCCAGATAGTCGAATTTGTCTTCTGTTGGAAAATCAATTTCAACTTTTTTTTCTCCATTCTTTATTTGTCGCTCTAGCAAAGGTAATTTATGGTAGCTCTGGGGGCCGACGACTAAATCGACCAGTGGTTGCCTTCGAATAATTTCTTCTCCTTCTGCTTGGGCAACACACCCAACAACCCCAATTTTCAGATTAGGATTCTCTGATTTTAAATTTTTAAACCTTCCCAACTCAGAATAAACCTTTTCCGCTGCTTTTTCTCTGATGTGGCAAGTGTTAAGTAAAATCATATCTGCATCTTCGGCACTATCTGTAGGAACATATCCCTCCGTTTGTAACGACTCAGACATTCGTTCGGTATCATAAACGTTCATCTGACAACCGTAGGTTTTTACGAAGAGCTTCTTTCGATTCTGCATTTTATGTTCTTTCAACTTCAGCGGTTTCTTCTTCGCTATATCATGTTCAATTAGACTTGCAATCTTCTCATGACGTGAAAAATGCTAAACAATTTTAGTCCACCAATACTAAACATTATCTGCTTGAGGCATTCCAAGCACATGGTACCCGCCATCAACATATAAAACTTCACCCGTAGTATAGGCGCCAGCATCCGAAGCTAGATAAACTGCAGTACCGCCCACCGCGTCTAAAGTTGCATTGGAGCGTAGAGGAGAGTTGACCTCAGTGTGTTTAAAAGTTCTTCTTGCTCCACCTATTGCAGCCCCAGCGAGGGTTCTCATTGGCCCAGGGGAAATTGCATTTACTCTAATACCACTCGGCCCAAGATCATTAGCAAGGTATCTTGTTGTCGCCTCAAGAGCAGCCTTAGCAACACCCATAACATTATAGAACGGAGTAACTCGATTTGAGCCTTGGTAAGTCAAAGTTAATACTGTGCCACCTTTTTCCATCATTAAGGGGTATGCCCTTCGAGCAACCTCAATTAATGAGTAACTAGAAATATCCAGAGTATTTTTAAAATTTTCACGTGAAGTATTTAAAAAGCGACCTGTTAATTCATTTTTATCAGAGTAAGCAATCGCATGAACTATGAAATCTAATGAATTCCAGTGGCCCGATAAACTGTCAAAAGTAGTTTCGAAAGAGGCGTCATCTGCTACGTCTAGCTCAAACAATAAATCTGACCCAACCGAAGCTGCAAGAGGTGCGAGTCGAGATCCAAATGCTTCACCTTGATAAGTGAATGCCAATTCGGCCCCCTCACCTGACATAGATTTTGCTATTCCCCAAGCTATTGAGCGCTCGTTTGCAACACCCATTATTAAACCACGTTTACCTTGAAGCTGCCCAGTCATTTTAACCCAGTCCGATTATCCATAAAATTTAGATAGAAGCATAGACCCATTTGTACCACCAAATCCAAAGCTATTTGTCATAATGGTGTCATGCGAGACCCCTTCGACTAATTCACAAGCAATCTCGCTAGGCTTTATAGCGGCGTCAAGTTCCTGAATATTGATGGATGGTGCAATAAAATTATTCTTTAACATTAATAAACAATAAATGGCCTCTTGGGCTCCAGTAGCTCCCTGCGAATGACCTGTCATAGACTTAGTAGAGCTGATTAAAGGCATATTTTTATTTTCAAAAACCCGACGCACTGCCTCAACTTCTCCTACATCTCCAACAGGGGTAGAAGTCCCATGTGCATTTATATAAGAAATATCACGACCTTCTGGTAGGGTGCCCAATGCAAGATGCATCGCGCGCTCACCCCCTTCACCCGAGGGTGCCACCATATCATGTCCATCAGACGTCGCTCCAAATCCTGTTACTTCAGCGTAAATGTCTGCACCACGGGCTTTAGCGTGTTCCAATTCTTCAAGCACGACCATACCTCCGCCACCAGATATAACAAAACCATCCCGGTTTGTATCAAAAGCACGTGATGCCTGCTGAGGCGTGTCATTGAAATTTGAAGACATAGCTCCCATTGCATCAAAAAGACAGGAAAGCGTCCAGTCCAATTCCTCTCCTCCTCCAGCGAACATTATATCTTGCTTGTTCATCAAAATTTGATCCGCCGCATTTCCGATACAATGCAGCGATGTAGAACATGCAGATGTTATCGAATAGTTTATCCCCTTTATCTTGAACGCAGTAGCTAAATTTGCCGAAATAGTTGATGACATACATTTCGGAACAGCAAATGGTCCAATTCTTTTTGGGGTTGAGTTCTTTAAAACAGTTTGATGCGCGGCTAACATCGCGGATGTTGATGGGCCACCTGAGCCAGCCACCAAGCCTGTTCTAATATGAGATACTTCTGCTTCCTTTAGACCAGCGTCAACTATTGCTTGCTCCATTGCTATATGAGAATAAGCAGCCCCCAGGCCCATGAAACGAAGAGTACGTTTATCAATGTATTCACTGACATCTAATTTGATATTTCCAGCGATTTGACTGCGGAAGCCATGAGAAACCATATCATCATTCCGCGTAATCCCTGATTTACCCTTCATTAGGCTTTCATAAACCTCTTCGGTATTGTTACCTATTGAAGATACTACACCTATACCGGTAACGACGACACGACGCATATTTTGGTCCTTTAGCTTAGTTTTCTGACAACGCAACTTTCATGTCAGTTACTTGATATATTATTTCACCATCGGCTTCTACAATCCCACTTGCAACGCCCATTGTTAAGCGTCGCGTTTGGATGGCCTTGGAAAAGTTTACCCGATAGGTCAATAATTTTCTATCAGGACGAACCATACCAGTCAATTTCACTTCTCCCACGCCCAGAGCGTAACCTTTACCTGCCCATCCTCTCCAGCCCAAGTTAAAACCTGTCAATTGCCACAATGCATCTAAGCCAAGGCATCCTGGCATAATTGGGTTATCTGGGAAATGGCATTCAAAAAACCAAAGATTAGGTGCAATATCAAATTCGGCAACAACATGACCTTTACCATCCGGCCCACTATCTTCGCTTATCTCAGTAATTCTATCAATCATTAGCATAGGAGGTGCTGGTAGCTGCGCATTACCAGGCCCAAATAATTCCCCTTTAGAGCATCTTAACAATTCGTTTTTATCAAATTCAGTGGGATAAATCGCCATATTATCTTTACTTCCCTTTAATTTTCCTAGTCATTAACACCCCACTTACAATGCTTGCAAGATACCATTGAGCCTTCACAATTAGTTAGAGCAGAATACCGTTGAACTTTTGGTTTAAACGGATGTATACTGAGAACACTGAGAAGGGTGTAACATGGTTTCAATTGCAAATCAAAGAGCAACAAGCTGGCTAGAAGAGGTAAATTTACGACCCACTCGTCAAAGACTATGTCTGGCGGAGGTACTTATCGGCGATGGGCAGGACAAGCATGTAACAGCAGAAACTTTATTTGCGAAAGTTCAACAAACCGGCTACACCGTTTCATTGGCTACTGTGTATAACACACTTAAAACATTTTGTGATGCAGGATTGATACAAGAAATAATTGTAGATGGATCAAAATCTTATTTTGATACTAAAACGTATGATCATCCACACTTTTATTGGGAAGATGAGGCCAAACTAACAGATGCTCCTTTGGAAGATTTAGAGATTAAGCAACTTCCAGCGGCTCCAAATGGAACAAAAGTAACTGCAGTAAATGTTGTCATCAGATTGAAAAACGAATTAACTTAAAGCGACCTAATAAAATGAAAGCCGTTACATATAATTCGTTCGGCACACCATCATCAGTTCTTACTTATTCAGACATAGAAAAACCTACACCAAGCGCAAACGAAGTTTTGGTGAAGTTACATTTTTCAGGCGTAAATCCCTCCGATGCTAAAGCAAGAGCTGGAGGCCGACCAGGAGTAAGCAGCCCACCTTTTGATATAATAATCCCACACTCTGATGGATCAGGAATTATAGTTAAGGTAGGAAGAGATATAAGCTCAGAAAGATTGAACGAAAGAGTATGGATCTGGAATGGCGGTTGGAAACGGGCATTTGGAACCGCAGCAGAATATATTTCCTTACCAGCAGAACAGGCCGTAAAGATGCCATCATCGATGTCATTTGAGCATGGAGCTTGCCTAGGAATTCCTGGTCTTACAGCAGCTCAGCTGATCAGTTTGAAATCTAGCGTTACGGGAAAATTTGTATTTATTTCAGGTGGTAATGGAGCAGTAGGACACCTAGCAATCCAATTAGCAAAGTACCGTGGCGCTAAGATCATTACCACCGCTCGACCAGGCAAAGCTAAAAGGTTGAAAGATTTGGGTGCCGATGTTGTTTTAGACTATACAGACAATAGGCTTGCACAAAAAGTGCTTGAGTGCGCACCTAATGGAGTGGACTTGGCTGTCGAAGTTGAATTCGGTGAGAATATTGAAATGATACCAAAGATCATGCGCCCCATGGGCACAGTATGTGTTTACGGCTCTGGTAAGAATATGAATCCCAAATTTCCATTTGGGGATTATTTATTTAAGGGATTAAAACTTGATATTATTTTGGTTTATCTTATGCCACTACGTGTTCGGACAAAACTTATTAAAGTAATTCACGATGCCTATTCGAATAGTGCGTTGTTTCCTTCTATTGATAGCGTCTATAATCTGCGTGACTGCGCAAAAGCTCATGAAAGAGTAATGAAGCCAGGCAGAAACGGGGCAGTTCTGCTGAAAATTTAATAAAATTTCCTCTGTAAAGGAGCCAGTTTGAAATATAGTTCGATTGTTTTTGATGCCTATGGGACCCTATTTGACATTAATGCAGCAGCCCAAAAATCTGCTTTGGTGTGTTCAAATTCCTCACTTCAGAGTAACTGGAAGGAATTGGCAGAACTTTGGCGCACGAAGCAAATAGAATACACTTGGCTTCAAAACATTTTAAATAATCATACAGACTTTTTAGACATTACTAAGATAAGTTTGGATTTTGCCCTTGAAGAAATGATGCTGGATCAAGAACCAAAGTTAAAGGAAACTTTATTAGACTTGTATCAGACAAGTGAAGCGTATTCAGAAGTAGTGCATGTTTTAGAGGAACTGAATGGCCGAGGCATTAAATTATCTATCTTATCAAATGGAACTCCTGAAATGCTGTTTGCAGCGTGCGCGTCAAGCAGAATTGAAAAACTTTTAGATTTCATAGTATCCGTCGAGGAAATAGGAATTTTCAAACCAGATGGAAGGGTCTATGAACTGGTAAATACAAAAATGGGATATAAAATAAGCGAAGTTCTTTTCGTCTCTTCCAATGGATGGGATATTATGGGAGCAGCTAAATTCGGTTTTTCGACGGCCTGGATAAATAGAAATAAGAAGCCAGTTGAACGCATGCAATGGAAACCAAATTACGAATTGTCCAACTTAATGCATATCATTGATTTACTAAAGTAGGATTGTACCGTCATTGAAGTTACATAATTTGATCAATATATAAATCTCAGGATAAAAAATGAATTTTGAAATGATTTTAGCCGCGGACGCTCGCCTGTCTGGAAAAAAAAGGGTTACTCCACTCTTAAATTCGCCATTTATTGATAAATTAGTTGGTCGACCGACGTACCTAAAAGCTGAATGCCTGCAACATTCTGGGAGCTTTAAATTTCGAGGAGCTTTTTCGGCTATATCAGCTTTAAAAAATGAGGAGAGAAGTAAGGGAATTATTGCGTACTCTTCTGGAAATCACGCACAGGGTATCGCAATGGCAGCAACCATGCATGATATTCCATCTTCTGTAATTATGCCTGAGGATGCACCAAAAATTAAGATTGAAAATACCAGGAAACTTGGTGCAGAAGTCATACTTTACGATAGGTATAGCGAGAGTCGAGAATTAATTGGCGAAAAGCTTCAACAAAAATTTGGTGCGGTTTTAGTCAAGCCATATGATGATCCAAACGTGATTGCGGGACAAGGCACGGCAGGCCTAGAGATCACCCAGCAAGCAAAAGACCTTGGAATTGATGAAGCAGATTTACTTGTATGTTGTGGGGGTGGAGGATTAACAAGCGGTATTGCTCTAGCCTGCGCGGAAAATGCCCAAAATTTTAAAGTTCGTCCAGTGGAACCCGCCGGATACGATGACGTCGTTAGATCTTTAGTTTCTGGAAAAAGAGAAAAAAATGAAACTAACTCCAGCAGCTTGTGCGACGCAATTGTTACTCCTTCTCCCGGTATCCTCACATTTCCCATATTGAAAAGGTTTTGCCATTCTGGGCTGGTGGTAACAGAAGATGAAGTACTTAAAGCAATGAAAATTGCCTTTGAGAGATTAAAAATTGTCATTGAGCCAGGAGGTGCAGTAGCTTTAGCAGCAGCTCTCTATCACAACGAGATTTTAGATAGTAAAACAATTTTAGTCGTTGCGTCTGGAGGCAATGTAGACCCAGAAATCTTTTCTAAAGCTC
>JBJLGG010000020.1:0-24361 GCA_045564995.1 Paracoccaceae bacterium | reverse complement strand
TCATATCCACCGAGCGCATTCTTGTTGCGAGTAACGACTGGTGACCATCGCGCATTGTTGTATCAGTTAATAGCAGTTGTCTTTGTTTCAAGACCCAATCTGCGACCGCTCCAGGACCTTTTTGCTCCAGTAAATTTCGGGTCCCATAGCTCATTTCACCAACTGGATTAGGAGAAATTGGGGTTGGAGTATCAAAATTTGGTAGGGGCCTGTCTTTAGTTTCTGGATGACCATTTACGCTTACATCTGCTATATATGTAAGAACTTTAGTTCCTCTATCTCTTCGTTTGTCAAAGTCAAAAAGATCTGGGGTCGTATCAATAAATTTGGTGGTATATTCATTTGATAAAAATACGTTGTGTTTAAGCAAATTTTCTACAAAAGCTATATTTGTGGAGACCCCCCTTATCCTAAATTCTCTCAATGCACGATCCATTCGGGCGATAGCTTTGTCTGGCGTAGGTGCCCATGCTGTTACTTTTACCAATAAAGAGTCATAATATCGCGTAATTACGCCCCCAGCATATGCAGTGCCTCCATCAAGCCTAATTCCCATACCGGTAGCAGATCTAAAAGCGGTTATACGGCCATAATCTGGGATGAAGTTGTTCTGAGGGTCTTCAGTAGTTATTCTTGTTTGCAAAGCATGCCCGTTTAATGTCACTTCACTTTGGTTAGCTTTACCAGTTGCTTCATTTATCGTTTTGCCTTCAGCAATAAGAATTTGAGCTTGTACAATATCTATTCCAGTTACCTCTTCAGTCACTGTGTGCTCTACCTGTACTCTTGGGTTTACCTCTATGAAGTAAAATTCTTCCGTATCCATATCCATTAGGAATTCAACAGTACCAGCGCATTCATAGTTTACATGTGCACAGATCCTTCTACCTAAATCACAAAGAGTTTCGCGCTGCTTTTGTGTTAGATACGGTGCGGGCGCCCGCTCAACCACCTTTTGGTTTCTCCGTTGTACTGAGCAATCTCGTTCCCAAAGATGATAAATCTCACCATGCTTATCGCCTAGAATTTGTACTTCTACGTGGCGGGCACGGATAATCATTTTTTCCAGATAACCTTCACCATTCCCAAAGGCTGACTCCGCTTCCCTGCGTCCCTCTAATACTTTATCTTCCAACTCATCCGGGTGTTCAATTGGACGCATTCCCCGACCCCCACCACCCCATGAAGCTTTTAGCATTAAAGGATAACCAATTTCAGCTGCTTGAGACTTGATGACTGACATGTCATCACCTAAGACTTCTGTGGCTGGAATTACTGGCACGTCTGCTTCGACTGCCACTCTTCTTGCGCTGGCTTTATCACCTAATGCTCTCATTGTTGCGGCTTGTGGCCCGATAAATACGATTCCGTTTCTTTCGCACGCATCAACCAAGTTGGGGTTTTCAGAAAGTAAACCGTAGCCTGGATGGATTGCGTCTGCTCCGCTATCTCGAGCTACGCGTATAATTTCATCGATTGAAAGGTAAGCAGCCACTGGTCCCAACCCATGGCCAATTCTATAGGCTTCATCGGCTTTGAATCTGTGCAGTCCCAATTTATCTTCTTCAGCAAAAACGGCTACGGTTTTTTTACCCATTTCATTTGCAGCTCGCATAATTCGGATCGCAATCTCGCCGCGGTTTGCTATGAGAATTTTATTGAAGTCGGGCATTGGAACATCCTTGTATTCTTAATTCTACAAAATATACCTTTACCCTGCTGCGTTGCAGAACAGAAAAAAAGTGTCAATACATTTTGAAATCTTTTTTCAGTAAATTAGATCGATTTATTTAGTATTTTATATATTTTAAACCATATGGTTTATTAATTCTTGATGGCTGCCATGGGCAGTGTATTTTTTGCCTAAAATTACAATTGTGAAATCTAGAGGAACAAATTAAGAACATATCTTTCCAAATTTAAAATATATGTCTAAAAGGTTTCTATGAGCCAGAACTCAAAAAATATGATTGAATCTTCAAGCAAGCTTTCAGTCCGTGCAATGAAAGCTAGGTCTGAGCCGTATTTGCAAGAATTAAATGAAGCCCAAAGAACTGCTGTAGAGGCGTTAGAGGGGCCAGTTTTGATGTTGGCTGGTGCAGGAACAGGTAAAACAAAAGCTTTGACTGCAAGAATTGTGCATTTGTTAAATACTGGAAGTGCTCGACCAAACGAGATACTGGCAGTGACTTTTACAAACAAGGCAGCTCTAGAAATGAAAAGTCGCGTTGCAAGTACATTGGGTCGACCCGTCGAAGGAATGCCTTGGCTTGGAACGTTTCATTCGGTTTGTGTAAAGCTTTTACGCCGACACGCCGAATTAGCCCACTTAAAGAATAATTTTACGATATTGGATACTGATGATCAGTTAAGGCTCCTGAAACAACTAATAAAAGCTGCCAATGTAGATGAAAAACGTTGGCCAGCTAGACATCTAGCAAATTTAATTGACGGATGGAAAAATAGAGGGTGGGTACCTGAATCGGTGCCGGCCTCACATGCTAACGCCTTTGATAATATTGGCACTGAATTATATTCCCAGTACCAGCAGAGGTTGCGCGAGTTCAATGCTGTCGATTTTGGTGATTTAATTCTACTTGTTGTAGAGCTATTTCAAAAAAATGCTGAGATACTTTCTAAGTATCAAAAGTGGTTCAAATATATTCTTGTTGACGAATACCAAGACACTAATGTTGCCCAGTACTTATGGCTCAGATTGTTAGCACAAAGCCATAAAAACATATGTTGTGTCGGTGATGACGATCAATCTATTTATGGATGGCGCGGTGCTGAGGTAGGAAATATTCTCAGATTTGATAAAGATTTCATTGGTGCAAAAATCATACGGTTGGAACAAAATTACAGATCAACTCCACACATTTTAGCAGCAGCTAGCGCAGTAATTTCTGGGAATAAAGATCGCCTTGGTAAAAATCTTTGGACAAAAAATGAAGATGGAGAAAAAGTTCGGTTAATTGGCCACTGGGATGGTGAGGAGGAGGCTCGATGGATTGGCGAAGAGATAGAGTCCATCCAACTGTCAAATCGAAATTACACAATAGCCGGCCTCGACGAAGTTGCTATTTTAGTGCGAGCAAGTCATCAGATGCGGGCTTTTGAGGATAGATTTCTTACTATAGGGTTGCCGTATAGGGTAATTGGTGGTCCAAGATTCTATGAGCGTATGGAAATACGAGATTCTATGGCTTACTTTCGGTTAAGTCTGAGCTTAAATGATGATTTGGCTTTTGAGCGAATTGTTAACACTCCAAAAAGAGGGATTGGTGAAAAAGCTCAACAGAAAATTCAGCAGGTTGCTAGAGATAATCAAATGTCACTTGCTAGAGGTGCTCGTTTGTTATTAGACGAAAACGGTTTGTCTGGTAAAGCTGGTATTCAACTTGATTTATTTTTAAAAAATTTAGATCGCTGGAATTCATTTATTTTACAGGAAAATATCGATCATGTCGAATTGGCAGGTCAGATTCTTGATGAAAGCGGTTATACTGAAATGTGGCAAAACGATAAAACGCCAGAAGCTGCCGGGCGGCTGGAAAACCTCAAAGAACTTGTAAAAGCATTAGAAGATTTTGAAAATTTACAAGGGTTCTTGGAGCATGTTAGCCTCATAATGGAGAACGAAAGTGAAGAGTTTGAGCAGAAAGTCTCTGTAATGACCCTACATGCTGCCAAAGGTCTTGAGTTTCCAATAGTTTTTTTACCTGGTTGGGAAGACGGCCTTTTCCCTTCTCAGAGAAGTATGGACGAAAGTGGGGTAATTGGTTTAGAGGAAGAAAGAAGATTGGCTTATGTTGGCATAACTAGATCTGAGCAAGCATGCTATATTTCTTTTGCTGGTAACCGTCGTGTTTTTGGTCAGTGGCAATCATCTATGCCATCGCGTTTTATAGACGAGTTACCAGAAAAGCATGTTGAAGTTCTTATGGCATCAGAAATTTACGGCAGTTCCCCTGACCTCACTGTAAATTCCTCAGATTTAGAAACTGAGGCATTCCAAGCTGATGGGTATGACAGCCCCGGATGGAAAAGGTTGCAGACTAATAAAAAACAAACGTCATTATCCAAGCCAACCGAAAGCACAACTATAATTGTTAACGGTAATTCTGACTCAATTTTTAATATTGGTGAACGGGTTTTTCATCAAAAATTCGGATATGGTCAGGTCGCTAATATAGAAGGTGACAAGTTACAGATTAACTTTGATAAAGCCGGTGTGAAAAAAGTTGTTTCTAATTTTGTCTGTAGGCCTGATGAAGTAACATTTTAAAACGCTGGAATAATTTCATAACACAGACATCTCTTTCCATATTTTGAAATACCGATGCTTTTCTGTATGGGAATAGATGGTCTTTTATATAAAAAATGTTCCACTTCAAATTATTTTTACTTAAATTTACGCTTTCCATTAAAATAATGACCTTTTTTATAATTTTCTTCCAAATATAAAAATCAATATGTTGATCATAATCTAACTTTTTGTCTATATGTAGTGAAACAAATTAGGTAGTTTTCAATTTTCATGCCTAAGTGTAATTAATTCCCATAAATTCCCATTTTTTTCTTGCAATGTTTAGAATGCTCGTGCACAAATGGGTCCATGATGATTAGGGATTAATAAGGGACGCTAAGATCCTAAAGTGAAAGTCAGGTTTCATACAGGCCCCAATTTCATCAAAATAGTTGGAGCGCAGACACATTTCCCCCCAGATGTCGCGCTTCGACATAGCCTGAAGTGGTCGGGCACGAATTCGACGGATTGGGCAGTGGCAGTAGCCCGGTCCGTCTTTTCGTTTGTGTTCCAAGGAACGAGATTTGTTGGGTGATTGAAGTTGGTGCGTAGATTTCGAGGTGAAGGGCTTAATAAAGTTGATAGTAAGGGTAGGGTTTCTATTCCTGCTCTGTTTCGGCGTGTGATTGAGGCGTGTGACCCCGCATGGACGGATGGACTTCAGCCGGAGCTCGTCATTGTTTATGGAGACAGCAGAAAAAACTTTCTTGAGTGCTACACGATTGGCGCAATTGATGAAGTTGATCAGAAAATTAGTGATCTGCCCAGGGGGTCCATTCAACGAAAAATGCTAGAGAGGCTATTTCATGGTCAAAGTTTTCCAACGTCAGTTGATGATACTGGAAGATTAGTCATTCCTCAGAAATTGCGAGAAAAAATAGGAATAAAGGGTGAAGCATACTTTATTGCGTCCGGTGATACATTTCAAATATGGAACCCAGAAACTTTCCAAGAGGATCAGGACAAGGCTAATGCTTGGCTGCAGTCGTTGCCGGAAGACTTTGATCCTTTGATTTATTTAGACGCCTCTGACCGTCAACCCGATGAGTGATATGCAGTTATCTGTTTCTGACTTACCGCATACTCCTGTTTTAATTGAGCCTATTATAAATTTGATTTCTCCCGTCTCAGGGTCCTGGTTAGATGGAACTTTTGGTGCGGGTGGTTATACGCGAGCATTACTTGAGGCAGGGGCTGATAACGTTATTGCGATCGATAGAGATCCCCATGTTTTTGATTTAGCAAAGAAATGGATCAGCAATTACGCAAATAAAATTCAATTACACAATGATAAGTTTTCTAACTTAGGTAAGTATGGATCAAGTTTTGACGGTATAGTGCTTGATTTGGGCCTTTCGTCAATGCAAATTGATGAGCCCAGTCGTGGTTTCTCATTTATAAAAGACGGTCCCCTGGATATGCGAATGTCTGGGAGTGGTCGCAGTGCTGCAGATCTGATAAATACTTCACCCGAAAGTGAGATTGCAAATATTCTATATTTCTTTGGGGAGGAGAGATCTAGCCGACGCATTGCAAATGCCATCTTCAGAAGGCGAACTGAGAAACCTTTCACGTCTACTTTGGATCTATCTAATGTAATTGAGAATTGTTTGCCGAGAAAAAAACCTGGCGCAAGTCATCCTGCAACGCGATCATTTCAGGCATTAAGAATAGCAACTAATGATGAATTCTCTGAGCTTTATAAAGCGTTATTCGCTGCAGAGAAAGCGCTTCGCTGTGGAGGCATACTAGCGGTAGTTACATTTCACTCACTCGAAGATCGGATCGTAAAACGTTTTTTACAACTTCGAAGTGGCTCCGCAGGAAATTCCAACCGATATGCGCCTGAATTAAAAAGTGAAGAAAAACATTTTGAAATATTGAATAGAAAGGCAATTGTTGCTCCAGACCCAGAACTTTTACAAAACCCTAGGTCGAGATCAGCAAAGCTCAGAATAGCAAAAAGATTGAGCTCTGAGCCAGGTCCAAATCTTTTGCCAAGCCAGCTTGGCGTTCCGTTGCTCGAAGGAAAGTATAATGCGTAACTTGTTTTACATCATCACATTCGGTTTAATTATCACTCTCGCATACTGGGCTTATCAAGAAAATGTAAAAACCCAGATGGCTATGAAGAAATCAGAAGAGTTACAGGCGGAAATTGGAAAAGCTAGAGCAAAATTGGCTGTATTAAAAGCGGAATGGGCATATTTAAATCGACCCGAGCGTCTTATTCATTTGACAAACCTTGGTTTTGATCAATTAAAATTGGGTCCAATTAGGGCGGCAAATTTTGGAGAGGTTAGCCGCTTAAATCAGAGAGCAAGTAATATTAAGTGGAGATCCACTTTAAATCCAAAGATTTCTCAATCTGAAGTCAGGTTATATGACAATGATTAAGTCTAGTGCCAGAATACCTTTGAGGCCACTCGGTAGGGTGCTTGCAGCAAGAGAAAGAGGCGAAAATACTGACGCAATTGAGCAAGAAAACACTAGATGGCGCAATCAGGAGATTAGTAGCCGTGAATATATGAAAGCAAAAGGCCGATTGGTAGTACTTGCTACAGTTTTTTTCTGTCTATATGGCGTTTTGGTCGTTCGGATGGGGCATTTGGCGGCCTCAGATCCATACGAGATGCAGGTTCAGCCATTAGGTTCATCGATCGTTGCTCAAAGAGCAAATATTGTTGATAGGCGGGGACGGATCCTGGCAACAAATCTGGATACCCATTCGCTTTATGTTGAAACTGCTCATTTAACCGATCCAAGAAAAGCAGCAGATGGGCTTGCGCAAATTTTCCCAGATTTAAAGGCGGAAAAACTTTACAAAGATTTTACTAGTAAAAGGAAGTTCCTCTGGATTAAAAAACGTATTAGTCCAGAGGCTTATCAAGCTGTTCACGATCTAGGAGATCCTGGACTACGTTTCGGTCCAAGAGAGATGCGGCTTTATCCAAATGGAAGATTGGCAGCACATGTCCTTGGAGGTGCTAGCTATGGTCGAGAAGGGGTACATTCTGCCGAAGTAATCGGAGTTGCCGGTGTAGAAAAAACATTTGATGAAAGGCTGAGGAGCCCGTCATCATCAGCAGACCCTCTTAAACTTTCTATCGACCTAACCATACAGGCCGCTGTGGAGAATGTGCTGGCTAGTGGGATGTCGCTTCTTGACGCCAAAGGGGCAGCTGCTGTTTTAATGGATGTTAATAATGGGGAAATAATTTCACTTTCATCGCTTCCTGACTTTGATCCTAATCATAGGCCTAAATTACCTACGAGTGGTGATCCAGCAAATAGTCCATTATTCAATAGAGCAATTCAAGGCGTATATGAATTGGGCTCAACATTTAAAATTTTTGCTATAGCGCAGGCACTTGAGCTTAATCTTGTTTCTCCTGAAACTATTATTAATGTTAGTGGTCCATTAAGTTGGGGAAAATTTAAAATACGGGATTATCGCAATTATGGATCCGAACTGCCCGTTAAAAAAGTAATCTCAAAATCTTCGAATATCGGAACAGCCCGAATTGCACGGGAAATAGGATCAGCTAATCAGCAAAAGTTTCTGAAATCATTGGGTTTTTTTGATACTGTTCCATTAGAAATGGTGGAGGCGTCTGGAGGTAAGCCATTGCTACCCAAAAAGTGGTCTGAATTATCAACAATGACGATTTCATATGGGCACGGCTTGTCAGCTACCCCTCTCCATTTAGCGGCTGCGTATGCCTCAATAGGAAATGGTGGGTACAAGGTGACGCCCACACTGCAAATCCAGGAAAATTATAAATATGGCGATAGGGTGATTTCCGAAGTGGTGTCTAAGCAGGCTCTCTCTATGCTTAGAAGCGTAGTTACGGATGGTACTGCCACCATGGCGGAGGTGCCAGGTTACCCAGTGGCTGGTAAAACTGGTACTGCTGATAAGCCTAGCCCTACTGGTAGATACTATGATGACAAAGTCATAACAAATTTTGCTGCACTTTTTCCGGCCGGCAATCCAAAATACGTCTTGGTTGTAACAATGGATGAGCCTGAAGATAGAACTGGAGAAGAGGCTAGGCGTACTGCTGGGTGGACAGCAGTACCCGTAGCCGCAGAAATAATTACTAGAATAGCGCCATTATTAGGCTTAAGGCCGGAGAATAACAACGACTCCTTATTCAAAGTTTTGCCTGCAAGGATGAACTAAGGTATCCTTATAATAATCGATTTAAAAGCATACATTTTCTATGAATTTACAAAAAAAAACATTGTCTGAGTTAGGTCTTACTGTTCAAAGTGGTGAAAACTTATCTATAACAGGTATTACTCAAGATAGTAGGACAGTGCAGGCTGGTTTCCTATTTGCGGCGCTACCTGGTGTGAATTCGCATGGTATAAGCTTTGCGTCCTCAGCAATTCAAGCTGGTGCTATTGCCATTCTTACCGACAAAATGGGTTATTCAAAATACTTGACTAATTCAAAGTCGAAAGATGTTGCTTTTGTTGTTGTGGAAAAGCCAAGAGAAACCTTAGCCCGCTGTGCTGCGCTTTGGTTTAATCAACAGCCTGCAAAGATAGTAGCAGTTACTGGCACCAATGGTAAGACATCTGTAGCAAGCTTTTGTCAGCAAATTTGGAGTAATTTAGAAATTGAGGCTGTTAGTATAGGAACCACTGGAGTTCATGGATCATGGACACAGCCATTAAAGCATACAACGCCTGACGCTTTGGAAATGCATGAATTGCTTTCTACTCTTAAGGCGAATGGAATAGATCATGTTGCACTAGAAGCTTCAAGCCATGGTCTTCATCAAAGTCGTTTAGACGGCGTTCAGTTTTCGGGGGCAGGATTTACTAACTTTTCTCAAGATCATTTGGATTATCATAAATCTCTTGAGCAGTATTTTGATGCTAAAGCATTATTATTTAGACAACTTCTTCCAATTGATAAGACTGCCGTAATAAATGTTGATGATGATAGAATAAAGTTGCTCGCGGAGGAAATCAAAGTACTAGGTCACTCAGTTGTCACTTTGGGAGCATCTAAACACTCAAATATTGAATTAAAAAAGCAAAGTTTTGATAGTTCTGGTCAGGAAGTTCTCTTTGAATACGATGGTAAGATTTATCAAAAAAGGTTAAATTTAATTGGTGGTTTTCAAGCTCAAAATGTTCTTATGGCCGCCGCGTTGGTTATTTCTCTTGGTTCGGAGCCCCAAGACGTTTTCAGTATCCTTCATAATTTAATCACCGTTAGAGGTCGAATGGAACTTGCTGCCTCAAGAGCAAATGGAGCGAATGTATTTGTTGATTATGCCCATACTCCCGATGCAATAGAGACCGCAATAAAATCACTCCGACCGCACGTATTTGGTAGAATAATTGCAGTAATCGGGGCAGGTGGAGATCGTGATCAATCTAAAAGGCCTCTTATGGGCCTTGCAGCCTCTCAAAACGCAGATGTAGTAATAGTTACGGATGATAATCCTAGAAGTGAGGATCCATCAAAAATCCGGCAAATGGTTCTTCAGGGAATTGATCGTGGTGCAGTTCATGAATTTGGGGATAGGGCGGAAGCCATTCTAAGAGCGGTTGATATGCTTGATCCGGGCGATGCTTTGCTCATATGTGGAAAAGGACACGAAACTGGACAGGTCATCGGCGATGATATTCTTCCGTTTGATGATGTCGAGCAAGCATCTATATCGATTGAAGCCTTGGATGGAGTATTGTGATGCTTTGGTCTCAAACTGACTTAGTCGAAGCAACAGCAGGCGATTTATTAGGTGACTGGGGTAATGATGGTATTACAGGCGTTTCCATCGATAGTAGAACGATTAAGACTAATGAATTATTTGTTGCGATAAAGGGAAACCGCGATGGGCACAATTTTATTAATGATGCTATAAAATTGGGTGCTAAAGCGGCTCTGGTTGATCATGTTCCTGTGGAAATCTCTTCGAACACTCCTCTGGTTTTGGTTTCTTGTGTTCAGGAAGCGCTTGAAAATCTGGCTAAATATAGAAGAAAGAGAAGCCAAGCGAAACTGGTTGCTATAACTGGATCAGTTGGGAAAACTTCCTCAAAAAATATGCTCAAAACTATTTTAGAGCTTCAGGGAAAAACGCACGCGGCACCTGCTAGTTTTAATAATTATCTTGGCGTCCCTCTAACACTAGCTAATTTGCCAATGAATGCAACTTACGCCGTAGTAGAAATTGGAATGAATAAACCTGGCGAAATCGAACCATTGGCAAAAATGACTTCAGCCGACGTAGTATTTATTACCGCAATTGCCGAAGCTCACTTGGTCGCATTTGAAGACATAGCTGGAATTGCCAATGAGAAAGCTCAGATTGTTAAGGGTCTAAAGCGTGATGGCATTGCAGTATTAAATGCTGGCACGCCTTGTTACGAAATATTAAAAAAACAAACTATTGAAAATGGAAACCAACTTGTTTCGTTTAGTGGTGTCAAAAGTGATATTAAAGCTAAAAAAATTCAAAATTTAAATGGTAAAATAAAAGTTCAGTACGAATTTAGGGAAAAAGAACTTGAATTTATTTTAAGTTCAGCTGGTTCTCATTTTGCAGAAAATTCTCTGGGTGTTTTACTATGTGTTGATTGTCTTGGAGGTGATATTGAACAGGCATCTAGAGATCTAGAGAAATGGAAACCATCGGATGGAAGGGGCTCTATCGAAAAAATTTCCTTACCATTAGGTACTATTTTCTTGATAGATGACGCCTTTAATGCAAACCCATCTTCGATGAAAGCTGCATTGAGACTTTTAAGTCAAAAAAATATTTATGGTAATCGCAGGGTAGCTGTTTTGGGTGACATGTTAGAGCTAGGAATGAAAGAAGTTATGCTTCACGAAGAAATTAGTTCTTGGCCAGAACTCGCTGCTGTCGATATTATACACACCGTAGGACCTTTAATGCATAATTTACACGGCCAACTTCCCATCGATAAAAAGGGCTGTCATTATCGGGATAAAATTGAAATAATTTCTGACTTCGAAAATATTCTTCGAAAAGGTGATATAGTTCTAGTTAAATCGTCAAAGAGTGTTGGATTGTCTTCTTTAGTTGATGCAATACGAGATATGAAAATATAAACAAAGTCGTAGCTTATCAAAGGGGACTATAAATGTTGTTTTGGCTTACAGCGCTTTCAGATGGAGGAGACTTCTTTAATCTTTTCCGGTACATTACCTTTCGAGCAGGTGGAGCTTTCTTTACAGCTTTGATCTTTGGCTTTGTTTTTGGCCGGCCACTAATTAATGTGCTGCGGCGTAAACAGGGAAAAGGACAACCTATCCGTGACGATGGTCCTGAAGCGCATGCGGCAAAGTCAGGAACTCCCACAATGGGAGGGTTGCTCATTTTGTCATCATTGGTTTTTTCAACGGTTATGTGGGCAAGGCTTGATAATAATTACGTTATTATAGTTCTATTTGTAACAATATGCTTTGGTGGTATTGGATTTATTGATGACTACCTCAAGGTAAGTCGTCAAAACCCAAAGGGTGTTTCGAGTAGACTGCGACTATTATCTGGTTTTTTGGTGGCAGCGATAGCTGCCTATTTTATTTCTATTACCCACCCAGAGGCATTACAAAATCGGCTAGCACTACCAATTTTCAAAAATTTGTTAGTTGATCTTGGATTTTTATTCGTTCCATTTGCGATAATTGTCATTGTTGGGTCGGCGAATGCGGTAAATTTGACGGACGGCTTGGATGGGTTGGCTATTATGCCAGTAATGATCGCAGCCGGTGCTCTAGGGATTATTGCTTATGCTGTTGGGCGAGTAGACTTTACTGAATATTTGGATGTGCATTATGTAAATGGTACTGGGGAAATATTAATTCTTTGCTCTGGCATATTTGGTGCCGGATTAGGTTTTCTCTGGTATAATGCGCCGCCAGCTGCTGTTTTTATGGGTGATACGGGCGCTTTGGCCTTGGGGGGTGCCCTTGGTGCTATTGCTGTCGTTACTAAACACGAAATCGTCTTGGCAATTGTGGGAGGGCTTTTCGTTGTCGAGGCTCTTTCAGTAATTATACAAGTGCTTTACTTCAAAATGACGGGAAAAAGAGTATTTTTGATGGCGCCAATCCATCATCACTTTGAGAAAAAGGGATGGGCAGAGCCTCAAATCGTAATCCGTTTTTGGATAATTTCACTTATTCTCGCTATGGTGGGTTTGGCAACTTTGAAAGTGAGGTGATGTGAGTATCTGGCATCTAGAAATTAGGCATTTGAGTTTATTCTGTTTACAGTCAAAGGGGTGACCTGTGATAAAATTACAGGGATGTGTTGATCAAAATTATATGGTTTTAGGCCTGGGTAGGTCAGGGATGGCTTCCGTTGGTGCTTTAACTGCGAGCGGTGCCAATGTGATCTGCTGGGATGATGATGAGGAAAAAAGAAGTTTAGCATCATCAAAGGGTTTTCAAATTAAAAATACCATTTCAGATTTTGATTGGCAAAGTATTGATCGCCTAATCATCAGCCCTGGAATACCTCATCATTTTCCTTCACCGCACCCAATTATTGCTGCCGCTATTGCTGCTGGCGTATTGGTTGATAATGACGTGGGACTGTTCTTTCAGTCTGTAGCGACTGAGAGTTGGAGCAATTTTTCAGTACGTCCAAAGATTGTTGCAGTAACGGGATCTAATGGAAAGTCCACAACAGCATCATTGTTATATTATATTTTTTCAACGCTAGGATATAAATCGCAGCTCGCAGGTAATATTGGACACGGCGTTTTGGGTATAAATCCACCCGGCAATAATGAGATAATTATACTAGAACTATCTTCCTACCAAATTGAAGTCGCTCGAACTTTGTCACCGGACATAGCTATTTTCACAAACTTCAGTGCTGATCATCTTGATCGTCATGGAGGGCTTGGAGGGTACCTGGCTGCTAAACGCCGTTTGTTTGCTGAGGGTTGTCCAGATTACTCTATAATTGGGGTAGACGAAATAGCAGGGCTTAATATAGCTCAGCAACTTTCTGTTAGTGTGGGAGATGAAAGTGTAATTAGAGTTGCAATTAAAAAGCCAATTAGAAAATTTGGTTGGTCTGTTTATTATGAAAACGGCCAGTTGCTGGAGTATCGAAAAGGAAGGCAAACAAATTCGATTGATCTGACAAAATATGATAACTTTGTTGGTCAGCATAGCTACCAAAATGCAGCCAGCGCCTATGCAGCATGTAGGGTGCTTGGTCTTTCGCCTCGCAAAGTTGCCGAGGCAATGAAAGGATTTAATGGGCTCGCGCATCGATCCCAGAAAATTGCTATTTTTAAAGGTATTACTTTCGTAAACGATAGCAAGGCTACAAACGTTGAGAGTGCCATGATGTCTTTGGATGCCTACAAAAATATTCGTTGGATCTGTGGTGGTCAGCAAAAAGATGGTGGCCTGTCAAAATTAAACTCAGTTACGCAGAGTGTTAAACGAGCATATATCATAGGCCTAGAAGCTGAAGCTATATCAACGCAATTAAATTGTAGTACTGTTATTTGTAACGATATGAAAAAAGCGGTTGAACAGGCTACTAAAGACGCTTCTGCTGATGATGTTATTTTATTGGCCCCTGCAGCATCAAGTTTCGACCAGTACGATAATTTTGAGGATCGTGGTGACGATTTTGTCTCACAGGTAAAAAGAGTTATTGAGATCTCACAAAAAACTAACTCCACTTAGATGTGGCAGTTTGGACATCCGATCACCTATTTAAACCAACTAATACTAGTATTTTTCAAAAAAAAATTGTAAACAATAGGTTATAGATCTCAGTAAATGGGACGACAGGCAGAACTAGGCAGGCAAAATGACAGAAATGGCGTATGGCTCCGTTGGGGCTGTTGATGGAGAAGCGGTTCTCTCAAAGTGGTGGCGAACATTAGATAAATCAGTTCTGACCGCCATACTTATTCTTTTCAGTATTGGGTTATTATTAGGTCTTGCATCCTCACCACCTTTGGCGGAAAAAAATGGATTGTCGCCGTTTCATTACGTAAATCGGCAGACTATATTTGGGTCAATTGCGCTTATTGTACTAGTAGCATTTTCTATGATGTCATCGAAAGTAATCCGTAGGCTTGGTGTGATAGGATTTGTATTTTGTTTTGTTGCATTAATCTTGCTGCCTTTTTTTGGAACTGACTTTGGTAAAGGAGCTGTACGGTGGTACGGCTTAGGGTTTGCATCAGTGCAACCTTCGGAGTTTATAAAACCCGGCTTTATAGTGACTGTTGCTTGGTTAATTTCCGCAAATAGCCAAATTAATGGACCGCCAGGACGTCTTTGGTCATTTTTTTTAACAATGTCTGTCGTGGCTTTGTTAATTATCCAGCCTGATTTTGGGCAAGCATGCCTTATACTGTTTGGCTGGGGCGTTGTTTATTTTGTTGCAGGTGCATCATTTATACTACTAGCTGCATTAGCTTTAATGGTGTTGTTGGCCGGATCAATAGCATACTCTTTTTCAGAGCATTTTGCGAAACGTATAGATGGTTTTCTTTCGCCGGATATTGATCCGCGTACACAGCTTGGGTACGCAACCAATGCAATACAAGAAGGTGGTTTTTTTGGAGTGGGTGTCGGTGAGGGACAGGTAAAGTGGTCCCTACCAGATGCGCATACTGATTTTATAATTTCAGTTGCCGCTGAAGAGTATGGATTACTTTTAGTCGTATCAATTCTCTTGCTGTACACTTGGATAGTAATTATTTCATTAATAAGGCTCCTAAAGGAACGAGATCAATTCAACCGCCTAGCTGGTTCAGGTTTGGTAGCCATGTTTGGAATCCAGGCCGTTATAAACGTTGGGGTAGCAGTTAGATTGCTTCCTGCTAAGGGTATGACTTTACCTTTTGTTAGCTACGGTGGCTCTTCGATAATTGCAATGGGTATTACAGTAGGAATGCTTCTCGCTTTAACACGAAATAGGCCCCAAAAAGACATTGGTGATATTTTTAATGGAAATTAATTTATGAATGATCCTTTGTTGGTTTTGGCTGCTGGTGGAACAGGAGGTCACATGTTTCCAGCGCAGGCAATGGCTGAGGAGATGGTAGCGAGTGGCTGGCAAGTAAAATTATCTACAGACAGTAGAGGTGCTCGCTATTGCGAAAATTTTCCGTCGGGTGTCGAGGTTACGGTTATAAATTCTGCAACCTTTTCAGGCAGATCAATTTTTGGGAAGCTATCCGTCCCACTAAAAATCTTTTATGGAGTTTTTCAGTCATTACTTTGGTTTAAAAGAAACAAACCAAGCTGCGTAGTTGGTTTCGGTGGATACCCGAGCATTCCGGCCATTACGGCGGCGCTTATATGTCGTATTCCGACAATATTACATGAACAAAATGGCGTTTTAGGACAGGTTAACAAGCTTTTTGCAAAGAAGGTCAATTTTGTAGCTTATGGAATAGCACCAGAAAGTTTAAGCTCTGAGAATTCATTGTATATTGGTAATCCTGTTAGAAATTCTGTTTTAAAGTTTAAGGCATCTCCTTACATCCCTCCGGGTGATTATCCAATAAACGTACTCGTTATTGGGGGTAGTCAAGGAGCAAGAATTATGTCTGATGTCGTACCCGCCGCTTTGTCATTATTGTCAGAAAAAAACAAAAAAAATTTGCGGGTCGCGCATCAGGCTCGTCCTGAAGATAAAGATAGAGTGATTAAATTGTACTCTGAACACAATATTGATGCAGAAGTTTCTAGCTTTTTTAATGATGTGCCTAGGCGAATTTCAGAGGCTCAGTTGGTAATAAGTCGGTCAGGAGCCTCATCGGTAGCTGATATTGCGACGATTGGTCGTCCTTCGATCCTAGTTCCGTTGAAATCCGCCATAAGAGACGAGCAGTCTATAAATGCCGAGAGTATGACAAGTATAAATTCAGCGATCAGTTTTGCGGAAGATGATTTCACTCAGGAAAAACTGTCAAAGTGTATTGCTAAATTTTTGGCATCTCCTAAAAAAGCGGAGGCAATGGCCATTTCGGCTTTAAAGAGGTCGTCCAAAAACTCTGTTCAAATGATGTCTGAATTAATAATTCGCTTGGTAAAAGAAAAGAAAGACGAAACGAAGCCCGCAATTAAGCCTATCGATAAAGGAACTTCTTAATGAGTGTGTCTACGAAGTTTCCAGTAGAAATAGGACCGATACATTTCATAGGCATTGGTGGCATAGGTATGTCGGGCATTGCAGAGATTTTAATTAACCAAGGATACACTGTTCAAGGTTCCGATTTGAAGGAAACCGAAATTACTTCACGATTAGAGCGTATGGGTGCCTCCATAAAAATTGGTCATCATAAAAATAACCTTATGGATGTTGCCGTTGTTGTAATTTCTTCAGCAATTAATAGGGATAATCCTGAGTTAAACTACGCACGTTCTACTGGTCTGCCGGTTGTTCGTAGAGCTGAAATGCTTGCAGAACTAATGAGAATGAAATCGAACGTAGCCATTGCGGGTACGCACGGCAAAACTACAACTACCACGTTGGTTGCTACCATATTAGATGAAGGTGGTTTTGATCCAACTGTGATTAATGGAGGAATAATTCATGCGTACGGCTCAAATGCAAGAGCTGGAGCTGGTGAATGGATGGTTGTAGAAGCTGATGAGAGCGATGGAACCTTTACACGGTTACCTGCAACCATAGCGCTTATTACAAACGTCGACCCTGAGCATTTGGAGCATTGGGGTAATTTCGACGCACTAAGGCAAGGTTTTTTAGATTTTCTCTCTAATATCCCTTTTTATGGGGTTGCGGTTTGTTGCAGTGACCACCCCGAGGTGCAAAAACTTATTGATAAAATTTCTGATCGCCAAATTAGAACCTTTGGTCTAAATGCTCAGGCTGATATTAGAGGCGTAAACCTTAAGTACGATGAAGGTCGAGCACATTTTGATATCAAATTTCAAAAGGAGAATTTTACTATTACAGACTGTATTCTTCCTATGCCCGGTGATTATAATGTTTCAAATGCTTTAGGTGCAGTTGCAGTAGCGCATCATCTGGGTGTTGAAAAAAATAAAATTCGTGACGCATTAGCATATTTTAAAGGTGTTAATAGGAGGTTTACAAAGGTTGGGAAATTAAATGGGATCACATTCATTGATGATTACGCCCATCACCCAGTTGAGATATCTGCAGTATTAAGAGCTGCAAGGGAGATAAGTTCAGGGCGAATTATAGCGGTTCATCAGCCCCACAGATATACTCGCCTTAGCGCGCTCTTTAAGGATTTTTGTTCGTGTTTTAGTGATGCCGATATAGTTGCAATTTCGGACGTTTACTCTGCTGGAGAACAAAAAATTCCTGGAGTAAGTAAAGATGATCTTGTAACAGGACTGAGTGGTTACGGCCATCGTCATGCTGTTGCCGTTTCTAACTTACAAGAATTGTCAAAACTGATTGCCGATAATGCTAAATCGGGTGATATTGTCATATGTTTAGGTGCTGGGAATATAAGCTCTTGGGCAAGTAAACTTCCAAAACTTTTATGTAATGAGTATTGATATGGTTGTTAAGCTTCCCACAACTCGCGGTAAATTGACTGACAACCAGATGCTATCTGACCTAACTTGGCTGAGGGTAGGCGGTCCGGCAGAATATTTTTTTCAACCTTCAGATTTAGAAGACTTAAAGTATTTTCTATCAAATGTGCCTGACAATATATCTCTTTTCCCTATAGGTGTAGGCTCCAATCTCCTTGTGCGTGATGGAGGAATTAAGGGAGTAGTCATAAGACTAGGAAAAGGTTTCAATTCTGTTGAGGTTTCAGATGGCCTAGTCGTGGCAGGCGCAGCCGCCTTAGATTCTTTTGTCGCTAGAAGGGCGGCAGATAATGGTTACGATCTAACATTTCTTAGGACTATTCCTGGTTCTATCGGAGGGGCGTTAAAAATGAATGCAGGCTGTTACGGCAAGTATATTTCAGATTACTTCGTATCTGCGAAAGCGGTCAACCGAAGTGGTGAAGTTGTAAAGCTGGAAAAGACTGACGTTTTGTTCTCTTATCGAAATACAGATTTATCTGCTGATCTTGTCGTGGTTAGCGTGACATTTGCTCCGCCTTCTGGGGAAGTCGCGGCTTTGTATGAAAAAATGCGTATTCAAAAAGAAAAAAGAGATAGTGAGCAACCAACCAAAGAGATAACTGCTGGAAGCACCTTTCGCAATCCTTGTGGGTTCTCAAGTTCTGGGCATATCAATGAAGATCATGAGTTCAAAGCCTGGAAAGTAATAGAAGACGCTGGGCTTAGGGGGTTTCAAATGGGCGCAGCTAAAATGCACGAAAAGCATCCAAATTTTTTGACTAATACTGGTGGTGCAACTGCATCAGAACTAGAGGAATTCGGGGAGCTGGTAAGAAAAAGGGTTTTCAAAAATTCTGGAATTGATCTAAAGTGGGAGATAATTAGGGTTGGAGACCCTTAAAATGACGTCTTTAAAAGGCGCAAAAGCCCTTAAAGGGCAAGTGAGGCGATGGGCATTTCGAGCGGAAAAGGTCCCAAAGTTGCAGTGTTAATGGGCGGTCACTCTCTAGAGAGGGAGGTGTCGCTTATTTCTGGACAGGCATGTTCTGCAGCTTTGAGGGGCAAAGATTTTGAAGTTTTAGAACTTGATGCTGGGCATGATGTTGTTCAGCGTTTATCGGAATTACAACCCGATGTGGTTTTTAACGCGCTTCACGGACGATGGGGTGAGGACGGTTCCATTCAGGGAGTGCTGGAATGGTTGCGAATTCCTTATACTCATTCTGGTGTAATGGCTTCGGCATTGGCTATGGATAAACATAGAAGTAAGCATATTTTCTCAGACTTTGGTTTGCCAACGGCACAAGGTTTTATTATTGATAAGACTAATTTAATAAACACACATCCACTTCAAAGACCTTATGTTGTAAAACCAATTAATGAGGGCTCTTCTATCGGTGTTTATTTTGTAAATCCAGCAGAGGATCCCCCTCTCAATCTATCGTCAGATATGCCAAGTATTCTTATGGTTGAAGAATATATTCCTGGCAGAGAACTCACAGTTACAGTGATGGGCAAGAAAGCGTTACTGGTCACTGATATAATTACACAAAAATGGTATGACTATGATGCCAAATACAAAAACGGTGGTTCGGTTCACGAAGTGCCTGCTAAAATACCAGAGAAAATTAAAGAAAAATGCCTTGAGTATGCTCTTAGTGCACATGAATTAATCGGGTGTAGGGGAATAAGTAGAGCAGACTTTCGTTGGGATGAAAGTTTAGGTCTGGATGGATTGATTTTGTTAGAAATTAATACTCAACCTGGGATGACACCTACTTCACTTGTTCCTGAACAAGCAAATATTTGTGGGATAAAATTTGGTGATCTATGCCAATGGCTCGTGGAGGATGCATCATGCGATCGCTAAAACGAAATATTGATCCAGCTCCCTCAATTATCTCATATCGCCTAATGCGCTTGATGCTTATTCCACGGCTGCGCTTAATTCTCACTTTAGGCATTCCCTCACTCGTTATTATTTGTGGAACTTTAGTCTTATTATTAAATATTAATTTACACGAAAATATTGAAGCTTTAAAAAAAGACTTGAAACATGCACTAGTTGAAAGACCTGAATTCATGATAAAAGTAGCTTCTGTCGATGGGGCTTCTGATGAGTTAGCGCATGAAATAAGGGAAATTATGCCCCTAGATTTTCCCGTTAGTTATTTTGATCTTGACATAAAATATCTTCATAAGGTTTTGAATGATATTCCAGCGGTTGAATCGGCTGCAATAAAAGTAACAGTAAGCGGCGTGTTGCAAATTGATATTTCAGAGAGAACGCCAGCGTTTATTTGGCGAAAAGATGATGTGATATCAGTTATTGATGAAAAAGGTAAATTTATACGACTAGCAACCTCCAGGCTTGATTACCCAGAGCTTCCTTTAGTAATAGGGGAAGCTGCAAATTTATCTATAGCAGATATATCAAGTTTGATGGAAGATAATCAATATTTTCTGGATCAAGTTAGAGCCTTCGTAAGAGTAGGAGAACGTCGTTGGGACCTTGTGTTGGACAACAATCTTAGGATCATGCTTCCTCAGACAGAATTTTTGGCGGCATTTGATCGCTTGATGTTAATGAACGATACTGGCTCATTATTTTCTAACCAACTATCAACTATTGATATGAGACTAGTTGAACGTCCTACGGTCAGGGTGGGCGCAGTGTCAGTGGACCCGTTAATGTATAATAGCAGTGGGGATTTGTAAAAAAATGGCTGAACTTTATGAACTGCAGCGCGCGATGCGTGCAATGCGCCAGTCAGCGTTGCAACGTGGTGCACTGGCGATCCTTGATCTGGGCAGCACAAAAATTAGCTGTCTGATATTGCGTTTTGACGGTCTTGATCCCAGTCTTGCCTCCGATCAAGTAGGATCTTTAGCGGGTCAGTCATCTTTTCGAGTTGTAGGATCTGCAATAACGCAATCCCGTGGAATTGAATTTGGCGAAATCTCTTCAATGCAAGAGGCAGAAAGAGCAATTCGAACGGTTTTACAATCTGCTCAGAAAATGGCGAATTTAAGGGTTGATCACTTGATTGCATGTTTTTCAGGGGGTGGTCCACGTTCATACGGATTAAACGGGAATGTTAAAATTGAAAATCAAATCGTGCAAGATGAAGATATTGCGAGAGTTTTAAGCTCGTGTGATCGTCCTGACATCGGTGACGGCCGGGAAATATTACATGCACAGCCTGTAAATTTTGCATTGGATCATCGGTCTGGGCTTGTCGATCCAAGGGGACAGATTGGAAACAAGTTAGATGTAGATTTACACATGCTTACAGTACGAGCTAAAACGATAAGAGACTTGGCGTATTGTGTTAAAAGGTGTGACTTAGAGTTGGCTGGCGTCGCGTCAGCAGCATATGTTTCTGGCAGATCAACACTGGTGGAAGATGAACAAGAGCTCGGGGCAGTTTGTATCGACTTTGGTGGGGGATCCACGAGTTATTCTATTTTTCTAAAGAGGCATATGATTTTCGCCGGTTCTGTAATGCTTGGAGGCAATCATGTGACACGCGATATCTCGTTAGGTCTTCAAGTTCCTATATCAGTGGCAGAAAAAATTAAGACCAGGAATGGTGGTTTGATAGCTACAGGTATCGATGATCGCGATTTAATTGAAGTTGGGGGTGAAACGGGGGATTGGGAACACGATCGGCGTACTGTAACCCGCAGTGAGTTGATAGGTATCATGAGGCCACGTTTAGAAGAAATTTTAGAGGATATCAGAACTCACTTAGAAATAGCTGGCTTTTACGAACTCAAAAGTCAAAAATTTGTTTTAACTGGGGGCACTTGTCAAACCCCAGGGTTAGATACTCTTGCGAGTCGTATACTTGGCCAACAGGTGCGCATTGGCCGACCATTAAGAATTCATCGTTTGCCTCAGGCCTATTCTGGATCAAGTTGTTCAGCGTTGGTTGGTTTAGCCCTTTTTGCAGCTCATCCGCAGGATGAATGGTGGGATTTTGAGCTTCCAAGCGCCGGTTACTCATCTAGAACTGTTCGAAAAGCAGTGCGTTGGTTACGTGAAAACTGGTAGGATCTAAATATAGTATATTGATCAAAATATTATTAGTTCATGAGCTATAGCTACTATATTGTGTATAAATTTGCTATTTTTTAGTGACCTTTTACAAATTTATGGGTATAACTGATTCAGTTGTTTGAGTAGAAAATAATAAAATCCATTAACGGATCACGGGCGGACCTGACTATGACCTTAAATTTATCGATACCAGATCAGAACGATCTGAGACCCAGAATTACTGTTTGCGGTGTTGGCGGCGCTGGTGGCAATGCTGTAAACAATATGATTGAGAAAAGTTTAGACGGAGTTGATTTCGTCGTAGCAAATACAGATGCTCAGGCTCTTCAACAAAGCCGTGCAAATAGCAAAATACAGCTTGGCGTTAAAGTTACTGAGGGTTTGGGGGCTGGCGCTCGAGCTTCTGTGGGAGCGGCTGCTGCTGAAGAAAGTATTGAGCAGATTGTTGATCAGCTGGCTGGATCTCACATGTGTTTTATAACTGCTGGAATGGGAGGAGGCACTGGTACAGGAGCAGCACCAATCATAGCTCAAGCCGCACGGGAGTTGGGCGTGTTAACCGTAGGGGTAGTGACAAAGCCGTTCCAATTTGAAGGTATTAAGCGAATGCGCCAGGCTGAAGAGGGTGTCGAGGCGCTACAGAAAATGGTTGATACATTAATTATCATTCCGAACCAAAATTTATTTAGAATAGCTACAGAAAAAACAACATTTACCGAAGCTTTTAGTATGGCAGATGACGTTTTATATCAGGGTGTCAAGGGCGTAACAGATTTAATGGTTCGACCGGGTTTGATCAATCTTGATTTTGCTGACGTTCGTGCAGTTATGGATGAGATGGGTAAAGCCATGATGGGAACTGGAGAAGCTGACGGAGAAGATCGGGCAGTCCAGTCTGCCGAAAAAGCCATTGCAAATCCACTGCTTGATGAGATTAGTCTTCGAGGGGCAAATGGGGTGCTTATCAATATTACCGGTGGTTATGATTTAACTCTTTTTGAATTAGACGAAGCTGCAAATAGGATAAGAGAAGAAGTTGATCCTGAGGCAAATATAATCGTTGGATCAACGCTTGATCCTAATTTAGAAGGGGTAATGCGAGTATCAGTTGTGGCAACAGGTATTGAAGCCAATACTAAATTCAACCCGGTATCTGATGGGGCTAGAGAAACACAATCTTATATGCCCCGGAGAGTTACTTCGGCTGAAGAGAGTAAAGCTATTAATAGCATGGCTGAAAAGGTCTATGCAGAAGCCAAGAGAGAGCATAACGAAAATTCATCCTTACCATCAACTGAACCCGGTTTGTTCGAAACTCAAAATAAGGTAGCTCAATCTGGATTTGATCCTGCTACAGCCGGTGAAGATAAACCTGATCAACGAGCCACTAACGGTTATGAAACATTAAGTGGTATAGGCAGCAGCGATAGAATGGGTGCCGCTCAATCAAACCCACCTGGTACTCCGTCCAAAGAAACCCTTGAACGTCTTCGTGCCGCTGTATCGAAGTCTCCAAACAAGCAAACTGAAAATTCTAAACCTATGGTTGCTACGAAGAATCCAGAAATTAAGGATAAGCCACGGTTTGGTATAGGTTCTTTAATTAATAGAATGGCGGGTACGGGTCCGGCCGCACCAATACAAAATGAAACTCTAAGGTCTGATCAGGATAGTCAGCGAAATAATTATAACGCGGAACATAATGATACCGATGCTAACAAGGAAAAGATAGAGGTTCCTGCTTTCTTGAGACGCCAAGCAAACTAAATATTTTATTTCTCAACACAAAGCAGATATCAAAGATGTACAGATTTGATAAAGTTTCTTTGTAACAATTAGTTACAAAGTTTGAATTGTCTACTGGCTCATTGCAATATAATGTGGTGTCTGAAGTTATTCCAAAGGCTGTAATTTGCAAACTACGCTTGAAAGTTCAATAATATTTTCTGGGGTAGGCTTGCATTCAGGAAAGTCCGTAAGTCTCTCCATTAAACCGGCTTCCAAAAATCATGGCATTTTATTTAAGCGTAAAGATATTGAAATTGGAAATCCTATTGTCCGTGCACGGTGGGATTATGTTTCGAAAACCACACTCTGTACTAGGGTAACGAATGAAGATGGAACTGCAATTTCTACTATAGAACACCTTATGGCGGCACTTGCCGGTTGTGGAGTGTCAAACGCATTGATTGAAATCGATAGTGAAGAAGTTCCGATTTTAGATGGAAGCGCGGCTCCTTTCGTTAAAGGCATATTAGAGACTGGTCTTAAAATCATAAGCTCCTCTTCGAGGATTATAAAGATTACTCGCCCTGTAATGTTTGAAAACCAGTTTGGATGGGCGAGATTAAGTCCATTTAAACGTCCAGAAATGGAGTATTTTATTGAGTTCGATGATCTTGTAATTGGTAAACAAAGTAAAATACTGAATATG
>JBJLGG010000019.1:0-25272 GCA_045564995.1 Paracoccaceae bacterium | reverse complement strand
CCTGTAAGCCAGAAATCTCTAGCTCACCTTCTTCATCTGCATCGCTTCCAACCTGTAAGCCAGAAATCTCTAGCTCACCTTCTTCATCTGCTTCGCTTCCAACCTGTAAGCCAGAAATCTCTAGCTCACTTTCGTCATCTGCTTCGCTTCCAACCTGTAAATCGTTTAAGACTTCGTCTTCATTATTTAAATTTTTTGTGTCATTTGAGGTTACGATTTCGAAAAAACTATTTAGCTTCTCAAATTCCTGCTTTTCCTCTGTAAACCCATTTGAAATGCTGAATTCTGATGAATTTGCAGCTGCTAATAGACTTTCTAAATCAGTATAATCAGGATTTTGATCATCGAGTACATTTTCTTGCACTTCACTCATCATACCATTTCCTCTCCACCTCGGCCGGCAAGAACAATAGTTCCATCATCTGAAAGTTTTCGCGCAACGTTGATAATTTGCTTTTGCGCCTCTTGAACCTCTGTGAGCCTTACCGGACCAAGTGCTTCCATTTCATCTCGAATATTAGCTGCCGCTCTGGTAGACATACATCCTAACAATTTATCTTGCAGTGCAGTTTCTGCACCTTTCATAGCTATTACAAGTACATCTTGATCTACTGACCTTAGCAGCGTTTGAAGCGATCTTTCATCCGAACCACCGAGATTTTCAAAAACAAACATGTTGTCTTGAATTTCAGCCATCAAATCACGATCTTCCTTCTTAATTGCTCCTAAAATTCGTGTTTCCATCTCAGTTTTAGTGAAGTTCATAATTTTAGCAGCAGCTTTAACACCGCCAATTTGCGATGCTCGCAATGATGTATTAGCTGCAAATTTTGCCTTCATCACTCTTTCGAGCTCTTTGATAGCACCAGGCTCAACAGTTTCTAGGGTTGCAATTCTACGCACAATATCTGCCTGTATATCATCGGGGAGCAGAGTTAGCACATCCGCACCAAGCCCAAAATCTAGATATGAAATGATTAGAGCTTTAATTTGTGGATGCTCATCTAGGATAAGTTCTGAAATTGCACGCGCATCCATCCAATCAAGGATATCAATTTGAGACTCTGAGCTAGCCGGAGTAATCCTACCGAGAACCGATTGGGCTTTATCATCACCTAAAGCCTTTGTCAGGACATTCTCGATATATTGACCAGCGCCTAAACCAATACCTGTCTGTTTCTTAATAGTTTCCAAAAATTCATCAAGCACAGCATTAACCGTTGTCTGATCTACACCGGTCACAGAATACATAGCGGTACCCAAGTGCTGAACCTCTCTGGGCGTAAGTTTCTGGAGAACTTGTGCAGCTTCATCTTCCCCAAGCAACATCATCAGAATGGCTGATTTTTCAGTACCACTTAGGTTTTCTAAACCTTCATCGTTAATTTCTTCTGCCATTTTTTTATCCTACTTTAATACTTCAAGATCTTCACGCATCATCTGCTTGAACACATTGGCAACTCGTCCGGCTTCATCGGTCACAATAATTCGTACAAGCGCAACTTTATCATCATAGGTGTTCGCAGTATCCAACATATCAGCGGAAATACCACCTTTTTTCTTTGGCTTAAGCTTAGCTTTGATTTCGTCAAGGCTCTCACCCTCATCAACCTCAACAGCTTCCGTTTCAGTAGCACGCTTAGCTGCCACTTCAGCCATTGTCTCTGCTTCCGCATAAAGTTCCATAACTGAATTAGTACTTGCTGTTGGAACTAATATTTTGTTCAGCATCGGTCGGACAACGCCCAGAGCAACGATACCGATTAGGAGGACTAAAAGAGTCTTCTCAACCATTGATCTGAACCAGGCTCCCTCGTACCATTTGGTAACAAAGCCCTTAAATTCTTCGACAAATGGCTGTGACGTTACCGTTAAACTATCACCGCGCTCAGGCTTTATCCCTAAAGCACTTTTTACAAGATTTTCCACCTGTGTTATAACCTCAGGAGCAACGGGTTCAAAGGTTTCCTCTCCGGTATCAGGATTAATAACTTTGCGATCCCTTATTAGAAGTGCGGCATCTATCCTGGTGATTAAATTTGAAGGGTTCTTTACAGTCTCGTAAGTTTTACTCACTTCATAATTTTTCAAATCAGTCGATGACTTCGTTTCAAACTTTTCCTGATCTTCTTGGTTTTCATTATTAGACAAAGCCACCCCTGCCTGATTCTGATCTTGGTTAACAACTGCCTCTTGGGGTGGTTCGTTTGAAATTGCACCCGGAATACCAACTGCATCCTTTTTTGCAGTTACGTTTAGTGAATTTTGTTCGCTTCGTATTGCTATTGTATCAGGATCTACTATTTCCTGAGATACTTCTTTTCTCGTAAAATCTATTTCCAAATTTACTTGAGCATTTATATTTCCCGAGCCAACTATAGGCGTGACTAAACTCTGTATTCTATTGCGATAAATATTTTCCAGGCGCATCCTGTACTCTAATTGGCTATCAGCAAGCGCTTGATCTGGATCATCAGGCGAATTCGATAATAAATTACCAAATTGGTCTATTATTGAGACATTTGACGGATTCATCGCAGGAACGGAAGATGAAACCAAATTAGTAATCGCCAAAACTTGAGTTTGATTAAGTTTTCGTCCATTTTTCAAATTTACAAAAACAGAAGCAGTTGGCGGTGTTTGGTCTCTTACGAAAACAGATTTCTCTGGAAGAGCCAAATGAACTCTCGCAGACTGGATACTACTGATTTCTGTAATTGATCTTCCTAACTCAGCTTCTTGGGCTTGCCGTAGTTTCATACCTTCGACAGATCTAGATATCCCTAAAGGCATATTTTCTAATGAGTCAAAGCCTCCTCCAGAAAACTCTGGCAAACCTTGAGCCGCTAAAGAAATTCGGGCTTGATGATAAGCACTAGCTGGAACCAATAAATCACCAGTTACAGGATCTACCTGAATTTCAATTCCCATATTTTGTAGTGACGCAATTATCTTGGATTTTTCAGCCTCAGAAACCGACGAATACAAGGTCGTCATTTCTGGTTTTTGCATTGATATATATAAAATTACTGCGGCCACTGCGGTTAAGCTAGCTAAAAGCGTTGGAAACGCTCTTCTAAAACCTGGTTGGTCTATAGTTTCTCTAACTTTCGCAATCGCTTGAGACGGCGCAGCAAGCAAACCAGATCTCTCAGTGGTTAATGCTGTTTCTGCTTCAAATTGATCTACATTTGCCATAATTTACCCTATCATACCGGCATATTCATTATGTCTTTATAAGCGCTGAGTGCTTTATTTCGGACATTAAGAGTTAATTGAAAAGCAAGTGAACTCACCTGTTGGCTCACCATCACTTTAGCTATATCGTTTTCTGTACCTAGCTCGAAATTTTTAGCGAGTTCAGCTGCATCTTTTTGAACGTCCGCAACGTTTCGCAAACCATCACCCAAGCGCTCTTGAAACGACGGATTATCCGAAACTTTCATATTTTCTTGAAATGTTTGATTTGTGCTTTTGGCAAGATTTTGTGTTACTTGCTGTGTATTCGACGCCGTAATTTTCATGATAACACCTCACTAGCTGCATTCGCCTTAAACTTAGCAGCTAAAATTTCTGCAGTATTTGGTTGAGCCTGATCACCATCATTATCAAAGATTAAATCTGCTACAGTAATTAAACTCTGCGAGCATAAAATTTTTGCACGCTGAATTATGTTGTCTAATTCTCTGACATTACCAGGCCAGCTGTGCTGCATTAATGAAGATAACGCATCCTCAGTAATTAAATAAATTTCTCCATTTTCGACTAACTCCTTGCAAAGCATATGAGCTACGATAGAGATTAAATCTTCAATTCGCTCACTGAGGTTCAAATTATTTATAGGAAAGACATTTAAGCGATAAAATAAGTCTTCGCGGAAATTTCCCGACTTCACTTCATCAAACATATTTCGGTTTGTCGTAGCGACAATACGCACATCTACCTTAACTTCAGAACTACTGCCTATTGGCATTACTCGTTTTTCCTGAATAACCCGTAAGAGCTTACTTTGTAAATTTAACGGCATTTCTGAGATTTCATCTAATAAAATAGTGCCGCAATCCGCCGCCCTTAATAGTCCAAGATTTGAATTAATCGCCCCGGTAAATGCCCCCTTTTCATGCCCAAACAAGATTGATTCCAGCATTTGCTCCGGAATTGCAGCACAATTTAATGCGATAAAAGGTTTCTCTTGTCGGCTAGAGAAACTATGAATTAAATTAGAAATAACTTCTTTTCCAGTTCCACTAGCCCCATTTATTAAAACGGTCGCATCTGTAGATGAGATTTTTTTAATTAAATTGACAAGTTTTTTTGTTTTTTCCGAAGCACACGGTAAATTAGGCTCATTACGCAAGATCAATTCGAGAAAAATATGCAAATAAAATATACTTAGATTTGTATCATCGTCAAATTCAACGGGGATATCAACAATGATGATCCCACCATTAAAGTGCGTATTGTAGGAGAAATTTGAACATCCATATTTTAAAAGGAGTGCTTTTTTAAACTTGTTCTTTTTAAGAAATGTTAAAAATTCTTGATTCTTTGAACAGTCAAAACTTTGGTCCACATTTGCAATAAAGGTATCAACAGGTTTAGACTTTTCACTCACCTCAATATCTGAAAAAGGGATACAATTTACACCCCTACCAGTAAGAGCATGTAAAATTCTGCAATAAAAGTCTAAGTTTTTGTCGTCTATTATGTACATTCAAAGTCCTCCGGTCAGTAATAAGCAACCAGAATGCCATATCCTTTTAGTTGTTTATTAACAGACACTTAAGTCATTAATTTTTTATAAAAATATCGAGTAGAAATATAATATTGCAGAATTTTTCAAAATTTTGACATTAGGGCTAAAACATTTCTCGATCCGTCGTTTAGATTGTCATGGAGGAATTAAAATGAACTTAGCATTCGCACTTAACACTTATAATCAAACCAAAGCTACTTCGGACGCCAATAAGAAAGACGGTTATGAAGCAGTAAAATACGCGCTTGATCAGGTCATTGGTAGCATGGAAAAGCTAAATAACGGGTTAAAAGCTGAAGAAAAAGAACATCACTTCGAACGCGCTTTATCAAGTATTTATTTTCTACAAAAATGTTTAGATTTTGAACAGGGTGGCGAATTAGCTAAAAATTTGTTCAAGGTGTATGAATACTGCAGGGTTCAAATAATTGAATTTGCTCTTAAAGGAACTGTTAAAAAGCTAGATACAGCTATTGAATTTGTTCAAACAATTCTCGAAGGTTGGGAGGGCATCAGGACCGAAGTTTCTTAACTTTCATTCTCTACAGGTTTAGAGAAAAAAATTTATTAGGCCAATAGGTTAATTTTTAAATGATCCGCTGGTTTAGCTGGTTTTGAAATGCCAAAATATTTTGTGCGAGCGATGTTATGCATATAGACTGGATCGATATCATTTCTCATATCAGCCATTACCTCAACCACTCCGCTTGATGGCGAAAGATATGGGCTATATATCCGACGATTACCATAGGTTTCATTTTCAGCTTTGTGAGTTTTGAAATTTGACTGACTATTCCTGAAATTTAAACCAGCTTCGCCCAAACCAAAGTTTTGGGCAATTTTTGCAGCACTAGAAGTATTATTTTCCAGCACATTTTCATTTTGGAACGCAACTTGCATAAGTCACTATTAAGCTTAAATTAAAGCAAAAGCAATAATGCAAAGTATTTCATGAAAAAAAACTGCCAATACTGCACAAAAACTAGAACGAACCTGTTGTTCGTTTTTGTCGCTGTCTTACTTGCCAATGCGGTAGGCAGAGCTTATCTGGGTTATCCTCTGGAAAACATTAGAGATATAATGCTGCTTCCTTCTGCCACGACGATCACTTTTGCGCTGCTGGCAGTAATATTTAAGTATACTAAGGTATAGTTTTAAAAGACCCTTTGTCGGAAAGTAGATCTTTTTGTGATTTTTCTTCTGAGTTTATTATCTCAGACGAAAATTTTTTAATTTTATCTAAGGCTCCATTTCTGTCAAAATACTTGCATTCAAAAAGAAAGCCCATTTTCTGTAAATTTACGTCAGCCCTTATTATATCATGTTTCATTATTTTTCTCTTTCATTCCTAAATAGGATTTTGATGCAACTTAAATTACGTTATAATTTATTATAAAAACCTCAGTTATACCCGGAAACATATTCAGGTCTTCCTCAAGATACTGATTTACATGATCTCTAATCGCTCCTGTAAGCTTTTCCCGCCCATCGGTGCTTTCCAATTGGCCTAACTCAACCTCTAGTATAACCGTCGTTATTTGCGCAACCAGATCAGCCTCAATTTCCGCTAATGCAGATATAAATAAGTCTGAAGCGATCGAGGACTGTTTTGTCAAAAGAGCAACCTCGATACTAAACAATCTCTCTGAACCTATTATTTTACCAGAAAAAACATTTTCAACTTTCAAATAGTTATATTTTTCCGGAAGAAGTCCTCCAGTTTCTGGGTCAATTAACAAGGGATCTATTTCTTCCTCTTCTACTGGAAAGATTTCTTCCAAGTCTCCATCCCAGTTGGTATCAGGTAAATATATCCCTGACCCCTCATTTTCGACAAATAGATGAGCGGTAATAAATAATACAAAAACTAATGTTGCTGGAACTACAGCTTGAATTACGAACATCTAACACCTCTTGCCTGTTGAAGTGCAAATAATGTGCCAAGCATTTTTCTCTAAAATAGTTTCACTTAATTGCAGTAGAGATCTGCATTTTTTTTTCTACCTCTAGAATATCGTGTCTAGAAGACAATTCGGTTAGACCATCTAAATTTACTATTTCAAAAGTCACCAAGGCAGAGTTTTCAGATGTTTTTTCAATTACTTCATTAGCAACAAATTGATTACGCTCAGATTCATAGCTTTTAAAAAACTCAAGCCAATCGTCGTATGTTCCATTACCTATTGTAACTTCGGCACTAACTTTCATCGTATTACCTCTCAAACTCTTAACGCAAATTACATCGCACAAAACATCATGTCAAAAAAGAAAAAAGACATATGAAATTTAACTATATTTTATAATTGGCACATTGTTTGCTGATTTTTGTAAAGAAAACGGCAACGAGGTCCTTATTATGAAAATGTCCGCTCTAAAATCTGCTCAAATTTCTATAATATATTTAACTTTAGCTTTATTTGCGAGCATTTCCGTTGCGTTTGCAAGTAACGAGAGTAACTGTCTAAATCAAAATCTGGATTTAACCAATAATCTTTGTGAACAGAATGCGCGACATTTAATGCTAAAAAATAACTCATCTCTTGTAGATAAAATGTTTGAAAAAGCTGAATCAAAATCCGTAAACACACCAATAATAAAACAGCTTATTGTGACTGAAATTTCTGAAGAGATTGAACTAACATCTGTTGAGGAGTCCATAGTTCCCCAACTAGCGCCCGATTTTGAAAGTTGGCCACGGCCTAAAGTTTTAAGCCGCAATTTTGAATTTGCAGTTAATTCTCTTGACACAAATGGAAAAAAAGATCTCCTCTCTTGCGCCATAATGCAAACTAAAGAAGCTTCGGTTAGAGAAATGAAATGGAATACCCATCAAATCGATGCAGTTATACAATTCTCAAATCAAAAACTTTCTGGGGTTAACTTGTCTACTCAAAAGTTACCTGTAAAACATACCCCGCAAGAATGTGAGAACCTATTCAGTTTAGTATTAGGTAAGACTTAATAAGCTTAGAGTAAAAAGTTGGAAATACTTTAAAAAAGTGATAATACTTAGTTCGGTTAGTAGATTTAAGGGGCAAAATTTTGGCAGAGGCAGAAACACAGGAAGAAGTAAGCGACGCAGGTGCAGTAAACGTTGTTAAGCTTATAGAGGATCAAAACTCCTATATAAATAGCTCGAAAGAAAGAATGTACGACGTTATAACTACCTTTGTAAACAACGCTGAAAATTCAATTGCACTGAACGATTTTTCACAAATATTCAAAACGGTAACAGTTTGGATAAAATTTAGACCGCGTAAGTTAGGTCAATATGTAGAAATAATGAAAGAGCGTACAACAGAAACTACCATCAGCATCAGGTATAGTGATGATATTTACATTCCTCACATAAAAGAGGTTCTGAAAGAGCACAAAATCAAAATGATTTCAAACGACCACAATGTTATGGTCTGCAAAACACCGCGGCCAAGCGACCAGGATATCGAGATTGCTGTTCAAAAAATAAAAGTTTTAGCGAACACCGCAAGAAGCTCTCTGTCTCAAGGGAAAGCAGCTGAAATACAAAGATTACAATCTGCATTAAAAAATGAGTACTTGGAAGCAAAAGATGTTAAATACGCTATTTCATCAATCGAAAAGATTGAAGAAAAATTTGCTGCAGTGCTTACATATTCACGCCTTGAAGCAGAAAAGAAAATAAGTGGAAAATTGTTTAGGTATGACTCAAATGAGGCTAAGGATATTCACTTGGCACTGACTCGTAGAGTTAAGAAAAATTCCACCGTTGAAATTTAAAACTTGTCTGTAAAGTTATGATAAGATTTATCTATATACCTTTATTGTTTATTTTATCAGTAGGTCCTGACAGTACGAAGGCAGAATACCTAAGAGACGATGACTTGAAATCATTTGTTGTGAGCTGTTATTTGGAACAAGAAATTCCAGTTTTTTGTTCAAAACAACAAATAGATGATCCTCATCTTAAAATTCATTTACCCCTTTTCAAATCTGTTATGATCGATGAGAAAATTCATGCTTTCAGAATAATGGCAACGGTTGAAAACTTATCAAAAAAGAACTTGGTGGGTGCAAAAATAAAGCTTAATTCGAAAGGTATGAATAGTAACATTATTGAATTCATTATAAATGAAAAAGTAAGATATAAAATGGAGTCGTCTATAAATTATAGTCACCTCATTAGATCAGATGTACCCAAAGTTCGACAGACATATAATATGTTGCATTCTGCCTATTACAGCGCGGACATCTCTGATTTTGAAATGGCAGTAACAGAACTATACTTTGATTAGTTAATAAGAAAATCCAAGCAAGTCGCAGTATTGTATGTCATTTAAATAACTTAATTGCGTATTTACAATTTCCGTCCACTTTTCTGTACCAAAAGTATCAAGAAATTCTCCGTCTACACGCTGAAGCACTACCTTACAATCCCCGTAACTACCGGGCTTAATACCCTCCGGGCTATTTAAACATTCGAGAAATGTATTTCCAATCACCTGCCCCTGACTGTCCTTGTAGAGTATAGACGCACCGGTAACATTCCTTCCTTTTGTATTTTTAAGTTGCAGACTGAGAACATAATTTGCAACAGAGCCGGTATTATCACTATCAAAAGTCAATCTAACCGCACATCTAAAATCTTGCTGAGCTTGTACACAATGATATGGAAGTATGCCGATAGTAAAAACAACCAAAAATTTTAAAAAACGAATATATAAAATATCCATCCAATGCTGAAACTTTTGAAAAAGATATTCTTCCACAAAGTATTTTTTCATCATCTTTTTTCCATATCTATTACTGTATCCTGGACGTTTAAATAGGCTTCAAAAATTGCACCCTCCGTAATAACTGAAACTACGCGGTTAGTCTCTCGGTTGATAATTGGAATAGCTTCCCCAACGAAATTGGCCGCCGCCTCCATTGCTTGCTGTAATGAGGCATCGTGTTTTAATGTTACGCAATTTTTATCAGCAAATTTTTCAATTTTGCTATCCGCTGATTTACCAATTAACGCGTGCAACTCTATTTTCCCTAAAAATTCGCCATCAGCATCTAAAACGATAACTTCATTTTTATTTTGCTCAGACATAAGTCGAGAAGCATCTTCAACGGAGTCGTGGGAATATAATTCAATATAGTCCAATGAAGCATAATCCGCCGCCCTCTTCTCCATCAAAAACATACCAGACCTACCAGTAGAGATGTCTATTCCCCGCGTGCCTAACTGCCTGTCGAAATAGGATGCGCCAAACAGGATATGAGATAAACTTACAGACAAGGTTAATCCAACGAGCGACGAGAGCGCATAAATATAGGAAGAAGTTAATTCCATAACTATAACCACCATACAAATTGGTGCTCCGATTACGGCACCCGTTACTGCCGCCATGCCACTTATTACCAATGCGGGTTCAAATTTTTCAAGAAATCCAACTACAACAAATAGCTCTGCCACTACCGCCCCAGCACTAGCACCAACGAGTAAAGCTGGTGAGAATACTCCCCCAAAAAAACCAAACCCCAATGAAATTGACGTAGCTATAATTTTCCCAACTAAAATTATAAAAGCAAAGTACAACACAAACTCACCAGAAACGGCACTAAGGACAGTACTTGTACCTAAGCCCATAACTTCTGGAACAAAATGACCAATTGCACTCAAAAAGATAATAGCAACTGCATATTTTAGAAATACATTTGAGAAAAATTTCGCAGAAGTTTTGTTGAAAAAAATTAAACTATTCATGAAAACTATGGCCACAATTCCGAAAAGTGGCCCTGCAATAAACGATACATATAAAATGGTTAAAAAATCAAATTCCACTTTTGATATAGGAAATATTAAACTCTCACCCCAGAGCGCCGTAGATAAGCCAAAAGCTACACATGATGCTATTGCTATAGAAAGAACAGCTTTATGCGAATAATGCCTCATTATAGCTTCGTGGGCGAATACCATACCAGCGAGAGGGGCACCAAAACCAGACGAAATCGCAGCGGCAACGCCTCCGCCTATGTACAAATCCAAAGATAATTGAAATGGAAGCTTTTCTTTCAGCCATGAACCGATTGTGGAACCAAAATGGACAAGAGGCCCATATTGCCCCACACTTGCCCCTCCACCGGCCGAAATAAAGGCAGCCAGAGTACTAAGTATACCAGATTTGATATCTGCCTCATTATCTGGCCTATGCGCGTAAAAAATACTATCCGCAATTCCCTGAAAAGGCTTTCCAGAGTTGATTTTCTTTACTTGGTGGACAATAAATACGGCAATACTTAAGGTAAATATATAGTAAAAAAAACCGTATGAGCTGTTGATTATTTGTGAAAAGCCATCTGAAATTAATATGACCCCTACCCGAAAATAATGAGCCGCTGAAGCTCCAACTAACCCTAAAATTGATCCAATGATTATTGAAGTAATGATAAATTTTATCGCGTAATTTAAATTCGAATTTACCATCGCAAACTTTTCACGAGTTTTCAGACTTTGTCTGTTTTACATGTTCAATCAATGCGTCTGCCTGCAATTTAGACATTCCAAACTTTTTCCTCAATTCATCAAGAGTTACCTCTTCGTCACTATCCAAAAAACCATCTAATAAAGCAGTCCTAACTTGATCTTCAAATATAATCTTTCTTCGGTCCATTTGAGCATTGAAAGAATTAGCAACAATACCAGTAAGAAGTGCCACAACAGTGACCCCAAAAATTGCAGTAAAAGCAGCTATGCATTTTCCCATGACTGTTACTGGGCTCACATCTCCATAACCCACTGTAGTAAGCGTTATAATAGCCCACCACATAGCATCTGGTATTGACCTAAAATCCTCTGGTTGGACCTTATTTTCAGCAAAATAGATTAATGAAGAAGACATAACAAAAGCGACGATAAATATATATAAAGTGGTAAGAAAAGATCGCTTTTCCTCCATAATAGCACCAAATAAATCCTCCAGAGCAGAATTATAAGCGTTCAACTTTAAAATTCGAATAAGCCTTAGAGTTCTCAAAACACGCAAGTCTAAACCTGGGAAAAAAGCCTGCAAATAAAACGGCATAATCGATAGAAAATCGATCAACCCATAAAAGCTCTTTATATACGACCATCTGGAGTGAGCAGCATGATTTCTCTTCACAATTGGACGTTTGGCAGGAGCGGACCATATTCTTGCAAGATATTCGATTGTAAAAACAATTACTGAAAATACTTCAAAAAAATAAAACGCTTCTTTAAATCTTTGTTCAAGCTCAGGAACGGATTCTAAAGTTACTGCTACAAGGTTCAATATGACGAGAATTGAGAGGGTATAATCGCAGAATTTCGAAAGCTTGTCACCGACTGTCGCAGGTTCCAGAATGCGTAAGACGTGCCCCTGAAACTTCTGGTATTGATTATCCATAAAACGTTTGCCTAGGTAGATTTGTAAATATTGCCTCTTTCTTAACAAATCATGGGCTGATATTCAAATACCCCACCTTCTTACCGGTCCAGAATCAATGTGAATAAAGCCTGGATAGAAACCAAGGCCTCCAGAACAAATATTCTTTGCGGCAGATCGAAGTTTCTTTTGTGACACCTCTTTAATTGCAAAATCAATAGCCTTTCCAGCAATGTGAAATGAATTTTTTTGCAACATTTTTACTTCGAACTCTTAATTTTTCATTCGTTTTTTGGGTCCTGTAACCAGAAGTTATTTGAACATTTATGGTAGCGTTCCGACCAAGAACTTCCTCACAAATGCTAAATAGGTTTTTTAGGACTTCTGAATCCATTGGAATTGATTTATTTTCTCTCCAGTCCCGGAAAAAATGGTCTAATCTAGAGTTGTAATACCCAATGCCACTATCAAAACGGGTAACCATATGTGATAATTTTTCATTATTATTTATATTGTGAAGATTAACCAAAAAAATCTCTTTTGGGCTTATAGACGAATTTACTCTTCTTAAAACTATTTGCCATTTCATTTTTTGTTAAATCGGGTTCTACATCAAATAAACTATAGGGATCTTCGGTTAAGTTAAAACTTCGCTTGCCACCAAATAAACTGCCACTTTTATCAACATCTATTAGAGCGCCATGTGACTTGTCAAAATTAATTAAAGGCGTAGCTGCATGGCAAACGCCTGATGAGCCAAGTGCCATAATAAACATACGCCTTGATGTAATAGTATTTTTAAACATGCTGAGATTGAGCAAAATTAGTGCCACAAAGATAATTTGTAGATCGGACTTGGTGTTACTTTAGGAAATAAGGCAATTTTAAGCTTATATAAACTCCTTTAAACAACTAATTTGAATTGATTGTGATAGGGTTTTCATTCATTTTTAAAAAACTTATTGCAAAATGAAAAAACTCTAAAATTTCTACTTTCAAGTCGTTTCTATTTGCATGAGCAGCAGCGATATAAACAAATTGATAATTTGGGCTATGAAAATTCTCAAAAAACAATTTGAGAAAAATCCATATTCGTTGTCGTCGGAAGAACTCATGGCGATGAAATTGTATGATATGAAATTAAAAGAAAAGTTTAAGAAGTGAATGATTTCAGAATGACGGTTCTTTCAAACTAGTCTCCAATTTTCCAAAGTACGCTTAAGCCCAATCAAATAATATTACTATATTAGTTGACTCAATCGTGCAAAATGCATTTTATTTTAGGAAGTTACATTTGGGGAGTAAGATGGAAAAAGTGTGTGGCACCTGTCAATTTGCTCATATGGAGTTAGACAATCATGATGACGTCTCCATTGAGTGCCGCAAACTTCCTCCAACTATAATAAATAGCGGCAGCTTAGCAAAATTTCCCAAAATATTACCAAAATGGCATTGCGGTGAATATTTAGAAGGAGAAAAGAACTATTGGGATTTACTGCCCTGATAACAGAATGGGGCAAAACAGTATTTTTACGAAATTTATTTTTATTTACCCAGCCACTTCAGTCTTGATTTATTCAGTAAAATTTTATATCGCAAGAAAGTTTTAACAAAACCGTGAAGTTAAATTCTTGATATGTTTCTACGCCAATTACAATTAATAATCTCTGCACTGACCTGCTCACTTTCAGCGATATGCGCTTTCTTATATCAACTGCCCTTGTTAAAATTTATTGCAGTTCTGGGATTACTTTGGTCTTTTTATGCTTGCTATAAAATACTTAACTTTAATAGCAAAATACCATCAAAAACGTCGAATAAAAAAGAAGACCAAGAAATAGAAATAGTAAGCCAACGAGAGCCTGAAATATTTTTGCACAATCAAGAAGTGCCTAATAATATCAATAAAGAGCCCACGGCTAAATTAAAACAAGAACCTATAATTTCAAAAAATCTAAAAAGGTCATCAGAAATTTAGATCTCCTATTTCGCTCAAAACTTCAGTTTTAATCCTTGAAAATATAGTCAAAGCCTGTTGCATAAAGATAGGTATCTTTTTGCATAATACTTTGGAGCCAAATCGTTTGTAAGATAAGTTTCAAGGATAATCCTCTCATATTCTGTCTCAACAAACTTTTTTTGCGCCTCTGTATCTAGGCGCTCCACTGCAGAACGTAACACAGGATCAAGTAAGTCTTTAACCTGATCAAGCTCGACGTCTTTGCTAAAATTTTCAACAGCGAGAAATGCCAAGCGTGACACTAATTCGCATGATGCTTCTTTTTCAATTTCACTTTGGACATTCACTTCTTCTGCTCCTGTATTAGCCAAAGACCAGGAAAAAGTGGTAACAAACATAAAGAAACTAAGAAATCTGATCATACAATAAGGTCCAAATTAAAAGATTTATGATTTACGGTTATTGCTAATAAATAATGCAGGTATAACATGGATAATGAGTTAATTTCCACTCCTAACGTTTAAGGGATCGACTAAACCAACTTTCGTTTTCGTATTTAGCTATAATCTTTTGCCTTTTCAGACATTTACTAAAATTAGATGAGTTCGAAGTGTATCCATACTCAGAACATAAAACTTTCAGTTCAGCGATATTGATTTCGTTAATTTTTTCACATGAATATAAAAAACCTGAAGCAATAAGTATTATGAAAAAATATCTAGAGTAAATCAATGATTAGAACCCATGTTTCCGTTTGCTGATCTAACTTCTATGTGCAAATAAACTCATGTGTAAAGTACCAAGATTCAAACTTAAAGGAAGACTAATAAATATTAATTGCGATATTTCGAATTACAAAATATCCTAATGCAAGGGTGAAAAAGATGACTTGTCCATTTTGTCCCAGTAAGTACTAAGCCTCGGATCTCTTATTAGCCCGTTATTTAACAAAGCTGAGTCTTCTACGTTTGGGTAAATCTGTTCGGCAAGTTTAATTTTGCTAGCTGAAAGTCGTCTTACTATATGTCTGCGAGTAAGTTCACTAGGATGGTGAAGCCCAGTAGCTTCAAGTAATTCTTTAAGTGCTTCACGAGTATTTTTTTGAAAGTTAAAAACACGGTCTGATCTATCTGAAATACTTATAGCTCGATACCGAGACGGATCCATTGTGGCGATACCGGTCGGGCAATGCCCAGAAGAGCAATCCCTTGCTTGAATACATCCCAATGAGAACATAAACGGCCTGGCCATATTGCACCAATCAGCACCCAAAGCGCATATTCTCGCAATATCATAAGCACTTACTATTTTTCCTGAACCTGCAACTTTAATTCTTTTCCTTAAACCTGCCCCTCTTAATGTATTATCAACAAAAACAATCGCGTCTCGCAGAGGGCTTCCTAAATGATCTGTAAATTCAGCTGGCGCAGCGCCTGTTCCACCTTCTGAGCCATCTACTGTGACAAAATCTAGGTAAACTTCCATTTGGACCATAGCTTTGACAATTGCAATAAATTCCCAAGGATGACCTATGCATAGTTTTATGCCTACTGGCTTCCCTTCTGATAGTTCGCGCAGTTTACAGACAAAAAGCAATAATTCTTGAGGAGTTGAAAACTCTGAATGCCTATGCGGCGAAATAACGTCTTTAAATGGCTCTACACCCCTTGCTTCAGCAATTTCAGGGGTTACTTTTGGCGCCAAAAGCATCCCGCCATGCCCAGGCTTTGCACCTTGGCTTAATTTGATTTCAATCATCTTAACTTGGTCAAGTGTCGCTCGATCACAAAATCGTTTTGGGTCAAACTTCCCATCTTGCGTGCGACAACCAAAATATCCAGTGGAGATTTGCCATATTGTATCACCTCCGCCAGCCTGATGGTATTTTGACAGCGAGCCTTCACCAGTGTTGTGCGCAAACCCTCCCTTTTTTGCTCCAGCAGATAAAGATTCGATAGCTTTGGGCGACAGTGAACCAAAACTAGTGCCAGAAATATTTAGAACAGATATGGAGTATGGCCTTTGGTCATCTCCCACTTTAATTCTAAAATCATCACTTGCAATATTGGTTGGAGAAATTGAATGGTTCAGCCAATTAAAATCATCACCATAATGATCTTCATCCGAACCAAATGGTCGCGCTGCAAGCAAACTTTTGGAACGTTGGTAAACCATCGATCTTTGGTTGCGTGAATAAGGAAGCTCATCCTTATCAGACTCCCAAAAATATTGCCTCAACTCCGGGCGAATTGCCTCCATCATAAATCTAAGCCGGCCTAAAAGAGGAAAATTGGCAAGTACTGCTCGCTTCTTCTGCAAAAAATCATATATGCCAATTGATCCTAAAAATATCATTATAAGAGCTGGCAAAAGAAAGAATTCAGAAAATATATTGTCGCAATTAAGAAGACTAAACTGAATAACCAAACATACAATAATACGGAAAAACGACCCCAAATAAGTCCCATTAGTATTTTCCCCTCCCCAGGAAAACATGCTCCAATATTTTACTTCGTCTGTAATTGTGGGCAAATTAAACACAGAGACGATTTACCGATTGGACGATGCAACATCATTTCCTAATATTTTTTAGGCTAATAAAGATTTTACAAACTGCCAAGACAAATCTTAAGAGTAATTACCTGTGATGCGAATATGAATCGCCAGCGCCGATATAATAGAACGGCTTTTTATATAGTAGTAACCCATAGCTCTAAAATTGTCTCAGCCAATACAACATAGCTTAGCTGATACTACTCACTACTATTCAAATCCAAAATAATATTGAGAAACCTACAAATACTGGTGCTATAAATATTAGTGCAACTAGCAGAACACGCACAGCACTCCAAACCATTACCGATGGCGTTGATGAATTTTCCATAATACCTGCTCTTTTTTATTTTTTTTAAAAATATCATAAAGGCGTTCTGTACGATATTTTTATTTATTTATATGGACTTACCGTGTGTTATTTATCCCACATGTACAAAATATAGTATTATCAATTTACACAGCCTGCTATATTTATACCCAGAGTATATAAAATGGGATTAGAACATGCGGTCAGGCATTCTTTTAGGTCAAGGGTCAAGCGAGTGAAGTATATCTATATAATCGGAGGAACAGTGATAATTCTGGTTATCATTTCTTTAGTCATTTTTTTGCCTCCCTATTTTGAAAAAAAACAAAAGCAAAGAGATCGTAGTTTGGGCTGTTTACAATATCGGCAAATGCTAAAAGAATCTGAAAAAAGTTACGCACTTAATCCTAATGGTAAAAAATGGGTAAGAGAAAGTATGGCAGCAGAAGGTTTGCGTAAAGATTTTGGCTGTACTGATATCAATAACGGATAAAGTTACAATCAAAAGCCAAAATTGATTTGAAACCCCATAAGTCCATAAGTGGAAAACATTTGTAAAATAAAAACAACCAAAGCAGCCATTAATGCTAATATTAACGCAGTATACAAATGCAAACCTTTACCCTCTAGAAAGAAAATTATAAAAGACTATTCATTATAGAATAATCCTAAAATAGATTTCAATAAGTTCAAAGTTTGCAGCTTCACAAACATTTGTATTTAGTGATCAAACAAAAGTTGTTGGATTAATCATTTGATGAACAATTGTTTTACATTAAATAAAGCTCACAGAGAAGATACAATGAGTAAACAAAAAATATGAAAGTTAAATACAGCGAAGCTGAACTTAGTGAAATTGTACAAATGGCACTGTCTGACCATATCTCATTTGGAGATATAAATACACAATACGGACTTGGAGAGAAAGAAGTTGTTAAACTCATGCGCCTGAATTTGAAAAAAGGATCGTATAGAGCTTGGCGCAAGAGGGTTAACACCTTTGGCTCAAGACGAGAATTTTACAAATAACTTAATGCTATTTAAATTTGAACCTTGGGAAAAATTTTGACAGATCACCAACCCAAAAAGCATAGAAAAATAATTCATTTTTTAAAAAATAAATTAAAAATTATTATAATTACTTTAATAATCTTAATTAGTGTTTGCACCGTTTGTGTTGCCGCTTATTACTATCTTCCAAAATATTTTGAGGCAAAACAAAAGAACCGAGATGCTACACGAAAATGTAAAAGTTACCGTGCTTTGGCAGAAATCGCATATGGTTTGTATAAAGAAGATCCAGACGGTACCGAATGGCAAGAAAAATTTGAGGAAGCACAAAAACGCCAAGCTCAATATAAGTGCACATCCGTTATTTCTATTTCACAGTAAAAGTCATTGGCGTTATTTTTAGTCTTACAAATACGTAAAAAAAGAAGTCTGGCGGTATATTGGAGCAGAAAAAATTAAATATAATCGACATTCTTGGCCATTGTTTTGACTTATTGATTTGGCAGTATCTTCGACTAAGTTTCTTATGGATTTATAATCAGATATTTTAATTTACTATTCTTACAAGCGTATTTTCCACACCATATAACATCGCAAGATCAAAGAATATTTTCGCATTGTCAGGATGTAACCTTATGCAGCCAGCAGAGGCAGGCTCACCGAGCCTATTAATCTGCCGAGTGCCGTGTATTGCGTAGTCACCATCAAAAAATACTGAAAAAGGCATCTCGGCGCCATCATAAATGCTTGATTTATGATTTTTTGAAAGCCATTTTGCTGTCCAACTTCCTCTGGGTGTAATTTTTCCTGCGCGCGCTGATGAAATATCCCACTCACTCAAAAACCTCCCCCTTTCATAAAGTTGTAATTTTTGGTCACCAATTCTTATTAAGGCAATTACAGGCATTAGCGGCTCTGGATAGTTTTGATACAAGAAAGAGTCGTCCAAAAGTAGTGACGGCAAAACATCCTCAATACTGGGTTTAAAAAGCTTATTTTGAAGTGAAACATAGGTGAAAAATTTTCTATCGACTTCTGCAGACGGTATATCAAGACTGTTATTAAACGCGAGTTTTATTGGTATACTGGGAATATTAAGTTGTTTTTCTACATTCTTTTCAATCGGGCTTTCAATGATCGAAGAGCTCTCAAAATTATATTTTTCAGCTAGATCATACTGAGAATTGGGCCGCATTAAGTACATCGGTTTTTTTGCTATTCTAGGCTCACTAGATTGATAGCCTAGCTTTTCCTGATTTTCTGCAGATGCAAAACCATTTTGCTGACTGAGAAACGGATCCAAAGTTGAGTTCAAATCACCCCAATTATTTAAATTTGTTGCACTGACTGAAGAATTACCAGTTTCGGGTACTGATAAAAAAGTAATGATCATTAGAACAATGAAATACGACCTTTGCATTTTATTAAATATCCAAAAATTTAATTTAAGTTTGATACCTATTTAAAAGTACGACAAATTCTTTAGAAATTTAGATCGAATTTATGATAAACTAAGCGTTATTCAATATTTTAACTGAATATTTAAAAAGTAATTTTCAAATCTTAAGGTTACTGAAATCACTAAGAAATTTTGGAAATTTAAATTCCATAATTTAAGTTGGCATGGATAGTGCTCCAAAAGATATGAATTTGGAGAATATTAGATGCACTCAACTGATTACCAGAAAGAAGCCAACGAAAGTGGGGGATTGATTTATACTACTGAACAATGGTTTAGATCATTGCAAGGGCGTAAAATGGACTGCGACCGAGTTACGAAGCCTTTAAGTAATTCTTCAGATAGTATCCTTCTTAGCAATGATTTTTTAAAACATGGTTGATATCTCACAAAACGCAGTATCTCGGCTCTAAAAATTGATGGTAAAAAGTATGAAAATAGAAGCCAAAAAATTCAAATGCATAGAATGTAGTAACAAGTTTGATACATACGTTGAGAACTGTTCTGCCTGCGGCGCAAATCTTCTAAAATCCGAAGATGTGCAAAAGAAATCAACTCAACTGATGCTCATTGTCCTGACGCTGTCTTCAACCAGTACTATTCTGTATTTCATAGAGAATAGTAATATGAAAATATTAAGTGGAATTTTTGCTTGTTTTGCCGTTTTTTGCGCTCTATCGACTTTTCAAAAGTGATTGGGATAGATAACTCTTCTTCTAATTTCAACAAAGCTCAACAAAATGTTTGATTGCAAAAGAAGATACAAAATTATTAAGGCAATAATCCTCTAAATTATGGCACAGGATTTGCATTATTAAGATTTTAGGAGGATTAAAATGCACAATTCAGATCAAGACCCAGATTTTATAGGTCCAATCAAACCTTTGATGAATATGTCATATCGTGATTATCTTCAGATGATAAACACTGGTTTAGGACTACCCAGAACACCCACGCGAAGAAAAACCTTCTAATCGGACAAATGATGATCTTTTGTTCCCGCCTAAAGATTATCTGTTGAACTAAAAAAATCAAAATCCTTAGGTTTTATTCGAGGAAAACATGTATTTATGGTATGTCTTCCTCTCGTAAATTACATCAGTCTGATAAATAAAATCTAGACGTTCTAAAATTTTTATTGATGCCAAGTTCTCTGGCATCACTCCTGCGACGATATGATTTAAGCCGATCACCTTTATCCCATAAGCTAAAACAGTATTAGCGGCCTCGAAACCTAATCCATAACCCCACATGTCTTTTGATAAACGATATCCAAAATCAATCCCCATATCGGTGTTTAGGAAACCACACATGCCGATTAGTCTTAAGGATTTTTTATCTCTTAGCGTATAACGGCCAAAATTGAACTTTTCATAACTAGCAATATTTTGTTCAATATATGCAAGTGATTGCTCCTCATTTAAAACAGACCCATCAAGTATATACTTGCGAACCGATGGATCACGCTCAATCAAAAACCACTCCTGAAGATCAGCTCTTTTAAAATGCCCAATTAATAAACGGTCCGACTTTAAGTTCATTTGTGACCCTGAATAGATGCTATTGCTGTGAAAATATATACCAATTATCTATAATAAACACGACCAGAATATGTCGTTCGCATAAATGCGTAATGGATATTTTCCTGCAATATAGAAAATCTAATTTATAGTCATGGTGGCGTATGATTAACTTTGTGGAATTAAAGTCAAATGATTACGCACAAGGCGTAATATTGGTTTTCTTTGCTGGTGTTCTTTGGTCAACTGTCGGACTGGGAATAAGGCTTATTGAAAATGCAGGTGTATGGCAGATTTTATTTTATAGGTCTATTAGCCTAACCCTCCTGCTCTATTTTGTAATTCGTCTTAGAGGAAAATCTAAACGACTATTAAGTAAGAAATTATTTAATACACCAAATATAATCGGTGGATTGTCTTTAGTCGCTGCTTACGCTGGTGGCATCTTTGCTATTCAAATAACATCGGTCGCAAATGCGATGCTGCTATTTGCAACTGCACCATTTATTGCAGCTGTTCTTGGATATTTAATTCTTGGCGAGCAGGTACGGACCACAACATGGTATGCAATAATAGTTGCTATGGGAGGTATCGCATACATGTTTGCCGACCAATCCACACACTTTTCATTAACCGGGAGTTTTGCAGCATTAGGCTCCGCGATAGGCTTTGCCATTTTCTCCGTAGCATTAAGATGGGGGAAAAATGATGAGATGCTTCCATCGGTATTTTTATCCGGCTGTTTTGCAATAATTATTACATTCTTCATTTGTTTGTTTTTAAAACAATCTCTTTTACTTTCATCGCAAGATATTGGCATATCATTTTCTATGGGAATTTTCCAAGTTGGTGGTGGCCTAGTTCTATACACAATTGGCTCTAAGACACTATCTGCAGCAGATTTGACATTATTATCTCTGGCTGAAGTCGTTCTTGGGCCGGTCTGGGTATGGTTTTTTCTGGGAGAAGTTACTTCCAAAAATACTCTTCTTGGAGGTAGTATTTTATTACTTGCTATAGCGGCAAACGCGCTTTCAGGAAAACGCTGGAAACCACCACCAATAATGTAAATTAAGCTTCTATTAACTCAATTTGATTTACTTTTTATAAACTTGTTTGTAGGAAGTCTTCTCTAATAATGTGCTTGAGTTATCTTTGATTATTTTTTTTACAGTTTTAGAAGTCGTCACCCCTGTATTCCTGTTAGCCGCTATAGGGTATTCTTGGGTAAAATTAGGCTTTGAATATCGAGTAGAGTTTGTCACTAGGCTTGCCATGACCCTAGCCGTACCGGCATTAGTTTTTACCTCGCTGACACAAAATACTATAAACCCACAATTTCTCAGTGAAATGATAATTGTTGTGTGCATGGCATATGCATTAGTTAGTGTCTTGGGGTTAATATTTACATTTATTTTTAAATTAGACCTGCGCACTTTTTTAATGCCTTTAATTTCGGGAAATACGGGGAACTTAGGCTTACCCTTATGTTTTTTAGCGTTTGGCAAGGATGGTTTAGGATATGCAGTAATTGTTTTCGCGTTCACGAGTATTGTGGCCTTCACATTTGGTCTGTGGGTGGTCTCTGGTACTCGCTCTTTTAAGCAACCACTAAAAGAACCTCTAGTGCCCGCAACAATACTAGGACTTCTATTTATGTTTTATGGATGGGAGACACCAAAAATTCTCACAAATTCATTAAATCTTATTGCTCAGATGGCTATTCCACTAATGCTGATAACTTTAGGTGTGGCAGTTGCAAGGCTGAAAACCAGGCTAGCCTTGAAGACGCTTGGTATAAGTATTTCAAAAATTATGATTGGTACAAGCGCCGGAATAGCAGTTGGCTATCAATTTAGTTTACCTTACGAAGCCTTTGCCGTCTTAGTAATTCAAATGTCTATGCCCGTTGCAGTGACATCATATCTTTTAGCTGAAAAATATGGAGCAAACTCTGAGGCGGTAGCAGGTCTTGTCGTAATTTCTACTTTTTTAACAACTATTACCACTCCAGTGCTCCTGTCATTTTTATTAATTTAAGATCAGCTGGCCAAATATCCTAGAAATACCAAAAAAGAAACAAAGCATACGGCGAAAGGCCAAATAAAAGTGTTTCCTTTCTCAGAACGACCAGTTGCAAAAATAATAAATGCTGCAAGTACCGCAATAATACCAATAAGTCCTAAAATCATGTCATTTCTTTCAAATGAATTCGTTTAATTGTCCGCATCAAAAATAGTGATTTTTTCCATAAACTAAATACTATTCTAAATGGCCTCTAAAGCATCCGAAAGAGAACTTTTGTCAGTTTCTTTTTGAAAAAGTTGTGAAGAAACAAATTTTTCATTGTCCATACCACTTTCGATTTTCGCTACTTTTAATATTTTTTGGGCATCCTCAGAATTTCCCGTTTTCTGCAGCGAGGCTGCAGTGTAGAACAGGCTCGTTCTAGTTTCTATCTGCATTTTTTTAAAACTAGTTAGCGCGTTATTAAAATCACCCGAAACAAAATGGCAAAGTCCCTCAGTCTCTAGCACTAAATCAGAGCAAAAAGGATCAATTCTTATGGCCCTTTTAATTTGTGCCATAGCTTTTTCTGGTTCTCCCAAATAACAAAGCAAAACAGCATATCGCGCTATGTGGTAAGTATCGCTTGGACATATCTCAATCGCTTTTTCGTGATGAAATATTGCCTTCTCGAAATCACCTTCGAACAACAATTTTACGGCACCTAGTATTCGGTGTGCCTCGGGGTCATTTGGATCTAAATCAATTGCTTTATTCACTGAAGAAAAAGCATCATTCATCCAATTTTCAGGCATTTCATCCGGAAACCAATCTGAGTTATTTGCTAGCGAACAACATTTCCAGGCATGAGCCCTTGCATAATTTGGGTCCACTTCTGTCGCTTTTGTAAAAAGGCTGAGTGCTTTTTTATTGTTTTCCGCACTGACAGAACTCCGGCGATGGTATTCTAAACCTTGTAGAACCAAATCATAAGCCTCCATCTTTTCTGGCTTTTTATTAGCTAATTTTTTGACCTGATCCCTCTCCACATTACCAACGATATTTGAAACGATTGTTTCAACTAACTCATCCTGAATATCGAAAATATCATCCAAAGTAGTATCAAAATTATGCGACCAGAGCGTAGCGCCATCTTCAGCAGACAAAAGAGAAGCCGAAATGCGCATTTTCTTGCCCATCTTCCTCACTTTTCCATCTAAGATATAGAGCACGCCCAGCTCCTGCCCAACGGTCGTTGGAGATTTGTCTTTGCCAGAATAAGCAAAGGTTGCATTGCTGGCGATCACTGTTAGTTTTTTAAATCTAGAAAACGCAGATATAAGATCTTCCGAAAAGCCTTCACAGAAGTATTCCTGATCTTCATCGCTACTGAGGTTTTTGAATAGCATCACTGCCAATGATCCTGGTTCCGGAACATCTATTTTTACTTGTGGTACAGCGTCGTCACTTCTTAAACCCCTGGTCGCTCCTTTACATTTCAATACATTGTAGGCCCTAATAAGACGGCCAATATTTTTTAATTCTAGATCTCCTGCGTCTTCATATGAAACTTTGACTTTCAAGTTCACCAAATCATAAATACTGTCAGAAATACAAATTCCATCGGCTATTGCTTCTGCTTCTAGACGTGCCGCAATATTTACCGCGTCTCCAAAAAGATTTTCATTTGAGACCATAACATCACCAATATTGATACCTACTCGATACCGCATTTGGTCCTTTTCATCGCTTTCTGCATTAATCGCCATAGACTTGTTCTGAATTTGAACACCACACTCCACGGCTCTAACTGGGCTTGTAAATTCAGCTAAGACACTATCGCCTGCAGTATTAAATATCCTACCACCGTGATCGCTTATACTGGCATCTATAAACTCTCGCCTACTGTTAAGAACCCTCAAAGTCTGATCTTCATCAGTTGCCATCATTTTACTAAATCCAACAACATCTAACGCCAGTATCGTGCAAAGTTTTCGTTCCATTAAAAGTTTCCAAAATTATAAGAAAGAGTCATTTTACGTTACTTTGCATTAATAACAGATTGCAATAAAAAGTGAATTTGATAGACTATTTTTCTTGAAAATCACTTAGATATTTAAGCCGATAAATAAAGTGATGGAATTTTGTGCAATCGAAAGGCTTCCAATTGACCATTTAAAAGAAAGTGGGGTATTATCCAGTGTATGCAAAATAAAAAAGTAATAGCATTTTACCTTTCCAAAATTCCATTAGGTCGTTTATGAAACTCATAACACATGGTTGCCGAGGTTCGATTCCTAACCCGTCCAAGGAAATGTTGAGATAC
>JBJLGG010000018.1:0-25898 GCA_045564995.1 Paracoccaceae bacterium | reverse complement strand
CGGCCATATTAATTTTTCAGAGATACGTTAAGTTCGCACAGACCATGAAAATGATATAGGTTTGAGTAAAGTGGGTTATCTATTAGCGTGATTTTAGGAAATTTTTCAAAGAGAATTGGTATCGCAGTAAGTAATTCTAATCGCGCTAGGGGAGCTCCAACACAAAAGTGAATCCCACTCCCAAATGATAGGTTTTTCTTTATTGGTCGAAATGGATTAAAACTATCCGCTGATTTCCAGTGTCTTTCATCTCTTCCTGCAGCACCAATTACCAATGCCACTTCATCACCACATTTAAATTGATGGTTTCTAAAAATAATATTTTCATAGGCATATCTTGTAAAAATATGTAAAGGTGGGTCGTATCTTAAGATTTCCTCGACAGTGGCATTGATAAACTTTGGGCTTAGATAGCTTTTCTCTTCGCCATACTCAAGAATCGCTTTTATACCATTTCCTAACGTGTGAACCGTGGCTTCATGCCCTGCATTTAAAAGTAAAATGCATGTAGAAATTAATTCATCTTTTGTAAGCTTTTCACCTTCTTCTTCTGCTGCAATAAGATGAGAAATCAGATCGTCTTCAGGTTTATATCTTTTTTCTTCAATATATTTTTCCATAAAACTTACAAATTCCTTAGTAGATGAATTTGCCTGTATTTCTAATTCTCTTGTCCGACGAGCTTGATACATCATAACCATATCGTTCGACCAACTAAGTAAATTTCTTGCCATAGTCTCAGGAACTCCAAGTAGCCTCGCAATAACGATAACTGGTAATAAGGTGGCAAATTCTTTAAGAATATCTACGTTATCGCTTCTAAGATCATCTAAAAGTTTATGTGAGAGAGCAACTATTTCAGGTTGTAAGGTATTTATTTTTCGAGTTGTAAATGCTCGCAAGACTAGACCCCTTAACCTGGTATGTTTTGGAGGCTCAAGCTCCAGCATTGAATTTTTTTCTAAATTATTAAAATCTATTAAATGCTTTTCATTTTCCTTTGACTGATTTTTTAATTTTTCACGGCCAAATCTGTTGTCTTTGAATAATATTTCCTGACCAGCATAATCAAAAACAGCTGGCATATTATATTCATGCCAAAAATATAAGCAGTTACTAGATACATAATTTTTATAAAACTTATAAGGGTTTTGAATAAAGTCTTTATCGGTGGGATCCTGAGAAATTAACTGCATTTCAATCTAAAAATCATGGACTAGTATTTTCGATTGCCCTTATTATTGGGGCAAATTTCTCAAAAGAGAGTGATGCTCCTCCCACAAGAGCTCCATTTACGTTATTAACGTTAAAAATTTCTGGAGCGTTTGATCCGTTTACTGAGCCACCGTAAAGTAAAGGTATATTAGATGCATTCGATCCATATAACTCAACTAATCTCACTCTAAGAAAGTCGTGTATTTTTGATATTTCTCTGACTTCAGGGATCAAACCGGTTCCTATCGCCCAAATTGGCTCATAAGCTACGATTAATTTTTCAGAATTTGTATTATTTGCTAGAGATTCGAGAAGTTGTTGTTCCAAAATTTCTAAGGTACTATTTTCTTTCCGCTGCAATTCTGTTTCACCAATGCAAATAATTGTTTGTAATTTTTTCTCCAAAGAAATTTTAACTTTACGCGCAACTATTTCATTTGTCTCATTATGTTCATTTCTGCGCTCTGAGTGTCCAATAATTGAGTACTTAACACCCAAGTCTACTAACATTTCAGCACTTATCTCACCGGTGAACGCTCCCTCACTTTCTGGGTGTAAATTTTGTGCACCTAGGTAGACGTTTTTTGCAATTTCGCTTGCAGCAGACAAAAGGGTAAAGGGTGGGCATATTATGATCTCTATTTTTGACCGTGCAAATTCGTTAGATATTTTTTTTATTTCTAACAAATTTTCAAGTTTGCCGTTCATTTTCCAATTTCCAGCAATAATCTTCCTCATGATGATCCTACTTAATATTTTGTTGTTTAGATAAGACTTAAACGGATATCATTCTCAAAACCACTAATGTTTTTTTAAGTAAACTGATATCTTACTGAAGCGCCTAAACGTTTTTGAATTTTATACTCTCGCCGCAGCCGCATGCCTCAGAAACATTTGGATTATTAAACTTGAAAGAGCTTTCAAGTAACGATGTTTCATAATCGATCTCAGTTCCAAATAAAAACATTTGGGCCATCGGAGCTATCAAAACTCGAGCACCATCTTGTTCGATTACCTCATCATTTTTATCTAACTCCGAAACATATTCGATTGTATATTCCATTCCAGCACAACCGCCTTTTTTAACTCCAACACGAAGTGCGATTGCATCGGAGTTACCCATCAATGATTTGATCTGGGAAACTGCGCGTGGCGTAAGGGAAATAGGCGGTTTGTTTGGAATTGAAAACATATTAACCTCTACATAAAACCTAACTCGAGCTTTGCTTCATCGCTCATCATGTCCATTCCCCAAGGTGGCTCCCAAATTAACTCTACATCTACTTTTCTTATTCCAGCTATGGGTTCTATTGCGTCTGAAACCCATCCAGGCATTTCTCCTGCCACAGGACACCCTGGTGCAGTCAGTGTCATTATAATTCGCACGTCGTTTTCCTGGGTTATATCAATAGTGTATATAAGCCCTAGGTCATAAATATTTACCGGTATTTCTGGATCATAAACTGTTCGACACCCCTCGACCACCGTCTCATATAATGAATGATCCGTTGAGGAGGGAGGAATTAAAGGCGTTCCTTCCATTGGGTTTGAAGCGTCTGACATAAATTTTACCTGTGTAAATCTGAGTAAAGTTATAAGTAATTAAAACTTAAACGTCCAGACTATAACGTTAACGAACAGCTTCGGAACCTGGGAAATCCAACTCTGAAACTTGCTCTGCTACTGGAGCGGTGTTTAATGGATGAAGTTCAGATGATACATTTGGAATTTCTTCCAACTTTTTCCACTTTTTTTCGTGGTATATCTCTAGTCCACTGAATTTGGATTTATATCCCATTTTAGAGCTTCCTGGCACCCAGTAACCTAAATATACGTAATTTAAGTTTAGTTCCCGAGCTAACATTATGTGATCTAAAACCACATATGTACCCAAAGAATACTTTGACAAATTGGGATCATAGAAAGAGTATACCATACTCAAACCGTCATCTACTATATCAGTTAGACAAGCTGCTACTAGCTTTTTATTGAGTTCATACTCTATTACGCGTGTATCCACTGGCGTTTCTTCAATCATAGCAGCAAACTCGAAAACATCCATTTCTGCCATTCCACCATTAGCATGCCTATCTTCTAAGTAACGCTTAAAGAGTTCAAACTGCTCATCTGTTGCCCAAGGAGATGTCGACCGTCTAGTCACATTTTGGTTGATTTTGTTCGTTCTCTTTTGTGATTTATTGGGAAAAAATTGCTTAACCTCTACCCGGGCTGATAGACATGCAGCGCAATCTAAGCAAGTAGGTCTATATAAAACATTTTGAGATCTACGAAATCCTTGCTTTGAAAGGCAATTGTTTAAACTTTGCGCCTCATCACCTTGGAGTGCTGCGAATAATTTTCTTTCTTGTCTATTTTCTAGATAAGGACATGCCTGTGGTGCAGTCACATAAAACTGCGGAGCTATTGGAAGAGAATGTCTCATAAAATTACATTATCAAGCTTATCGAAGCATGGCAATGGAAGACAATGGCCGAATAAAAACCTTTTAATGCAGAGTGCAGTATCAATAAATTAAACTTACTGAACTAAACATTCCTATTATTTGGTGGATAGATGCGATTTGTATGATACCTGTGGTACAAAGTTAAAAATTTTTTGCTAATATTAATGCGACAATTTAAAAATATTTCAAACAGTCCTTTTACTTCAGATGCAGCTATAATTCTTGAAATCAGGTCTTTATTTCCTAATTTTGATGAACCTGTGCAGAAACTGATCGCTGGTATGGCTGGATGCAGTCCCTTCCTTCACGACTTAGTCAAAAAAGAAGTGAACTGGATCACAAAAGTTCTGAAATCAGGGTCAAGTCCTGAAGAGACAATAACTAACGAAGTATTACAAAGCTCTAATATATCTAAGAGCTTAAGGGTTGCAAAAGCTCGAATTTCGCTTTGGACAGCGCTACAGGATTTATCAGGAAACTGGAAATTGGAAGAAGTAAGCAAATGCCTTTCAGAATTTGCAGATTTCAGCGTAAAGATAGCATTAAAGTACTCGATTGAATCGCTTATTGCAGATGGCAAGCTTTCAAAGTTGAAAAATAATTCTGACGCCGATCAGCTAGGTATCTTTATCCTTGCAATGGGAAAGTTAGGAGCGTGGGAGCTAAATTATTCGTCTGATATCGACCTTGTATGCTTTTTTAATGATGAAAGATTAATTGAAAATGAGTTTTTTGAAACAAGAAAAGCAGCAATTGCTGTTATAAAAAGGATGACTAAAGTTCTGTCCGAGGTAACAGAAAATGGATATGTTTTCCGTACTGATCTCCGCTTGAGACCAGATCCATCAGTAAATCCTATATGCCTTGGATTTGAAGCTGCAGAAAGGTATTATGAAGCTTTGGGTCGTACCTGGGAGCGAGCCGCGTACATAAAAGCAAGGTACTGTGCAGGTTCTGAAAAGCTTGCAGTTAAATTTCTTTCTACATTATATCCGTTTGTTTGGCGCAAATATCTGGATTTTGCTGCAATAGAGGAAGCACACAGCATACGTGTAAGATACCAAAAAAAAGCTGAGTCTAAAAGTATTTCAAACATTCTTGGTCACGACGTTAAACTAGGTTTAGGGGGAATTCGTGACATTGAATTTTTTACACAAACACGCCAGTTGATCGTAGGCGGTAGAGATCCTGATTTACAATTTTCTGAAACTCTAGTTGCTTTAGCTAAACTGGCTGAAAAAGGCTGGGTTTCAGAAAATACTGCGACTAAGTTATCTGAGCATTACAGGTTCCTTCGCAAGGTTGAACATTTATTACAAATGGTCAATGATGCCCAAACTCATGTATTGCCCCAAACCGATGGTGGACTAGTGCGGTTGGCTAACTTCATGAGTTTAGATTTTGCTGTGTTCAAACAAAAAATTCTAGCTTCCCTAAAATCTGTTCATGAACTTACTGAATCATTTTTCAATCCTGAAAAAGAACTTTTATCTGAAGCAGTTTTTTATCAAGATAATAAAAATAGGCTCGAACTTGTAAGCAGGTGGCCATCCTATCCCGCGCTTAGGACCGCGCGAGCAGAAGCGTTGTTTTCTAAAATCCAACCAATTATTTTGGAAAAATTATCAAATGCAGTGGATGCTGATCGCGCTCTTGTGTCTTTTGATAAATTTTTATCATTACTTCCAGCTGGAGTACAATTATTTTCATTATTTCATACAAATAGACAACTTATAGACCTATTTATTGACATTATATCTTCATCGGATGCCTTATCTGAATATTTATCTGGTAATGTTCAAGTTTTAGATGCTGTAATCGAAGGGACGTTTTGGAGCGAGTGGCCAGGAATAATTGCTCTCAGAGAAGATCTGGCAAAAACTCTTGCCAGAGAAAAGGATTACGAGAGCCAATTGAATGCTTCCCGCCGCTGGGGTCGAGAATGGCATTTTAGAGTTGGCGTGCACTTACTGAGGGGGGTTATCACTCCGGAGATCGCAGGGCTTCAATACTGTGAATTGGCCTTAGCCACACTTGAAGAGCTTTGGTCTTTGGTTAGTTCGCAGTTTTCTAAAAAGTATGGTTTACCGCCCGGGCGGGGAGCTGTGTTAATTGGTTTAGGATCCTTAGGGACAAAACGGCTACACTCTAAATCAGATCTTGATTTGATATTGATTTATGACCCAGCTGGAATAGAGATGTCTGTTGGAGAAAAAGAAATTAATTCAAGAACTTATTATGCGAGGCTTACCAAGTCTATGGTGGCTGCTATTAGTGCTCCAATGACTGAAATGAGTTTATTTCAGGTTGATATGCGATTGAGACCGTCTGGAAATCAAGGTCCAGTAGCCACCTCATGGGAGTCATTTAAGCATTATCAAACCTCAGAGGCGTGGGTTTGGGAGCATCTTGCACTGGTAAATGCAACTATAATTACCGGGCCTGAAGGTCTTAAAGCAGATATTTCTGAGTTTTGTAAAAGTTTAAAAACATTACGGCCAGATGAAAAAGTTATGTCGGGCCTATCAATTATGAGGAAAAGACTGCTAGCTTCACGATCAATGGATGAAAAGTGGAGCTTGAAGTTGGGGCAGGGCAAACTGCAAGACATTGAACTAGTTTCTCAAATGGGCATACTCTTGAGTAATGAGAATATTTCTGGAGTTCATAGTGGCTTAACGAATTTGCATAAATTGAAGAAGATTTGTGCCGAAGATCTTAATTATCTCATTAGTACATATGAGTTGTTATTGAGCGTGCAAATTTTATCAAAGTTATTACTCAAGGAAGATATAAAAGATCGCGAGCTAGGAGCTAATGGGAAGGATCTTTTGTTTAAACATACAGATACGTCTAGCATTCCTTCGCTTATTGAAAAAATAGCAGAAATGACTGCCAAATCTGCAACCATTATATCTAATATTTTACCCAATCCAAAAGAGGTTTATGATGAAAGGTGATTACAATGATCCTAAAGCACTGATCAGAGAAAGCTTCAATATTGAGGGTATTAATATAGAAGAATGTAGATCAATTTTTTTGGATTGGGCATTAAGTTTGCCGAATGATGTTGATGCAAAGAAAATTATACCTTTGCTGATAGATAAATATAATGACAAAAAAGAACATCCAATGTTACTTACTTTGAGAGAAGGTTTGATAACTACAGTAAGCCCTACACGGCGCGGCGGCAGGAGAGGCCGTCTAACTAATTGAACAAGGTTATCGTTCTAGTTCGTTTTGCCAAGCCTTTGCAATGTTTCCAAATCTAGTAAATTGACCTTCAAAACTAAGTTCAATTGTTCCTATTGGGCCGTGTCTCTGCTTTCCAATAATAAGTTCTGCACGTCCATGAAGATGCTCCATTTCAGACTGCCATTTTGCCATGCTCTCAAGGTCTTGATCACTCGGTTTTTCACGTTCTTTGTAATATTCTTCTCTGAAAACAAACATTACAACATCGGCGTCTTGTTCAATTGAGCCCGATTCTCTTAAGTCAGATAATTGAGGCCTTTTATCATCTCTAGATTCTACCTGTCTGCTAAGTTGAGATAGCGCAATGACTGGTATGTTTAGCTCTTTTGCGATTGCTTTCATACCCTGAGTTATTTCAGAAACCTCATTAACTCTACTATCTTTTGATGAGGCTGGCCTCACAAGTTGAAGATAATCCACTATCATTACGTCTAAACCATGTTTTCTCTTTAGACGGCGTGCTCTAGCTGCTAATTGAGAAATAGGTAATGCGGGCGTGTCGTCTATAAACAAAGGACAACTTTCTAAATCTTTGGCTGCATCTACAAAGCGACGGAATTCTTTTTCTGTCATATCGCCTCGACGAATGTTTTCAGATGGAATTTCTGCTGCCTCCGATAAAATTCGTGCAGCAAGTTGCTCAGCACTCATTTCTAGAGAAAAAAAGCCTATCACACCTCCATTTATAGAGCCTTCGGTCCCGTCTTTCATTAATCCTTTTTTGTAACTTCTAGCCACATTGTATGCTATGTTTGTTGCTAATGATGTTTTCCCCATAGAAGGTCTTCCTGCCAGAATTAATAAATCAGAATTGTGAAGACCTCCCAGTTTCTTATCTAAGTCTATGAAACCTGTTGAAATTCCTGCAAGCCCACCGTCACGCTGAAATGCAGCATTGGCTATATCGACTGCCTCGGTTACGGCTTTTAAAAAGGACTTAAAGCCATTGTCCGTTTTTCCAGCCTCTCCCAATTGGTACAGTGCTTGTTCTGCATCAACAATCTGTTCTCTTGGCTCCTGATCAATTTCCATTTTCTGCGCGCGTTCTGAGATATCCTTTCCAAGAAGTATCAGTTGGCGTCGTATAGCCAGGTCGTAAATCAATTGTGCGTAATCTTGGACAGCAAAGCCCGCAACGGCTGAAGCTGCTAGTTTAGCTAAATAGTTTGCCCCTCCGAGTTCATTTAAGCCTGGATCATCCTTCAAAAAGGTAGTCAACGTAACAGGGGATGCTATACTATTTTTTTTAATCCTGCCGGATGCCACCTCGTAAATATTTGCATGTACTGGGTCAAAAAAATGTTCAGAACTGATTAAAGAATCTGCTCTATCAAACACATCATTGTTGCTTAAGATTGCGCCCAAAAGTTGTTGTTCTGCTTCGGTGGAGTGTGGCATTGTCTCTGGAGAATGGATTTCTGCTCCAGTAGGATTAATGGCGGCTACCGTGTTCATTAAGAGCTCTCTGATTAATTTACTGGATGAATACACTAATGATTAGAAGTGAGCAAATTGTATAATTCTGTGGATATACTGTGAATAATTTGCAGACTTAATATCAATCTTTTTCAGATAATTTTTTATCAACTACAGACGCTTGTTCTGCCATTCGCGGGGAGAATTCAAAAATTTTTCAACTTCATTAATTGTATTTGAGGAGAAGGATTTTTGTAACTTTGCTTCTTCTAAAATATCCCACCAAGAACATAAAAAATGAAGCGTTATATTATTTTCTTCTAATATACTCTCTGCTTCTGGAAATATATCATAGTAAAAAATTACTGCTGTATGGGTGCAACTAGCCCCAGTTTCTCTTATTGCTTCAACGAACGATACCTTAGAGCCTCCATCGGTCGCCAGATCCTCAACCAGCAGGACAGTCTGATTGGAATTAATTACTCCTTCTATACGAGCATTTTTACCATAGCCCTTAGGTTTTTTCCTAACATAGGTCATTGGCAGGCCCATTCTTTCTGCAACTAATGCGGCAAAAGGTATGCCTGCAGTTTCCCCACCTGCAACGTTATCTATTTTTTCCATGCCCACGTCTCGTAGAATTTTGATTGTCAAAAAATCCATTAGTGTAGATCTAATTCTGGCAAAAGATATAAGCTTCCGACAATCAACATAAGTGGGGCTGGGTAACCCGGAAGCCAGTTTATAGGGTGTATCAGAATTGAATGCTATTGCGCCTACTTCAATTAACATACGCGCAGATAGCTTGGCTATTTCATTATCTGGTAAATAGGATGATGGTATCATTTTTTAACCTATAAAATTATATCGACTTAACCGACCAAGATACTGGAAATCCTGGATCAAACACGGTGATTTCACCCTCTGGAGTAAATACTTTATTTGGAAATTCAATTGGATCCTTTTCTTTAATAAGCTTTATACGTTCACTATTTAAGGGTAAGTTATAAAAATTTGCACCATTAATGCTTGTAAAATTTTCTAGTTTCTCAAGTGACCCTTCTTGCTCAAACAAATGAGCTAGAATAGGTATTGTATTTAGCGCGGTAAAACACCCTGCACATCCACATGCACTTTCTTTTTGTGCATCAAAATGTGGAGCACTATCCGTGCCCAAAAAGAACGATGAGTTGCCAGATGCAGCCGCGTTCAATAGTGCTATACGATGATTTTCTCTTTTTGCTACTGGTAAGCAGTAATAGTGAGGTTTTATGCCGCCTGCTAATATAAAATTGCGATTTATTACTAGATGATGAGTTGTGATTGTTGCTGCGATGTTTTTTCTTGAAGTTTTAACGTAATCGACTGCCTCTTGCGTAGTGATGTGTTCCAAAACAATTTTTAGGTTTGGGAAAGTTCTTATAATTGGATCTAGTACTTTATCAATAAATACATATTCTCGGTCAAAGATATCGACCTGTGGGTCCACAACCTCGCCGTGAACACATAATGGGCATCCAATTTTCTCCATTTTTTCAAATACTTTATAAAGCTTTTTAAAGTTATGTACCCCATGAGAAGAATTGGTTGTAGCTCCGGCTGGATATAATTTTACAGCCGAAATTAAGTTTCTGCTAAAACCCTCTGCTATATCCATAGCGTCAGTAGATTCCGTCAGGTAAATGGTCATCAAGGGTTTGAAGCTATGATTATCAGGGCAAGCGGCAGATATACGATTTTTATACAATATCGCTTCTTTAACACTTTTAATTGGTGGAGTGAGATTTGGCATAACAATAGCTCGACCAAAAGTTTTTGAAGTATATGGAAGTACAGCCTTTAAAATTGTTCCATCTCTTAAATGCAAATGCCAATCATCTGGCCTCACTATTTCCAACTCTCTTATCATACTTGTCGGTTACACACTTTTGAGAACAATTTCTAGCTAAATTAAAGGGCTTAAATTTTCACTAATGCCGTTCAACCGTAGTATTGGATTTACTATCGGGCTTAAAATATTGGATAAACATTTTTTGAGAGTTTGTTTTAAATTTTGTTTCGACCCAATCTTAAGTTTAAGCTGTACAGAGTAGAATATTATTCTATTTCATTTGAAGAGACGTTAGGCATTAATAAATGATATCAAAATATTCGGCTGATAATATTCCAGAGGTTGCTTTGTCTTGGGCGTCTGAAGGCGAACCTGTAGTTCTAGCAACCGTTATCGAGACATGGGGTTCTGCTCCGCGTCGTGTAGGCGCTCAGATGGCGATAGGTCTAAATGGAAAAATGCAAGGTTCTGTGTCTGGCGGATGTATCGAAAGTGCAGTTGTGTCTGAAGCGCAGGAGGCAATTGAAACAAAAAGCATTAGATTGCTTGAATATGGTGTAAGTAACGAAGACGCTTTTTCAGTTGGATTAGCTTGTGGAGGTAAAATCCGAGTGATGCTTGAGCCAGTTGGGCATACAATTTCACTTGAGACCTTACAAAAACTGGTAGATTTTAGAAAAAATAAAGTTTCAGTTGCATGCGTTGTGAACATTATTACTGGAGAAACGAAACTTAAGACAGAAGGGTATTCTGAGCGTTTCTCAGGATTTGAAGAAGAAAATAAAATTTTTGTGACTGTTCATAATTCGCCGATTAGAGTAGTAATCGTCGGTGCTGTTCACATAGCGCAAAACTTGGTCAAGCTTGCAAAAATAGCAAACTTTGATCCACTTGTTGTTGACCCAAGAAGTGGCTTCGCGAACTCGGAGCGCTTTAAATCGGAAACAATTATTGAAGAATGGCCAGACACTGCCCTTTCTAAGATATCCATTGATAGAAACACCGCGATAGTTCTTTTAACGCATGATCCGAAACTAGATGATCCAGCTTTAGAAATAGCTTTAAATAGTGATGCATTTTACATAGGAGCCTTGGGGTCAAAAAAGACCCATGCTGCAAGAATAGATAGAATGAAGGGGTTAGGTTTTGGTGTGGACCGCACAAATAGGATTAGTGGTCCTATCGGTCTTTATATAGGTGCTAGCAATCCTGCCGAAATTGCAATTTCAATACTTGCAGAGATAATCTCGAAACTACGACAGGATAGACAATGAAATTTGGCATGGAGCAAACGGAACATGCTGCAGGAGGCATTTTAGCTCATTCATTAGTATGCGGAAGAGAGAGATTTAGAAAAGGAAAATTGTTAGACGAAAAAGATATCAGGAAGCTAATTAAATATGGTTATGGCCAGGTTGCTGTCGCTAGGCTTGACGATCATGATACTGAGGAAAACCTCGCTGCCACAAGAGTTGCAGAAAACATCCATTTTATTGCAGAACCAGAAAACTTTAAAAAAAGCACTGCTTCTACAGGGCGTGTAAACATCTTCGCATGTAGCACTGGTATTGTTGTTTTCGATGAAGAATATCTTATAAAAGCTAATTCGATCGATAATATGATTACGATTGCGACTATCCCGAATTACTCACAAGTTTCAAAGGGTTCTATCGTAGCTACAATAAAGATTATAAGTTACGGGGTGATCACCCTCAACCTTGAGAAAGTTGCAAGTTTAGTGAATGGAACAATTAGGTTGAAGAAACCAAAGTATTCATCAGCGCATTTGATTACGACAAAAATTTCTAGAGGAACTTCCGAAAAGGCGTTAAGTGCGATTAAGAAAAGAACGGATGCTTTGGGTTTATCATTAAGTGTCAACAAAGATATTCCACATGACGCAGGTAATTTAAAAGAAGCACTAGATGAAGCCACAAGCGATGTAATTCTTATTTTAACTGCTTCTGCAACATCTGATATTTCCGATGTTGCTCCCACGGCTGTTAATTCTCTTGGTGGTAATATTTTGAGATTTGGCATACCTGTAGACCCGGGAAATCTCCTTTTCTTAGGTTGGTTGTCTGACAAACCATTAATTGGTTTGCCAGGGTGCGCCAAGTCTCCTGCAATCAATGGTGCAGATTGGGTAATTTCAAGGGTTGTTTGCGGTCACATACCTAGTGAACGTGAATTTGCCTGTATGGGGGTAGGCGGTCTTCTCAAAGAAAATAGCTCACGCCCAATGCCACGATTGAAATCTGGGATGCAAAACTAGATCAGTTTACATTTTATTTTGAGTAAGTCGGTCCAATCATCATGGTCATTTGACGACCTTCCATTTTAGGAATGTTTTCTATTTTTCCATGAGCTTCTATATCAGCAGCTACCCGCTCTAATAATTCTCTTCCTAATTCTTGGTGAGCCATTTCTCTACCACGAAAACGCATTGTAATCTTTACCTTATCACCTTTTTCAAGAAACTTAGTTACGCTTCGCATTTTAACTTCATAGTCGTGAATATCTGTTCCTGGTCTAAATTTTATCTCTTTAACTTCTATAATTTTTTGGTTCTTACGAGCTTCTGACTCACGTTTTTGTTGCTCATATTTATATTTACCGTAGTCCATAATCTTACAGACCGGGGGACTCGCATTAGGTGAAATCTCTACTAAATCTAGCCCGGCTTCCTCAGATAGTTCTAGAGCTTTTTCAGGGCTAACTACACCCACATTGTCTCCATCACTTCCAATCAGTCTAACTTCTGGGCATATTATATTTTCGTTTACTCTCGGACCTGTATCGCGAGAGGGTGGGGCACTGTGTGGTCTTCGAACTATTGATTTCTTCCTTATATGGCGCTCAAGTCTCAATAGAAATAGCGAGGTGAGTCTAAGGTTTCAAGAGTTCATTCCAGAACAAGCCAAACATTCTTAATAATTGTGCTTAATTTGTATGAAACGGTTTTGTAGTTCTTTGAAACTGGTTCTCATTTTTGAGTGCAGAGTCAAATTTACCACACTTGTTGCCGATCGATATAATAGTTTTTGGATAAGCCTTATCAATTTGTTATAACTAAGAAAAAATTGAGGCAGTATAATGTATTCGAACTTGGCAGAGAATGGCGTTTTATTTGTGCGCCACACAAGAAATAAACGAAAAACAAGAATTGGAAGATTATTTGAAAAATTTTTGTGCGCCCTCAAAGATTTAATGTCGGCACGCTAAATTGCTTCTCTACTAGCTCAACACGTGTTTAACTAGATTTTCCATTTAATTGAGCAGCCCATGGATGGGGTTTGCGTTACTGGACCTTTTCCGCTTGCAGCAATTTCCATCATTGCCCCAAAAAGCTCTCGTCGCAATTCCGTCGAGTTTTCTTTTTTATTACTCAGACGTCCTCGGTACTGAAGACTTAATTCGGAATTAAATCCAAAAAAGTCAGGTGTGCAGGCCGCATTGTAAGCCTTGGCCACTTCTTGAGTTTCGTCATACAAGTATGGAAATGGAAAATTTTTATCCTTGGAAAGCTGCTTCATGTTTTCAAAGCTATCTTCAGGATGGGTTGAGACATCATTTGAGGAAATGGCTATTACCTCAATTTCATTTTTAATTAGTTCATTAGCCTCAAAGATAATTTCATCAAGCGTGCTAACCACATAGGGACAGTGATTACATATAAACATAACAAGGGTGCCTTTACGACCACGTGCCCTGTTAAGCTCGATTATTTCGTTATCAGTTGATGGAAGAGAAAAATTTTTGGCTTGCCAACCAAATTCACAGATTGGAGTATTTACTGCTGGCATTTGTACATCCTTCAATGAAAGTTATTTACCAATATTCTAGTTTATTGTAGCTTACCTTTATAGTACTTCGGTCGATTTCTCAAATCGTCTATTAATATTTTCTGAGAGGATCTAGTAAATGAAAAAGTTTATTCTTATCTCTGTCTTGTTTTTGGCCAGCTGTTCACAAATCACTGATGTCGCGAACGGAGTTGGTGGTGCAGTCGGAAACGTTATGAGTTCAGTAACTGATGCAGTTGGGCTGTAAATATCTTCGCTTATTTATTTTGCCAAGTATTATTTAGCCATATAATAAAAATCACATATCGGAGTTTCAAATGTCTGGTATTCATGAAAAAGTTTGTGTTGCGTGTCAAGCTGATGCTGAGCCTGCAAGTGCTGAAGAAATAAATCAATTTGTCTCAGAAACAGAATGGTCGCTAATAGAGAAAAGTGGAGTGACGCAGTTACATCGTAAATATAATTTTTCAAATTTTGAGAAAGCGCTTATTTTTACCAATAAGGTAGGCAAGATCGCCGAAGAGGAGGGTCACCATCCAAAAATTGTAACCGAATGGGGAAGTGTAACAGTTTATTGGTGGAGTCATAAAATAAAAAAAATACATTTAAATGATCTTATTTTAGCTGCAAGGTGTGACGTCGGTTACTCGTCAATTTGAAATTTATTTATCAAATAATTCTATTTTAGTTTGATGAATGTGTTTCGATAATTATCCAGAAAAAAATAAGGTGACACTGTGCCTGTACATTGGTGTCACCTAAAACTTTTGAGACCTAAGATAAATGTTGGTTCCCTGCTTACAGGACGCTCATTCGCCCACACTGCCTCTGATGTTCAGTAAACGTGTCAGTTGCAATTGTTTCTAGCAAAAATGCAAATGCCCATCTTAAACCTGAAATAGTGTTACTGTATTACTACATTGGCTTATTTGGGCTTGTGAATACTAGATTTAAGTTTTGATTACTTTAACTACCAATGAAATTTCATCGCTTGATATATAGCAGCAGTTGCTGCATTTGATAGATTTAACGATTTTACCTTTGAGTTTCTCATCGGTAACGAGAAGACTCTATCAGGCATTTTTTGGATAATTTCTTGGGGTAAGCCTTTTGACTCAGAACCAAAGATTAAATATGCGTTCCTTGAATATTGTGCATCATAAAAACTAGTTTGCCCGGTCTCCTCAAAGAAAAATATTTCCTCTTTTTTAGGTCTATTTTGACTTATAAAGTGACCCCAATTGTCATATTGACTCAAATTTATGTGTTTCCAGTATCGCGTCCCTGAACGAGCTACATTGGTGTCGTCGATAGCAAAACCTAAAGGCTTAATTAGTATCAGTTCCAAATCAAGAGCTACGCAAGTTCTTCCTATAGCACCAGTGTTGTGTGGTATTTCCGGTTCGACCAAAACTATCTTCATTTGCTTTTGTCACCTACATACTTTTAACCACTATTTGATATATTTCGAATAATTTTGTATAGTGAGTTCGTAACTAGAAATCGCAAAGATCAGACACTTTTACTTAAAGTCGCGCCAATTTTGAGTAAAACTGGCTCGAAATGGCAGATTACTTTCCTTCTTATCAGTTAAAGGTCTGAGTGGAGGGCGAAATGCTTAGTCACGAAATATACGAAAAACTTTCTAATATAATAAGTCAATCAGCATTGAATAGTCTTTCGGACACACAGGTTGAAGCTTTAGAGGAAGAGCTGAGTAAACTGGTTCAGGAGAAAAGTGGGGATATTGACGAGATTTCTTATGGTGATCTTTTAGTCGCATGGGAAAATGCTACTAGAATTTAAAATTTTTTTTACAAACTAAGTGATCAAAAAATCACTGAATCTTGAAATACATACAATTATTGAAAACTGTAAATTTAGACATATCACTATGTTTATGTTTATTTTTATGGTAACTCCCTGATGTACATAATTAATTAGACTTGGATCCTAATAAGATGAAATCAAAAAACGATGTGAATTTTTGGGAACCAAACGAAATTGTATATAAAGCAGGTGATAAATCTGCCTCTGCTTATTTAGTTCTTGATGGATCAGCTGAAATAATTAGTGCAGATGGAGTAAAACTGAATTCATTTGGCCCAAACGAATTATTTGGGGAAGCCTCGTTAGTTTTAAAATCTGATCGAACAGTCAGCGTTTTGGCAGGATCGTCTGGTTTATCAGCGAAGGTAATTACTTCTGCAAACCTAAAAAAAAGGCTTCAAAAAGATGTGTTTCTCTCAGCTTTGGTTCGAAAATTGGAAACTAGATTGCAAGCAGCAAATCAACAAATTGATACTCTTTCAAAAAAAAATAAGAAAGCTAAATGAAGCAATTTCTTGATCTGGGTGAGTTTCTAGATCATGCATGGTCGTTGTTGACGCGTGGCGTCGCAGACCCAAAATCTGTCGCTAAGAATCCTACTTTCTCTACAATTTCTGAAGAAGGGTTTCCGACAATGAGAACTGTTGTCCTTAGACGTGCAGACCGAATAGCCAATTGCCTAGAAATTCACACTGACATCCAAACGAACAAAGTATTTTCACTAAAAAAAAATAACCTTGCTGGTCTACATATTTGGATCCCAAAAGCCAAGTTTCAGATAAGGGCCTCAGTAGTTGTTGATATATTGACAGGGTCGAAAGTTGAGGATCAATGGAATAAAATTCCAATCCAATCTCGTGTTTCGTACGGTTCAAAGCCATCTCCAGGTATCGAAATAAATGGTCCGTTTGATTACCAGAAACTTCCAGAGCAAGATAACTTTGCCGTTCTTCGATGTGATATAAGAGAACTCGATCTGCTATACTTGGGAGCTTTACATCAGAGAGCTTTATATAAAACAGGGGATCCTGCGATTTCCACGTGGGTGGCACCGTAGATATAATATTACTGCCATCTAATTGGCTCCGGCGGTTGGGATCGAACCAACGACCAATTGATTAACAGTCAACTGCTCTACCGCTGAGCTACGCCGGAACACTCGTTTCGTATAACAATAGGTAATTCACTAGTCTAGTGGTAAGAAATTATTTTTTGAAAAAACTTATATTAATGAAAATATCGCATTATCGGACGATAGATCATCAACTTTAACCTGCTTTTTTATAATCAAATCAATCAAATGAGCCTTAACATTTCTTGACGCTACACTTAGTAATTTTTGATCAATGCCCAAATATACATTTTTTGTAATTTGAGAAATAGTTGCTTCATTATTTATGAGAAAATTGTGAATTTCTATTTCTCTTTTTTTTCGATGCTCAATTAACTCAGCTATCCGTCCACTAGGGTTTTCGACGGGAAGTCCATGGCCCGGATAAAATTTTTGGCATCGAAGCTTATTTATTTTTTTACATGAATTTATAAATTGAGAAACGTCGCCTTCAGGCGGCGAAATAACCGATGTAGACCACTCCATAACGTGATCGCCTGTGAATAATATATCGAAATACTGATAGCAGACATGGTTGCAAAGATGGCCGGGAGTATGATGAACCACTATTTCCCATTCAGATGAAATTATTTTTTCTTTGTCCTGCAAAAAATAATGAGGAACAAATTCCATATCAATTCCAAATGACTCTGATACTAAACCCATTTTGCATATATTTTTCATATTGTTAGATTGCCCATCTAATGCTTTTCCAAATGCAAATGTGGGAGCATTTACTATTTTCGATAGAGTTGGTGCAAGCTCACTATGATCCAAATGAGAATGGGTTACTAAAATATGAGTAACCTTAGCGTTTGCTGGAATAACTTCGAGTAAGTTACGTAAGTGTGTTTTAGAGTTTGGGCCTGGATCGATAATTATTAGTTCTTTTTGTCCCAAAATATATGTGTTTGTGCCTTTGTATGTCATTGGAGAGGGATTTGGTGCTGTAAGTCGCATTAATCCATCTTGCAATTTTATAGCACTTCGATTGGAATTACTTTCCAATGATTTTGGCATTAATATTACGTTCCTTAATCATAAAGAATAAGTTAAACATATAAGTGATGTTCAGGTGGATCAAACAATATATGCCCAAGCGGCTTTACTGGAGAGCAGCAATTATATTGCTTTTTCCTGTGATCTTTCTGCAGCTTATCATTTCTGTGGTGATAATTAAACGGCATTTTGAAGGTGTCACAGAGCAAATGACAAGAACTGTAGCATCTCAAATTGAACTAATAGCAAATACAGTTGAAAAGTCGGAGATCGGTACTGCTCTCAGCTTAAGTAAGTCGTTGAACATGGAACTATTAGAGATTGGAACTACTGATCAACAGGTTTTAAATAGACGGCGCTTTTATGATGTTTCGGGTATAGTTGTTATTAGAGAGTTGTATGATCTGAAGTGGGTTCAGAATGTAGATTTACTTGACGATGATTATGTGACGGTCACTTTAAAATTGGCTGAAATGGATTTTCAGCTGCGTTTTGAGCGGGCTCGTGTGTCGGCTTCAAACCCTCATCAGTTAATTGTAAATATGGTCGTTTTTGGGGCTTTTTTTACTTTAATTGCATTTGTATATTTAAGAAATCAATTGAGACCAATCACGCGCTTAGCTACCGCTGCAGAGGCTTTCGGTCGCGGTCAGACAGTTCCTTATACCGCATCAGGAGCAATCGAGGTCAAGGCTGCTGGAAATGCTTTTTTAGAAATGCGCAATAGGATCGAAAGACACATTGAGCAGAGGACAATGATATTATCAGGTGTAAGTCATGATCTTAGGACACCTCTAACTAGGTTGAAGTTGGGGATCTCTATGTTGGAAGTTGATGATAAAGAGCCTTTAGAGCGTGACTTGGAAGAGATGAATCTCATGTTAGATGAGTTTCTAACTTTTGCTAAAGCACAAGATAGCGAGAAATCAAATTTCGAACTTTTGTCAGTTTCAAGCATTATAGAAAGCATAGAATCTGATTATAGAAGATCTGGTGCTAAACTCGATATTGCGGACAATAAAAATAGTGGGACATATTTAATGCGTCCGTCTTTGATTAGGCGGGCTTTGGACAATATTATAGGTAACGCACTTCGCTATGGAACGCTTGCAAATCTAAAAGTTATTATTGATGAGGACCATATCAATTTTATTGTAGAAGATGATGGCCCAGGTATCCCAGCCGAAATGCTTTCTGAAGCTCTTAAGCCATTTAGCCGTTTAGATCCTGCAAGAAACCAAGACAAAGGTATGGGTGTTGGTTTGGGGTTGCCTATTGCATCAGATATAGCCCAAGCACATGGCGGTAGTTTAAAATTACTAAAATCAAAAAAATATGGAGGGTTGAGGGCGGAATTCAGAATAGCTGCAAAGAGGCAACTAACTTAATGGTAGGCCCGGCAGGACTCGAACCTGCGACCAAAGCGTTATGAGCGCTCTGCTCTAACCAACTGAGCTACAGGCCCTCCATACTGGTGTGCTATCACATCTAAAGCAGACGTCAAGTGTTTCGCGTTGAAGTTTTCCTTGTTTGCATTTAAGCCCCAATTTAGTGCAGGAAGGGTATCACTTATGAAATCAAATCTTACTGGTTTAACGTACGCTCAGTCTGGGGTAAATATCGATGCTGGAAATAAACTTATCGATAATATTAAACCCTTAGCCAGCAAGACATCTAGGACCGGTGTTGTTTCTGGTTTAGGAGGATTTGGTGCTCTATTTGATTTAAAAGATGCTGGTTTTGCCGACCCAATATTAGTTTCGGCAACTGATGGAGTTGGAACAAAGCTTCGTATCGCAATTGAGTTAAAAACATTGGATACTATCGGAATAGATTTGGTTGCGATGTGCGTCAATGATCTAATTTGCCAGGGTGCAGAACCTCTGTTTTTTCTTGACTATTTTGCGACTGGCAATCTTGATCTGGAAAAAGCCACCCAAATTATAAGTGGTATTGCAGAGGGTTGCTTAAGATCTAATTGCGCATTGGTTGGTGGCGAGACGGCAGAAATGCCGGGTATGTACAAGAATGCAGATTTTGACCTTGCTGGATTTGCCGTTGGTGCATTTGAAAGAGGTAATCATCTTCCAAGAAGCATAAACAACGGCGATTTAATACTTGGGTTACCCTCTAGTGGCATTCACTCAAATGGTTTTTCGCTTGTTAGAAAAATAGTCGAAATTTCGGGCCTTAATTTACAATCTCCATGTCCATTTTCTGAAAAGACTTTGGGATCTGAGCTCCTAACTCCCACAGAAATTTATGTTAAATCTTGCCTCGAAGCTGTGAAGACAGGTCATGTAGTTGCTCTGGCCCACATTACCGGCGGTGGTTTAACCGAAAACATTATTAGAATTCTGGAACCCGGGCAGGGACTAGAGATTGATCTTGGTAGCTGGCCTCTACCTCCAGTTTTTAAATGGTTAGCAGCCGTTGGGTCTGTTGATCCCACAGAGATGTTGAAAACTTTCAACTGTGGTATTGGAATGGCGCTGATTGTACCTGCCGCAAGTAAGGATTTAGTCAAGCAATTACTTGGGGATTTTTATGATCGAATATTTGAAATTGGGATCATTAATGACTCAAATAGAGTGTCATTTTCTGGGGAACTTTTGTGACAAAAAAAGTTGCGATTTTTATATCTGGTTCGGGTTCAAATATGGTTGCTCTGGTAAAAAGTATGCAAACCTTGCAATTTGCTTTGCCAACGCTTGTTCTATCAAATAAACGAGATGCTATTGGCTTAAACAAAGCAAAGAAAATGAAAATACCAACAGTTTGTATTGAAGCTGAAAAGCTAGCTGGTTGTGATTTGAATTTTGAGGCAGCTATTCAAAAAGAGTTAGAAAATTATAATATTGATATCATTTGCTTAGCTGGTTTCATGAGAGTACTATCATCAAAATTTGTAAATCTATGGCAGGGCAAAATTTTAAATATTCACCCATCATTGTTACCAAAATATATAGGTTTAAACACTCATGAAAGAGTATTAGAAAATCATGAGGAAGTAACTGGATGTACGGTACATGAAGTAACTCGTAAATTAGATTGTGGTCGGATTTTAGGCCAAGCGACAGTGCCAATATTTCCTGAGGATAATGTTGAGGCTATTAAGTCAAGAGTGTTAGAAAAAGAACATCTGCTGTACCCTAAGACGCTGGAGCAATTTTGTCTTGGAAGGTCTGATTTGATCATTATGTGAGATTAAATGAATATTATTAAAACTACATCAGAATTATCGCAATTTTGCGATTTTGCTTACAATTTTGATTATATTACCGTTGATACAGAATTTTTACGGGAAAGAACATACTATCCAAAACTGTGTTTAATCCAACTAGCAATACCAGGTGACCAGGAAAACCGTGCTGTTCTTATAGATCCATTAGAGGGCAATTTAGATTTATCGCCACTTTATAAACTATTTTTAGATTCTGATATTGTAAAAGTATTTCACGCAGCAAGACAGGATCTTGAAATTTTTTTTCATGACCAAAATATAATTCCAAGTCCACTTTTTGATACTCAACTTGCTGCTATGGTTTGTGGTTTCGGTGAACAAGTCGGCTACGAGACTTTGGTTCGATCTATTTGCAAGATTAATTTAGATAAGTCATCCAGGTTTACAGATTGGTCTTTGAGGCCTCTCAGTAATAACCAACAGCAGTATGCTCTTGCTGACGTAACTCATTTACGACAAATTTACGAGTATCTTAAAGAGCAATTGAAGCGCAATCAAAGAGAAACTTGGTTAGAAGAAGAGTTGAATATTTTAAAAAATCCTGAAACTTACATAACGCGCCCAAATGAAGCTTGGAGAAGGATTAAGACCCGTTCAAACTCCAGTAAGTTTTTAGCAATTGTTGCTAGATTAGCGGAGTTCCGAGAAACATATGCCCAAAAAAATAATATTCCAAGAAATCGTGTCTTGAAGGATGATGCGTTAATGGAGTTAGCTTCTTTAAAACCAAAATCGTTTGATGATTTAAGTCGAAGCAGACTTTTATTACGTGACGCACGCAAGGGTAAAATAGCCAAAGGTATTCTCGACTCTATAAAGGCTGCAGAAGATTTAAAATTTGAACAAGTTAATTACGTTACTAAAGTGCCTAAAAGTTTAAATGGTAATTCTGCCCTTTCTGATATGTTACGTGTTTTGTTGAAGGCAAAATCAGAGGAACTTGGCGTTGCGGCTAAATTAATAGCCAATAGTTCAGACTTGGACAGTATAGCATCGGGTGAAAGAGCAGTGCCTGCTTTATCTGGTTGGAGAAACCAGATTTTTGGCAGAGAGGCGCTCGAATTGTGCGATGGTAAGGTTGGTTTGGTTTTACAGGGAAAAAATATTACAACCATCAAGATTTAATTTACAGTTCCAACTCGAAAGTAGATTTTTTGCTTTCAATTAATATCTTCTCAATATTCTCTAATTCTTTGGGGATAATAGTAATTGCGGTCGTAATTGTCCCTTCGTCTTTTCTTTTATTAGGTTCGTGAATTGCTTTAAATGAAAACCTTAAAGTATTTGGTTGTTTTGGGGTTATTTGAATGAGGCGAGGCTCATAAGCTACATTGTTTTCTGTTACTCCAGAAACAACTAATATAAAATCATCAGCCTGTGTGGCGCTTAACTCCACATCAGTTACCTTATAAACTAATTCTCCAGTATATTTACTTTTGTTACTTCGTGTTATTAAATTTTCTTTTGGAATAAGAGGGTTAGTATCGATATTACTTGTTTTTTCTTTTGATGATGAGCCAAAGATATTGGGGCCCGAGGCGCACCCCACACAAAGAAGTAATGTTGGTAAAAATAGTTTATAGAAGCGCATCTTGAATTTTAATTATAATTTTGAAATTTGTAATAAGTTATCTAAATATAACTTATTAGTGCACTTCAAACAATTGCAAATCACATAGCGCTAGAACCATCAGGGAGAAAAAAATGTCGACAGCAGAATTTAATGCGATTGTTGAGGATTTTGAATTTATTGATGATTGGGAAGATCGCTACCGATACATAATCGAGAAAGGAAAAAATATGCCTTTCCTAGATGATGCTTTGAAAGTTGAAGCAACAAAAGTAGATGGATGCGCAAGCCAAGTTTGGATGCATCCAACCATTGAAAATGATATATTTTATTTTGATGGTGACAGCGATGCTATTATAGTCCGGGGACTAATTTCTTTGTTAAAAAGTCTATATAATGGCGTTCCGCTCTCAGCGGTCTTAAAAATCGATGCCGTAATTGAATTAGAGAGGCTTGGTTTGACTGAGCACTTGTCGTCCCAAAGATCCAATGGATTAAATGCGATGGTAAATAGAATTAAAAAAATAGTTAAGAGCGAATTAGATAATCAATAAATTGATAATAATTCCAGTGTTTAGTCCAGATCGACTGGTACCCCAACTTAATTTTTAAATTACGCTGAAAGCTGATTATGTTTGCGAGCAACAAATTCCTTTGCTGTTTCAACCGCAACTGCGGCGTCGCGGCAATATGCATCTGCTCCAATAGCTTTTCCGAATTCCTCGTTTAAAGGAGCTCCACCAACCAAAACAATATAGTCTTCTCTGATGCCTTGCTCTATCATTGTATCGATAACGACTTTCATGTACGGCATTGTGGTGGTCAATAAAGCGGACATACCAAGAATATCTGGTTCTTCTTTTTCCAGTGCATCCAGATAATTCTCTACTGGATTATTAATTCCCAAGTCTACAACCTCAAACCCAGCACCTTCCATCATCATCGAAACCAAATTCTTACCAATATCATGAATATCGCCCTTCACAGTTCCAATCACCATTTTCCCAACTCGAGGTGCTCCGGTTTCTGCGAGTAAGGGTTTAAGTATGACCATTCCTCCTTTCATCGCGTTGGCGGCGAGTAAAACTTCGGGGACAAATAATATTCCATCCCTGAAATCTTGACCTACTATTGTCATGCCGCCTACAAGAGCTTCAGTTAGAATGCGATAAGGCTCCCATTTCCGTTCTAAAAGAATATTAACCCCTTCTTCGATCTCTTCTTTGAGCCCGTCGTAAAGGTCATCAAACATTTGTTGGACAAGTTCTTCATCGTCCAAGTCAGCTAGAATGATATCGTCTTCTTCTTCCATACCTATTCCTTTAATCTATGTAAAAGATTGGCAAAAAAATATATTATCCACAGCTTTCTATTCTTTAGGTAAATTGAACTTTCCAGTTTACGACATTGATTAATTCAAAGCCGACTATTATAACAAGAATTTCCAGTAATTTAGTGTATCGTTATGAATTAAATAAGAAAAATCAAAATTTTAAATATCTATCTAATTTAAATGTATTTTATTAAGTTTTGAACTGGTTGCCCAAATACTTTTGTTTTAGTATTAGAAAGGCGTTTCCGATGATGTTTTTGAAAGTTTTTAGATGCCCAGACGTACCAAAGTTTATGAAGGTAAAGCAAAAATTCTTTACGAGGGTCCTGAGCCAGGTACTTTAGTGCAGTATTTCAAGGATGATGCGACGGCATTTAATGCAAAAAAGAAAGAAATCATCGAAGGTAAAGGCGTTTTAAATAATCGACTTAGTGAATTTTTTATGTCGGGTCTTAACAATATAGGTATACCTACGCACTTTTTAAAACGACTTAATATGCGCGAACAACTTATTTCTTCTTGTGAGATAATTCCGTTAGAGATTATAGTTAGAAATTTTGCTGCTGGCACCTTGTGTGATCGGCTCGGCTTGGAAGAGGGAACTCAATTATCTCGGCCTTTAGTTGAGTATTGCTACAAGGATGATAGCTTAGGTGATCCTCTGGTCTCAGAGGAACATATAGCAGCATTCGGGTGGGCCTCTCATCAAGAAATGGACGAAATTCTGAGTCTAGCACTAAGAGTAAATGATTTTATGTCTGGAATATTTTATGGCGTAGGTATCAGACTGGTCGACTTCAAAATTGAAATAGGTAAAGTTTTTGAATCGGAGTTTCAAAGATTAGTAGTTGCCGATGAAATCAGTCCTGATAGCTGTAGGTTGTGGGATATCGACACCGGTAAAAAGTTAGACAAAGATGTGTTTCGTAGAGATTTGGGTAATTTAACTGATGCTTACACAGAGGTAGCGATGAGGCTAGGCGTGATTCAGTCAACTAAATCTCAATTAACTGAGCCTAGATTAGTTAAGTAAGGACAAAATGAAAGCCCGTATAAAGATAATGTTAAAAAATGGAGTTCTTGACCCACAAGGTGAGGCTATAAAGCACGCGCTGAATAATATCGGATTTGAAAGCGTTACCGGAGTAAGGCAAGGTAAAGTAATCGAACTTGACATAGAAGGATCTGACAAAAGCCAGGTTAGGTCTAAAATAGAAAATATGTGCAACAAGATGCTAGCTAATACTGTCATTGAAAATTTTGAGATAGAGCTTCTCTAATGAAAGCAGCAGTAATAGTTTTCCCTGGTTCTAATTGCGATAGAGATCTCACAGTTGCATTAGAAATGGTTGGCTTTGAAGTTTCAAAAATTTGGCATAAGGACTCTGAACTTGAAAAAGGAATAGATCTTGTGGCCATTCCGGGGGGGTTCTCTTTTGGCGATTATTTAAGGGTTGGAGCAATTGCTGCTAATTCTCCAATATGTAAATCAATTGTATCTCACGGCGAGCGTGGCGGATACATAGTGGGGATTTGTAATGGCTTTCAAATTCTAACTGAAACAGGACTGTTACCTGGAGCCCTTCTTCGCAATTCCGGCTTAAAATATATTTGTAAAACCGTGGCCTTGAAGGTCGAAACCACTGACAGTGTATTTACTCAAAAGTATAGTCTCTCCAATGTTATTAAAATACCAATCGCGCACCATGATGGAAATTATAATGCCAATGTTAATGACATTGAGAAAATGAAAGATCAGGATCTGATTGCATTTCGTTACTGTGATAATCCTAATGGTTCAATTGAGGATATTGCCGGCGTCCT
>JBJLGG010000017.1:0-29675 GCA_045564995.1 Paracoccaceae bacterium | reverse complement strand
AAGCTAGTTTTTTAGTTTCTTCTTCCCGTAATACGTCACGGAAGTTCTTTCGCCCTTCCTTCGATATACCAAGATAGAGTTCCTTAACTTTTTCGTCATTAAGTAGTTCATCAGCTGAGCCATGAAGCATTACGTGGCCTGTTTCAATTATATACCCGTAATCAGCGTTACGCAGTGCAACGTTGGTATTCTGCTCTGCCAGCAAAATACTGACCCCCTCTTTTTCATTCAGTTCTTTTACAATATTGAAAATTTCCGCAACTAGCTGAGGTGCCAATCCCATAGATGGTTCATCTAACAGAAGCATCTTTGGTTTTGCCATCATGGCTCTCGCAACAGCTATCATCTGCTGCTCTCCACCCGATGTAAAGCCCGCCTGGCTTTTCCTACGATCGCGCAAACGATTGAAGTAACCGTAAATCTTCTCTAATTCATCTTTAATTTGTGACTTTGATAATTTGCGGGAATATGCCCCAGCAATAATGTTTTCTTCTACGGTTAGGTGACCAAAGCATCTTCTTCCCTCGAGTACTTGCACCATTCCCAACATAACCATTTCGTAAGGGTTTTGATTTTTTACCTCAGTCCCATCGTAAACAATACTACCTTTTGTGACTTTTCCTCGTTCTGCTGCCAACATCGTAGATATTGACTTTAACGTTGTACTTTTACCGGCGCCATTACCGCCCAAGAGCGCAACAATTTTACCCTTCGGTACATTAAGAGACACATCATGAAGTGCAGAAATTACGCTATCATACATGACCTCAATACTATTTATCTCTAAAATATTATCGGAATTCCCAGTCATTTATTCTCTCTCAGTATTTGGCCGCATGTTTTTAGCTTATTGACTGGTCAATAACTATCTATGCTTACCTATTAGTTGTACATTTGCAATAAGACCAGCGGTTTACCCGCTGGTCTTATTTTTTTTAATGTCTTATGGACAAACCTTAGGAGTGATGTTGTTTTCAGCTGCGAACTTTGCTGCTGAAGCTTCAACAAGCCCCCTGATGTAAGCAGGATCCATAGGAGCCTCCCAACCAGTTACTTGATTGAACTTTTCACCATCCCACTGCATCACAGCAAATTTACCAGCACCCTCATGGTTAGCACATGAAATGCTAAACGGCGCTACCATTCCTTTGACGCCTATTTCGCCAAGACGAGCTTCAGTCATATTCAGAGCTTCGTACCCATCTCTGAATTCAGCGCCTGTAACAGCTTTTCCAACTTTGTTATGCATTTCTTGAGCATTTTTCAAAGCTTCGATCCACATTACAGCAGCGCCTAGACCACGGTTCCAATAAACTGAACCAACACGACTATCGTCGTTAAGGTTACCTTTTCCAGCACCATATACTTGCTCTTTGATTGCAGCAACCAATGGATAATCTGCACCGGGCAGCGCGTTTGCAACGGCGTATGTTCCGACCGCTGCATCACCCGCAGGGTACATATCCTCTTCGGCCGCACCAAATGTAACATACATCATGCGATCTCTTGGGAAACGAATTCTTGCAGCATTTGTCATGGCAGTAGAATTCATACCAGAACCAGCTCCCCAGAAAGTTACCCAATCCGGCTGCTCTTTTCTGATTTGAAGCCACTGAGACCCTTGCTCCAATCCGGGTGGCGGTATTGAAATCTCAACAAGCTCTACGCCCCAATCTTTTGCAATTGAACGCATCGCCGGTAATGGCTCACGACCATATGCGGAATCGATGTGAAGGTGTACGATCTTTTTACCCTTCATTTTGTCGACGCCACCTTCTTGCTCTGCCATAAATTTCATTTTCACAGCAATTTGTGACCAATAATGGCTAGCAGCATTGAACACCCATGGCCACACGCGACCATCCGCACCATCGGTACGTCCGTATCCATACTGAGCAAGAACAACATTGTCCTCCGCCATTCGATTAATCACGGCGTATGCACCTGGTGTTCCTAAAGTATCGAACACCACAATCCGCTGACCATCTTTCTCAAGAAGCCTTTGGTAACATTCCACTGTTTTCACAGCATTATACTCAGTTTCACACTCTTGCCATGTCAACATAACTCCATTGACACCACCATTCATGTTTACATAGTTCATGTAGTCAATTTGAGCACCGTAGTACCCAGTACCCATCGCAGAATAGGGTCCAACCCTACTACTGGCTATCGGGAAATATTGCTTCTCTTCTCCAAACGCTATTTGAGGAGTAGCAAACATTGATAGGGCCCCAGCAGCGAGCGCTACTGAACCAATCAAGTAGTTTTTTAAAGTTTTAAAAATCACACCTTTTCCTCCCTTGATGCTTGTGGCCTTTAATGTTCATTATTGAACAATAACGTTTCACATCCCTTTTGATTTAAAAGCTGCGACATAAAAGTCAATAAATACAATAGTATACAAATTTTACTTTTTACAATCATATACATAACAGTGTTTTTTATTCGAGCCAACGTCCAAAAGTTTTATTAAAACGCGCTGCTTGCTTGGTCTTTCACGGGGGGAGCCGAAAAAACACCTGGCTGGTAGCGAGGTTGTCGTAGGGTAAGTTCTCGTACATGATTGTCAAGGCATTCAGCATAATTACCGATCGTAATATTTGATGATGCCATTTGTTTTGGTTATAGCGATCTAACCCAGACAGTCGCATGGCTCATAATATTAAAAATAGCTATTCAGCAGCAATGGATTTCGAGACTGCTTCTACTCTAACCGCCGAAAATTTAAATTCGGGGATCTTACCATAAGGATCAATTGCCGAGTTCGTCAAAATATTTGCTGCTGCCTCAACATATGCAAATGGCAGAAACACCATATCCTCTGATACCGCTCTATCAGAGCGAGCCATTAAGGCTATATTCCCACGCTTCGTTGTCAATTTTACAAACTCGCCCGGTGCTACACCTAATTTCCTTAGAGTTTTTGGATGCAGTGAGCAATTGGCTTCAGGTTCTACTGCGTCGAGCACCTTTGACCTTCGCGTCATAGAGCCAGTGTGCCAATGCTCCAATAGCCTTCCAGTGGTTAATATCATAGGATACTCTGCGTCTGGAGTCTCATCTGGTGCAATTACCGATGCGGGCGTAAATTTTGCACGGCCCTCTGGTCTTGGAAACCCTTCACCAAAAACAATAGGCTGCCCAGGATCAGTTTCTGATAGTGATGGATAGGTTACTGCACTATCGTTTTCCAAACGGCTCCAAGTAATATTATCTAGCGACCGCATGTTTATCGCCATTTCATTAAAAACTTCTGACGGATCTTTATAGCTCCAATCCAGCCCAACTCTTTTGGCGAGCTCAACCTCTATCCACCAATCGGCCTTTGCCAGTCCCGGAGGCACGACAGCCGGCCTTGCCATTTGTACCTGCCTATTTGTATTTGTAACCGTTCCTGACTTTTCGGCAAATGCTGCAGCGGGTAAAATTACATCTGCATAATTTGCGGTCTCAGTAATAAATATGTCTTGGACAACAAGGTGCTCTAACTTTGCCAAAGCATCTCGCGCGTGCTCAACATCTGGATCAGACATGGCGGGATTTTCTCCCAGTATGTACATGCCTTTTATTTTATTGTCGTGGACTGCATCCATTATCTCAGTGACAGTAAGACCCTTTTCAGCACTGAAGTCTCCAGAATTCCAAACTGATGTAAATGAATTCCTGACACTTTGATCTGTCACCGTCTGATAATCAGGAAGAAACATTGGGATCAGCCCTGCATCAGATGCACCTTGCACATTATTTTGCCCTCGCAGCGGATGCAATCCGGTTCCTGGCCTACCTATTTGACCACTCATAAGTGATAAAGAGATCAAACACCTGCTGTTATCCGTACCATGTATGTGCTGTGAAACCCCCATACCCCAAAAAATCATTGCAGCTTGGGCGCCTGCGAATGTCCTAGCCACATCTCGCAAAACCCCCGGCTCGACACCGCAAATCTCACTCATTTTTTCAGGTGAGAAGTTTTTCAAGTGGGCCTTTTCTGCCTCCCAATTTTCCGTATACGCTTCTATATATTGCTTATCGTAAAGACCCTCTTCAACAATGACATGCATTATTGCATTAAGCATGGAAACATCCGCTCCCGGACGAAATTGAAGCATGTGGCTTGCAAATCTTTTCAATGCCTGACCGCGTGGATCCATTACAATTAGTTTTCCACCTCGCTTTGCAAACTGCTTGAAATAGGTTGCGGCAACCGGGTGGTTTTCTATCGGGTTAGCACCAATTACTATAGCAACATCTGCATTTTCAATCTCATTAAATGTAGCCGTAACAGCAGCAGATCCAACATTTTCCATCAACGCAGCAACAGAGGATGCGTGACATAACCTGGTACAATGATCGACATTATTGTGACCAAAACCTTGGCGAATGAATTTTTGGAATAAGTACGCCTCTTCGTTGGTGCATTTCGCGCTTCCAAAGCCAGCAACGGTCTGCCCACCTTGCTCGTCTCTTAGATCTCTTAAGCCTTTCGCAGCAAAATCCAGCGCTTCATCCCATGTTGCTTCTCGAAAAAAATCAGACCAATTGTTTGGATCAACGTTCAAACCCTTTTCGGGCGCATCATTTCTTCTTATTAATGGCTTTGTAAGCCGATGATCATGATGAATGTAATCAAAACCAAATCTGCCTTTAACACAAAGCCTTCCCTCATTCGCAGGACCATTGATCCCTTCTACAAACTTAATTTTGTTGTCTTTCACTTTCAAGGAAACTTGACATCCTACCCCGCAAAAAGGGCAAACGCTTTTCACTTCCTTATCGTAATCTTTACTATCACCTATTTGATCATCGCCAACCACTGAAGAGGGCATTAAGGCACCTGTAGGACAAGCCTGAACGCACTCACCACAACCTACACAAGTTGAAGACCCCATGGGATCTGCCATATCAAATGTTGGGTAAGAGTTATGACCACGCCCTGACATTCCGATTACGTCATTTACTTGAACTTCTCGGCAAGCGCGCACACATAAGCCACATTGAATACATGCATCGAGACTGACAGACATTGCCACATGAGAATCATCCAAAATTGGAACGCGATCCTGCTCTAGTCGTGGCAATCTACTTTCTTGTACATCATTTAATTCAACCATGTCCCAGAAATGGCTAGATTTATCATGAGCTACTTCTCTTTGAGGCTGATCAGCAACTAGCATTTCCACCACCATTTTCCTAGCAGCCTCAGCGCGCGGAGTGGCGGAATTGACAACCATTCCAGGTTGTGGCTCTCGTATACATGAAGCTGCTAGTGTCCTTTCGCCTTCTATTTCAACCATGCATGCTCTACAATTTCCGTCCGGCCGATATCCTGGCTTGGGCTTGTGACATAAATGCGGTATCTTCAGGCCTTTCCCATTCGCAACTTCCCAAATCGATTGTCCTTTTTCCGCATAGACAATCTCACCATCAAGTACGAATTCGATCTTTTCACTCATTGCTCATACCTCATCGGGGAAATGCCGTAATGTCAACTTTATAGGGTTTGAAGCAGCTTGGCCTAATCCACAAATCGAAGCATCTCCCATTGCAGTACAAATATCTGTTAGCAGCTCTGCATCCCACTTTGGCTGCTCAAGCAGTTTGACTGCCTTTTCACACCCTACTCTACATGGCGTGCACTGCCCACAGCTCTCATCTTCAAAAAATTTGAGCATATTTAATGCGGCATCTCGCGGCTTGTCCACTTGAGATAAAATAACCACCGCTGCAGACCCAATGAATGTGTCCAGTGACTGCAAGGTATCAAAGTCCATTGGAACATCATTAATAGATGCAGGCAATAGACCCGACGACGGCCCACCAGGCTGATACGCTTTGAAGGTATGACCATCTAACATACCGCCACACGCATCAATAATATCTAGAATAGTAGAACCAGATGGCAAAAGATGAACACCAGGGTTTTTTACTCTTCCGGAAACTGAATAGCTACGCAAACCTATTCTACCATTTTTTTTCGTTCCAGAAAATATCTCACCACCCTCGCGGCATATTCGCGCTATCCAATGTAGCGTTTCCACATTGTGCACAAGCGTGGGTCTACCAAATATTCCGACCTGCGCAACAAATGGAGGTCGATGCCGCGGAATACCACGTTTCCCCTCTATACTTTCTATCATTGCGCTCTCTTCGCCACAAATGTAGGCACCGGCTCCACGGCGAAGGTCAATATAACCTTCTTTAACAATACCTGCATTTTCTAATTTTATGATTTCATCCTTTAATATCTTAAGAACGGATGGATACTCATCCCGCATGTAGATATATGCTTTCTCGGCTTCAACCGCCCAGGCTGCGATCAACATCCCTTCAAGAAATAAGTGTGGGGTCCGTTCGAGATAATATCTATCCTTAAACGTGCCCGGCTCTCCCTCATCGCCATTAACGGCGAGATATCTTGGGCCCTCGTTTGCTCTAACAAACTCCCATTTCTTTCCTGAAGGAAATCCCGCACCTCCAAGCCCACGAAGACCAGCATCCAAGATTTTAGTCTGCACTTCTTTCCAGTCACCTGATTTACGAAGGAATTTTAATGTCTCGTACCCACCAGAGGAGACATACTCTGAAAATCTTTCATACTCCGGGATTGTTGGGTGCACATGGTTATTTTCAATTGCCTCTGTCACCTTTTCAAAGGTAGCATTATCGATGTGAGCGTGTCCTATCTCTAGTGCCGGAGCAGTATCGCAACGGCCCATACATGGAGCACGCAAAACCCGTACCTCCGATGGATCTAAGCCATCTTCTAGATTTTTTTTCAGCGTGTCGGCTCCAGCTATCATGCAAGATAAGCTATCACAAACGCGAATTGTTAATTTTGGAGGAGGTAGTTGACCATCTCTTACAATATCAAAATGAGCATAAAAAGATGCTACTTCATACACTTCCGCCGATGACATTCTCATCTCTTCCGCCAAAGCTCGCATGTGGGCTGTACTTATACACCGGAATTTATCTTGGATTAAATGCAAGTGCTCAATCAGCATATCACGCTCGAGCCGCTTACCTACAAGAAGGTCTTTTACCTGAGCCCAAGCAAGGTCATCTAAAGGCCTACCCTTTGTGTGAGCTCGCCCTTTGCCCTTAGCGGACTTCCATATCCCTGATTCAATTTTTCCCATACTCGGCCTACATATGTATACAATTCAGACTTACAGACAATATTGATAAATTCCAATACAAATAATCAAAGGTGCGATTTGAAATGATTATAGCGCTGACTTAACAGCTTTTCGAAGAGCTTCAATCATCGGCAGCACTGGGGATTGATCTTTAATGGAAAGACCAACTGAGTGGGTCAAAACAGGACGGATCAAATCTAATTGTTTGGTGGATTTTAAATCCAAAAATGTCTTTGCAACGCTTACAGGTGCAATTGTCGCTGCGTTACCCGCGGCAACCTGAGCCAAAACAGCGGTAAAATCACTGGCTTCAGTGACTATACTCGGGGAGATTCCCAAATCTAAAAAGTGCCGGTCTAATAGTTGGCGATTTTTCATATTTTGAGTCAACAGACATAGAGGAATTTGCGCGACTTCTGTCCATGTAATTTGCCTCTCTTTAGAAACCGTAAGTGACTTAGGCGCGATGAAAACATATCTTTCTTCGTAAAGTTTTACCGTCGTCTCTGGATCTCCATTATCGAAGTAAAGTATTCCTGCGTCTAGTGAAAAATCATTAAGCTTGCGTACGATTTGGTGAGTAGACTCAGAATAAATCTCTATAGATAAATTAGGGTGCTTTCCTCGAAGTTTTGCTGAGACACGTGCAGCAAATGGCATTGCCGTGGGTATTACTCCAAGCGACAATGTACCGTTTAGATCGTTTTTTAGGCAAGCGATCTCTTGCCTCATGCCTTCCTCGTCAGCTAAAAGCTTTCTGGCCCACTTCAGCACTACTTCACCCTCTTTAGTAAACCCCTGAAAGCTATTACCGCGACGCACCAAAGGTAGTTTGAGACGCTCCTCTAATTTTCTAATTCGCGTCGAAAAAGCAGGTTGTGAAATATTACAGTCCATTGCGGACCTTGAGAAATTTCTTGTCCTAGACAACGACACCAACATTTGTAAATCTCGAAGTTCAGACATAGTTTTCCTAAATCACTTTTATAAAAATTAAATACCCAATGCTGCCTAGAAAGGATGTGACAACAGGGAGGAAGTCACTACGCTTATCAATCGGTTGCGTCCTCAAAACTAGTTTTATGCACCTGAAGCGTCAATAGCGTCTTTCAATTCAAAAAGTGAACTAGATACAAAGATAAATAAATACAATTACCTCAAAAACTATAGTCTATTTTCTAATGAAATGGTAACACATCAAGCATAAAATTTAGTTATTAATAAATATATTCATTAATAAAAAACTGCAGCGAAACCGCTGCAGTTTTTACTTTTTTTAATAGACAAAGAGTTAGAGGCAGTAATATCTTTAATCTGTACTCGATACAAATGAGTCCGGCGTCGGGTCATCTGCAAGTTTTGACTCCGCTGGGAGGAATTCACCCAGCCACATGAGCGCAACTATAAATACTACTGGTACTCCAACTAGAGCCCCGGCGACTAATGATCCTGAAAACATCTGCCCAAAAATTTGAGCAATTGACATTTCCCTGTCCCAACCAACTTTCGTATCTTTACTATCCATTTTGATCACCTCAATTCATTGGAGCATAGCCATGCAGCTGCGCCCAATAGTACCAATTATCTACCACAGTACCGGTAAGAAGTATTCCGATGCCTCCGGTAATTGTGGTTAGAACTGCAAACCACCAAGCCCACCGATGTATACCCTCCATCGAAGCATTAAAGCCCATGGTCCATCGCCAGAACAAAGCCGCACGCTCAGATGCTGTACCACGATCAGCAATTTGCTCTAATTCTCTATCACCACCAAACCTGGAGACGGCTAAAATCGTCGCTCCGTGCATGGCGAACAATAATGCGGAGCCATAAAGGAAAGCAATGCTCAAGGCATGAAATGGATTGTAAAAGAGATTACCGTAGACTACGGAAAAATTCATTGTCCAATCAAGGTGACTAAAAATCCCATACGGGACAGCCTCCGACCAACTGCCCATTAGGACTGGTCGAATTAAACCAAGAACTAGGAAAAGCCATATTGCAGCACCAAAAGCGTAAAATACATGCTTACCCATTTTAAGCTGCCTTGCTAGTTCGTAAGATCTCAACCACCACGAAAGCACTGAAACAAGTAAAAAGAAACTAGCGATTAGCCACAAGCCACCTTCCTTCATCGGAGGCATGCTCAAACCGTATTCTTCGGCAGGTGGCTCCAAGGAGAAGTAAAATAGATCGCGGAGGAATATCGCTGGGTTATAATCAGCCTGAGCCCAATAACTTGCGCCAACTATTACAAACCAAATCAAGCCTGTAGCGAGACCCACCACACCAAAAGAACCTAGATAGATGGGACCAAGTTGAGCATTTCCAAACCAGCCTAACAATTTCGAAAATCGAGCTGAATTTGTCCTATCATTGAGAGGCACACCCTCTTCGACCCCCATTTCTGGAGGCCCTTGAACCTGCACCTGTGTAAAAATATTCTGATACTCAACCATTGACGCCTCCCTCAATATCTACCCACATAGGGAGATCTACATACCAAAACCACCATTCAGACCAAGCATCGAACCAAACTGTGCCAGAGATGACGATACATATCGCGGACCAGATTACTGCGTTGAGCGCGAGCAATAGTCCAAGACGATGGATGCCTAGCGGCCCAATAGAATAGCCTATAAAATCACGAAAAAACGTATCTTCATGATCCGGTGAGCGCATTTCGTTACCTTTTTCTGGATTGGCTGCTGAAAGAATAAGCGAGCCGTGCAACGCCAATGCTAGTGTCGTTGTGAAAAATAAACTTACGGCAATCATATGAGCAGGATTATAGTGAAAATTACCATATGCGTAACCGACGTTGTTGACCCAATCGAGGTGACTAAAAATTCCATATGGAAAGCCGTGGCCCCACGCACCCATTAAAACAGGGCGAATTACAACAAGCGTAGTGTAGGCCAAAATTGCAACAGCAAACGCGACTGGGACATGTAAACCCATCCCTAACTTTCTTGAAATTTCAACCTCACGCAGCGCCCATGAAATAAATGCACCATGCGCACAGATTGTAATTAATTGCCAGAGTCCACCTTCTTTTAAAGGTGCAAAGCCAAGACCAACTTCAAGTTCTGGTGGTTCAATTGAAATAAGCCATGGGTTCCAAGTATCACCAATAGCAGCGCCATAAAAAATTAAAATTGTTCCAAGTAAAGCGAAAAAGGCAACCGAGAGCCCCCAGAAGCCCACATAAAACGGGCCAACCCAAAAATCACAAAGGTCGCCTCCTACTAAGGTACCTCCGCGAACTCGATATTTTTTTTCAAAAGATAAAAGAGCCATAAATTATCCTTCTCTTCCGTAGGTATACCTGTCTTACCAACATTCTTGTTTGAGCTTCCATTGAATTTTCAAATGAAAGAGCGTGAATCACAGGTAGATTCCTTCTACTCTGAGGATAAAAAAAGAATTAAATATGTCAATTAAAATTTACAGTGTGTAAGGTTATATTTACACTAACGGCCTAATATGTCACGAAATACTAAAATATTATCTTCCCCAAAAGCCATTAAATCTATTTCTTTTTTAGAAGAAGGGTCAAAAATACTTATACGCCCATTATCTTTTTTTTGTAAAATTAAAGGGTCGGATTTATCTAAATTCCTTTTAAGTCGGTCTCTATTTATGACCGTCAAGACAGTGGAAACAAATGATTGCTCGCCTTTTGGATACTCGACTAAGATAGCACCATTTTCGTTTAAAATTTTTGTCGCCAAATCATCACTTTGTTCAATGTAAATCAGTTTACTTGTAATAATAGTGCTATTGGGAGAAACGTTTATCGGCTCAAAATTGAAAACTTGAAATCCAATTACAAATATAATCGATGAAACCATCGCGCCAAGAACCAGCCATTGGGGCTTAACAGATTTCATTATGTTGCGAGCATTAAACACGAGACTATCCCATTAAATTTAGTAGAGTCATAAATCCTTCCAAAACGCAAATACCCACAAGATGACCTGCTGGCGTTTCTAATTCGGACATAGTGGAGTACGTTATAGAAAGATGGCTGGCACTGTCTCATAGCTATGCTGCTCTTGGCATTAAAGAGCTCATTGAGGATGTCGCCTGTGGCTAATTTTGTCAATTGCAATTTAGATCGCGAAAATATATGCAAACTAGACTATTGAAATCCTCTAAAAGGGTGCTTTATTGTAAATTGACTCTAGGTCAGCAAAATAGCACAAATCTATCGATGCCAGCGCCTTTAGTAAACTTATTGAGTATAAAATGGCCTAAATTTGTTTAATCTTGGTGGGTCACAACTTTGTAATGGAGAAATAAATGTTCAACAAAATGTCAAAAAGAGAATTTATCGCAGCATCTGCGGCATTAACGGGCTCATTACTCATGTCAAAAACAGCAATGGGATCTACCAAATATGAAATCCTAATGCTTAATAAAGATCCCGATAACTCTAAAAACAAGATGATTTTTTCACCACGTTTATTGAAAGTGCAGGTAGGTGATGAAGTAAGCTTTTTACCAACTGACAAAGGTCATAATAGCGAAATCATCAAAGGAATGTTACCGGCTGGTGCTGAAAAGTGGAAGGGTAAGATCAACAAACAAGTTGATGTCGTGTTTGATACGCCAGGTTTTTACGGTTATCAATGCAAACCCCACGCCAATATGGGCATGATTGGTCTTATCGTCGTCGAAGGTGACGGGATGCTCGATAATCTTGAGGAGGCCAAATCTGTCAAACATAGAGGAAAAGCCAAAAAGGCTTGGAAAGCTTTGTGGGAAGAAGCAGACGCTGCGGGTTTTACTGCTTAATACTCCCGTCAAACTGCACGTCGCTAACAAAGATTATTAATCAGTAGTGATAATATGACAGGTTTTTTGGTTTTTAAGGTTTAAGAGCGAGTATAAATTCGCTCTTATTAACCAAATATTTTTCGCCCATTACAAATAACTCAAAGGGATTTGTTAAGAGTTACCGATTGATCATTGGCAAAAATTGATTAAATCTAATCCTTCCGAAGCTAGAATTATTACTGATGTTTTGTGAAAGATTTTGTAAGACACATCGTGACTTTGCCATTTCAGTATTCTCAGCAAGAAAACTACTCCATAAGTTACAGAGAATAATTTAAGAGGTTAGGCGTTTCGGCATGTTACCAATAAGGGATCATAATCCATCTGGGCGAACACCCTACGTTACCTATTCGATAATTTCTCTTAACTGCATTATTTTCTTTAGCTATTGGGGGAATATACACGATCCCCAAATTATAAACGAATTTTTTTCATCATGGGCTCTAATTCCATATAATCTTACCCAAGGCGCAGATTTATTTACTTTAATAACATCAATTTTTCTGCATGCCGGTATACTACACCTCGCTGGAAACATGTTATTTTTACATATTTTTGGTGATAACCTCGAAGATCAAATGGGGCACCTTGGCTTCCTAGTTTTTTATTTATTGAGTGGGATTGGAGCCAGCATTATTTACTACCTAACCGCACCTCTTTCACCAATACCACTTGTCGGAGCGTCAGGAGCAATAGCTGGCGTGATGGGAGGGTATCTTCTATTATACCCTAAGGCACGCGTAGATGTAATTTTCTTTATTTTAATATTTTTTAAAATTTTTTCTTTGCGAGCGTGGCTGGTTCTTGGCGTGTGGTTTTTCCTGCAGTTGGCAAATGGAACTATGTTAATGTCAGGTCAAAGCGGTGTCGCTTATTGGGCGCATATTGGCGGGTTTCTTGTTGGAAGTATTCTTTGCTTGCCAACTTTTTTTAAATTAGGTGGTTTTAAGTTCTGGTTAGATAGCAGTGGCTACCCACCCTATCCTGAAGCTGATTATGAAATGGTTAAGTCCGCAATTCCAAAGGTAAAGGCACGTCTTAGCAAAAAATCACCCTGGACCTAACTTACTGCTTAATTATTCTTACAAATTCATTGAATTGGGCATCATTTGCACAAATTACATTACCCAATTCATGCGGCTCTACAGTGTTATCGTCAAGCGACTCTACAAGAGCTCCAGCCTCTCGAGCAATTATTACGCCTGCCGCTATATCCCATGACTGTAACCCACGCTCCCAATATCCGTCATATCTCCCCGCAGCAACATATGCTAAATCAAGAGCTGCACTGCCAAGGCGGCGGACACCTGCACAAAAAGGCATAAGATTTTTCAGCTGCTGTGTCGTGGAAGGAAGATCAACTACAGTATCAGCAAATGGAATACCCGTCGCATAAAGACTGTCAGAAACTTGCGCCCTTGACGACACACGAAGTCTTTCGTCATTCATACTTGGACCATTCATCCAAGCTCCAGTACCTTTCTCAGCGTAAAAGAGTTCATCTTTTGCTGCGTCAAATATCACGCCAGAGATTACTTTACCCTTATGCTCGAGGGCAATTGATACCGCCCAGTGAGGAAGACCGTGCAGAAAATTAGTGGTTCCATCTAATGGATCAACTATCCAACGACGTGTTGGATCTTCTCCGTCTGAACCACCTGTTTCTTCACCCAACCAACCATAAGTGGGTCGAGCTTCTGTCAAGATTTCTCGAATAATACCTTCAGCAGCTGTATCAGCTCTTGATACAAAATCTCCTGCCCCTTTGCGTGAAACCTGCAAGTTTTCAACTTCTTTGAAATCTTTCACCAAGGAACGCCCGGCTCTGCGGGCAGCTTTTATCATTGTATTAAGATTTGCACTACCCGGCATTTTAACTCTTTCCGCTAAGCGTGTGCTCGCTATACTTGCGTTTTAGAGAATTGCCAAGGCCTGTTAGTACTCTTTTCTCTTTGCAATATGGGAAAGCGTCATGTGACGATAGAATGAATCCAGACGCCACCAACAGCGGAAAGAGCTGTTAAAAGAGCGCCCCATGACAGGTCTATCGCTACCATTCTTCTGCGCCAACCTTTCAGTGTAGCAAAATTTGTGAATTCATAAGTCCCATATGCCATAGCACCTAGTATCAGGCCTGCTACGAAGGCTTGCAACATACTTCCACCGTTTGCGGCCGGTAGAGCAACAAAGAAAACTATTCCTGCAACATAGAGCAGGTAAAATATCCCGGCTGCTCCCATCTTTGGAGCGTCAAGCATCATATGACCAATGTGTTTAGAAAATAATGGATGTAAAACACGCTTTAACATCACTACGTCTAAAGCAAGAAATACTAAAGCTGTGGCTGTATATAGTATAATTAATGACATAACTACTCCTGGCTAAGGGATCTATACGGTCCAACTTCCCAATTGGATCAAAGTCAATTTTCGGTTATAGTGTAGATAGGACTAATTTACAAAAAGAAAAGGCTAATTAGCCCGAACGAATGCTAATCTTAAAAAACTCCGCCGTTATGCAGAATATTTAAATGGTCGGCACTTAAATGACCCCTGTGCGATTGATAATCAAAAAGCTTCGACCAAAAACAAAACAAATAGGCCAAAGATTATTTCATCTAGTTTTCAATCTGAGTGCGTGTGCTCATGCTTATGAGCCTTAGAGTTCTTGTGTTTGTGGGTATGTGAGTGTGATCTTGAAGTTGATCTCTTCTTTAAATGAACCGGGATCTCTAACTCAATTGATCCAGCAGCTTCAAATATAAGCGTCAAAGAGATTGCCCCCCCATCAACGAAAGGCTGAGAAAGCCCCATGAACATAATATGGTCACCACCTCTTTCAAGCTTGAGCACTCCATTGCCCAAAATAACAAACCCATCTTCAACGCGGCGCATTTTCATCACGCCATCGTCACTCTTAATATGAGTATGTAATTCAACCTTTTTAGCTACATCTGATTTTACATCCAGCAAGCGGTCGCCCCGTGAAGATGTATTCCTTATTTCCATAAAAGCCGCTGCAGATTTTGCCAATTTTGAAGAAGCACGCACATATGCGTCTTCAACCAATATTGTTTCTGCACTCGCCACCCACGGAGTAAGCAATACTATTCCGAAAAAAATCAGTTTGTCGTAAAAGTAGCGAAGTCTTTTACAGTATTCTAAGATCATATGATTTAAGTTAAGCTTCAGCCGCTTGGCTTTTCACGACTTCCTTCTTAATTTTCAGAGCATTGTCAGATAATTCAGAGTCTTTAGCCTTTAGAAGGAAAGCATCCAGCCCCCCTCGATGGTCTACGCTCCGAAGAGCTGCTGCCGTAATACGCATCTTAAAACCACGCCCCAAAGATTCCGACTGTAAAGTGACATCATTCAGGTTTGGTAAGAACCTGCGCTTTGTTTTGTTGTTGGCATGACTTACATTGTTGCCTGTCATGGGGCCTTTACCGGTTAGTTCACAGCGGCGTGACATATCGAATTCCTTGTTTCCTCAAACTGATTTTCCAAAATACAAATTAATTTTAGTAAATGCAGATTCTTTTAGCTCTAATTTGATGTGCTTCTAAGTTTAAAGTTAGGGATCGTCAAGCACTGCAGCTTAATATTATAACAAACTCGGTTTACCTATTATTAGATAGAGAAACACCCAAATCAGAAATTTTAAAATTTAATCTGTTTCAACTATACATTTTTTTTAAAATCTTTTGAGCAGCCGCTGAGGGATAGATTTCCCCATCATCAACCATATTCATTAATAATGAAATTTCTTCCTTAACTTCTTCCTTATCTAGCATTGATAAAAGCCCTTGGCGAATTTCTTCTTTGAACCAAAATCGCGATTGAGCTTTTCTATTATGATCAAACCATCCGTCTGACTTCCTCCAATCTACAAGTTGTTCAATCTTGCTCCAAACGTCTGCTAATCCAACTTCCTCTAAGGCAGATATGGTCATTGCAAGAGGAAACCCCTCTGGGTCATGACGCCGTTTTCGTAAAAGCATCAATGAGCTCGCATAATCTGAACAAGTTCTTGAGGCCGCGGCTTTGAGATCACCATCCGCCTTATTGACGAGAATTAGATCTGCTATTTCCATTATACCTCTTTTAACGCCCTGAAGCTCATCACCGCCAGCTGGAGCAATAAGAAGTAAAAAAACATCAGATATTTCTGAAACTATAGTTTCAGATTGCCCTACGCCCACTGTTTCGATGAAGATAACATCAAATCCAGCTGCTTCACAAATTGTAACGGCCTCTCGCGATCTTTTTGCTACGCCGCCCAGATGAGTTTGGCTTGGAGATGGCCTGATAAAAGCATTCGGTTCCCTTGCCAACCTTTCCATCCTAGTTTTATCCCCTAAAATAGAGCCGCCTGATCTGACTGAACTGGGATCGACTGCAAGAACAGCGACCCTTAATCCTATTCCGGTAAGATAAGTCCCAAAACTTTCAATAAAAGTAGATTTACCTACTCCCGGCGTTCCTGAAAGCCCGATACGAATGGCTTTTTTATTGGACAATCTAAGCTTATCCATCAATTCCATTGCTTGAATGCGATGATCTTCTCTTGAGCTTTCAATCAACGTAATAGCTTGAGACAATGCACGGCGATCCGCATTCATAACGCTTTTAGCTAATTCGGCAATATTTTCCATACCGTCCATCATATTAAAGATTTACAAGGCTACCTGTTGACCTTTACAGCAAATTTTTGCCTAGATGAAGACAGAACCAGAAGAAGTTAAAAATATCTATGTAGGATTAGATTATTGAGGATTATTCTGACAGCCTGTTTTCTTATAGTGTTCAATTCACCAGAATACTCTTATGGTAAAACACAGCAGCATGTTTTTGATGTATACATACTCGGCCTGAAATTAGGCAGGCTCAATTATGCTATTGAATTTAAAAATGATTTATATAGCGCGGCTGGAAACCTGCGCTCAACAGGCATTTTTTCAGCAATTTCCAAATATTCCTTTGAAGCATCGTCAAAGGGGAAAGTTGAGAGCGACTTATTTAGACCCAATTATTATGCTGAGAGATCAGATACTGGACGGCGAAAAGAAGAAAAAACAATGCAATATTTAAAGCATGGTATTGAATTGAGTACAAAAAAAATTCCAAAACCTTATTGGCAGGATCCTGATAAACAGTTGGACACATTAGACCCAATGAGCTCAATAGTTTACATTTTAAGGGATCAAAAAGAAGCAAATATCTGCCGGCAAAACTTTGCAATGTTTGATGGTATAAGGCGGGTTAAAATAAAATTTACACATGGTGAAAGAACATCTGACGGTCACTTCAGATGCCATGGCATATACACGCGCGTGGGTGGTTATTCACAAAAAGAATTGAAAGATGGAACGAATTTTCCATTTAATGTGAACTACAAAATTGAAAGTGCTGTTTACAAAGTGGTCGCTTTTGAAATTACAACAAACCGTGGGCGTGCCAAATTTGTGCGTAAATAGATCTTGAAAGACTTACTTCCGATACATGATGTGATAACGCAGCTACAGGAAGCCATTACAGTTGGAAAACGCGCCGTGCTTGTGGCTCCCCCGGGAGCCGGAAAAACAACCATTATTCCGTTGAAATTACTGGATAACCCAAACATTAACGGACAAATTATAATTTTAGAGCCCAGACGACTCGCAGCACGTGCGGCAGCTAGTCAAATGGCAGCGATACTCAATGAAAGGATTGGAGAAACAGTCGGCTTTAAGATTAAAGGGCTCACTAAGGTCAGCAAACAAACTCGTATAGTGGTTATGACCGAAGGCATACTAATCAGAATGATTCAATCCGATCCAAGTTTATCTGAAGTCGGTTGTATTATTTTTGATGAATTCCATGAACGATCAATTAATTCAGACTTAGGCCTCGCACTGAGCTTACAACTCTCAGAAATTTTAAGAAGTGACTTAAGGATAGTAGTCATGTCTGCTACTCTAGATGTTGGTCCTGTTTCAGACTTATTGGACACGAAAGCTCCAATTATATCGGACGGTCGAGCTTATGACGTCAACTGCGAGTACTTATCCCGCCCAAGATCAAAAAATAATAAGCTATGGGAAAACTTCGCCCAACTTATTTCTGATGCGTTTGAAATGACAGAAGGAGGTATTCTCGCATTTTTGCCAGGGGAGGCAGAAATAAGAGCAACAGAAAAGCTCTTAAAAGAAAAGTTGCCCAACGCAGCAATTATAATGCCTCTTTATGGATCACTGCCGTTTGAACAGCAGAACAAAATATTAGAGCCATTGAAAGACGAAACATTCCGTAAAGTTGTTCTCTCAACTTCTATTGCAGAGACATCTCTTACAATTTCAGGAATTAAAGTAGTCGTCGATAGTGGTTACACGAGGCGCTCTCGCTATGACCCCACTAGTGGCATGTCTAGGCTAATCACGCAAAAAATTTCTAAAGCCGAAGCAAATCAACGTATGGGCAGAGCCGGACGTGTTGCTGCAGGTTGGTGTTACCGAAATTGGGCAGTAAGTGAGGAAGGTGGAATGTTAGAATTTCCTCCCAGTGAAATTGAGATTTCGGACCTTAGTAATTTCGCTCTAGAACTTTCTCTGTGGGGGTCAAAACCAGAGAGTATGAAATTTTTAACAAAACCAGAGCCAAATCGTTTAACAAAAGCATACGAATTATTAAATCAATTAGGCGCGATTTCAGGCCAAAACAAAATTACGCCACACGGTCGAGAAATCGCAAAATTTCCTTGCCATGTGCGTCTAGCGCACATGCTTTCTAAAGCGGGAAAAAAATCTGCTACTATCGCTGCCTTGTTGCAAAATAGAGATATTATGTTTGATAAAAATAATTCTGACTTTCAAATACGTCTGAATAAATTTGATGATGGTTTTTATTCTGGGGGAATAAATGCGGGTTTATACTCAAAAATAAAGACAGATCTCAAAATTCTTGAAAAACTGGTGCAGCATGATACTTTTTTTAGCTCAGCTCAGAGTTTGGCTCTGGCATTCCCTGATCGGATAGGCAAGAAAAGAGATGGATCGAATTCAAAATTTATTTTGTCCAGCGGAAAGGGGGCATACGTTCATAAAGATGATCCGCTCAGCAGAAAGAAATACATTGTGGCAGTGGATATGGACGGCCATCAAAAAGACTCAAAAATTAGATTAGGCATAGAAATCTCAGAAAACGAAATACGAGAACTTTTTGCAGATACGATCGTTTGGCAAGAAACTTGTTATTGGTCAACACGTGAAAAACGTGTAAAGGCAATTAGAACAGAAGTTCTCGGAAAAATTTCACTTAAATCACAGGCTTGGACCAATCCACCAACTGAAAAAATTTCGTCAGCAATTCTTGAAGGAATTAAGGATTTAGGGTTGAATTTTGGCCCAGCGGAAGAGCAATTCATCGCCAGAGTCAAAATTGGCGGTGAAGGTTATCCTAATATGGAGATAGGTCATTTACAGGAAACAGCAAAAGAATGGCTAACACCATTCATAAAAAATATAAAAACTGCTGACGATTGGAGGAAATTTGATTGCCTACCAGCCCTAAGAAATTTACTTAGTTGGAAGCAGCACAGCAAATTAGACGAGGTTGTCCCAAAGTACTTTGTCAGTCCGTTGGGTCGAAAATTGTCTATAGATTACCTAGGACAACACCCCTCTGTGGAATTACGTATGCAAGAGCTTTTTGGACAGAAATCACACCCAATGATCAAAAAAAAGCCACTTCTTTTAACACTTTTATCACCGGCAGGAAGGCCACTTCAAAAAACGATGGACCTACCAAACTTTTGGGAAACAAGCTATCTAGAAATTAGGAAAGAAATGCGAGGAAGATATCCAAAACACTCTTGGCCGGAAAGACCTGAAAACGAAAAACCAACCACTAAAATTAAGTCCAAATAATTGAAGTTTAGCTAAAGGGCTCCTCTGGATATGAAACCGAAGTTAAATACAAACCTTCCGGGGGGCTAACTGGGCCACAGGCAGTCCGATCTTTGGCTGATAAAGCGTCGAGGACATTCTGAGGGGACCAAGCTCCCGCTCCTACTCTTTCAAGGGTGCCAACAAAACTTCTTACTTGATTATGTAAAAAACTCCGGGCTCTTAAAATGAATCGTATCTCTATTCCATGAGCCATAGTTATCTTTCTAACGTTAAATTCATCTAGCGTTTTGATTGGACTACTGGCTTGGCATATTGACGACCTAAAAGTTGTGAAGTCATGTTTGCCGAGCAAACAGTTGGCAGCTATTTGCATAGCACCAACATCCAAGTCATGTTTTAAATGCCATACCAGTCCATTTTCATGGGTGAGCGGCGCGCGCCGGCAGACTATACGAAACTCATAGTGCCTTCCAACAGCGGAAAATCGAGCATGCCAATTCTCATGAACCTGTGCGCATGAAACAATTGAAATTGGGCTCGGCTTTAAATGAAAATTTAACGCCTCAGAAAGACGAAAAGGATCCCAGTCTTTTACCAAATCGCAATGTGCAACTTGCCCAACCGCATGGACGCCCGCATCAGTTCTTCCAGCAGCGGCAACAGTGTGATCCCCTGGCTCTAGCATAGCCAGTGCCCGTTCAATATTACCTTGGACCGACGGAAGTTTTGCTTGTCTCTGCCAGCCGACAAAAGGGCCCCCGTGGTATTCCACTTTTAAAGCATATCTTGGCATTTACAAAGATCACTTGCTCTCTAAACCTAACAATAACTGAGGTTTAGTAAATTAAATAAATATTAATCTCAAGTTACAATAAGCCCGCGATTAACTGGTTCTGTTAAGTGCATTTACATCTATAAAGAAAAACCCAAGCTTAATTTTTTAATCTTAAAGGGCAAACTTTACCTAGAACCCCCTGCCAAGCAAAGTCTTCTAACTCCATGCCCAGAATGCGATCTGGATTGGTTGGCGGCGGGAACATAATCCCATCCATCTTTCGAAAACCAAATCTTCTATAATAGATTTCATCACCAACCATTAAAACACGCGTCCAATTCAATTCCCTTGCCCTTTTGATGCTAATTTTAATTAAAGCAGCGCCAAGACCTTCACCTTGATAGGTGGGATGTACCGCAATTGGTCCAAGAAATAGAATCCTTTTTTTGTTAATTTCTACTGGCCAATATCTTATTGCGCCTACTAAAAGATCTTCTTCACTTTTTGCAATGAGGCATAAATCTTTGATAGGCGAATAGCCTTCTCTCAGTCTGTAGGACGATAATGCAAAGCGACTGGGAGTAAAACAAAGGTCAAATAGAGCCTCAACATCCCAATAATCTTCTTTTTTCTCATTATGAATCTCGAACACCTGCAAACCTTATCAGAATTCTAAAGTCTTTTTATATTTGCCCTCTGTACTTATACAGTCATTAATATATTCGAAAAGCCACTATCATTTTCAATAAAAACCTTTAGCAAAATTCTGCAACCAACCCACTTGTAATTGAGATAGAATAGTTGGAAAACTTCTGTTTTTTCTAGGCTAGTTCCCGAGTATAATTGTTGTTAAAGTATACGAGTTACGACAATTAAAATAGTAGTTATTAATTGAGCGAATTTTAGAGAGTTAAATGAGTTCTTCGATATTACCAACCTATAACCGCGCTCCATTGGCCTTTGATAAAGGTCAAGGTAGTTGGCTGTTTACAAAGGACGGCGACTGTTATCTTGATATGGGAGCCGGAATCGCAGTTAATGCCTTGGGGCATTCAAACCCAGAACTTGTAGAAGCATTAACGTTTCAGGCTACCAAACTCTGGCATGTATCCAATCTTTATGAAATCCCTGAACAACGACGGCTGGCGGACTTGCTTGTAGAAGCAAGCTTTGCAGATAATGTTTTCTTCACAAACTCGGGAACAGAAAGCTGCGAGTTAGCCGTAAAAATGGTTCGTAAATACTGGTATGAAAAAGGACAAGAAAATAGAGTTGAAATAATAACTTTTGAGGGCTCTTTCCACGGCCGTTCCTCGGCAGGTATCGCTGCCGCAGGTGGCGAAAAACTTACAAAAGGTTTCGGGCCAATGCTCCCAGGGTTTGTTCATCTTCCTTGGGCTAATCATGATGCCATCGAAGCTGCCATAAATGAAGATACCGCTGCAATTCTTATAGAACCTATACAAGGCGAGGGTGGTATTCGGTGCTTGCCAGATGAATGTTTAAAGAGCCTACGAATTTTGTGTGACAAGCATGATATATTGCTAATGGTTGATGAAGTTCAATGTGGGATTGGTCGTACCGGCAAGCTATTTGCGTATGAATGGTCCGGAATAGAACCCGATATCGCTATGGTTGCAAAAGGCATCGGTGGCGGTTTCCCTTTAGGAGCAGTTCTTGCAAAAGAACATGCAGCGAGCGGAATGACTGCGGGAACGCATGGTTCGACGTACGGTGGAAATCCATTAGCGTGTTCGGTAGGAATAAAAGTTCTTGAATTAATAAATACGCCCAAGTTCCTTAACTCTGTGGTATCAAAATCGGGAATTATGAGCCAAGGACTTCTTCGGCTAATTGACTCTTATCCTGATATTTTTGAAGAAATAAGGGGAACTGGTTTAATGTTGGGAGTAAAATGCAAATGCCCAAATACGGATTTTGTAAAAGGAGGTTATGAAAACGCCATCTTAACAGTTCCGGCTAGTGATAATGTCGTTAGACTGTTACCCGCTTTGAATATAACCGCAGAAGAGGTTAATGAGGGCCTAAGCAGGTTAGAAAAGACCGCAGTCTGTCTGAGAAACGCTTTGTGAAGAAATAAAATGGCAAATTTTTTAGATATAAAAAATATAGAAAGTAATGACCTTAAAAAGATAATCCAAACTGCTTTGGAACTAAAAAAATCTAGGTCAGGCCTCACAAAGGGTGCCTGTGATAGCGATCGGGCACTAGAGGGCCACATCGTAGCTTTAATTTTTGAAAAACCGTCAACCCGCACTCGAGTAAGTTTTGATGTGGGCGTACGCCAAATGGGTGGCCAAACAATAGTTTTATCAGGCAAGGATATGCAACTTGGCCATGGTGAAACTATTGCAGATACTGCGAGAGTTCTAAGCCGTTACGTCGACTTAATTATGCTTCGAACGTATGAGGAAGCGACACTTCATGAAATGGCTCAATTCTCAGAGGTACCAGTAATTAATGGCCTAACAAATTTTTCACACCCTTGTCAGATTATGGCCGATATAATGACTTACGAAGAACACAGAGGCTCAATCGAGGGTAAAAAAATAGTTTGGTCAGGCGATGGAAATAATGTTTTTAATAGTTTTGCTCAGGCTGCAGAAAAATTTAATTTCAATTTAACATTTACTGGTCCAGAAACTCTTGAACCAGATAGGAAAGTAATTGAGCGAGCTCAGCAAAATGGCGTAAAAATCTCAATCGAACGCGATCCTACTATCGCAACGAAAGACGCAGATCTAGTTGCAACCGATACATGGATAAGTATGCATGACCTTCAATCTGCTAGAGAGCGGCGACATAACCAACTACGGCCATATCAGGTCAATAAAGAACTAATTGCACATGCAAAATCCGATGCATTATTTATGCACTGTTTACCAGCACATAGAGATGAGGAAGCAACGTCTGATGTTATGGATGGAAAAAACTCAGTAATTTTTGATGAAGCAGAAAATAGGCTTCACATTCAAAAAGCAATAATGCGATGGTGCTTGGGAAAATAAACAAACCGCCTTGCGGTTTCTAACTAATGACCCTCTTCCAGAATACCGGTCCTTACTGAATAATTTACTGCAAGTGCGTAGTCAGGGTCATCATCACTGTCAACCATAAGGTGACCCGCCTTTATTAAAAGCATATGGCAATCTCTACTTAGGTGTTTTAATTGCAGACGCTTTCCTGCACTTTCATATTTGGCAGCAACAACCTCTATTGCTTGCAAGGCAGATTGATCCACTACCCTGCTCGCCTCAAAATCCAAAATGACGGTATTGGGATCATTTTGAACGTCAAAAAGCTCTACAAAACCGTCTGTTGAACCAAAAAACAACGGACCCTGAATTTTGTAGGTTTTTTCATCACCTTTTAAATCAACATGCGCATGAATTCTTCGTGCATTATTCCAAGCATAGGCAAGTGCGGAAACAATAACGCCGACAACTACTGCTACAGCGAGATCAAACCAAACCGTTACAACAGTTACTAAAATGGTCACAAAGGCATCAGTTTTCGGTACCACCCGTAAAATTTTGAGTGAATTCCATGCGAAAGTCCCAATTACAACCATAAACATAACGCCAACCAAGGCGGCCAAGGGAATTTGCTCAATAATTGAGCTACCAACTAGAATGAAAAGTAAAAGAAAAATGGCAGCAGATATCCCTGCTATACGAGTACGCCCTCCTGATTTTACATTTATCATGGATTGACCGATCATGGCACATCCACCCATACCCCCAAAAAATCCTGTCACTACGTTGGCTGCACCCTGGGCAAGGCATTCTTGACTTGCACCTCCACGCTTGTTTGTCATTTCACCAACCAAGTTAAGTGTAAGCAAACTCTCGATAAGGCCAATAGCAGCCAGTATTACCGCATATGGGAAAATTATTTCAAAAGTTTCCCAGCTTAAATCAACCATCGGCACGTGGAAACTTGGAAAACCTCCTTTAATTGACGCCATATCACCAACTCTTGGCACATCTAACCCGAAAAATATAACGATAAGCGCAACGACCCCAATACCAGCGAGCGGTGCCGGAATAATCTTTGAGATCTTTGGTAGAAAATAAATGATAGCCATCGTTACGCCGACGAGCACCAACATGGTCACCAAGGGGGTGCCGGTCAACCACTCGCCACCAGACATTCCATGACCAGAGACTTCGACTGAGCCTGGGACTTTGAACTGGGTTAGTTGAGCTAAAAAAATCACGATAGCCAAACCATTTACAAAACCTAACATGACGGGATGAGGGACAAGACGTATAAATCTACCCCACTGCATAATGCCAGCTACCAGCTGCAAAATACCCATCAGAACAACAGTTGCGAAAAGATACTCAACTCCGTGTTCTGCAACTAAGGCAACCATCACAACTGCTAAAGCGCCCGTGGCTCCCGAAATCATACCAGGACGCCCACCAAAAACTGCCGTTATCAGCCCAACTATAAATGCTGCATACAAACCGACGAGCGGGTGAACTCCGGCAACGAATGCAAAAGCCACTGCCTCAGGCACAAGTGCAAGTGCCACTGTGAGACCAGAAAGCAACTCTATTTTCAATCGATTAAGGCTGATTCCGTCGGCACCTCTTGAACCCAAATCAGGCTTAAATAAATTTGCGAATGCTCCAAAAAGGGCGCGTCTCATAATTCATTCCATGCAGGGAAAATCATTACTGGCGACATAAACTATAGATTCCAAAAAAGAAACCCCAGACCATTGTATTTATTTGATGCAGAGCCTTGATTATTTGCTATTTTATATTCATTCCTACCAAAAATAAACTCTCGAAATGAGTTAGGTGCAAATTGATGAAGCAAAAGTATGATTTCAAGTTTCAATTTAAGTTGAGTCTGATATCGCAAGTGAGATGTAGAAGATGGATAAAATAGGAATAAAAAAATACATCCGAACGATTAAAGATTTCCCACACGAAGGGATCATGTTTAGAGACGTTACTACTTTATTCTCTGACCCAACTGGTTTCGACCTTACTATAAGTGAAATATTATCCTCTATTAAAAGTAGTGGGATAGATAAAGTAGTAGGAATTGAAGCACGTGGCTTTATAATGGGTGGTGCTTTGGCAAACAGGTTGGGATGTGGCTTCGTTCCTATTCGAAAATCTGGAAAATTACCAGGGGCCACAATCAGCCAAGATTACCAACTTGAATATGGAAGTGACACCCTAGAAGTCCACGTAGATAGTATTGAACCGGGGGAAAGAGTTTTGCTTGTGGATGACCTTTTGGCAACTGGAGGGACAGCTGAAGCAGGTGTTAAATTAATAGAAAAGCTGGGCGGCAACATAATATCCTGTAATTTTATAGTGAATTTACCAGATCTAGGTGGCAGCGAAAAACTTGCAAACTTAGGCATATCTACACATTTTCTGTGTTCATTTGATGGTAACTAACTTGGATGGCAAAGCTCTATTTTCACTATTCAACAATGAATGCGGGCAAATCAACTCTACTGCTTCAAGCATCTCATAACTATCAAGAGAGAGGTATGAATACATACCTTATAACAGCTCAACTTGATAACAGGGCCGGAGAGGGAAAAATTGGCTCAAGAATCGGTATTGGAGCAGCAGCTGATACATTTACAGGTGATGATGATTTGTTTGCCAAAATTCAGGCAAAATTGAGTCTGGAAAAAATTTCTTGTGTCTTAATAGATGAGGCACAATTCCTTACATCTCAACAGGTATGGCAACTTGCTAAAGCCGTAGATGATCTTGCAGTTCCTATCATGTGTTATGGTTTGAGAGTTGACTTCTTAGGCAATCTTTTTCCAGGTTCAGCATCTTTATTAGCACTTGCTGACGAGATGCGAGAAATTAGAACAATTTGTCATTGTGGAAAGAAAGCAACTATGGTTGTGCGCCAAGATGAAGACGGCAATATAGTTAAAGGCGGTGATCAAATACAGATCGGAGGCAACGAAACATATGTATCATTATGCCGTAGACATTGGCGCGAAGCTTTTGAAAATTAAACCAGGTTGGGCGGTTCATTACCTTCAATAAAGGATTTAATATTTTGCACCGCCATTAACCCCATACCAGTTCTAACCTCCAAAGAAGCTGTTCCAAGATGAGGTAGAAGCACTACATTCTCCATTGCGATTAGATCCTCAGGCACTTTGGGCTCATGTTCATACACGTCCAACCCGGCTCCAGCGATCTGGTTCAATTTGAGCGCGTCGATTAGGTCCCTTTCATTTACTACATCGCCACGAGCAATATTTACAAAATAAGCATGCGGCTGCATCGAAGAAAATATATCTTTATTTATTAAATGGTGCGTTGCAGATCCTCCTGGCACTGAAACAACAAGTATATCACTACTTGACGCTAATTCCGTCAGTGAGTCATATCGTTTTACAGGGAAACTTAAATTTTTTGCGGACCTAGAGAAATACCCCACCTGCATTCCAAAACCGAAGTGGCATCGCTTTGCGATGGCCTGTCCAATATTCCCCATCCCAACAATACCTACTCTCTTATCAGATATATGGAACCCGAGCATCTGAGTTGGATGCCAACCTTCCCACTTGTTGGCTCTCACAATTCTTTCACCCTCCGAGGTTCTCCTACAGCACATCAGCATAAGCGCCATGGCTATATCAGCTGTTGCATCTGTAACTGCACCAGGGGTATTAGAAACTTTAACGCCGTGTTCATTTGCCACTTTTACATCAATATGATTAAAGCCTACCCCAAAATTTGCGAGTAATTTTGCGTTTATTTTATTACAAGATGCAAATATTTTTTCAGAATAAATATCGCCAAGCGTGGGTAAAACAACATCATAATTAACGAGGCTATCTATCATCTCACTTTCATTCATGGCATAGGTATTTTCTCGCACTGTAACTTCGCCTAGCAGACCTGCTGTACTAAGAACTTCTTTCGGTAGTGGTCGAGTAATAAATATTTTTTTAGTCAATGCATTCGTTCCCCATTTGGAATTTCTTTATCTGGACCTAATAACGTAACTGCCCCTTTATTATCACTTACTCCTAAAGTCAAAACCTCTGACATAAATGGCCCAATTTGTCGTGGTGGAAAATTAACAACTGCCAATACTTGCCGCCCGATTAGTTCGTTCAGTGTATAATTATCGGTAATTTGGGCTGACGTTTTCTTTGTTCCAATAGACGGGCCAAAATCAATCCAAAGTTTATATGCGGGCTTCCTAGCCTCTGGGAAGGTCTCTGCTTTTAGTATACTTCCCACACGAATATCGACTTTCAAAAAATCGTTAAAAGTTATTTCATCCATTCGCCAATTCCTTCGATCTTGCCGTAGCAGCAGCAACCGTTTTTTCGATAATAGGCCCCAATCCATTCTCACTATTCATAAGGATATTTAATCCTGCTTCTGTCGTACCATTCGGACTAGTGACATTAATCCTCAATTGCTCTGGAACAGCAGTTGAACCAGCAGCTAATTGTCCTCCTCCGAGAACTGTCATTTTTGCCAGTCTCATAGCAAGTTCTTTATCTAGACCCTGTTTATGACCAGCGTCGGCAAGTACATCTATTAAATAGAAAACGTAGGCCGGACCTGAACCTGAAAGACCCGTGACAGCATCCATTTGCTCTTCCGAAGTCAGGCTGACAACTTCTCCAATTGCTGACAACAAATTTCCAGCCACCTCTAACGCATCCTTAGAAACATTCTTATTTGCTATTTTAGCAGTTATGCCCAAACCAATTTCAGCAGGCGTGTTTGGCATTGCGCGAATAATCGGTGTTTTTTGTCCTAAAAGACTTTCAAAACTTGATATTGTTACACCCGCAGCAATTGATAAGAAGACAACTTGGCTATTACCGTAATAAGAAAATTTCGGTAAAATCTGCGGTATCATTTGCGGCTTGATCGCAATACAAATAAAAGTGGGATTGGAAGGTAATTTGGAATTTACGTTTACCCCTATATCAATTAACCAATCACTGGGATATGGGTCCTCTACCCATATATTTTTTGGTTCAAATCCCCTCGCTAGCCAGCCCTTAAGCATTGCAGAGCCCATCTTTCCACAACCTAATAAGATGAGTTTATTTCTCTCAAAATTTTCTTGAGTCATAGAGCTTCCTTATTTATTATAAGGATAGTCTTAAGCCCGGCCGAACGCCTCTGCAATGGCTACTTGTATTGCTTCTTTGGGCGTTTTGTCACCATAAACGGCCAATTGAAATGCTGGATAAAACTTTTCAGAGCTCAAAACAGCTGTTGAAATCAGACAATCTATTTGCTCAGCACTGGCTATCTGCCCACCAGTAAGCACCAAACCATACTTATAAATCATCATTTGTTGCTCTGTCCAAAACGAAAATGAACCCGCCCAGCATTTTTCATTAACATCATTTAGTAGTTCGAATAAGACAGCGTGTTTTTCTACAGGGGGCTCCATTTCAAAAGAGCATATAAGTCGTAGAGTTTCATCGAACGATGACCACGCGAGAGTTATAGAGTATGTTCTCCACTGCCCTTCAACCGCCATCGCGATTTGATCGTCAGCAATTCGATCGAAATCCCACTCATTATATTCAGCAACCGACTCGACCAAGTCAATCGGGTGTATGTCGTCATCCAATAATTGCTCTGTAAGTGCCATCGCCCCACCTCTCTCTTTTTATACCTAAGGGTTTGGCCGCATACCCTAGGTCTTGGTGCCTGCTCTAAGGATAGACATATTGCGAAAATCCCTACTACATATGGTGGTGCTATTTTGCAGTCGTGTAAAGAGAAATATTCACTGTTAAGCGAATAAGTTGTGGATAGATTAAAAAGTGGTAGAGATTTTAACAGCAGCAAGTTGTTTTACAGTCGACTAAGTGCTTTCAAGTGCTTCGATCCTGGCTTTGAGATCTTTATTCTCTTCTCTCGCCTTTTGAGCCATTGCTTTAACCGCATCGAATTCTTCACGAGTGACAAAATCACGATCAGCTAACCATCTATCAACCATCGAAGCGAAGGCATTTTCTGCC
>JBJLGG010000016.1:0-122465 GCA_045564995.1 Paracoccaceae bacterium | reverse complement strand
TGATTAATGAGGTTTGTTTCTTCCAAATAATTTCTCCAACAATTGAGATCAGCATATATAACATTCCCAAAAATTTCACACACACTTAAAGTGCATCATAAAAAGAATATTGAATTATAAATGTAAAGAACATTTTGCTTCCTATTGACCTTCCACTAACTGGAGCCACTACCTCGAAGGCATGAGAGTGAAAATAATTATATCGACACTTATAGCCAGTGCCTTTGGAATTTTTCTTTACCTGACAGTGACCGCCCCGAAGTCACTTGCCGTGCTTGATTATTCAGCGGAAACTTCGGATCTATCCAACGGTGAGTATATATTTACAGCTGCGGGTTGTAGTGGATGTCATATTGAAGAGGGCTCAAAAGACAAATATCTATTGGCTGGCGGGCAGAAATTTGAAACTGCGTTTGGTACATTTAAAGCTCCAAATATTTCCAATAGTGTTGAATTTGGAATCGGGGCATGGGAATTTAAAGATTTTTATAACGCATTAAAGCTCGGCCAGAGCCCTAACGGCGAACATTATTTCCCTACATTTCCTTACACAGCATATTCCAAAATGACAGATCAAGATATCATGGACTTATGGACGTTCTGGAAGACTCTGCCTAGCTCTGACGCATTTATCAGCGATCATGACTTACCATTTTTATTTTCTAGCAGGCGAAATATCGGCATTTGGAAAACTCTTTACATGTCAGATAAATTTGTCAGCTCCGAGGTTGATAGGGGTACATATTTAGTTGAGGCACTTGCTCATTGCGCAGAGTGTCATACTCCTAGAAACATACTCGGTGCATTAAAATTTTCTGAGTGGCTAGAAGGAGCCCAAGCCCCAAGTGGTAAGGGAAGAATTCCTGGTATTAGCACCGAGAAGCTTGCTTGGACGGAAGATGAAATTATAGAATATCTAAGTTCTGGTTTTACTCCTGATTATGACGTTGCTGGAGGTAAAATGGCTTCGGTAGTTGAAAACACGTCTAAGCTAAGTGCAGCGGATAGAAGCTCTATCGCACAATATCTTTTGAGGATTAAATAATGTTTAAAAACTATCTAATTTTATACATTTTTCTTCTTGCGATGGTAAATTTGCATACAGCAAATGCTCATCATGAACTCGAAGACCAAAACATCGTGAACGGAGAAGAAAATTATCAAGCACATTGTGCCAGCTGTCACGGGGTTGACCTCGAGGGTCAACCTAATTGGCGGACAATGAAAGCTGACGGCAGTCTTCCGGCACCCCCTCATGATGCGACGGGGCATACCTGGCATCATGATACAAAAATGTTATTTGATTATACTAAATATGGCGGTCAAAAAACGCTGGCTGCCGTAGGTATCACCGATTACAAAAGTGGTATGCCGGGCTACGAAGACGTGCTTTCAGATTTACAAATTTGGGAAATTTTAGCTTTTATTAGATCGACCTGGCCTAAGGACATACAAGATCTACATGCAACTAGACATTAGTTGAAAGTTTGTAAAGGTTTTTTCGATGTTATCACGACGTGGTTTAATTAAAAATTGTTTGGCAAGTTTAGTAGCAGTGAAGGTTCCTACAAGTGCATTTTCTGCAAAAAATGTTTCTCGTTACCGCATCGTTGCTCAGAAATCTGAGCATCAATTTTATGAGGGAGCTAATCTTTCAGATCTATTTCTTTACAATGGTAGTAGCCCCGGCCCACTCATTGTGGAAAAAAAGGGTAATATACTGGAAGTAGAGTTTTCGAACCTTTTGGATGAGCCCAGTTCGATACATTGGCATGGTATCAGAAACCTTAACGACATGGATGGTGTGCCGGGTCTCACACAAGCACCTGTAGAACCTGGAGAAACTTTCACTTATAGGTTTCCTTTGAATGATGCTGGTACTTTTTGGTACCATTCTCACAGTCAGGCATGGAACCAAGTAGCAAGAGGGCTTTGTGGCCCATTGATTGTGCTAGAAGATGATTCATTAATGAGTGATAGAGACCTAACCATTGCTGTAGATGATTGGCTTTTAGACGAGAATGAGCAAATTCACACGGCTAGTTTAGGAAGCTTACATGATTGGTCGCATGGAGGAAGGCTAGGAAATTTTCTTACGATAAACGGTAAGTCGGCACCTGAAATAAAAATCCCAAAGACTGGAAAAGTACATTTAAGGTTTTTAAATTTTGCAAATGCTCGTGTGATGCAGTTTGAACTAAATGATAGGTTACCGATGCGGATTGTTGCTTTAGATGGGGCACCATGTGATCCTTTCATGAGGCAACGTTTAACTCTGGCTCCTGCACAAAGGGTTGATGTTCAGATCGATGACGTCTCATTCCTTAGAGAATTATTCGAGGTAAGCGCAGGGGAGGAATATAGTGCAGCTACTTTTGCGCCAAATGAGGTAACTCAAAAACTAAATGCATTACCAAGATTTGTATTGCCAACAAATAATATGCTGAAAATGGATAATGCTGAGGTGATAAACATTCATATGCAGGGTGGGGCCATGGGTAACCTATCTTCTGCTATTTTCGAGGGTGAGCAAAAGAGTTTGCGAGAGCTGGCAAGATCTGAAAAAAAATTATGGGCTTTTAATGGAGAAATCGGTGGGTATGATCTAACGCTTGCAGAAGTGGATTTAGGCAAAACTGTCGTATTAAAGATTTGGAACGATACACGGTGGCAACACGGGATGCATCTCCACGGACATCATTTTTGGGTTAAGTCTAGAGAATTTGGGGATGAGGCTAATTTAGTTCTTCGAGACACCTATCTCATGCAACCGGGTGAACAGGCCGACTTGGTCTTCGAAGCAAACAATCCTGGATCATGGTTATTTCATTGCCATATGCTTGAACATCACGTTTCAGGCATGGGAGGCATTATAACCGTTGGATAGAAAATTTAGCTTTATTGATTTCCAAAAATTGTCAGATTTATAAGTACAAAGCGCGCTTCTTGGTATAATAGCATTTTGCAGAACAGTCTGTTGATCGTATCAATAGCGCCAAAGATTTATTCCATAGTTTTTGCATTATACACTCCATAATTTTATGGTTTGGATATAATCTTTTTTCTGTTATGAATATTTGAAAAAAAGAATACCCGGCATGCAACGCTCGCAATGGTGGGTTTGCGAAATAGAGCTATTTAAGGATTTCCAGCCGTAGATTACCAAATTAATTTGCTAGGAATTTGTTAATAAGGCCGGATGATATCGCGAAATTTACACCTGCATTAGTATCAGTATTTTTTGTAAAAATGCCGCTCATCATACCCAGTAATTCACCATTAAGATTGACTAAAGCTCCACCAGATGAACCAGGATTTGCCGCTGCATCAGTCTGCAGGAAATCTTCGATTTCATTGAAACCAATGTTGCTCAAGCCTGTAGCGGATATCACGCCGCAGGTTATCCCAATATTTAATCCAAAACTATTGCTTATTAGGCAAGCACTGCTGCCAATTTTAGGCTTTTCAGTTTTAATTGTTATTGGCCGCAATTCTAACTCGGTTTTAAGTAATGCAAGATCGGTAGAAATAGAATTCTTAATTATCTTAGCTGAAAATAATTCACCTTTAATATCTCGAACTTTTACATCAGTTGCTTTTGAAATTACATGCGATGCAGTAAGTATAAGTCCGTCTGACGAAACTATAATTCCAGAACCTTCTGGCGCTGTCCCAGGGGGTGCGCCAAATCCTGGTTTATCATAGCCGGGCCAAGTTGGTAATATAGATACTACAGTAGGTGAAGCTATTTCCCATGCGTTTACTGGGTCTGCAAAGATTGGTTTTGATATCAGCAGGACTATGATTTTTACTACAGGAAATATATAAAAAAAGTTCTTCACGAAAGTTTAGCCTTGCTAATAAAATGCCTATTCTCTGGTTTTAAGATATAGATCTAACCAAATTTCCCTAAAATCTGTAACATCTAAAATCTACGATCTTAAATAAGGACTTAATTTGATAAAAATATCAATTTAAAATTTCTATTTTGGACATGCTGTGAATTACTGATTTTAAAGTTTGCCCGTACCTTGGACGATTTATTTCATTAAATGAATTCGAAACTCTTTTTATTTCTCTAAACTCCCGGGTTTCTATCTCAGAGAAGCTAAAAATTAGGGGGATATTCTCCAATTTGCTTATCTGACTGGCATCTTGCAAGTCATTTAAATAGATTGCAGCCGAAGGTTCTATAGACAGGTCGCAATTTGTAGAACAGTGATATTTAAAAAACATAAACACATTATCCCGATAGCTTTTGTGGTCTACCCCAATTATTGAGAAGCACTTTTCACAGTATATGCGGGTAGACCGACCGGTTGATCGTAATTTAAATGCGTGCATGAATTCTTTGCCTTTGACGCTAAGAATATCTGATTTAACATAAATTAATTCTTGTAAAGAGCTCGGCTCTGCACCGCCTTGTAGTGAGCACCACTCTAATGCGTGTCGGCAATCAGTGCATCCACATAACAAACTCAGGCAAGGTTGCTCATCGTTAATTTCAAAACCACAAGCTCCGCAGTGGCAGGTGATATTGGCGCTCATAAATGTGTAACTTTAATTTGTAACTTTCTAAAATACTATTTGGAGGTTACGCATATCACAAGGTGGCTGAACAAATAAGTCAGCCACTTTAAAATTTAAGCAGCAGCAGAAGTACTGTAAAGTATATCGCCCATGTTGAAGAGTAAAATAGTATTGAGTATTAAAAAACCTAATGGAGCGATATATCCTTCAGGTGTAACTTTAACACCCTCAACTTCAGCCCACTCACTGTTTACAGTATTATAGCCAAAGATTGCCGCAAGAAGTGCCTGTATCCACGCGTACACGACGAATGCCCAAGCTCCTTGAGGCCCGATAAATAAAAGTACAATAGCAACCGCAGTGGAAGCTCCAACACACGTACCCACAAGTCGTGTCATGAATACGGCTCCATCGCCGAAACCATATTGATCAATAAACCCTTTTGTTTGTAAAAGGCAGCGGTATGCATAGTACCCGCCTGCAACAATTAGTAATAACCAAATAACGAGGTTTAATACGCCACCAAAAGCTTCCACCATTTTATTCTCCCGTGATAATTAGCTAGTCAATAATATTTTGATAGGTCACGTTTCAGTTAATTAGACAGTAAATCAAGTACAGGTTTTGTATTAATCTAAAAGAATTGTTTATCTGGCGCCAAAAGTTAGAGGTATGATTTATTTTAAAATAAGCTTCAAAAAATATCTAACTAAGCCACTATCTACTGTTGAATTATGAAAAGTTTTTTTACTTTCTCGTGTATTGTCCATTCACCCTTCCAGCCTTTTGGAAGTACAAGTAGATCTCCTCCAGCCAATACACGTTGACCATTTCCGTCATAGTTTATTATTGACGCTTTTCCTGATAAGATATGGCAAAATTCAGCGGCACTCGTTCGGTCCGCAGTGAAAGTTCCTTCCGAACACTCCCAGATACCAATTTTTGTCGTGCCGTCATAAGATTCCCAAAGAATTTCGGATGCCTCTAATTGTCCGGGTGTTTTTGTTGTTGGTTTAGGATTGAAATCCGTTAATTCTATGTTTGCAAACTGCGCAAAAGTTTTTAATTCTATCATTTGTTTGCTCAATACCTATGATTATCTTTACAATTTAAACATATATTTACTTTTCAAAAGAATATGTATTTTTTAAATCAATAATTTAATTTGGACAATTAGCGATGGAAATTGCCTGATGACGTTTAAGGATAAAAGTGACATTTATGTTAACCGGCGCACTTGTATGAAATACATAATAACTAAACATCGATAGAACTAAGCCGTTGGTATTTCTATGGGTGTTATGTTTGATATCAAAAATTTAGAATATGCGCGAGTTTTAGATAATCGTGCTGCTCTTTCCGTGACCAAAGATAAAGACAAAGAGCAGAGGAAGCGGCGTCAAAAAGGAATGTTGAAAAACGGTTTAAAGCAAGCAACAAAAAAAAGTAAAAAATATCCATACAAGAATATAAATATATTAGATCTGACAGTTTAAATGATCCAGGATATGGTTCTCGAATTTAGCTATTAAATGATGAACTTGCATTTAATATGCCTATGCTACAATCATACAAGAAACATTCAGGTCAATTTTTAAGCATAAACGGTAATTACTTGGTCAAGAGATAACCCTTGTTTGACCTTAGAGGTTTTCCGTTTCGATTATATCGCACTCGTACACGTGGAGCCATTTTTTATGGCTTTTCATCTAAGTTAAAATACCAGGCTCTGAGTTTATCATCGATTCTTAGAGCGCAGCAGAATATTATTAATTTTGGAGTTTGAATCATTGGCCGAGATTGATCATTTTTACATCAAGGAAAGAATTCTTAAATTTTGTGAGTATCAGATGTTTGATGCAGACATAAGTGATTTGATAAGGTACGCTAAGGGCAAGGGTTTTCTCAACCGTGACGAGAGTGTTACCACCGAGGGAATAAAATTGGCTCATTCTATGAACAAAAGCGATACCTGGATACCCGTGGAATGGCAAATAATTTGATAAACGTTAAGCGATTAAATATTTTAGCGCACTGATTATTTAAATAAATTAGAGAGTTCCTACTAAGTACACTAATAATAAAAGTGAATAAAACAAAGTTCCAAATAGTAGTTTTGGATCGGCATCTATCGTTTCAATTAATTTTAAAAGCCTTGTGAAAAGGTTTAAAATGGTAGGATCTGTTGTCTTATCAATTTTCATATTTTTAATACGAACAAAGATAAAATTTGGATTAAAGTTCGTTTTCAACAAATCCTAGAACTATTTGGAAATTTGAAATACTTTAGTCATGGAGATAATACAGTCATTGGCTGACAATAAACTTTATCATCTTCCTCATCATTAAAATCGATTACCATGCCGCCTACGGGGTGCCATCCGTTTTCTATGTATTTTGAAACGTGTTCACATAGGTTTGCACGACTATATCCTGTTGCGATGACATACTTATTATCCATTATTTATCTTTCCTATTGTTTGAACAGCCAGATGAATTTTTTTAAACAATTAATTTAAGATTATCAGATTTAAGAAATACGAGCTTTCAATATTTTTATAATCTTATAGCAGATTTTTCATTCAGAAATTTTGGATTAGCTTTTTTTATCAATTCAGAAGTTGGGCTTTATAAAAGGATCTGGAAAGCTGTGTAACTTGGTTGTCGTTGTAGGAAGAGAAGAATGATTATTCACACGATCTACCAAGTTACATTTACTGAGGATAAGTATCTATTATTTCCTTTTATAGTATAGAAAGTGTATCTGCTTATTATTTGTCAATTTTTAATATATAGTTAGCAATATTCAAAAAAATATGCTATATTATCGGAGCGTTATTAAAATGCACAAGCGGATAGAGATATCCTCCCAAATCTTTTTATTCGCTAAAGATATAAATAATGAGCAGTCAGATTTTCTGTCTTGATTGTAAGTTTGGGACAGGGCCAGCTATACTCTCCCATATGGCTGGTCCCTTTTATTGGGCCTACATTTTTTCGGAAACTAAACTTATACGTTCATTTTACTATATAAAATCAATTAGTTGTTGACTCTTGTGCTATCTTTAGCACAATTGGTTTAATCTTTCTGGGGAGAGATTGAAAAAGCGGATCCAGTAGGTTTGGGAGGAGCTACTGTCGATCCGCTTTTTACTTCAAAGTGATAAATCATAATGTCTATGTTACTTTTTCGTAAACCTGAGCGCACCTGACGCAAAAAGAACTCCTATAGTTACAAGACAGATTCCAAGTAATTTTACGGGCGTAATTATTTCATCCAGCAAAAATATGCCGCCCAACATGGATAAAATTGGTGTAAGTGCACCGAAAGCAGCCGTTTGGGCTGCCCCTAAAATTTTTACTGCATAGGTAAATAATAGCATCGCTAGAATTCCTACAATGAAGCTATGCAAAACTATCATAAGGAAAATATTTGAAAGGTTGGCGTGCTGAAAGCTTACATCTCCAAAAATGAGAAGAATTGGGACAAAGACAATACTTCCCCAAAACAATCCAATTACAAGTCCGTGTATCGGAGCGATCCCACTTTGACGAAATAAAACTGAATAAATTGCCCAAAGAGCAGCTCCGAGCAAGAAAAGTATATTTCCAACCCAGGTTAGATTGGCAAGATCTGCATCAAGTTTTAAAATTCCAATCAAAAAGGCCCCAAACAAAATTATAAACAGGCCAATTTGTCTAGAGAATTCTGGTTTTTCGTGGACAATCAAATAAGCAATTAATGCTGTCCAAAAAGGAAGAGTTCCAGGAGCCAATGCACCTGCGTTGGACGCAGGTGAGTAATAAAGCCCTACTGATAGCACCCATGGGAACAAGGCGCTGGCACCTAGCGCAAAAATGAGCCTAGTAATTAGATTATTTCCAGGGGGCAGGATGCCAAGATGCAACATAAGTGGTGCCATTATTATAGCAGCTGGCAGGAGCCTGAGTACTAATATTTCTTCAACAGAAAAATTTTTGGTTATCGCAAAACGAGTTCCAACTAAGAAGGCTGCCCAAATGGACACTGTAATTATGGCAGCTAAATAACCTAAGAGCTTTGCACTTAAAATAGCAGAGGGTCTTGGGCTACTCAGCAAAGTAAAAAGTCTCGTTTAGAAAAAGAAAGTGACTCGTATATTTGCCGCAAGTACTAAGTACCACGCACTGTAAGCGACGAATTTTCTATTCGTTTTTGGAGAAATCTTCTGCCTTCTGGAGTTACTTTCCCACTACTATCGAGATATCCTCTTTCCTTGGCAATATCGATAATCCCTATTTTTGCTCTTTTATTTTTTCTCTCTGTTTTTTTAAGAACGGTCTTTATTGTATTATAATCACTAATATTCATCAGAAACCTCGTTGTAAGTCATTAAAGCTTCTGTTGGCTACGGATTGTAAATTAATTTTCCTTTTGATAAAGTCAAAGAGTTTTAAGGTAATTTATTCGCCCCACATACCCGCAAACTCATAAACTACGGCCGGTTTGCCTCCAACAACCCATGCATCGTGACCTGGTGAAATCGCATATGCATCGCCAGCTGTGTAGGTCGCCTCGCTACCATCATCACAAACGCAATGTACAGCACCCTCTACTATTATTCCGGTGTGGGTCGCTTGGCAAGTATCAGTTCCTATTATTGGCTTTATATCTTTTGACCATTTCCAATCTGGACTTAATGTCAACTTCATAACACGTTGGTTGAGCACATTTACTGCTTCCATACGTGCATTAGGCATATCTTTGGCCTCATCAGCAGATGAAAAATTCTTTACTTCGATTGGCATATTTTTTCTTCCTTATAAGTAATAAAACTCTAGCAAAATTAATTTTCAAATTATTTAACCATCATTATTAGTCTGGAGTGTTTTAATGTTCCAAGTTCATTGGCCGCGTCTACTAATTCAGAAAAACTAGGATTAGCGATAACTGCATCAGTAGCGCTGCCCCAGTGTTTTAAATCTTTAAACCTGTATATAATTCGCATCATTTCATGATCTGAAGCAATTACAGGCACTCCTACGCCCATTTCTACATCATTTTCATCACAAATTGCTTGCAAGTTTGGTACTAATTCCATTGCCTTAGCAACATTTTTTCGTGGCATATGATAATCTCGAGCAAGCACTATTTTTCTCGGATCAGTACTTTTCGAATTATGCAGCATTCTTCCCAGCCAGGGACCTCGCATTTCTGCAACGGGAGTCAGGGCTCGTTCCTCGAATATCTTTTTTAGGTCAGGATCATTTGAGTAACCGTCCATTGCACTGGCTCCGGCTGCCACGGTTTCATACCAATTATAGAGCTCGTAATCACCAGCCCTGTGACCTCCAATAACTTTACCTACTCTGGAAACTGCACCGTACTTTTCTATTACATCCGATGTCCTAAGAATGCGATCCTCTAATACCGCATCTTTTCCAATCATAGGTGTGAATTCTCTGACAGCTACATATGACATTGGTTCTTCTCCTAACTCTATAGAATGATTGCATCATTATTAGATGGATCAAGTACAAAAAATGTATCAAACGAACTTAAAATAATTAATTATTTTTAAAAGCTGCGGGATATACAAAAATAGTTAGAAACGGATAATATCAGCTTAGCAAAAATTAATAAGTGAAAGTAGTTACGAACTTAAAACTAAAATATGTGTGCCTTTTGGCGATCAAAACTGAAACAAACTTGGCTACCTATTTCTAAATCTAGAGTTTCTGGTGAAGCAAATCTAAAAGGGAAACCGTTTTTTGAGAGAAGTTCTACAACAGTTTCCGTGCCAAGGCGTTCGACTAATGTAACGTTACCCGTTATTGCACCATTAGTTTTGATTTTTAGATCCTGAGGGCGAATTCCTAAATGTACAGCGTCACCAGCGCTTTTCTCTTGTGAGACCAATCTAATGTAGTTAGTGTTATGGCCATCAAATTCCACCTTGCCAAGCGTTTTTGCACCATTTTTTGAAACTAGTTTGCATTCGAAAAAATTCATCTTTGGAGAGCCGAGAAAGCCCGCCACAAACTTGTTTTCCGGATAATTAAATAAATCCATTGGTGCGCCCACCTGCATAACTTCTCCATCCTTTAAGACAACGATTTTGTCTGCAAGTGTCATTGCTTCTACCTGATCGTGAGTAACATATACAGTTGTGGCCCCCAATTGACGATGCAATTTTGCTATTTCCACCCGGGTGTCATGACGTAGAGCAGCGTCTAAATTCGAAAGAGGTTCATCGAACAAGAAAACTTCGGGGTTTCTTACGATCGCACGTCCAATTGCAACGCGTTGACGCTGACCACCAGAAAGTGCGGCGGGGCGCCTTTCTAGGAGATCTTCCATCTGTAAAATTTTTGCAGCCTCTTCTACTCGCTGTTTAATTTCGAGCTTCGGCATCTTTTGTAAATCGAGAGAAAAAGCCATATTCTGGTAAACGCTCATATGAGGATAGAGCGCGTATGACTGAAAAACCATCGCAATGCCTCTTTCTGACGGGGGAAGATCCATTACTTCTTTATTTGCAATAATGATTTCACCACTACTTAGTTTTTCAAGTCCAGATATTAATCTCAATAGTGTTGACTTGCCACACCCGGAGGGCCCAACGAAAACTACGAATTCTCCTTTGTTTATTTCCAATTCAACATCACGAATAACTTCTGTATTCCCAAAAGTCTTTGTCACACCTTTTAACTCTACATGTGCCATTTAAATCTCCTTAAAGGACGCCGTTAACGTTTTAAAATTGAAGTTACAGTGAAGGGTTTGATCATCGCTTTGACGATCAAAACTTATTTGCGTGTCGTCGCCATCTATATTTAGAATGCAATTTGCATTCATCATTGCAGACTGCTTCTTGCGCCATTTCAAAAATTTCGACAATTCACTGTAAATTGAGTTTGGATTTAGTGCACTATCGATTGCTGCTCGATCTAAATGCTTATCCGAAATTGGTAGCCAAGTGGTATTTGCCTTAGAAAATCCACCGTTTGGTAGTAGTTTATTCCACACCATAGGGGTTCGACATGTGTCTCTGCCAAGAAAAGTAGGTGCAAACTCTATCCCCCATGGATCTTGCATCTTTTCCATAGGTATATCTTTTACATCCTCCAAACCCAGCTCCTCTCCCTGATAAATACAGCTAGAACCGATTAGGCTGATTTGTAGTTTCATTAATAAAATTTGCATTTTATCACTATCTTTGGAACTTAAATGCAATGCTTTAAGTTGTCTTGTAGCTACGCGAGGGACATCATGATTAGAAAATGCAAACGAAAGTCTTCCCGTATTATTAAATACTTTTGACGCTTTTAAAATGGCTTCTTTTATTTCATTTACACTAAGGCCATCCCATTCCAGCAAATCAAAATTGTAAGTTGCATGCAATCTTCCTGCTTCGGTAAACGTCTCACTCACACTCATTGCGTTGTCATTATCACCATCTACTTCTCCCATTAAAAACCGGTCATTGTCATACGAGTCTGCGATCCTACGATATGACTCACAAAATTCCTGAATGCCTGGTTGGTTTAATTGTGCTGTATCATGTAGTTGGCGAAAAAATGGTTGTTGATCCTGTGGAAGAGGCCCCAGTTTGAATGTCGGATTCGCAGGATTATTTTTATAAGGAAAAGAGTCGGCATTTATTGTGTGCACTGCGTCTAAACGGAAGCCATCTACACCTTTATCAAACCAAAATTTGGCTATTTGGTTAAATTCTTCAATAACTTCGGGGTTTGCATAATTTAAGTTAGGTTGGTCAGGTAAAAAATTATGTAAGTAGTACTGTTGCCTTCTCGGTTCCCAGGTCCAAGCTTGACCACCGAAAAATGATAGCCAGTTTGTGGGGGCGCTTCCATCATTTTGGGGTTGAACCCAATGGAACCAGTCTGCTTTGGAGTTTGTGGTTGAAGATCTGCTTTCAACAAACCATGGATGCTCACTGGAGCAATGTGCTGGAACGATATCTAACATAACCCTTAACTTTAATTCATGCGCCTTGCTAATGAGTAAGTCGAAGTCTCTTAAAGTCCCATATTCTGGACTGATCTCGTAATAATCTGAAACATCATAACCAAAGTCTTTTTGTGGGGACTTAAAAAATGGACTGATCCAGATAGCGTCTATTCCGAGCTCAGACAAGTAGTTGAGTCGAGTAGTAATTCCTTTTAAATCTCCTATCCCGTCGTCATTCGAGTCTTGAAAAGATCTTGGATATATTTGGTATATCACAGCATTTTCCCACCATTTCAAAGAAGACATTCACTAGCCTCCTTTAACGGATCCGGCTAACAAACCGCGAATGAAATATTTTTGCATAGCTAGGAAAACAATCACCGGAACAATCATAGAAATTACCGCTGAAGCGTTTAGAAGATGGAGCTGATCTCCAAAAGTCCCTAACTGCCGTTCTAGCAGAATAGGAAAAACTATATCATCTGTCGCACTTGGCCCTACAAACATTGCAACCAGTAAATCGTTCCAGATCCATAGAAATTGGAAGATACTGAATGATGCTAAAGCAGGCACAGATAGAGGAACAACTACTTTTACAAAAATTTGCATATGGTTGGCACCATCGATTTTTGCGCTCTCAAGCAATTCACGAGGCAATCCCACGATGTAGTTGCGTAAAAGAAATATCGCCAAAGGAAGACCAAAGCCTGTATGGGTAAGCCACAAACCAGCGAACGATTTTGTTGGGAATTGGCAGGTATTTGTTACCTCACAGTCGGTCATCCATTGTTTTAAGGAAGTTGCCCAAGATGCTAGGCCGTTGAATCCCTGAAGAATGGGTAGAAATGCTAACTGGGTTGGGACAACCATCAAAGAGACTACGAGTATAAATAACCAGTCACGTCCAGGGAATTGCATCCATGAAAAAGCATATGCTGCAAATGCAGCTACTGTTATAGGAATTATCGTTGCAGGAACCACTACAATAAATGACGATATGAGTGCATTTGGTACGTCTTTGTTATCTAAAAGGACCTCGAAATACGCTTCTGCACCAAAAACAGGATCTTGATTTATAAATACGTCAAGATTTTTGGGTTTGGGAGCAACTTCCTCAGGGAATGACCATGTGAAGTCACCGTTTGCTTGGAAAACGAACTCGCCATCCCGAACATTCATAACTTCTCCCACAGGAACAAGCTTTCTAATTAACTTGGTCTTGCCAGGCTTTTCTGGATCTGGAACACGACCTTTGAACATAATAGAGTTGATCTCACCAGATATTTTGAACCACTCTTCATCTTTATTAATTCGGTCAAAAATATTACCACGCATTTCCGTGATTTTTACTTTTTGTCCCTTCTCATGGGTACTGAAGCGGTGTCCAAGCTCAGTAGGGGTAAATGCAGTCCAAAACCCAGATGTCTTAGAAGCAACCTCAGATCTAAATGAAGTGGTTATAAGCGCGATAAATGGTACGACCCAAATTACTAAGATTATTGCAAGTATAATATGGGCAAATGAGCGACTATACATGACAGAGTAAATCCTTAGTGTCCGAGTTGTTTTTGTTCGCGTCTTATTCGCCACCCAAGAAAAATCATATGCGGTATAACGGTAAGCATGAGCATAATTGCAATGGCGGCAAACAAATTATCAACATTGTTGCCTCCAATTGACCATGTATTCATCGCTGCCTCCATCATAGTGGCCAGCAATAGTTTGTCATCATCATTGGCCGATAATGCATATGGAATATCAAAAACCTTTAATACATCGGTCACAAGGTAGGTCCAAACGACGACTACTGTTGAAAAAATTTGTGGTAATTTTACTCGGAAAAATAGTTGCCTTGGATTCGCTCCATCAATAATTGCAGCTTCAACAGTTTCCTGAGGCACTCCTCTTAGAGCAGCAGAAAAAATTACCATTGCAAAACCAGTCTTAATCCACACCATAATCCACATCAGATAGAAGTTTCCCCAAAACTTTAGATTATATAAAGGCTCATTATATTCAGGAGTATGTCCTAGAAGTGCTTTTAGAAGACCGATTTGATAAGATGGTGTGGCTCCATTGATTGCTTGCTGAGGTTCAATTCCGCCGCCAGCAAAAATATTTCTCCATATAACAGCTGCTCCTACGAACGAGATAGCCAAAGGCACAAAGATAAATGTCTTTGCCACAACACCCCAACTTACGGAGTCTGCCAGAACAGCAATCAATAAGCCAAAAATTATGCAAAGCGACGGTACAAGAATAAGCCACATTAAACTATTTCTCATCGCCAACCTAAATTGAAGGTATCCCAAAGCGTCAGAATCCCAAAGGAATGCATAGTTATTTAACGAGGCGCCGCCACCAGGTTCAGTGAATGAAATTTTTAAGGTTGTCAGCGCTGGTATAAGTAAAAATAGCAAAAGCAGTACGAGTGCTGGTCCAACGAATATCCAAGGTTGTATCGTTTCAATAACAACAGATCTTTTGGCAATTGACTTATTGGATCTAACTTTAGCCAATCCAAAGTTTAGCCAATTAGAAATCCAATAGTATAAAAACGATATGAACAATGCGATAACTACAGAGCGTAAAGCAAAACCAACCTTTGCAAATCTGAGTTCAGTTACAAAAGTGGAAACAGACCATCCATATTTATTATGAAGCCAGAGACCAAAACTCGCAAAAGCATCATCTATTGGTGAAGTTAATGAAAAAATAAAAACGGCAGTTAGGGGTAACACACAAACAATGGTTAATACGATAGCAAGGCTATTGCTGAATATTATGGATTGGATCGAACGCATATACGTATTTACCTATGATCAATAGAATAAGAGCACAGGTTTACCCTGTGCTCTTAAAAGTCATGTTGCGGATACTATTATTTAATAGCGTCCCATGCTGACTGAATATTATCAGCCGTTGTATTTGCATCTTGACCGTTTGCAAAAGCTGTCATTTCACTCCAGAAAGCTCCAGCTCCGATAGCGCCAGGCATTAAATCAGAAGCATCAAAACGAAATGTTGTAGCATTAGCCAATATTTCTCCCTGCTTTCGTAGCAGAGGTGTCGCGTAAGCAGATAAGTCTGCCCCCTTGTGCGCAGTTAGGAAGACACCCTGCTGCATCCAAGCTTCATGAGCAGAGGCTTCTTGCAAATATTTGAAAAACGCACGCGTAGCAGGGGAGTCTTTAGCCATTGTGTAAAGCGTTCCCGCACCAAGTACTGGGTTACCCAAATTTCCGGACGCAAAAGGTGGGAAGTAGAAAGCATCAGCCTCACCGCGCGCGACTTCTGCACCTTTATCAGGGAAAAAACCGGTAATGAAGGATGCTTGACGGTGCATCATACAGCTTGGCGGTGATGTGAATAAACCCTTTGGAGCATCCCCAAAAGATGTGGTGGCAACTGATGATGCCCCACCTGCAACGTAATCGTCGTTTCGAGAGAATTTTCCATACAGCTCCATTGCGTTGATTACTTCTGGGCTGTTGAATGCTAGGTCATTTGAAACCCAACGGTCATAATTTTCTGCAGATGTCGTACGCAACATTATGTCTTCCATCCAGTCAGTTGCAGTCCATCCAGTCGCATTGCCAGATTCTACACCAATACACCAAGGGGTATTGCCATCTGCAACCATTTGGTCTGAGAGCTCAATTAGCTCTTCCATAGTAGCTGGTATTTCATAGCCATTATCTTCGAATTGCTCAGGTGAATACCAAACCAAAGATTTAAGATCCATTTTATAGGCAAACCCATAAAAATGATCGTTACCGTTAGCATCTGCATAGGTCCCGAGATCAACCCATGATGAACCTGCACCATAGTTATCTTTCATCCACGCGGCGGCTTCATCGCCAATGGGAACTAAGTGACCTTCTGCCGCCATATCTGCAGCAAGACCCGGTTGGGGAAAGATTGCTATATTTGGCGGATTATTTGAGCGCATGTCAGCGACAACAAGTGCTGCAAAGTCTCGTGAGCCAGAATATTGGATTTTTGCCCCAGTGGCTTTTTCAAAGCAACTAACGGTATTTAGAAGCATCTCCTGGTCTGTTCCTAGCAGTGAGCCTTGAATGGTAATGACTTCACCTGGAAAACTTCCCATATCGCCTAGCTTCGACGGCGTATCGCAGACGTCGGCATATGCCACACTTCCGAAAGCGTAGGAAGCAGCAAGGAGTGCTGCTGTTGTGGTTAATTTATTTTTTAAGGCCATAAATTCCCTCCCAAGAATATTTTTGTCTTTGTAATATTGAATTACAAATAATTTGGCTATTGGTTAGCATCTGAGTGCTAATGTGAACGCTAACATTTGAATTTTAGTCCTGCAAGTATCAATTTTATTGAATGTAACGAATAACGTCTAACGTCAGAATAAAATTTTAGAGAAACTTAAAAGAGAGTAGTCTACTTAAGATTAGAAACAATCCTTGAGATCAATAGTTTATGTTGAATACTGGCCTTGAAGGAAAATGAGAGGATCGCCTTTACTGACGTTGAAACTATTCACATGCCCCACAAATATTGTGTGATCGCCTCCGTCATGACTAGCGTAAAAAGAACATTCAAATAATGCTAAATACTCATTTATAATGGGAACTCCATGCAAATTATATTGCCAACCTAATTCTTCGAATCCTTCATTTGGTTTTGTAAATTTGGAACATAAATCGAGTTGCTGTTTTTTCAGAACATGAATTGCAAAATGATTTGCATTAGCGAAGTAGTCGTGCCGTTTCGAACTTCTTGCAGCGGACCAAAGAACTAATGGAGGGTTTAGCGAAACGCTTGTGAAGCTATTTGCGGTAATACCTATGGGGCCTTCGTCAGAGCCACAGGTTACTATCGTCACTCCCGTTGCAAACTGACTTAATGCTTTTTTATATGTACTGATATCAGTTGAAACAGTCAAAATATATGAACTCCGTGAACAAAATCAATTACAATGTGTCAATTGAACTGTTTCTGGTAAAGGAAATTTCAGCGAGTTAAATTGTCGTGAAACGGCATAGCGGTATGAAATTCTGCCGTCAACCTGTAAAAGCCAATGTTTAAGGCACTTTCAAGCTATATTATACGCTCGAATTATATTTTAATTTTATATTTATTTTTGAATGTCAATCGCTACGGCGAAGACGGCACTGAAATTTAATTTTTGATAACAGCCTAATTCGGCGTGTTTATTTATTTGGTCGATTTCGAATGACTTTTGGTAAACTTGAATTTAAGAGTAGGGCTTAAAGCGCTCTTTTTTAAAGGTTCAAAGGCAACACAATGGAAGCGGCTCACACACCGACTGGAAATGACGCATTACAGACTGCAAAGCGGTTGGTTAAAGAAACAATTCCTAGAAGAAAAAAGATTATTACGGCATCGATCCTTTGTATGGTTGGAGTCTCCTTTTTTACTGCTGCGCTTGCTTACACAACTAAATTGATTGTGAATGATGTTTTTGTTGCCAAAGATGCAGAAGCTGCGATTGAGGTAGCAATTATAGTTATTGTCGTCTCATTCTCCAAAAGCCTATTTCACTATGGCAATGCTGTTCTTCAGACAGTTCTAAACCGGTCAATTTCCAGCTCTTATCAAAAAGAAGCTTTCGAAAAGACACTAAGAAGAGAAATTAGTTTTTTCAATGGAAAGCATGCCTCAGATCACATGGCACAGATAAGATTATACGGTATGGCTGCAGGCCAAGCGGTTACAGTATTATGCTCAAGGTTTTTGACTGAAGTATTAACGCTTTTAGCGCTATTTGTTGTTATGTTTCTTCAAGATGCTTTGATGACGCTGTATTCCATACTCATAATTCCAGTTATATTCGGTCTAGTTTCGTTCCTTTCCCGGAAAATTAGAAAAGTAGCTAAGGAAGAAACTGACCTGTCTGGGCATTATTTTGCGGCAGGTTCAGAGGCTCTTGCTGGAGTTCGAACAGTGAAAAGTTACAATTTAGAGCGTAAATCGATAGATAAGTTTAATTCGTCTGTTGATGCCTTAGAAGATCGGATCTTTGGTATCAGCAAGGTAACTGCCGCAACCCATCCAATAATGGAATTTTTAGGTGGTTTAGTGCTGGGTGTATTTGTAATTTATGCAGCTTGGCAGACAATTAATCATGGGAAAACTCCAGGGGAATTTACAGCTTTTATAACAGCCTTTCTTTTAGCCTACCAGCCAGCAGCTAAGATTTCAAAACTTTGGGTCGAATTACAGAAATCTCTGACTCAATCATTTTTTATGTTTAAATTGATCGATACTAAGCCACAAAGCGTCAGCTACGGAAATAAGTCGTTAGACAAAAGTTTAGGAAGCATAACGTTTTCTGATGTTTCGTTCGGTTATGAAAATGATGACGTTTCAATTGACAAAGTGAGTTTTCATTTAAATCACGGAGATAAAGTAGCAATCGTTGGTAAATCTGGAGCAGGTAAATCAACACTGGTAGACCTAATTCTTGGTTTCTATGGCCCCGATAACGGTAGAATTAAAATTGGATCAACGGATATTTCATCAATTTTACCAATGGATCTTAAAAACCATATTGCTTTTATCAGTCAGGATGTTTTCCTATTTGATGATACGATTGAAGAAAATATAAGGGATGGCTTTTCCAATGCTTCCAAAGAAGAAATAAATATCGCTGTAAGGAGCGCACAAGTTGATAATTTTGTAGCAGATTTTCCTCTGGGGTTGCAGACAATAGTAGGGTCTAATGGTTCAAATCTATCAGGTGGACAAAAACAAAGAGTTGCAATAGCGCGCGGGCTTTTGAAAAAAGCCTCTATATATATTTTTGACGAAGCAACTAGCGCTTTAGACGTAGAAAATGAGCGCGAAATTATGACAGCTCTGTTGAAAACTCTTGAAAGTGAAACAGTAATATTTATTACTCACCGACCAGCATTGTTAGACTATGTTGACAAAGTTTTAATGCTTGAAAAGGGGAAGGTAGTAGGCTTTGATGAGCCGAACAAGATAGACAAAACATCGGCTGAATTTCGTGAGTTGTTCGGAGTTCTATCATAACAGCAAAACATGTGTACTTATTCAGCCCAACTTAATTAAATTTATCGATTTCTATCGCTTTTTTAATAAATTCAATTGTTTCAAATTGCGACCAATCTGCATCACCAATTAAACGACCTATCTCATTTCCCGTTCTGTCAAATAATATTGTTAATGGGAGAGCGGCAACACCTGCCGCGCGAGCGAGCTTTCCTTTAGGATCTCGATATTTTGGGAGTTCAATAATATTATTGCTATGAAAGAAGTCTTCTATAGCCTCTTTACTGCTCCGCATTGTGGCGATTGTCAGAACTTGAAAATTATCACCACTTAGCTGGTCTGAAAGCAATTCAAGGCTTGGCATTTCTTTACGACAAGGAGCGCACCATGTTGCCCAAAAGTTTACAAGTGTTACTCGCCCTTTAAATTCATTTAATGTTAATTCTTTTCCGTCTTCCGCAAAAAAAAACGGTATTTGGCGCGTTAAAAGTATGAGTTGCTAGTGTCATTTTTTTCATATCGCCAAATTTATTATTATTGAGATCGTCAAATTTTGTTTCATTTGCAGAAAGTGCATTTGCGAACAATAAAAATGAAGTGTAAAGAACAGCGTAGTGAATTTTGTTCATATATTCTCCGAAAGGTAAATTAATGGCGCAAAAAAAATCTAATCTTATGTGGGGCGGCAGATTTGCTGCTGGGCAAGATAGCCTTATGGAGGAAATTAATGCTTCGATCGAATTTGACAAGCGATTAGCAGAGCAAGACATTTTAGCTTCAAAAGTACATGCTAAAATGCTTTCAAAGCAAAACATAATTAGTGAAGCTGACTGTAAATCGATTGTAAAGGGACTCGATCAAATTGCATCACAAATCAAAAAAAATGAATTTGTTTTCGACAGAGCTCTTGAGGATATTCATATGAATATTGAAGCTCATCTAAAGGAAATAATTGGAGAACCCGCGGGCAGGCTTCACACCGCTCGGTCGCGAAATGATCAGGTTGCAACTGATTTTCGATTATGGGTGCGTGATCAAATCGATTTATCTCAAAAGCTACTAAGGGGTTTACTAGAGGCACTTTTGGTTCAAGCGGATTCGGGGGTTGATTGGGTCATGCCTGGATTTACCCATTTGCAAATGGCGCAACCAGTCACCTGGGGTCACCATATGATGGCTTATGTGGAGATGTTCAGTAGAGATCTATCGAGATTTAGTGATGCAAGAGATAGGATGAACGAATGTCCATTGGGTGCAGCTGCGCTTGCCGGGACGTCATTTCCAATTAATAGAGAAACAACATCATCGGCGTTAGATTTTAAAGCTCCGTCAGCAAATTCTTTGGATGCTGTTAGTGACAGAGATTTCGCATTAGAATTTTTATCAAGTTCGTCTATTTGTGCAATGCATTTAAGTAGGTTGGCTGAAGAACTGGTGATTTGGTCTTCAGCACAATTCAAATTAATTTCACTTTCTGACCGGTTTTCAACTGGATCATCGATAATGCCTCAAAAGAAAAATCCTGACGCTGCTGAATTAATAAGAGCAAAAGTGGGGCGAATTTTTGGTGCTAATGTAGCTCTAATGATGGTAATGAAGGGATTGCCATTGGCCTATTCAAAAGACATGCAAGAAGATAAGGAGCAGGTTTTTGACGCCGCTGATAATTTGACAGTTGCCCTAGCAGCTATGACTGGGATGATTAAGGATCTAAAAGCAAACAAAGAGAATATGGAAGCAGCGGCACATTTTGGATTTTCAACGGCAACCGATCTAGCAGACTGGTTAGTTCAAAAGTTAAATTTGCCGTTCAGAGAAGCACATCATATAACGGGCCAAATAGTTTTAATAGCAGAGACTAAAAGATGTGACTTATGTGATCTGGATTTGGGTGAAATGCAGGAGGTCGATGATAGAATTACTGAGGATATATACTCTGTACTTTCAGTACATCAGTCGGTTGCCTCAAGATCTTCGTATGGCGGAACCGCACCCTCTCAGGTGCGAAGTCAGATTAAGCGTTGGAGAGAAATCCTAGACTTATGAGATTTGTTTTGATTATAATTTTTTCGATTGCTGTAAATGGGTGTGGTATAGATGGAGCTCCTACACCTAAATCCTTAGTTTCGATTGACTAAGGTCTGCTGAAAGATATTACTTTTATTATATTCTCTTACCTCATTTACATTTTTCAGAATTGTATACAATATATGTTTAAATTTATTTCCAAAGTTCTTGATTAGGCTTTTTTAAATGGATTATTTTTCATACAAGGGTGGCATTCTTCACGCTGAAGACGCATCAATTCAAGAGATTGCAAAAGAAGTTGGCACACCATTTTATGTCTATTCAACCGCAACACTGCGTAGACATTTTGATCTTTTTGAAAGTGCTCTGAGCGGGATCGACCATTTAATATGTTACGCGGTTAAAGCAGCGTCAAATCAGGCCATTTTAAAGACCTTAGCAAACTTTGGTGCTGGAATGGATGTAGTGTCTGGTGGTGAATATAAAAGGGCGAGAGAGGCTGGTGTTGAGGGTCGCCAGATAGTTTTTTCGGGAGTTGGAAAAACTGGTGCGGAAATGAAACTTGCACTGACTGAGGGGGTGCGACAGTTTAATGTTGAGTCTGAGGAAGAGCTACTAATATTATCGGACATAGCTCATAACATGGATAAAGTAGCCCCAATCACTATACGAGTGAACCCAGACGTTGATGCGAAAACTCACGAAAAAATTGCCACTGGTAAGGCTGAGAACAAATTTGGGATACCAATATCTAGAGCCAGGGAGGTATATGCGAAAGCTGCATCATTACCTGGAATACAAGTGGTGGGAATAGATGTTCACATCGGTAGCCAGCTTACTCAACTTTTACCCTTTGAAGAAGCATATAAAAAACTCGCTGATCTCACTGAAATGCTTAGATCTGACGGGCATGAAATCAAACGCCTCGATTTGGGTGGTGGTTTAGGTATTCCTTACGGATCGAAAGATGGTAGTCCTCCAACGCCAAAAGAATATGGTCAAATGATAAAGAGGGTTCTGGGTCACTTGAATTGTGAAATAGAAATTGAGCCAGGACGACTTTTGGTGGGCAACGCTGGTCTTCTTGTTTCAGAGGTTATCTACGTTAAAAAAGGCCACGACAGAGAGTTCTTAATTTTGGATGCGGCAATGAATGATTTATTACGTCCTGCTCTTTATGAAGCATACCATGATATAGTTCCCGTTATGCAACCCTCTGTAAATCAAAAGAACACGGTTTATGATGTAGTTGGTCCAGTTTGTGAAACTGGGGATACTTTTGCTAAATCTCGTACCATGCATATCTGTAAGCCTGGAGAACTTGTGGCTTTTCGTTCTGCGGGTGCATATGGGGCTGCAATGGCCAGTGAGTATAACACTCGCCCTTTGGTGCCTGAGGTTTTAGTTAATAATAGTAATTATTCAGCCATAAGAGAGAGGCCAACATTGGACGAAATTATAGCTAGAGACAAAATACCTAATTGGTTGTAATGACTAGATTTTTTGAGTCATTCTCGGTCTGCGAATTTTTCTATTATATTCTTTAGTAAATCATCTCTTGTTGCCAGAATGGACTGAACATAATTTTTGTAAATGTCCATATAAATTGCTATTTCGGGAACAGTTTGACTGATTAAGTCTGCGTAAGAATAAGCCCCCCAACAAATGATAATAATTACTATGCCAACAAAAAAACCAGCTTTTCCAGAATTGTTTTTGTACTTAATTCGATCCGCTACAGAATGATTGGGAGCCAGGGTTTCTTCCAAGGTAGTTCCTATTTCAATATTGTCTGGTAACGATTTGTTGTTCACGTTTCTATTATTTTTAATTGCTTTCTTACTCGATGGCTTTTGCGTATTCTCACCGGTACCGCCATCTACGGCCCTTGCTCGAATTTCGCGATCAGCTTCCTCTCTCAAAATTTCTAATGCATTTGCGTCAACATCATTATTAGCTTTGTCTGTAAGAAAACTTTCAGTTGTTTCAAATTTAGGTAATTCGCCTTTTTCCTGATTTTTATAATTCGATGCTTTATCCTTAACTATTTTTTTGCCAGATTGACCTGTTACAAACCAAGTTTTAGAGCAGCTTGAGCATTGAACATCTCTTCCAGCTGCAGGTATTATATCATTTGGGACTTCGTATTGGGCGTCGCAGTTAGGGCACTTGATTAACATAAGCTTTGTTGCTCGGTTTTATGAAAATAATAAAATACTTATTGCATATATTGTTTTCCATAGCATAGGGAAAAGTGTTAGGTATGGATGGATAATAATTTCGACATTCTAATCTTTTGGAGCAGTTTTGTTAGAAATATCAAAAGTTAGCTATTCTTATGGGGGTAATTCAGTTTTTTCTGACGTGTCATTAAGCGTGGCGCCTGGTTCCTTCTATTTTTTAACTGGCCCATCTGGTTCTGGAAAAACTACGTTTATTAATCTTTGCGCAGGCTCTCTTATTCCAGAAATGGGCAATATAAGTGTGTTCGGTGAAGAAACAAAAAATATGACTAATTACGAACTATCGAAGATGAGGAGGCGCTTAGGAATAGTGCATCAGGAATGTGAATTTTTAGATCATTTAAGCATTGAAGATAATATTATACTGCCCTTGTCCCTTGCAGGGTTGGACTCGCTTAAGGAGCGTGCAAACGTACTGGAGTTAATGAAATGGGTTGGCCTCTATTCAAAATCCAAGGTAAAACCGCAGGAACTATCTGGAGGAGAGCGGCAGAGAGCAGCGCTGGCGAGGGCTGTTATTATGTCACCGGATATTATTTTGGCTGACGAGCCAACTGGAAATGTCGATTGGGAGATGTCTCAGCGTCTCCTACAGCTATTGGTTGAGCTTAATAAAATGGGTAAAACTATTTTCATTTCTACGCATGATCTTTCCCTCGTTAGATTAGCAAAATCATATGTAAAAGCGCGGACTCTAAGAATTTCGGATCTACAATTGAGCCAAGCAGGAGCTGACCTATAGTGCATTTTTTGTTTATGTTATGGAAGGCTATTTTGAATAATCGTGAACATTTGCAGGTTGTCCCAAATACAGGTTTTACTAAATGGTTAACAACTTTTACAGCCGGAGCAATGAGTTTCTTAGCAGTCGTGGGGCTAGCATTCTCGCTGATATGTTCTGATTTATCAAATGAATGGGGAGAGTCTCTAAAAAATTCTTCTCTACGCCTTTCGGCACCAACTGATCTCTTAGAAAAACATACTAATATGGCTCTAGCTATTTTGGAACAAACTAGTGGGGTTGAGTCAGCGCGGTTGGTTGGAATTGGCGCCAAGAAAAAACTGTTGGAGCCTTGGCTTGGTGTAGATTTTCCTCTGGAAGCTATTGCGATGCCAGCCTTAATCGAAATACGCGAAACTGAAGCTGGTGTTGACTATGAGGGGTTGAGGTTACGTCTCAGCGCAGAATTACCTTCGGCTAGTCTAGATAATCACTCTGAATGGAGGCGTCCCATTGAAGTCGTTTCAAAGTTAGTCAGCCAGCTTGGGATGTTTACCGTAATATTAATAGTACTATCTTCCATATCTATGGTTACAATGGCGTCTAATGCAGCGCTTTCTGCAAATGTTAAGGTGCTGAGGGTCCTTCGACTAGTTGGTGCGTTTGATACATTCATAGTCACAGCTTTCGTTCGTATATTTACCCTCAGAGTTTTTTTGGGATCACTTACAGGAACGGTTTGCGCTGGCCTAGTGCTATTTTTAATACCAACTTTCAGTGAAAATTTAGGAATATTGGATGTCGTTCGTCTTGAAATAAAAGATACGATATATATTGCATGTGTGCCATTTTTATTTGCAATAATATCTATTTTTGTAACTCGAAATGCTGTGAAATCTTCTCTTAAAAGGCTTGTATGATGCTATATTTAGTACAGTGGATGCGTTCCCTAATTTTTGCTGTTCAGATGTATCTTGCGATGACGGTTATAGCTTTTTTTGGAGCCCCATTTTCGTTACTCAGAACCGATTATGCATGTGTAGTGGTGCGTTTATTTTGTAATTACGTAACGTGGTCAGCTTCTTGGATAATTGGTTTGCAAACTGAGATTAGAGGGGAGCCACCCTCAGGCGAAATACTTATTGCTGCAAAACATCAGAGTTTTTTAGATGTTATAATGATTGTGTCTAAAACGCCCCAGCCGAAATTTATTATGAAGTCATCTTTAATCTACATGCCAATTATTGGGTTTTATGCACGCCGCATTGGTTGCATACCTGTAAAGCGTGGAAGACGCAGTGAAGCAATTAAAACTATGATAGCAGCAGTACAAGATGGAAATGCTCCGCCTGGTCAATTAATTATTTATCCGCAAGGGACGCGTGTAACGCCTGGAGATAAGGTCTCTTATAAAGTAGGTGCAGCCGCGCTCTATGAAGAATTAGGGCAGCCATGCATGCCTGTTGCCTGCAATGTTGGCCTGTTTTGGGGCCGTCTTGGAATTTATAAAAAACCTGGTAAAGCGACGATAGAATTTTTACCAGCAATCATGCCTGGATTGGATAGAGATACTTTTTTGTGCAAACTTGAGGAAACTATTGAGAGACGCTCAAATGACCTAATGAACGAAGTAGTGAATAGTCGTAAAATTAAATAAAGTATCTTTTACACATCTTTTAAATCGTTTCAAAAACACGAAGAATAAGGAATTGCCCTTATTTTCTTTCCAGTGAGCATAACAATTGCATCTGGGTCAACAAGTTCTTTTATTTCGTCGGATCGCACACTCATGCCCCCGGTGTAAGTTCCATATGCAGGCATGATTATTTTATTTTGGTCTGCTATAAAGCATGACCTTACTACAGTCGCGTTTGATAACTTTACTGAGATTTTTGGATGATAGTGGCCTGAAATTTCACCATTTTCACCACGTAAAGCTATGTGGCGAAAAGTAATAGCCGATTTGGAAAAGGAATTTAAATAATTTCCATATTTACACGATATATAAGGATCATGGTTGCCAGATATCCAGATCCAGTCTCGACCCTTCTGCAAAATCTTAAGTGATTCAATTTCGTTGGTACTGAGGCTTCTCTCAGCGAGCGGATCATCAAAGCTATCACCGAGACAAATCACGCAACTCGGATTTGTATTGTGAATATCTTCCTTTAGTCTTTTTAAGGTATCTATGTTTTCATAAGGCGGTAATGCTCCAGCACCATTACGATTGAGTCTGTGAGTTTTCCCTAGATGTAAATCGGATACGCATAATATTCCCATCTCCTGCCAAAAAAGGCTACCAGTGCGAAGCGCTGTTAGTTTTTCGCCAACTAAATTAAAATCATAAGAGTGCATTTATTATACAGCGTGACCCATTGGTAAGATAATTAATATTCTAATCCAGCATCTGCTATAAGCGAATTAATTTCTGTGTCCAGCATCAGCTCAATTGCGCTCCCGTGAATTGGTATTCTACCAGCCTCTAGAAGGAGTGGTGCTGAAAATGGAGATACTCGTTTCAGGTCAATATGATCTATCCGATTTTGGTTTTTTCAAGCATATTTTCAATCCTGCCAAAATCAACCAATCCCTGCATTGCCTCATTTTTAGTTGCCGTAAGTAAAAGATGGTTCGGATCATATCGTAGAAGAGTATCATATAAAATATCTGATGAAAAAGTAGCTTGGCGGCCAGATTTTTTAAGTCCAGGTAAATTACGTTCAATCAACCCAGCTACTGTTGCAACAGATCGAAATGTTCTTTTCATAACTGCATTATTAGATAGCCAGAGATCTAAACCCCTCAAAATATTTTCACCTTCAAGTAATTTTTTTGGATTCAATACTTTTGTTAGGCCCCAAACTAAAGTGGTGTAGTCATTTGCTACAAAACCAAGAGGATTCAAGTTCAGTTCCTCCATGCGCTTAGTCAACAATAGTCCAAGGGTTTGCTGCGCATTTCTACCTGCAAATCCATAAACACAGGTATAGTGCAGATTATTTCTAGGAAAGGTTTCAATAAGCAGGCTATTGGGTTCCGGTAACTTTGAATAAGATTCTTGTTGCTCAAGCCATCTGCAGAGATAGTCAGGTAAATTATCCCAACGTTTGTCTTCCAAGGTTTTTAGAATTCTATCGCATAGCAATGTTGATGTGGCGAATTTGGTTCCGCTAAAAACGGCAATTTTAGGTCTTTTTTCAGGCTTTGGTGAAACCTCCACAATCATCTCTCTGAGAGACTCAAATTTCACGATTTTACCGCCAATCAAAAAGGTATCACCAGGGGTAAGCGATACAGCAAAGGCCTCTTCTACTTCACCGATACTCGAGCCTTTTGATTTACCCTGCTTAGATTTATACTTAACTTTTAATGTATCGCTATCCTGAATTGTTCCTGCATTCATTCTCAAACGGTTTGCGACACGGGGATCTCTAAGTTTTACAAATCCATCGCTTGCTTGAACTAACCTATGCCACTGCTCGTATTTTTTTAACGCATATCCGCCATTTATACAAAAGTCTAAACATTGATCGAACTCTTGTCGGCTCAAATTCTTATATTTGGCAATACTCCTAATCTCATTAAAAATGTCTGTTGGCTTAAATGGTCCAGCACATGCAATCAGTAATAAATGCTGGCAAATTACATCTAAGGGAACGTGAGTTTGTATCTCGCTGTCCAGTTTATTTTCATTAATTGCATCAAGGGCCGTAAAACACTCGAGTACTTCTAAGCGATTTGCCGGGATCAGAAGTGCTTTGCTCGCTCTACTGTGGTTATGGTTCGCTCTACCTATGCGTTGTACTAAACGTTTTACTTGTCTTGGAGCGCCTATTTGAATTACTAAATCTACTGATCCCCAATCAATGCCAAGATCTAAACTGCCAGTGCAAACCACTGCCCTCAGTTCTCCCCTAACCATCGCTTCCTCTACTTGCCTTCTTTGCTCTTTATCTAGGCTTCCATGGTGAATCGCGATCGGCAAATTTTCATTATTTTCCAACCATAAATTATGAAAGAAAATTTCTGCCTGAGCCCGCGTATTATGAAAAATTAAGGTAGTCCTGTGCTTCGCGATTTCCTCTATAACTTCAGGGATTGAGTACAAGCCGCCACTACCGGCCCATGGTGGAGGCTCTGAAGTCTTCAATATTGAAACATTCGGCTCTAAACCTGAGTCAGATAAAATAATCTCGCAATCACTTTCAGGAGCAAGCCAGCCTGCAATTAATGAAGGATCACTCACAGTAGCCGATAATCCTATTATCTTAGCGTCTAAGCAATATTTCCGTAGATTTGAGATTGCGAGAAATAATTGATCACCTCTTTTGCTTTCAGTAATTGAATGTATTTCATCGATAATAATCCTTCTCAAGTTGGAAAATATCCTTGGCGCCTCTGGGTATGATATCAACAGAGCTAAGCTTTCTGGTGTGGTGAGCAGAATATTAGGAGGTGTGACACGCTGCTTCTTTTTTATAGACTGCTTTGTGTCTCCCGTTCTGTCTTCTACGCTGATATCAAGCTTCAATTCATCGATAGGTCTTTCTAAATTCCTTTTGATATCAGAAGCTAATGCTTTAAGCGGCGAAATATAAAGCGTGTGTAGCTTTTCTGATGGATTTAAATAAAGGTCGGCTAATGTTGGCAAAAAGCCTGAGAGAGTTTTACCTGATCCAGTCGGAGCAATCAATAATTGGGCTGATGTCTCAAAACTTTCGAACATTCGAATCTGATGCTCATGTAGAGTCCAATTTTTGGTACTTATCCAGTTTAGAATTTTATTAGGTATCTGCACTTTTATTGAGCTATATTGGACTGTAAAATTTGGTTTGCATCTATTCGATCGGATTAGAGTTTAAGACAATTTTGTCAAAAATATTACAAATATAGAACGCTTAGAAATCTTTATTTGTTCAAAATGACATTGCTCCCGAAAAAAATTTTATGATTTTTTTCTTTTTCTCTTTTTAGCAGGACCTTTTTTAATTTTTTCGGAAATTAATAATACTGCAGCCTCCAGCTCTAAAGTATCAGGTTCCACATCTTTAGGAAGCGTTGCATTTATTTTACCCCACTTCACGTATGGGCCATATTTCCCATCCATTACATTTACTGGGCCTCCTTCGTCTGGATGTTCGCCCAATTCCTTTATAGGTTTTGCGGCTGCTGACCCACGCCCACTATTGCTCGCTTTCAGTGCTAAAACTTCAACTGCTCGGTTCATTCCGATTGTAAATACTTCGTCTACTTCTTTGAGATTTGCGTAGAGACGTCCATGCTTAATAAACGGTCCATATCTTCCAATGCCTGCTTCTACCAATTCACCATCCTCCGGATGCTTTCCAACCTCCCTTGGGAGCTCCAGTAATTGTAGTGCTTTTGCAAGATCTAATTCTGATGCATTCCAACTTTTAGGCAAGCTCGCTCTAGGAGGCTTTGGAGTTTCTTCACTAACCTCACCGCGTTGAATATAGGGACCAAAACGACCGGATTTTAACTGAATAACATCTCCTTGATCTTCGCCAAGAGTACGATCGGCATTATCACCATTATCCCCAGAAATTGGACGAGTAAAATTACATTCGGGGTAATTGCCGCAACCTACGAACCCCCCAGTCTTTGAAGATTTGAGATGTAGTTTGCCGCTTTTGCATTTTGGGCATAATCTTGGGTCGGCCCCGTCACTTCTGGCAGGATAAAGCTGCGGAGATAAGGCGTCATCCAAAACATCCAAAACTTGGGTTATGCGCAATTCAGAGGTTTCTGATATTGCTGAAGAGAAATCCTGCCAAAAATCTTTTAATACATTTGTGTACTCAAGCTTGCCTGCGCTGATTATATCTAGTTTTTCTTCAAGCCCCGCTGTGAAATCATACTCTATATATTTTTTGAAAAAGTTTAATAAAAAGATTGTTACGATGCGGCCTTTGTCTTCTGGTGACAAGCGATTTTTTTCTTTTCTAACGTAGTCACGGTCTTGAATTGTGGTCACAATAGAGGCGTAAGTCGAGGGTCGCCCTATTCCTAACTCCTCCATTTTTTTTGACTAAAGTTGCTTCTGTATAACGTGGTGGAGCTTGGGTGAAGTGCTGCTCATTTGTCACTTCTAATTTCTCTAGTTGCTCATTTTCGAAAAGTTTTGGTAAACTTTTTCTATCTTCTCTCTTTTCAGTATCGTCATGGCCTTCCTCGTATACTTTCAAGAACCCGTCGAAAATTGTAACTTGCCCGTTAGCTCTTAATAGAATTTGCTGATCTTCACTGGTGATATCAATTGTAGTACGTTCAAGTTTTGCTGCCTCCATTTGGCACGAAATCGTTCTTTTCCATATAAGGTCATAAAGTTTCCTCTGATCGGCATCAGATATTTTTGCGATTGAGGCATCTTTGGAAACATCAGTAGGGCGTATACATTCGTGAGCTTCTTGGGCATTTTTTGCCTTATTTTTGTACATTCTGGGGCTTTTGGGAACGTAGTTAACTCCATACCGTCGGCTAATTTCCTCCCGAGTGGCCATAACGGCTTCTGGTGCCATGTCGATCCCATCAGTTCGCATGTATGTAATATGTCCTGCTTCGTATAACCGTTGAGCTATGCTCATTGTTTGCCTGGCCCCCATACCAAATTTTCGGCTTGATTCTTGCTGAAGAGTTGAGGTCATGAAGGGTGCGTAAGGGTTTCTATTCGCTGCATTCGCTTCGACGCTCTTAATGTGAAGATCGCGGCTCTGTACAGCTGCAACAGCTATTTCCGCTTGTGGCTCATTTTGTAAATCAAATTTATCCAATTTATCACCGGCTAAAGTGATAAGGCGTGCATCAAAAACTTGTCCTCTTGGGGACTTTAGAGATGCATGAACGCTCCAATATTCTTGGGCTTTAAAGGCTTCAATTTCCATTTCCCTTTCAACAATCAATCTTAAGCATACCGATTGAACCCTTCCCGCGGAGCGCGCTCCAGGTAATTTTCTCCAAAGCACTGGGCTTAAATTAAAACCAACCAAATAATCTAAAGCTCTTCTAGCGAGGTAGGCCTCTACAAGGGGTGAATCTATCTCTCTAGGAGCTTTCATGGCTTCGGAAACAGCTGATTTAGTGATGGCATTGAAGACAACGCGCTGGATCTGTGTGTTTCCATTAATTGCACGTTTTTTGCGCAACGCTTCCTCTAAATGCCAACTAATTGCTTCGCCTTCCCGATCTGGGTCAGTCGCCAAAATAAGTGTATTATCTTTTTTCAATGCATCTGATATTGCTTTGATGTGTTTTTTACTGTCAGTGGATACTTCCCATAACATTTCAAAGTTATTTTGTGGGTCCACTGATCCATCTTTAGGAGGTAAATCTCTCACATGACCGTACGATGCAAAAACACTATAATCAGTTCCTAAGTATTTGTTGATCGTTTTTGCTTTTGCTGGAGATTCCACCACAACTACGGGCATTTAAATTCCTTCCGACTCGAAGAATAGGTTATAGCGGCGCTTAATGAATTGACTGAGTAGGTTTTGTCAATCCGTTGTCTGTACAATAAGCCAAAATATTTTCTATTCTATCGCAAAAAGTACAAATTTATAAGTTACAAAATTTAATTGACTGTAGACGTCCATGTCTACTTCGACTCTAAAATATAAAAACATCTGGTTTACGTTTGCGACCCACCAACGGTAAGACCACCTATTAATAGTGATGGCTGACCAACTCCCACCGGGACCCATTGCCCCGCCTTTCCGCAAGTGCCCATTCCTGGATCTAAAGACATATCGCCACCAATCGCACGGATTTCTTTTAAAGCCGAAGCGCCATCGCCAATAAGAGTAGCTCCTTTTACAGGGGCGCCAATTTTGCCGTCCCTTACGTTGTATGCTTCCGTGCATGAGAAAACAAACTTTCCGTTAGTAATGTCAACTTGTCCACCACCAAACCCAACAGCATAAATTCCATTTTTTAGTGAAGACAGCATGTCTTTTACATCGTCCGTACCATCAAGCATGTAAGTATTAGTCATGCGCGGCATAGGGGGATAAGCATAACTTTGCCTGCGGCCATTTCCTGTTGATGATGTACCCATTAAGCGGGCATTTTGCCTATCTTGCATATACCCTACTAATACTCCATCTTCGATCAGGGTGTTTTTTGAGCTTGGAGTTCCCTCATCATCAAAAGATATCGAGCCTCTTCGATTGGGAATTGTACCATCATCTAGAACTGTAACTCCTTTGGCTGCTATTCGTTTCCCCATTAGGTTTGCGAACGCACTTGTATTTTTCCGATTGAAATCACCTTCCAAGCCATGACCGACCGCTTCATGTAACAATATCCCTGGCCAGCCTGGGCCCAAAACTACATCCATGACACCCGCTGGTGCTGGTTCAGCCTTTAAATTGAGCACTGCAATCCTCAAGGCTTCTTTTACAAATCCACGCCAAACGTCTGGGTCAGTAACAAGGGAAAGTGCATATCTCCCACCGCCACCTGCGCTACCAGTTTCACGACGCCCCATTTCTTCTACACTAATGGAAATGTTTAGTCTTGTTAATGGTCTTGTGTCGAGTTTCAGATTACATTCCGGCCGCATAATTGATATATTTTGCACTGAAGCAGACACAGAGGCTGATACTTGAACAACTCTTTTGTCTAAATTTCTGGCATAGTCGTCTATTTCCCTCAATAACTCCACCTTTGAAGAAAATGGTAACTCGATGATTGGGTCAATATCGTTATATAGTTTGCTTGTTATGTTTGAGGGAGGAAGACTAATTTGCTGACCTCCATCTGAATTTAATAATTTTATGGTGTCTGAAGCTCGGTTCAATGCTTTCTCACTAATTTCAGTTGAATGTGCATATGCAGTTGACTCACCTTTAACTGCACGCAGGCCAAAGCCTTTTGAAGCATCTAAATTGGCTGACTTTAATCGTTGGTCGTCAAAAACAAGCGACTCAGATCGTTTTTCTTCAAGAAATAATTCACCGTCGTCAGCTGGTTTGAGTACCTCAGCCAAAAATTCTTTAGTTTTGTCTTTGTCCAAATACTGTTCAAACGGTAGGAATTTTTCATTTTTCATTTTTTTACCTAAGTTTTTTATTAAAATTAACGAAAATGATCGAAAGCGTCTCTTTGACGCAAGTTTTCTTCTTTATCTATCAGCAAGAATATGGTTTTAAACCAATATAAGACAACAGCCAATTACAGCACTATTTTAGGTTATATTATGGGACAAAATATTTTTAAGTACAGTACGGCAGCATTTTTATTGGGAAGTGTAGCCAACTCGCAGGAAAACTTAGAGCTAATTGGGGTGCCAACTAAGTCAGGCACTGGTTTTCAGCCCGCAGTAACAGAGTTAGCAAGAGATCTGCAGTGGCTGGATGGTATGCTTTTAATCATAATTACAGCAATAAGCCTGTTTGTAACATTTCTCTTAGGATATGTAATTTTTAAGTTCAATCGTAAATCCAACCCTGAACCAGCATCCTTTACCCACAATACTCCCGTTGAGGTAGCTTGGACCGTGGTGCCAATCGTTATTCTTGTTTTTATTGGAGCTTTTTCTCTTCCTGTACTTTTTAAACAGCAAGTAATCCCAGATGGTGACATAAACATAAAAGTTACAGGATATCAGTGGTTCTGGGAATATGAATATACGGACCATGGATTTGACTTCGCCAGTTATCTGATTGGTGATGGTAAAGTTTTGACCCCAGAAGTGGAAGCAGAACTAGTCGAAGCAGGGTATTCCAGAGATGAATTTTTGCTCGCGACCGATACAGCAGTTGTAGTTCCGGTCGGTAAGGTAGTTGTCATGCAAGTTACTGGAGCAGATGTAATTCATAGTTGGACTATACCAGCGTTCGGAGTAAAACAGGATGCAGTACCGGGACGTTTGGGACAGTTGTGGTTCAAAGCGGAAAAAGAAGGCGTTTACTTTGGTCAATGTTCTGAGCTTTGTGGAAAGGACCACGCATACATGCCAATTACGGTTAAAGTTGTAAGCCAAGAAAATTATGATGCTTGGCTTTCCGGTGCTATTGAAGAGTTTGCTGAAGCAGAGAGAGCTAGCGATGCTGTAGAATTGGCATTGGCTAATTAATTGAGTGTAAATTTAAAAAATCTTAAAAGTCTGGGCGTAATTTTATTGGATCCCAAGAATTAATATGAGTGATACAACTTTCACAAAAGATGAATTTGAAGCTGAAGCTGAAATAAGTGATTATATCGCTCTGCTAAAGCCCAGAGTGATGGTCTTAGTTGTATTTACAGCGTTGGTGGGCATTATAGCCGCTCCAGTCGATGTGCATCCGTTTACAATCCTGGTATCAATTATATTTATTGCTCTCGGCGGTGGTGCTTCTGGTGCTCTAAATATGTGGTATGACTCGGATATAGACAGGTTAATGCGTCGTACCCGAAATCGTCCAATTCCTGCGGGAAAAATCAAAAGTGGTGAGGCTAAAGCATTTGGCTTTGGTTTAGCAGGTATGTCTGTTTTAATGCTCGGGTTAGCGGCGAATTGGTTTGCGGCGGTATTTTTATTTTTTACCATCTTTTTCTACATAGCAATTTATACAATATGGTTAAAGAGATGGACTCCTCAGAACATTGTGATTGGTGGAGCTGCTGGTGCTTTTCCTCCCATGATTGGTTGGGCAGTTGCTACTTCTGGAATATCTCTTGAAAGCATTCTTATGTTTTCGTTAATTTTCCTTTGGACCCCACCGCACTTTTGGGCTCTCGCGCTTTTCATGCGGGATGACTATGAAAATGCGCGTGTCCCGATGCTTACGGTTACGCATGGTCGGCGTTCAACTAGAAATCATATTTTTTTCTATACAATTTTATTGGCTTTATTTGCATTATTTACGTCATTCACAGCATTAGGAGGGTGGGTGTTCTTAGGAACCTCAATAGCACTCAATTCGATCTTTGTAGTTATGGCATTCAATATCTGGATGAGGGACGACAGTGATGCAGAAGGTGATAACTTCAAGGTGGAACGAAGGTTTTTTCGTTACTCGCTAATATATCTCTTCTTACAATTTGGTTCTGTTCTGGTAGACCACGGACTGGGCACAAATTTTTCATGGGGGTTCTTATGAACTTTGAAGTAGAGCATGAACTTCATAAGCGTCGTATGAGTAAAAACATAGGGTTAGGCGTTGTTCTCGTAACTTTTGTAGCTCTTATATTTGGACTAACTGTGGTTAAAGTTACAGATGGAGATGTTTCCAGCGCAATTGCAGGAGCAGCAAGTAGTGAATGAAAAAGCAAATCAGAAGACCGCTCTTTATGCTTTAGGTGTGGTATTTTTTATGGGAGCAATGGCTTGGGCCTCAGTCCCTCTGTATGATCTTTTTTGTCGGGTGACCGGATACGGTGGCTATACAAATGTTTCAGAAGTTGAGTCTGAAATTATCTTAGACGAGACAATAACAATAAGGTTTGATGCGTCTTTGGAGCGTGATATGCCCTGGGAATTCATGCCAGTTGAAAGACAGGTAGAGGTTAAATTTGGAGAAACAGCACTCGCGTTTTACGAAGCATACAATCCAACAAGTCGGCCAATTGCGGGATCCGCCAGCTATAATGTTACCCCTTACGGTGCCGGGTCCTTTTTCAACAAAATTGACTGTTTTTGTTTTCAAGAGCAGATTCTACAGCCAGGTGAGCGGGTACAAATGCCTGTGACGTTTTTTGTAGATCCTGAGTTAGTAAATGATAAAGACGCCAAGTTTGCTAAAACCATCACGCTGTCTTATACTTTTTACGAAATTGATCTGCCAGTGGATGAAGCAAAATTTAATAGTAACTACCCAAGCACAGACTTAAATAGCGACGCCAAAGAGGGACAATTATGGCACATGTAAAAAATCACGATTATCACATTTTAAATCCATCTCTGTGGCCATTTATCGGGGCAGTTGCAGCTTTCGTAATGTTGTTTGGAGCTGTTTTGTTTTTTCACGGAAACGGTCCTTGGCTTCTTCTAATTGGGTTTGTTGGCGTTCTTTATGTAATGTTTGGATGGTGGGCAGATACTGTTACTGAAAATAAAGAGGGTGATCATACCCCGGTAGTTTTAATAGGGCTGCGTTACGGTTTTATCCTTTTTATCATGTCGGAAGTAATGTTTTTTGCAGCTTGGTTTTGGAGTTTCTTTAAGCACGCAATGTATCCAATGTCAGATCAGTCCCCTATAGTCGATGGTATTTGGCCACCTGTAGGAATTGAAACTTTCGATCCGTGGCATTTACCTCTAATTAACACACTTATTTTACTATGCTCTGGTGCTGCAGCTACATGGGCGCACCACGCTCTGGTACATGAAAATAATCGGAAAGACATAAAAAACGGCTTAATTTTAGCAATTTTATTAGGAGGTATTTTTACCGTTTTCCAAGCTTACGAGTACAGCCATGCTGCATTTGGTTTCAGTGGTAATATCTATGGCGCCAATTTTTTTATGGCGACTGGATTTCATGGATTCCATGTCATTGTAGGCACTATATTTTTATTTATTTGTCTGATGAGAACTTTGCGTGGTCATTTTTCGCCTGAAAGTCATCTCGGTTTCGAGGCAGCTGCTTGGTACTGGCACTTTGTAGACGTAGTTTGGCTATTTCTTTTTGCGGCTGTATATGTTTGGGGAGGCTGACATTTACTTTTTTGCCAAAAGCAGAATTAGTGTAATGCAGATACCCACTACTTGTTACTAGCTTATTTCGCGTTTAAAGCATCAAGCCAATGAGGCGTTTTTGGTTCATAGTGTTTATTGGTTTCGCTGGAACAGCTTGTTTGCTTTATCTGGGGAAGTGGCAAATTGACAGGCTTTATTGGAAACTAGACGTTTTAAAAAAGATAGATCAAAAAATTGCTGCAGCTCCAGTGCTTTTGCCAGCTGAGCCCTCAGAAAGTGTTCATAAATATTTATCTGTAGAAATTTCTGGACAGTTTTTGCAAGAAAGCATTCGGGTACTGGCTAGTAAAAAGCGTTATGGAGCTGGTTATCGCATAATTCATGTTTTCCGAACAAATGGACGTAGGTTGCTTGTAGATCTGGGGTTCGTGGGACTCGAAACTGATTATGATATAGATTTGAGTAGTGATATTTCTTTAGTTGGAAATTTGCATTGGCCTGATGAGGTAGACAACTTCACTCCGGAACCTGATCTTGAAAATAATATTTGGTTTGCGCGTGACGTAGAGCGTGTTGCATCTGCTTTGCAAACGGAACCGATCTTAATCATTCTAAAAGATTCAACATTAAAAGATAAAAATATTAAGCCAATGCCTATTGACACTACGCACATTCCAAATGATCACTTACAGTACGCGATTACCTGGTTTTCGTTAGCCATAATCTGGGCTCTAATGAGCTGTCTATTTATTTGGACTACAAGGCAAAAGGCTGTAAAATGAAGTATATCTCAACCCGTGGAGTGGCTCCTGCGCTTAGCTTCGAGGAAGCAATGCTTACGGGCTTGGCTCTGGACGGTGGATTATATGTTCCAGCTCACATTCCAAAGTTAACCAAAGATGACATTTTATCTCTGCAGGGTTTACGTTATCAAGACATTGCATTTAGAATAATTAAACCCTTCGTGGGTGATGCATTCGAAGATGATGCTTTAATCGACATTATTGAAAAAGCCTACGCAGATTTTAGCCATGTTTCATGCGCTCCCCTGGTTGAGTTGGAATCTAATCATTTTTTATTAGAGCTCTTTCATGGTCCGACCCTTGCATTCAAGGACTTTGCGATGCAACTAATCGGACAGTTATTTCAGGTCGCGTTAAAGCGTCGTGAGAAACAAGTCACAATAATTGGTGCAACGAGTGGAGATACTGGTAGTGCTGCTATAGAGGCTTTTAGGGGTCTAGACGCGGTGAATGTTTTCATTCTCTTTCCAGATGGGCGAGTTTCGGATGTTCAACGCAGGCAAATGACAACTGCAAAAGAAAGTAACGTTCATGCGATTGCGGTGGACGGAACCTTTGATGACTGTCAATCTCGTGTAAAAGATATGTTTAACGACCATGAATTTCGTAACGAAGTGCAACTTGCAGGTATTAATTCTATAAACTGGGCGCGCGTTCTTGCACAAATTGTATATTATTTTTCATCTGCAGTTTCGCTAGGAGCACCTTTTCGAAAAGTGAGCTTTACTGTTCCAACTGGTAATTTCGGTGATATTTTTGCTGGTTATATTGCAAAAGAAATGGGTTTGCCAATTGAACGATTAGTTGTGGCCACCAACCAGAATGATATTTTGCATAGATGCTTGAGTGGAAAGGGATATCATACGACGCAAGTTGCAGCGTCAATCAGCCCATCAATGGATATACAAATCAGTTCAAATTTTGAGCGGGCTTTATTTTATGCCTACGGCCTGGACACAACAGAAATTGTAAAACTCATGGAGCAATTGAAACAGAATGATGGTTTTGAAATTACAAACGATGCTTTAAATGCTTTATCGGAGCATTATTCTTCTGGTATGGCGACTGAAGTCGAAACTTCTGATACGATTAAGACCATTTTTACTAGATCAGCCCAGCTACTTTGCCCGCACACAGCTATAGGGGTAAAGGTTGCGGACGACTTGCGTAATAATACAGTGCCCATGGTTACACTGGCGACAGCACATCCTGCAAAATTTCCAGCTGCTGTTAAAAACGCTTCAGAAGTAAATCCAAGGCTTCCAAATAGAATGAGTGATCTATTTGACAGACCGGAGCGGATTTCAAAAGTTGATAACGATGTGGTTCAGTTAAAAAATTTAATTAGAGACAGGATATAATGTGACAGTCCAAACTGAAAAATTAGAAAATGGATTTCGTATTGTCACGGAGCATATGCCGGGTTTGCGATCAGCTTCGATCGGAGTTTGGGTCGACGCTGGAGGTCGCCATGAACGCCCTGAACAAAATGGGATTGCTCACTTTTTAGAGCATATGGCATTTAAGGGAACTTCTAAAAGGTCTGCACTTGATATAGCTGAAGCAATTGAAGACGTAGGTGGGTATATAAATGCTTATACTTCCAGAGAGGTAACGGCTTATTATGTCAGATTGTTAAACGAAAATATACCGTTAGCCATCGATATTTTGGCAGATATCTTGAAGAATTCGATTTTTGATAAAAGAGAAATAGAAGTCGAACGTAATGTTATCCTGCAGGAAATTGGTCAATCATTAGATACTCCAGATGATATAATTTTTGATTGGTTGCAGGAAACGGCATACCCAGATCAACCGATGGGGCGAACAATCTTAGGTCCTACAGAAAGGGTTCAAAAATTTGATAAGCGTGACCTATCTGATTTTGTATCCGAAAATTACTCTCCTGATAGGTTGATTTTGGCAGCAGCTGGGGGGGTAAATCATGAGCAGATTGTATCTTTAGCAAAGGAACATTTTGGTGAGCTAAAACTAAAAAAGACAAGATCTCCGGTCGCTTCAACTAATTTTCATGGTGGCGAGTTTCGAAGAGAAAAAACTTTAGAGCAAGCACATATGGCCTTAGCTTTTGATGGGCCTAGTTATGTTGATGACGAAATTTATGCAGCGCAGATTTACAGCGTAGCACTTGGCGGAGGAATGTCTTCCCGCCTTTTCCAGGAAATTCGAGAAAAACGGGGCTTATGTTATTCTATTTTCGCGCAGTCAGTAGCATATCGTGACGGTGGCAGTACTTTAATTTATGCAGGTACTAGTGAGGAAAAATTAAAGGAATTAACCGAACTAACTTTCGATGAACTAAAAAGAGCTGCTGATAACTTCAGTCAGTCTGAGTTGGATCGTGCACGTGCACAAATGAAAGCAGGCTTGCTGATGGGCCTTGAAAGCGCATCTTCTCGTGCAGAGCGACTTGCACGGATGGTTTCAATATGGGATCGCATCCCAAGTCTAGAAGAAACTGTCCAAAAAATTGATGCAATAGGTTTAAACGATATGCGAAGTTATGCAGAGAAAATTGCAGTTTCAACAAAAACTGCAATGGCATTGTATGGCCCGGTAGGTTTGGCCCCAGATCTTAGTGAGTTAGAAAAGAGACGAGCTGCCTGAAAATGCTATTTAATAAGCGTCAGTTGCTGATCAAGACAGATAGACTAGACTTGCGGCTGCCTCAGCTCTCAGACCATAAAAACTGGTCACAGCTACGCTTTGAATCAAAAGAGTTTTTAACTCCTTGGGAACCAACTTGGTCCCACGACCATCTACTTAGAAGGCCCTTTATAAATCGAGTTAATTGGGCAAAGCGCTCAATACAGAGCGGCACTGCTATTCCTTTATTTATAATCAACAGAAATGATGGAGTGCTGATAGGAGCAATAACTCTAGACAATATACGAAGGGGACCAAATCAAACCGCTACTATGGGCTATTGGATTGGGCTTCCATACGTTCGCAAGGGTTTTATGTCAGAAGCTATATCCGCTCTGGTTCATTACGCATTTGGTACATTAGATATAAGTAGAATTGAGTCAGCTTGCTTGCCTGAAAATACCCCGTCGCGTAAAGTTCTGGAAAAATGTGGGTTCAAGTATGAGGGAGTAGCTCAGGCCTACATTCAAATTGATGGCCGTTGGCGCACTCATGTTTTATATGCATCCTTACGTTATGATAGACGAGGAAAAACTGATACTGGGGTTTTATAATATTAGCGCGTAAACGAAATTATGTGATTTTAATTTGGTAGATTAACTTTGATGTTTAATCCTGTTGATAAAAAGTTCTTATCCAAAATAGAAATTGCCTGTGGTCCAAAGGTTTTTAGGCCTGCTAGCCAGAGCTATAAGGAGGAACCACGTGGTAGATGGATCGGTAAGCTCGGCGCAGTAGTGGCCCCTCGAAATGTTTCTGAGGCCTCAAAAATTTTAAAGATTTGCTCAGATGCTCGGGTGCCTGTAATTCCTTATGGTGGTGGTACTGGCTTAGTTGGTGGACAGGTTGGCGAAAACCTTGATTCACCTCTCATTTTATCAACTGAGCGTTTGACAAAGATAATAGATATATTTCCGCAGGAACATGTTATTGTTTGTGAAGCAGGATGCACATTGGAAGATATTCAAAATGAGGCTAAGAATAATAACCGTTTATTTCCATTATCTTTAGCATCAAAAGGTTCCGCTAGAATTGGAGGTAATTTAGCTACTAACGCAGGTGGTATAGGGGTCTTACGATACGGTAATGCAAGAGATTTATGTTTAGGGTTAGAAGTAACTTTCCCTAATGGGGAAATTTGGTCAGATCTTCGCCGTCTAAGGAAAGATAATTCTGGATATGATTTAAAAAGCCTGCTGATAGGCTCGGAGGGATCTTTGGGCTTAGTGACTGCTGCCTCCCTTAGATTGGCTCCTTTACCAAGATCGGAAAGTACTGCCTTGCTATTCGTGAACAGTCCAAAGGATGCACTAGCTGTTCTTAATATTACTCAAGATTTTGTTTCTGAGGGGTTAAGTGCATTTGAATTATTATCAGGCCAGGGTTTTTCTTTCATTCAAGAAGCAATGCCTAAGGTACAACTTCCGTTTAGCAAAATACCTGATTGGGCAATACTTATCCAATTAGGATTCGGATCGGCTAGAAATGCGGAAAACTCTATGATCAAACTTTATGAAAAAATTTGTTGTCAGAAGTTGGTCTATGATGGCGTACTTGCTAAATCTAAAAAAGAAAGTGATGCTTTGTGGAAACTTAGAGAAACAATACCAGAAGCTAATCGGAGAATTGGTGCTATAGCCAGTCATGATCTTTCTTTACCTCTTTCAGAAATTTCAACATTTATAGACAGAGCTCAAATTGAATTATCTTCTATTGGTCGATTTCGTATAAATTGTTTTGGACATTTAGGTGATGGAAATTTGCATTTTAATGTTTTTCCAGAAACTGGAAAAACAAAAGATCAATATTTATCTCAGCGTGATGTGATCGAAAGTGTTGTCCACGATCTGACCGCAGAGTTCAAAGGATCTGTGAGTGCTGAGCATGGTATAGGTCGATCTAAGGTAAAAGATTTAATTAAATACAGTAGTCCCGTAAAATTAGATATAATGCGAAAGCTGAAAGATGTATTCGACCCAAATGGGATTATGAACCCGGGAGTTATCATCAAATAAATAGCTAGGTTTTTAGTCTCTTAATATCACGCTTATAAAGATAAAGTGAAATTACGTGATAATAAAAAAATTGTGCAATTTTCGCCACCCCTGGCAGACTAAAAATTTTGGCTAGAAAGCGATATTTTGGCATTTCATTCCATAAGGTTACAAATGCTTTCACGCCTACAAATAATTCAGAATTTTTAAGTACATGAAGCTGGCGAGCAGTTTCATCCCTTGTTAATCCAAATGAATTCAGATCCGTATTATTTATATCCTTGAAATCTATAGGGAGCCCTTTAGAAGCACCATAGCTTTGATAGATGCAAATCTCTTTACTGCAAATTTCACAATCACCATTAAAAAGAACTGTGGTGCTTGGTTTACTATTAATTTTCATACTGAAAATGTAGTGCTTTATTAACTTAAGCAATGAGGCGCGACAATTTTACATTTCTATGAGTATAAGATATAAATATTACAGACCTAGAGAAAAGTCCGTTAAGATATTTCTACACCCCATAGGTCATAATCACTCGCCTCATCCACTTTTACAGTCAGTAAATCCCCGGGCTTTAAATGAGAAAAGTTTTTATCGATAAATAAATTACCATCGATCTCCGGTGCATCGGCTTGAGTTCTGCATATTGCCGTGTCTTCATCTACTTGGTCGACTATAACCTCGACGGTTGTACCCACTTTACGTTCCAATTTTTCAGATGAAATCTCATTAGCTTTTGACATGAAACGTTCCCATCTCTCCTGTTTTACAGCGTTGGGAACTTGATTTAACAGTAGGTTTGATCTGGCTCCCTCAACATTTTCATATTGAAAGCAACCGACACGATCTAGTTGAGCTTCCTGCAACCAATCAAGCAAGAATGTAAATTCTTCCTCTGTTTCGCCTGGGTAGCCAACTATAAATGTTGATCTTAAAGTTATATCTGGGCATATTTTTCGCCACTGTTCGATTTCGTTTAACGTGCGTGAAGCAGCAGCTGGGCGGGCCATCCTTTTCAATGTTTCAGGATGAGCGTGCTGGAACGGAATATCCAGGTAGGGTAAAATTTTTTGTTCGGCCATTAATGGGATTAGGTCTCTCACATGTGGGTATGGATAAACATAGTGTAGTCTGACCCAAACTCCTAGGGATCCTAAATCTTTAGCTAAGTCAGAAATGTGAGATCTATGGCCGCCTGTAGTGGTGTGTTTTAAATCCAACCCATAAGCGGATGTGTCTTGAGAAATAACTAATAATTCTTTAACGCCGTTTTTGACCAGCTTTTCAGCCTCTTTGATGACATATTGGGCTGGCCTGCTTGATAAACGGCCGCGCATTTTGGGGATGATACAAAATTTACATTTGTGATTGCAGCCTTCTGATATTTTAAGATAACTATAGTGCCTCGGTGTTAATTTAATACCGGTAGGGGGAAGTAGATCCACAAATGGATCTGGTTTAGGTGGAACAATTTGATGAACGGTATCTAGTACATTTTCATACTGCTGTGGCCCAGTTATTGCTAAAACCTTTGGATGGTGTTCTTTTATGTAATCGGGCTCGGCTCCCAAACAACCCGTAACAATTACTTTTCCATTTTCTGCTAGAGCCTCCCCAATCGCGTCCAAGCTTTCAGCTTTAGCACTGTCTAGAAAACCACAGGTGTTTACGATTACAGCATTGGAGCCAGCATAATCGCTGGATATTTGATAACCTTCTGCACGAAGTCTTGTTAGGATGCGTTCACTATCCACCAATGCTTTTGGACAACCTAATGACACCATCCCTATAGTGGGCTGGTTATTTTTTAAACCACTTGGAATTTTTGGGTTTGCTAGATCTGGGCGACTCTGTATTTTCATCTATACAATTTGTTCAGCAAAAGATCTTGATGGCTAAGAGTTAAAATTTATTTTGTCGAATTCAAATTTGAACAGTAATTTATTTGCGCCGATCACGCCTTTGACTCATCGGTTGAAATGCTACGCCTACATGCGCTTCACAGTACGGTTTCCCTGCTTGCGACGGGAGACCACAAAACCAAAAATCTTCCGTAGCTGGGTCTCCAACTGGCCACTTGCAAGTTCGTTCGGTAAGTTCAAGAAGAGAGATTTTTTTTGCTTTCTTTTCAATTTCACTTACCCGGGCTAATGCTTCTGGACTTATTTCATTTGCGGATGGTTGAGGGGGAAGTGGTTGACCTGCAGGTATAATCTGCCGTCGTAAACTTGTTACATTGGATCTTGGTTCTGATGGAGAATTTGCAGTAGTTACTTTTGATGCGTTTGCTTTGCTGGCGCCTCTTTTTGTGTCTGAGATAGATTTGACGGAGGCCTTTGTTTTAGAATCTGATTTGGATGATGACGAACTTGTAGCGCGATTTGACAGTCCCAAACGATGTACCTTCCCAATTACAGCATTCCGGGTTACGCCACCTAGTTTCTTTTGCTATTTTGACTAGCCGATTGACCTTCGCCCCATAACTTCTTTAAAATTTCTACTCTTTCATCGGTCCAAGACATTTACATTTCCCATAAATTGCATCGTATTATCATAAACCTTACTGACGGAGATACAAGAGTGTTTGGTATCAAGATCTAATATTATAATATCTTTTGTGAGCTTATTTGCTGTAAAAGGCCAGCACTAATCAAATACAATGATGTACCAGTTAGCCCCCATAGAATTACCAGGTTTGCAGAAAAATCGACCCATGCAGACCAGCCAGCAAATGAAATCCATAAAAGCGTTATTGGTAGCGATATAAAACGCCAACGCTTTGTTCGGACAGGGTGTATGAACTTAAGAGGAAGAAACATAGCTATTGCCAAAACAATAACTACTGTCAAAATGTACCAAAAATTTGGCTGAATCGCAAACATTACAAGAGCCACCATGTTCCAACATCCAGGGAATCCATGAAAGCTTTTATCTTTAGTTTTCATATTACCGTCACAAAAGTACATTGCTGATGCAAATGTTATTACAATTATTGTAACCCATCCGGTCCAACCCGGCAAAAGTCCAGATTGAAATAATGCAAAGGCCGGAATAAAAACATAAGTTAAATAATCAATAATAAGATCCAGCAAAACTCCATCGAACCTTGGTGCATACTTTTTCACGTCAAATCGTCGTGCTAGTGGACCATCGATGCCGTCCACAGCAAAGGCAACAACAAGCCATAGAAACATTAAACTCCATTGGTGATTAGCCGCTGCAAGCATCGAAAGCATTGCAAATACTGCTCCAGTAGCAGTTAATAAGTGCACAGATAACGCGGTTATTCTCGGATTCATTGTTATTCTATACGATTTTATTGATACTGGGCGCAACTGCTAAGCCTGAGGATGTGTTTTAGAATAAACCTCCATTAAGCGAACGCTATCTACTGCCGTATAAATTTGAGTTGTTGAAAGGCTGGCGTGGCCAAGAAGTTCTTGAATAGTCCTTAGGTCACCGCCATTGGATAGTAGATGCGTGGCAAAGCTGTGTCTTAGTGCATGCGGAGTAGCAGATGCTGGAAGGCCAAGACGATGTCGAACAAACTTCATTTTATTTTGAATTACTTTTGGTGATAACGGCTTCCCCCTTACACCAAAGAAAATCTTATCATCTCGTTCAAGTTTAAATGGGCATAATTCTACATATTGATTGACGGCATTTTGTGCAATTTTTAAAATTGGGACCATTCGGACTTTGCCACCTTTTCCAGTTATTTTTATTGAATTACCCAACGGCATCTCTTTTGTACGTAAATTAAGTGCTTCTGATATACGCAGACCACAACCATATAGCAAAATCAACACAGCAGTATCTCGTGCGACGATCCAAGGTTCAGTTGATGTACTCTCGCATTGCGTTAGAACTGCTTTGGCCTCAACCGGTTCCAAAGGGCGTGGTAATTTTTTTGAAAATTTTGGTGATTTCAGTGATAATATATGTGTTGCATCAAATTTACGATGCTTTGAGAGCCACCTAATATATGACTTTAAACTTGATAATTTTCTCGCATTTGATCTTGCACCAGAATTCATTGTTCTTAGCTTGGCTTGCCACGCTCGGATATCTGATATTTTCAAATTTTCAACAGTGAGCAAATTAGCAGTTTCGTTCTGATATTCAGCTAAAAAGTTAAAAAAATCTGTCAAATCACTGTAATATGCGCTCCTTGTATTACTAGCTAGATTGCCCGTAGCAGCTTTTATCTCTAACCAGCTTTCAATACTATTTTTTATGACAGGTGCTATAAGCTTTAAGTGATCCATCGTTCTAACATTTTCTCACATGCAGATGCGAAAAATTTTAATAAGTCTGTGCCTTGTCCCGGTTCAAAGAAATTAGCGTCACTTGATCCAAAAGTAATCATCCCTATAATTTGATTTTCATCAAGATTTAACTGAACGCATGCTTCTGACTCAATCTTGATAGAGGCATTTTCAAATAGCTGATTTGTTACACTGGTTGCTTTGCGCAGTTTTACTTTTGATAACTCAGTTAGACCTCCCTGTGTTATGTAAGTATTTACGAATCCTGGCATTACTGTTTGTATACTAGGCCTGTAATTGGTTGGGATTAGAGAGTCTACAGAACCATCTGGTTTCTCAAGCAAAATAAATATGCAATCTACACTTAAAGTTTTTAATAATTCGGAGTTTAAGGACATAACAAAGTCTTCCAAGCTTTTCTTACCTAAAAGCTGGATCACTGCTTGATGAATTTGCTTTGTTCCTAAAAGGTTTTGGTATGCTGCAGCAACTACCGATTGATGTGTGCCTTCGAGCTCACCTAGTTTATCAGATAGTCGGTTCATTGCTACATGACGTAGATCAACTACATTAGTACCTAGTTTGATGTCTGTTGCTGCTAAAAGGCTATCCATTAACTCCTGGTCATTTAGGATAATTGATGGATCAGCAAGGAGCTCAGCTCGGACAGTTTCTTCCATATTGTTGCCTGTATTTTTTTTATTAACACAATGACACGGAATTAAAAAAAATTACAGAATTTTTTGTTTTGTAAATTTTATATCTTCTAAAAATGCTGCTAAGCCTTTGTCGGTAAGTGGATGGTTTATCATGGATTTTATAACAGCTGGTGGCGCTGTCATAACGTCGGCGCCTATACGAGCACTTTCTAATGCGTGGTTTACTGTACGAATTGATGCAGCTAAGATTTGAGTTTCAAAACCGTAGTTATCATAGATTTCACGTATGTCCTCAATCAGCTGCATCCCGTCAAGATTAATGTCATCAAGTCGTCCTATAAATGGTGAAATAAATGTGGCGCCCGCTTTTGCTGCCAGCAAAGCTTGATTTGCCGAAAAACAGAGTGTCACATTTACCATATGTCCCTCAGAACTCAGGGTTTTGCATGCTCGAAGCCCGTCCCAAGTCAAAGGGACTTTAACAGCTATATTTTTTGCAATAGTTACAAGTTTGCGACCTTCTGCAATCATTGTATCAGCTTTCGTCGAAGTAACTTCAGCACTTACAGGGCCCTCAACAATTGAGCAAATTTCCTTTGTAACTTCAATGATATCTCTTCCCGATTTCTTTATTAGTGATGGGTTCGTTGTTACACCGTCGACCATGCCTAAGTCGTTGAGTTCCTCAATCTGGTTAATTTCTGCGGTGTCTACAAAAAATTTCATTGTTTTTCTCCCTTACGCCTAGCGAAGTGTTGAAGATTATTTACTTCAGTTTTAAGCTTGGGAAAACCCCTTAAGGAAAACTTTGAGACAAGATCAAGAATTTTTTGCTGATGGAATGTTGGTCGAAGTGTTGACGACACAGCCAGTTGATAGGTTATTTACGTATAAAGCTCCAATTGCAGGCTGTTTTAAAGGTGCTATTGTTCTTGTTCCTTTTGGGAAGCGTATCGTCATGGGCTTGGTATGGGGCGCGAGTACTGAAAAAATTGAGCCAAAGAAAATAAAAACCATTCACAGTATTTTGGAATATCGGCCCATACAGCCCGAATTGCAAAATTTTATTCGGAGAGTTGCAGATTATACTGTTTCACCATTATATTCGGTTTTTCGATTGGTTACACGGGTGCGGGATCTTGCGGCTCAAGAGACTCATAAAAGACTTATATATGTAGGAAAAGTACCAAGTTCATTTAAAATGACCTCGGCTAGAGCCCGTGTTTTGGAAAGCTTTGACCAATTAGATGGTACTGGCCTTTCAATCTCAGAATTAGCTAAATTAGCTAAAGTTTCACCTTCTGTAATCAATGCCATGATACCATCTGGATGCCTAATTTCAAAAATGCAGCCAAAGGACTTGCCGTATGCAGCAGTGGATACTACCCATTCAATAAGGCCGCTCAGTGAAGATCAAGCACGGGTAGTTTCCGAATTAAGTAAAGTTTTGGATCAAAATGCTCACTCTTCCATATTACTTTGTGGGGTAACTGGTTCTGGAAAAACTGCTGTCTACCTTGAGGCAATTGCGAAGGTAATTGATAGTGGTAGACAAGCATTAGTTCTTTTACCGGAGATCGCATTAACTGGCGAATTTACAGAACGGCTTAAAGCTCGGTTTGGAGTTTATCCTGCAGAATGGCATTCTGGTATCTCTCAATCTGAGCGTCGCAGGGTTTGGAAAATGGTGGGTCGTGGTCAGGCTCAAATAGTAGTTGGTGCTAGATCAGCACTTTTTTTACCATTTGAGTCGTTAGGGCTTATTGTAGTCGATGAAGAGCATGACTCATCTTACAAACAGCAAGATGGCGTTTTATACAATGCGCGAGATATGGCCGTGCTCAGAGCGTCTTTGGCTAATGCAAAAGTTATATTAGCATCTGCGACCCCAAGTTTAGAGACCTGGAATAATGCTAAATCTGGCAAATATAAACGTTTCAATTTGACGAAAAGATACGGTTCCTCTGTTCTGCCGGATATTCAGATCATTGATATGAGGGACGAGGAGTTGCGATCTGATCAGTGGATTTCGCCGACCCTAAAGACTAAAATCGATGTGGCGATAAATAATAGCGAGCAAGCATTATTGTTTTTGAATCGTCGAGGTTATGCTCCCGTCACTCTGTGCCGTTCGTGTGGTGAGCGAATTGGTTGTGATTTTTGTGATACTGCAATGATCGAGCACCGGTTCCAAAAACGGTTGATGTGTCATCAGTGTGGCGAAACAAAGGCTATGCCCACAACGTGTCCTAATTGCAAAGTGATGGGAAATTTTGCTCCAATCGGGCCTGGTGTTGAAAGACTAGCAGAGGAGGCCGCTAAAACTTTTCCAGAGGCATCAATTACCGTATTATCCTCAGACTTGTACAAATCTGCTAGATCTTTGAAGGATGAATTGGAAAGAATTTCTCGGGGTAATAGTGATATAATTATTGGAACCCAATTGATCGCTAAAGGGCACAATTTTCCTGATCTCACAGTTGTTGGTGTTGTTGATCCTGATTTGGGCCTACAAGGGTCAGATCTCCGAGCAGCCGAACGAACCTTTCAACTTCTAAGGCAGGTCTCGGGTCGTGCAGGGCGAAGTGATAAAAAAGGAGCCGCATATTTACAGACATACCAACCATTGCATCCCGTTATAAAAGCAATTTCTGAGGGACAAGATGAACAATTTTGGATAGCAGAAGCTGAAGGTAGAGCGCTTGCAAAAATGCCTCCTTACGGTCGGCTAGTTGGCATCTTAATTTCAGCGCAGAAATCTGAAGATGCATTTGAACTTGGACTTCAATTAGCAAAAAGTGCAAAAATTCTAAATTCTGCAGGAATTACCCTATATGGCCCGGCACCAGCGCCAATAACCCGAGTACGTGGTCGATACCGGGTAAGGCTTTTGCTCAAGGCGGACAAGGGTACATCTATGCAAAGTACAGTTAAATCATGGGTATCGCGAGTAAATTTAAAAAACGATGTCCGCCTAACAATTGATGTGGATCCTCAAAGTTTTTTGTGATTTATCAACTGTTCTTGGCAACGAATTTTAATTATACGCGGGCTATGAAAGAAGACTTTTCTATTAGTAATGCATACAACTTGCCAAAATGGAGGCGTCCCGAAGCCTTGTTGATATTAATGGCGGTTGCTTTGCCTTTAGCATTTTCAGTTTGGTCTGCCCTCTTAAACAACTTTGTCGTAGAGGTCATTCGTTTTGATGGATTAGATATTGGCGTGCTACATACTATCAGAGAAATACCTGGGTTCTTTGCGGTGGGAGTTATTAGTATATTACTCTTTGTCAGAGAGCAGACATTAGCGCTCTCGATGCTTGCCCTCCTCGGTATCGCTACTGCTGTCACTGCTTGCTTTCCTTTTTTAAGTGGCATATTGACGGTAACCCTTTTAAGTTCTGTCGGTTTTCATTTTTTTGAAACAGTTAATCAGTCCTTGCAACTTCAATGGTTTTCTAAAAAAGAGGCTCCAAGTAAGCTTGGTAAACTAATGGCATATGGATCTGCTGCAACACTAATTGCTTATATTTTTATAATTTTGGGTTGGGAAAAGCTAAATTTATCTTTTAATTCCGCATATATGTTAGCTGGGCTTTCCTGTTTTGCATTAGCGGTAATTGGGTATATTAGTTTTCCACATTTCAAAGCTCCAGTTCCTCAAACTAAAAAAATGGTCATACGTAAACGTTACTGGCTTTACTATTTACTACAATTTCTATCTGGAGCCCGAAGACAAATTTTTGTCGTTTTCGCCGGATTTATGATGGTAGAAAGATTTGGTATGGATGTGCAGCAATTAACAACACTTTACCTTATAAATTTGATATTAAATATTGCTCTGGCTCCATTGCTGGGGCGCGCGGTTGCACGGTACGGGGAGCGTAATGCTCTTGCTGTCGAATACTTTGGTCTTGCTGTAGTTTTTTTCGCTTATGGTGGAATATACTTATTTGGCTGGGGTATTTTAATTGCTGCGAGCCTTTATATCCTTGATCATCTTTTCTTCGCTCTTGCATTGGCAATTAAAACTTATTTTCAAAAGATTGCTGATCCCCAAGATATAGCAGCGACCGCGGCAGTCGCCTTTACAATAAATCATATAGCAGCAATTTTCTTGCCCGTCAGTCTGGGTTTCTTGTGGCTTATATCTCCTTTTTTAGTTTTTTGCACTGCCGGGACTTTGGCTATTTGTTCTTTGGTTTTGGCGCTTCTAATTCCGAGAGAGCCTAGGAAAGGAAAAGAGACTATATTTTGTGTTTCTTAAGGCTTATTAATTTTGTAAATAATTTTAATAGACTGGCATATATTTATTCATGGCTACTTTCACTGCGTTAACAACTCTCCTTGGTAAAAGAAACGCGACTGATCTAGGTAATGCTTTAGAGAGGCTTTTACCCGAACCCATTGGAGTTGGCGTTTTTGAATTGGAGGACGGTTCAGGTTTTTGGGAAGTAGGAGCCTATTTTTCTGAGCAACCAAGTGGTGTTAGTTTGGCGCTGCTTGCTGCTGCTTTTCAAGCTGAGGAATTTAAAATATCTGAATTGCCACAGATTGATTGGGTTTCTAAAGTCCAGCGTTCGCTCAAGCCGGTAATTGCTGGCAGGTTTTTTGTTTATGGATCACATGACAGCGATAATGTTCCATCAAACTGCGAACCTTTGCTCATAGAAGCGTCGATGGCTTTTGGTACCGGGCATCATGGTACAACCAAAGGTTGTTTGCTTGCTCTCGAGCAAATTATCAGCGATGGGTTTGATGCAAAAAATGTTATCGATGTCGGTTGTGGCACAGCTGTTTTGGCGATGGCTGCGGCAAAAGTTTTTTCTGCCAATATTATAGCCAGTGATATTGACTCAGTAGCCTTAAGCGTTGCCAAAACGAATGTGCTTGCAAATGGTTTGGATAAAAGTATTCGGTGCTTTGAGGCAAGTGGTTTTAGCCATGATCAAATAAAAACCACTGGGTCTTTTGATTTGATTTTTGCAAATATCTTAATGAAGCCATTACTATCTCTGGCAGCCGATATATCGAGATATTCTTTGTCTGGAGGATATGTAGTGTTATCTGGTATTTTATATGAGCAAGCAGAATTGGTGACCAATAGATATATCAAGGTAGGGTTCTCTCTATCTCGGGAGATCAAAATTGGTGAGTGGGTGACATTAATTTTTTGTAAAATCTAGATATTTTTTGCCGTTAAAAACCATGTATTTTAAGTTTCAATCATGTAGTATTTAAGAATAAAAATATTTCTATTTGGCTTTTGTTCACGTTTCGTGCTAATATTTATGAAAATTGAGGTGCAGCGTAATGAGGGTTATCGGTATTGACCCCGGCCTAAGAAATATGGGCTGGGGCGTAATAGATGTAAAGCAAAGCCGCATTACTCACGTTGCAAATGGTATTTGCAGATCACAAGGTAAAGATTTAGCAGAAAGACTTTACTCCTTGTTCACAGAGCTGGAAAAGGTGTTTCAGACATTTAATCCTGATACTGCTGCTGTAGAAACAACATTTGTAAATAAAGATGGAGCAGCCACACTAAAGCTTGGTCAGGCAAGAGCAATAGCCTTGCTAGTCCCTGCAAAGGCTGGTTTGGCGGTTTCGGAGTATGCTCCTAATAAGGTAAAAAAAGCTATAGTGGGAGTTGGGCATGCAGATAAAAATCAGATTGCACATATGGTTAAATTGCAATTACCCGGTATCTTGCTGAATGGCGTAGACGCTACTGATGCGTTAGCGATTGCCTTGTGTCATGCTCATTATGGCTGTTCTCAAGATAGGTTGAGGCTTGTTGTGGAAAAGGTGCTGTAATGATCGGACGGCTACATGGGAAAATAGAATATCGGTCTGATGATCATCTACTTCTTGATGTTCATGGAGTAGGTTACATAATATACTGTTCAGAAAGAACCCTAAGATCTTTACCAGCAATTGGTGAATTTACGCTGCTTTATACCGATTTATTAGTTCGTGAAGACATACTTCAGCTTTTTGGTTTTACAAGTATTGTGGAGAAGGAGTGGCACAGGCTCCTAATGACGGTTCAAGGCGTTGGTGCTAAAGCTGCTCTAGCAATCATGGGAGCTTTGGGTGAGGACGGACTGAGTAGAGCGATTTCAATTGGCGATTGGGCCGCAGTGAAGCAAGCAAAAGGTATTGGACCAAAAACGGCTCAAAGAGTTATAAATGAACTGAAGGAGAAGGCACCTCAAGTAATGGCAATGGCTACTATTGTTGGTCAATCTTTTGTGGATACTAAAAGTTCTAGCCTTAATGATCGAGACGACAATACGAAACTAAATTTTGAAGCAGAAATCGCTGATACAACTAATTCTTCTTCTATAGAGAGACAAAAAAATCAGGCCGAAGCGCTGTCTGCACTAAAAAATTTAGGTTATAGCCCCTCTGAGGCAGCCAATGCAATTGCTCTTGCATCTGATATAGAAGATACATCATCTACCCCGGATTTAATTAAGAAAGCGCTTAAGCTTCTGTCACCAAAAGAAAATTAATTTTATGATTGAGCAAGAACCAATTTTAAGTCCTGAAAAAAAACCGGATGATAATGATCGGGCATTGAGACCGGAAAGTTTGGCTGAGTTTATTGGGCAGGCTGAAGTAAGAGCAAATTTAAAGGTATTTATTGAATCAGCCAAACGCCGTGGTGAGGCGATGGACCATACACTTTTTTATGGCCCACCAGGGCTTGGGAAAACAACTTTGGCGCAAATAATGAGCCGGGAGTTGGGTGTAAATTTTCGGATGACATCAGGTCCCGTATTAGCTAAGGCTGGAGATTTAGCAGCAATATTAACTAATCTGGAAGCTAGAGACGTGCTTTTTATTGACGAAGTACATCGGCTAAACCCCGCCGTGGAAGAAGTGTTGTATCCTGCCTTGGAAGATTTTGAATTAGATCTTGTTATAGGAGAGGGTCCCGCAGCAAGAACTGTTAGAATAGAACTACAACCTTTCACTTTGATTGGAGCAACTACTCGACTTGGTTTGCTAACAACGCCCCTCAGAGATAGATTTGGCATTCCAACGAGATTGCAGTTTTATACAAATGAAGAGCTTTTTGAGATTGTCTCCCGCAATGCGAAGAAATTGGGGGCTCCGGCGGATACATCTGGAGCTATGGAAATTGCCCAGCGTGCTCGCGGCACTCCTAGAATTGCAGGTCGGTTGTTAAGAAGAGTGGCTGATTTTGCATTAGTTGATGGAGATGGAACAATAACAAAAAAGCTTGCAGATCACGCGCTGAATAGACTGGGCGTTGACACACTTGGGCTGGATGGTGCTGATCGGAGATATTTGAAACTCATTGCGGAGCAATATTCTGGTGGGCCAGTTGGTATAGAAACAATCAGTGCCGCTTTGTCTGAAAGTAGAGACTCATTGGAAGAAGTTATAGAGCCATATCTCTTACAGCAGGGTTTAATACAGCGTACTCCTCGCGGAAGGGCCTTGGCGAACGGTGGGTGGGCGCACCTTGGACTTAGCCCGCCAAAATCATCTGGCGATCTATTTAACTCCATTAACTCGTGATATTTCAGGATTGAGCGAATTGACCCCTGAGGAAGTTGAAAAGTATTTTACCAGAAATGATGGTTCTTTCTCATTTGCTAGGTGGGGCAGATCGGTTGCTCCCGTAGTATTTGGTTTAGATGACAAGGCATTATCTATTCTAAAAGGTGCTATTGAAGCAGTTATGTCACTCACTAATAAACAAATTAGTGAAACGGACCCTGAGCTTGGTGCGAATTTTATGTTCTTCTTTTTTAGCGACTGGCTGGAGCTAAAAGAAGTGCCGCATCTTAACAAGTTGGTGCCGAACATGTCTAAACTTCTTGATAAGCTAATAGATGCAGAAGCTAATCAATATAGAATTTTTCGATTTGATGAAGCGGGAGCTATTCGCGCTTGTTTTGTATTTGTTAGAATGGATGAGAACCTAATGAACGTACCCGCTCAAACACTGATGTTATCACAAGCTGTGCAGTCAGTTTTACTATGGTCGGATAATGCTTTCAGAAACAGCTCTCCATTATTAGTATCTGAAGATAATCATACATTGTTAAAGCCTATTGTTTCAAATCTAATTAAAGTAGCTTACGATCCCACACTGCCAAACGCCTCCGATGATAACTCCTTGGCCGTACGAATGTCAGCTAGAGTAAAAATGATGGTATCTAATTAATGAAAAAAAAGTAACTTTCAATGTCGTGTGTATTATGAAGATACTGATTTAGCGGGTATCGTCTATTATGCTAACTATTTAAAATTTATTGAAAGGGCGCGAAGTGAGTGGGTACGAAGCATCGGTCTTGATCAGAATGTTTTGCGCAAGGATCATGGTCTAGTTTTTGCAGTTCGCAAAATAGAAGCAGACTATCTCAAATCGGCAAAATTTGATGATTTATTAACAATCACGACTGAACTAAAAAATAAAACATTGGTCCGATTAAAATTTTGCCAACATATTTATCGAGGTAACGAGCTAATATTTAAAGCTATTTTGGAAATAGTACCTCTTGCTGTCAGCGGGCATCTTATGAAATTGCCAAAAACTATTTACGATAAATTCACGTAAAATTCGGATTTTAGTAGTTTTCTAGGTTATAATAATTGGATTTATATTGGAAAACGTCTATGCTTGGTCAAAGCCAAAGATGGCGAATAAATGAGCAGATAAAATGGAAAACGAAGCTTTTACTTTTTGGGCGCTTTTTGGGCGTGCTACGATTACAGTTAAAATAGTGATGATTATGCTAATTGGGTCTTCGTTCTGGTCGTGGTCGATTATCTTCAGAAAATTGATACTATTTAGGACAGCACGTTCAGAAGCGTCTAGTTTTGATCAATCTTTCTGGTCAGGAGAGCCGCTAGATGAGCTATTTGAGAAATTAGGACCTGATCCAAGTGGACAGACCGCACGCGTTTTTGCCGCTGGTATGGTGGAGTGGGAAAGAAGTCATAGATCTGACGGAGTTATGATAGCCGGAGCACAAGCACGGATTGATAGGTCTATGGATGTAGCAGTAGTTAGAGAAGCTGAGGACTTGCAATCAGGACTCACAATTTTAGCAACAATTGGCTCTACGGCCCCATTCATCGGCTTATTTGGAACCGTTTGGGGCATAATGAATGCTTTCATAGAGATTGCTGAACAACAAAATACAAATTTAGCAGTAGTTGCTCCAGGTATCGCTGAAGCGTTACTTGCTACAGGGCTAGGGCTTCTGGCGGCTATTCCAGCGGTTGTTTTTTACAATAAACTCAGTGCAGATTCCGACCGTATTGTTGCTAGGTATGAAAGTTTTGCTGATGAATTTTCAACAATACTAAGCCGTCAATTGGATAGTTGAGATGGGTGCTGGAACGGTACAGGCACAGGTATCTAAAAGGAATAGACGCACTAAAAGAGCGCGTCCTATGTCAGAAATAAACGTCACACCATTTGTTGATGTAATGTTGGTTTTACTAATAATATTTATGGTAACTGCACCTATGCTGACTGTAGGCATTCCAATAGAATTACCTAAAACATCCGCTAACGCGCTTCCCAGTGAAAATGATGTGCCACTCTCGATTACAATTTCGGCAGATAAGAAAATAGTGCTACAAGAAACTCCCATTTCATTTGAGCAGCTGATACCTAAGTTATCAGCAATATCAAAAGAGCGCGAGAGTGATTTAATTTACTTAAGGGCAGACGGATCCGTTCCTTACGAGTTTGTAGCAAGAATTATGGGAGCAATAAACGGGGCCGGATTCTCTAATGTTGGACTTGTTACTGATGTTGGGTCTCCAGACATTATGAACGTTGAGAATTAATAAAAGATGCATGTTGGGCACTATATTTCAGGTGCAGCGCATCTTTTTTTCTTGTTATGGCTTGTTCTTGGAGATGTTTTTACTTCTAAACCAGACGAAATCTCAATCACTACAATCTCGATTATTTCTACCCAACAGTTTGAAAAAGAATTTGTAACAGATACTATCCCTCAAGTAAGTGATGAAATTGAGGTTTTAAATCAGCTTGAACCTGATCTAGCAGTGAGTAACCCAACCCTCTCAGAGATTGATGAGCAAGTTCCTGCGATCTCTCCGAAAATTCCCGATATTCCTAAGTTGCAGCAGGATAATATAGAATTGCCCGAACAGATTCAGTCGGTTATCCCTGAATTATCAAATGAACCGGATCAGCCAGGGTTAAATCAAGATGATCCATCTCCTGCGCCACTGCCAGAGACCACTGAAACCCAAAGCCCCGTGATAGCGGATAGGGTTGCTTCGGTTCCCGTCATCCCTCAAAATGAGGACGCATTCAATGACGATGCAATTGATAGTCTAAGTCAAGTCCCGTCTGACCAAGAAAATTTGGATTTTAAAATCGAAGAACAAAATCAATCTACGCTTGGAGCGTCAACTGAAATAATTACCGAACCCAAAAAAAAGCCATCTGGGGCACCTAAGAAATCATTGAGACCGAAGGGGAGACCTCAAATCCAAACAGGAAATGAAACAAAAGACACTCCAAGTGAAGATCTTGTAGACGCTGTAAGTTCAGCGTTGAGTAATATTGAAGATGAACAGGAAAACTCAGAAAGTTTAGATACTGTTTTTAACACGTCGCTAAACTCAGCAGCTACTATCGAGTCAATTGGAAACGCATTATTGAAACAAATTGAGCCCTGTTGGAATGTTGATGTTGGAAACCAAAATGCCTATGTTAAAGTCACAGTAGCATTTTCGTTGGATAAAAATGGTAAAATTGAACGCAATGAAATAACACTTGTCGCGAGCGAAGGAGGAGAAGGGTCAGCAGCGCGCAGTGCATTTACAAATGCAAAAAAAACAATTTTCAAGTGTCAAAAGAAATGGGATGGATTTAATTTGCAAGATTTTGATTATGAGCAATGGCAACAGATTGTCCTCACATTCAATCCAGATCAGATGAGGAATAGGTAATGTTTCGATTTATTTTGCAGCTTTCATAGTTTTGACTGGTGGACTAGCATCAGCAGCCCACTTCGAATTGAGATAACGCAAGGGGTTATCGAGCCTATGCCCTTCGCGGTGCCAGTATTTATAGCGGAGACCCCGAATGCTGTTGAAGTAGCTCGTAATTTGACTAGCGTGGTTCGCAATGATCTCACTGGAACGGGTTTATTTCGGGAAATTCCAAGGTCGGCACATGTAAGTAAAATTACTAGTTTTTCGTCGCCTGTTCAGTTCAGTGATTGGCAAGTTATAAATGCAGATGCACTGATTACTGGCTCAGTATCAGTCAATAACAGTGGCAAAGTCACGGTCATGTTTAGGGTTTATGATGTATTCTCTCAGCAGGAACTAGGTTCTGGCCTCAGGTTCTCTGGGAGTGCTAATAGCTGGCGGCGCATAGCTCACAAAGTAGCCGATGAGGTATACAGCCGGATTACAGGGGAAACAGGTTATTTTGATAGTCGAATTGTTTTTGTCTCTGAAACAGGGGGTAAAGCACAGCGTAGGAAAAGGCTTGCTTTGATGGATTATGACGGCGCAAACGTTAAGTATTTAACGGATAGTAACTCGATAGTAATGGCCCCTAGGTTTTCTCCAAAAGGAGATCAAGTGCTTTATACCAGTTATGCTTCTGGATTTCCTCAAGTTCAAATACTCAATGTCGGTAATGTTCGAAGTAAACCTTTAATAAGCCAAGCCGGTACGATGACTTTCGCACCAAGATTTTCTCCAAACGGGAAGACAGTTCTTTATTCTTTAGAGAATGGCGGTAATGTTGATATATATCGAATGCAATTATCAAATGGCGCAGTAAAACGTTTAACACGCTCTCCAGCTATTGAGACGGCTCCCAGTTTTTCTCCAGATGGAAAGCAGGTTGTGTTTGAAAGTGATAGATCTGGTTCACAACAACTATACATAATGTCAGCAAACGGAGGCGATGCGAGGAGAATAAGTTTTGGGTCTGGTCGCTATGGGACACCAGTTTGGTCACCTAGGGGTGATATGATAGCGTTTACCAAGCAGAGCAAGGGGCGGTTTCACATTGGTGTGATGAGATTAGATGGCAGTGAAGAAAGGTTGTTAACTGCATCATTTTTAGATGAGGGTCCGACTTGGTCTCCAAATGGTCGCGTTATAGTATTTAGTCGATCTACTCAGGGCAGAAATGGTACTTCGTCACTTTACAGTGTAGATATCTCGGGTAGAAACCTGAAACCGCTTATTACCCCAGAAGGAGCATCGGACCCTTCATGGTCACCTTTAGCTCGATAGAAATTTATAGCACTTTCCAGATACTAATATACAATGTAAACTTGTATTAAGGAATATAGTAGGTGAAGTATGAAAAAGCTTAGAAATGCAATATTAGTTAGTACTCTGTCGATTTTAGCAGCATGCTCTAATTCAGGTAACCCCTTCGGCGGCAATTCCGATGATACATTTTTTGGAAATAATATGGGAGATGTATCTAATCCTACATCACCAGCTTATTTTCAACAAGCCATAGGCGACCGAGTATTTTTTGCGATCGATCAATCTAGTCTTAGTCCAGAGGGTATGGATCTTTTAAATAGCCAAGCAACCTGGCTAATGACAAATGGTGATTATGAAATTATTGTTGAAGGTCACGCAGATGAACAAGGTACCAGGGACTATAATGTTGCGCTAGGCGCTAGGAGAGCTAACTCTGTAAAAGAATATTTGAATTCTCTGGGTGTGGCAGCAAGTAGAATACAAACTGTAAGTTACGGCAAGGAACGCCCAATTGAAATTTGCAGTAAGGAAAGCTGTTATTCGGTAAATCGCAGAGCTGTTACGGTTTTGAGTAATTTGGGGTCCTGATTAATAATTTAGGAAAGCTTAATGCGGCTTTTATACGTGATCTTTTTGGTACTATTAGCTACAGGTGCTCACGCTCAGAATAAAGAGCAGACACTTGCTGATGTGCGTCAAGATTTGACCATACTTTACATAGAAATGCTAAAAATGAAGAGAGAGCTCTCCACAACGGGAGTTGCTTCACCCCAGGTTGTTACAAGCGGATCAAGTTTAGCGAGGCTTGAGGCTATTGAGATTGAGCTTCAAAGGCTAATTGCTCAAACCGAGGAATTGCAGTTCCGGGTTGATAGGGTGGTTCGCGACGGAACAAGTAGAATAGAAAACCTCGAGTTTCGTCTCGTGGAACTGGAAGGTGGTGATGTATCAAATATATCAGAAACAAGCACTTTGGGAACATCAATTGATTTGGATGATGCTATTGAAAGTTCGACAAATACAGTGGCAGTCGAGCCTGAATTGGCCGTTGGAGAAAAAGCAGATTTTGATGCTGCTTATGATGCACTTGAAAACGGTGAATATGAGTTAGCAACTAATTTATTCGAACGTTTTTCAAATACTTACCCAGATAGCCCCCTTAACGCGCGTGCATTACTTTCGAGGGGCATTGCTTTTGAGGAATTGGGCGAATTAAAATCAGCAGCAAGAGCATTTTTAAATAGCTATACTGATTTTCCGGAGTCAAATGTTGCTCCACAAGTAATGTTTAGATTGGGTCAGTCATTAGTAGATCTCGGTCAAATAGACGCTGGTTGTCAAATTCTGTCTCAAGTACAGATTAGGTTCCCAGAGGCTGAAGAGACGTTTTCAGCATTGGATGCAATGAATGAACTACAGTGCCAGTAAGGTCTGCACGTGAGCTTTGATTTCAATGTAATCTCTAGTAAGTTTAATAAAAAAATTGATAATTTTCTAGATAGTCTTTCTTATAACCCTGCTGCTCTCGGCGTCGCTGTTTCAGGTGGTAGTGATAGTCTGAGCCTTTTATACCTCATAAACTCTTGGTCAAATAAAAAAAATTTGAAAATCATAATTCTCACTGTTGATCACAATCTAAGAAATGGATCAGCTGACGAAGCATTATATGTGGGAGAGCTATGCAATAAGCTTGGCCTTATACATAAAACGTTGTTTTGGGCCCATGAAGATATTAAAGGCAACTTATCTGCTAGTGCTCGAGAAGCTCGATATCGATTAATGCAAAATTCTATTCCTTCTGGGGCTATTTTAATTACAGGACACACCCTTGATGACCAGGCAGAAACTTTTCTGATGCGATTACGAAGAAGATCTGGAGTGGATGGGCTGGCGAGCATGGCTGAGAAGAGTTGTTTGTCTTTTGGAAATGACGAGATGACAATTTTCAGACCACTTTTAGATTTTGAACGTCAAACTTTGAGAAATGTTTTAAAGTTTTACGAGGTTGATTGGATTGAGGATCCAACAAACAATGATCAGAGCTTTGAGAGAGTTAGAGTTAGGGATCTGCTCGCGCATTGTGTGGAAATTGGCATAGATAAAAACACGATTAGCCAAACTGCACTGTTAATGCAAAGTGCAAAAACAGCATTGAATCATTTTGCATCTGACTGCTATGAAAAATTTGGATCATGCAATAATGGAGACATCATTTTCGACTTTGATGAATTCTCTAAGCAACCTTTGGATATCAAAAGGCGTTTGATATCTGCCGCACAAAAATGGATCTCAAACCAAAAGTATCGTCCCAGGCTATCGCAAGTTGATGGCTTGATTAACTCTATAGATGAAAAGATAACTTTTTCTGGGTCGGGAACAATTTGTTACTTTCATGAAAATAGCATTAGAATAACTAGAGAGGTGAATGCATCCGTTTGTGAAATAGAGGCCTCAAACGGTGTAATATATGATCGAAGATGGAAATTAATAGCAAGAGAAAATTGTAAGGATCTAACTATCAAATGCTTGGGTGAAGATGGGTATACGTTTTTGGAGCCAGGTATAAGAAAAAAAATTCCATATAAAACCATAATTGCGCTACCAGCTTTGTTCAATGATAACAATTTGATAAATTTTCCGTTCCTAGACCCCAAGTCAAAATTTAAGTTTAATTTGTGCAAACAGCCCTTTAATCAATTCTTACTAGACCATTGAACATAGCGAACTAATGTTTATGTATGTAATAGTAATAATTCCACGTTTTTGTGGGTTTCAATAAGGAGAGCTCTATTGAGCAACAATCGTAATATAGCCTTTTGGTTAGTTCTGTTTCTACTCATTGTCGTATTATTCAACGTTTTCAGTTCTGGCACTTCATCGTTACAATCACGAGAGATTAGTTATTCTGACTTCGTTGCATCTGTAGAGCGTGGAGAGGTTGCAACAGTTGTACTGGACGGCGAAAATATTCGCTTTAAAGGTGGTGATAATGCTGAATACGTAACGGTTCGACCCGCTGACACAAATGTTACAGATCTTCTAATTGAAAACCAAGTTGTGGTAAGGGCTGAAAAACAAGAACAATCGTTATTTCAGTCCTTTATAATGTCGATATTGCCATTTTTATTGTTGATTGGGGTATGGATTTATTTCATGAACCGCATGCAAGGAGGAGGCCGCGGAGGAGCTATGGGCTTCGGTAAAAGTCGCGCGAAACTCTTAACCGAGAAACAAGGAAGAGTTACTTTCGATGATGTAGCTGGCATCGATGAGGCAAAAGAAGAGCTTGAAGAGATAGTAGAATTTTTACGGAATCCCCAAAAATTTAGTAGGCTAGGCGGTAAGATCCCGCGTGGAGCACTTCTAGTAGGTCCTCCAGGTACAGGTAAAACATTACTTGCCAGAGCAATTGCTGGGGAGGCGGGTGTTCCCTTCTTTACAATATCTGGTTCTGACTTTGTTGAGATGTTTGTCGGCGTAGGTGCTAGTAGAGTTAGAGATATGTTTGAGCAAGCAAAAAAGAATGCTCCGTGTATTGTTTTTATTGATGAAATAGATGCAGTTGGAAGAAATAGAGGTGCGGGCTACGGTGGCGGAAACGATGAACGAGAGCAAACCTTAAACCAACTTTTGGTTGAAATGGATGGTTTTGAGGAAAATGAAGGTGTCATAATTTTGGCTGCAACTAATAGACGTGACGTACTTGATCCTGCACTTCTGCGTCCTGGTAGGTTCGATCGACAGGTTAATGTTCCAAACCCAGATATAAAGGGAAGAGAAAAAATACTTAATGTACATGCCAGGAAGACGCCGCTCGGTCCTGATGTTGATCTGCGCTTGATTGCGAGAGGAACTCCTGGTTTTTCAGGCGCTGATTTAGCAAATCTGGTTAATGAGGCCGCTCTAATGGCAGCAAGAATAGGACGAACATTCGTAAGCATGATTGATTTCGAGAACGCAAAAGACAAAGTGATGATGGGAGCAGAGCGGAGGTCTATGGTTCTTACAGATGATCAAAAGGAAAAGACTGCATATCACGAGGCAGGTCACGCGATCGTAGGTCTGGAGCTTCCTCAGTGTGACCCAGTTTATAAAGCTACAATTATTCCGCGGGGTGGTGCCTTAGGAATGGTCGTATCTTTGCCTGAAATAGACCGCTTAAATTGGCAAAAGGCTGAATGTGAAGAGAAGATGGCGATGACTATGGCTGGAAAAGCAGCTGAAATTATCAAGTACGGGGAAGGTAATGTATCTAATGGTCCTGCAGGCGATATCCAGCAGGCGTCTGGTTTAGCTCGCGCGATGGTTCTTCGTTGGGGCATGTCAGAAAAGGTTGGAAATATTGACTACGCGGAAGCCCACGAAGGATATTCCGGTAATACGGCTGGTCTCTCTGTGTCGGCTAATACTAAAGAGCTTATCGAAGTTGAAGTTAAAAGGTTTATTCAAGAAGCATATGATCGAGCATACAAAATTCTTAGTAAGAAGAAAACTGAATGGGAGAGACTTGCTCAAGGTTTACTAGAGTACGAAACTTTAACGGGTGATGAGATAAAGAGGGTTATCAGAGGTGAACCACCTCAAGGAGATGATGATTCCGAGGGTGATGCCGCTAAATCTGACAGTTCTGAAAAAGCTTCTGTTATGGCAGTTCCAAAAACAAAGTCGCGTATCAAAGGCAAGAGCGGTGGAAAGATGACGCCAGAGGCTACCTAGATCCATTTATTATAAGTTGAGCTCTTTAATATATCTTTTTCTTTTTGGTATTTACCATTTCAGGCGTGAATGGAGCCGTCTCCGCAGGCCAATGCTGCTTCCCGAATTGCTTCTGAGTATGTAGGATGAGCGTGGCATGTTAAAGCTACGTCTTGCGCTGCTGCACCAAACTCCATTGCCATACATAATTCATGTATAAGATCACCGGCGGCAGGTCCAATGATATGGGCACCTAAAATGCGGTCAGTCTTAGTATCAGCTAAAATTTTCACAAAACCGTCTGCTGCAAAGTTAGCTTTCGCTCGGCCGTTGCCCAAAAACATGAATTTACCTACCTTATAGTCCTGTTCAGATGACTTTAGCTCATCCTCGGTTTTACCTACCGTTGCAACTTCGGGCGACGTATAAATTACTCCTGGAACTAGGGCATAATTAACATGTCCGTGTTTTCCTGCGATAATTTCTGCGGTAGCGATACCTTCATCTTCAGCTTTGTGCGCTAACATTGGTCCCTGAATTGCATCCCCTATCGCATAAATTCCATTTACGCTCGTTTTCCATTTATTATCTGTTTCAATGTGCCCTTTTTCTGACATTTTAATACCTAATTCTTTAATTCCCATGCCATCGATAAAAGGTTTTCTGCCCGTTGCGACTAAAACTATATCAGCCGCTATCGAATGCTCACTTCCATCTGAGTGTTTATGATATAAAACATTTGCATTATTTTTGTTGCTAGCTACGGATTGAACTGCAGCGCCCATTATAAATTTTATCCCTTGCCTTTTTAGTATGCGCTGGAATGTCTTTTGAAGCTCTGAGTCTAGACCCGGCGTTATATAGTCCATGTACTCTAAAACAGTCACCTCGGATCCAAGTCGTGAGTAAACCGAACCTAATTCTAATCCAATCACACCAGCTCCAATAATAACCATTTTTTTTGGAATTTTTTTCAGTTCCAATGCGCCGGTTGAACTTACAATTATCTTTTCATCAATTTCAACTCCTGGAATTGAGGAAGGTTCTGATCCAGATGCAATTATTATATTTTTCGTCTCGTAAGTTTGGTCATTTACTTTTACATTTCCGATAGATGGAATCGTGGCCCAACCTTTAATCCAATCTATTTTGTTTTTCTTAAATAGGAATTCAATTCCTTTAGTATTTCCTTCAATTACTTCCTTCTTGTAATCTTGCATTTTGTTCCAATCGACCGAAATTTTTTCGGGGTTCAGGCCCATTTTGGAAAAGTTATTTTGTGCTTCATGCAATTGATGTGATGCGTGTAATAATGCCTTAGACGGAATGCATCCGACGTTTAAGCAGGTCCCGCCAAGAGTTTCTCGACCCTCTACGCAAGCCGTCTTCAGTCCAAGTTGAGCGCAACGTATCGCTGCTACATATCCCCCAGGTCCACTACCAATAACAATTACGTCGTATGACATTTCGATCCTTTAAATTTATCTCTAAGATATAAAGTTTATAGTGCTTAAATCGACTAAAATAGTTCAAGTTAAAGATCCATAAGTAACCGTCTTGGATCCTCAAGTGCTTCTTTTACCCTAACCAAAAATGTTACTGCTCCTTTGCCATCGACAATACGGTGATCATAGCTCAAAGCCAGATACATCATGGGCCGGATTACTATTTCTCCATTTTCAGCAATTGGCCTATCTTGTATCTTGTGCATCCCAAGTATTCCAGACTGTGGTGGATTCAGTATTGGTGATGACATTAATGAGCCGTATACACCTCCATTTGATATCGTAAATGTTCCATCTTGCATATCAGCCATTGACAGGTTTCCGTCTCTTGCCCGCAGTCCTTTTTCAGCAATTTGCTTTTCAATTTCAGAAAATGACATTTCATCTACACTGCGAATTACCGGAACGACTAAGCCGGTCGGCGTACCGGTAGCAATTCCCATATTCACATAGTTTTTATAAATTATTTCATCACCGTCAATTTCGGCATTTACTTCTGGAATTTCCTTCAGCCCTTGGCAGCAAGCCTTTGTAAAAAATGACATGAAGCCTAAGCGCACACCGTGTTTCTTCTCAAAGAGCTCTTTATATTCTTGTCTTAAATTTATAACAGCAGTCATGTCGACTTCATTATAAGTTGTTAACATTGCCGCGGTATTTTGGCTGTCTTTTAACCTTTTAGCGATAGTTTGACGAAGTCGCGACATTTTTATACGTTCTTCGCGTCCATTTGTCTTTTGATTAGAAGATTTAGAGCTTACGGGAATTGAATCCTGCGCTACTTTCTCAAGTGATTGGTTTTGCTCCTTACCTAATATGGCGTTTTTAACATCCTCTTTCATTATTCTACCGTCACGCCCGCTACCCGTAATTTGGTCCTTTGCTATGCCAGCTTCAACAAGTGCTTTTTTTGCGGATGGAGCGACATGCACGTCTACATCTGTATGCGGTTTGTCAGTCTTTGCCTCGTTATCTTGATTATCATTATCGGACTTTTGTTTTGTCTCGGGTGTTAATTTATTTTCCTTGCTGGCGTTTAATACCGCCAATAACGCATCTACTGCAACCGTTTCACCTTCATTGGCAATAATCTCAGAAAGAGTCCCTGAAATTGGAGCGGGGACTTCGACAGTCACTTTGTCAGTTTCAAGCTCACATATCATCTCATCAATGGAAACAACTTCACCAGGTTTCTTAAACCAAGTTGCTACAGTGGCTTCAGTAACAGACTCGCCAAGTGCAGGTACTCTAATTTCTGTCATAATTTACTGTCCCTCAAAACTAAGCGCTTCGTTTATAAGCGCTTCTTGTTGATTTTTATGAGTCGAAGCCAGTCCTGTTGCCGGTGATGCGCTTGCTGATCTGCCAACGTAATGTGGACGGTTAGCTCTAGCTTTTATTCTATTGAGTACCCATTCGAGGTTTGGTTCCATGAAAGTCCAGCTGCCTTGATTTTTAGGCTCCTCCTGGCACCAAACCATTTCAGCGTTTTTAAATCTTTCTAATTCCTTTACGGCTGAAATTGCTGGAAACGGATAAAACTGTTCAAATCTGAGCAGATAAATATCGTTTATACCTCTTCTATCCCGCTCCTCAAGTAGATCGTAATAAACTTTTCCTGAACACATAACTACTCGTTTAATTTTCTTATCTGGTAATAGATTTGTTTTACTTGATCCTTTTTCTGCATCATCCCATAGAACTCTGTGAAAACTAGAACCATCGGTAAAATGGGATCTGTCAGACACACAAAGTTTGTGACGAAGTAAGGACTTCGGTGTTAACAAAATTAGTGGCTTTCTGAATGAACGATGTAATTGACGACGTAAGATATGGAAGTAGTTGGCGGGGGTGGAACAATTAGCCACAATCCAATTGTCCTGACCACACATCTGCAAAAACCGTTCTAATCTCGCCGAGCTGTGCTCAGGTCCTTGACCCTCAAAGCCATGAGGTAGAAGAACTACAAGACCTGACATGCGCAGCCACTTGCTTTCGCCAGAGCTTATGAATTGGTCGAACATTATTTGAGCCCCATTTGCAAAATCCCCAAATTGGGCCTCCCAAGCTACTAGAGTATTGGGTTCTGATAAGGAGTATCCATACTCAAATCCCAATACTGCATATTCAGACAACATGGAGTCTATTACTTCGTATTGTGCTTGTCCCTCGATAATATGATTTAGTGGATAATATCTCTCTTCATTATTTTGATTAATAATTCCTGAGTGTCTCTGACTAAAAGTACCGCGTGTCGCATCTTGACCGGAAAGTCGAACAGGAAAACCTTCAGTAAGTAGTGATCCAAATGCTAAAGCTTCAGCAGTGGCCCAGTCTAAACCAGTACCAGTACTGAACATTTTCTTTTTATTTTCAAATAGTCGCGCGACTGTTTTATGGGCTGGAAAATCATCGGGTAGGTTTGATAAAGAGTCACCAACTTGTTCAAAAGTTTTGCCAGAAATTGCAGTTTGTCCCCGTTGGTAATCGTCCTTATTTCGATTTAAATGAGACCATCTTCCATCCAGCCAATCAGCTTTATTGGGTTTATAATTTTTTCCAGCTTCAAATTCATCATTTAAAAAAGACTGAAAACCGGTTTTTAGATCTTCAATTTCACCCTCTGGTATGAGCCCATCTTGAACAAGGCGATCCGTATATAAGGTCAAAGTCGTTTTTTGTTTTTTTATTTTTTTATACATTATCGGATTTGTAAACATCGGTTCGTCACCTTCGTTATGGCCAAATCTTCGATAACAAATTATATCGATAACAACATCTTTTTGAAATTTTTGGCGAAATTCTGTAGCTACTTTCGCTGCATGTACGACAGCTTCTGGGTCATCACCATTCACATGAAAAATTGGAGCCTCAACCATAAGAGCTATATCTGTTGGATATGGAGAGGAACGGCTGAAGTGTGGCGCAGTAGTGAAACCAATTTGATTATTTACGACCACATGTATTGTTCCGCCGGTCTTATGACCGACCAATCCGGATAGACCAAAACATTCAGCAACTACCCCCTGGCCGGCAAATGCAGCGTCTCCATGAAGTAGCAGTGGTAAAACTGTGGTCCTTTTATTATCATTCAATTGGTGTTGTTTTGCTCTAACTTTTCCAATTACGACTGGGTTCACTGCCTCTAGGTGTGATGGATTTGCAGTTAATGATAAATGCACAGTGTTTCCATCGAACTCTCTATCTGATGAAGCACCAAGATGGTATTTAACATCACCAGATCCATCAACATCTTCAGGCTTAAATGACCCTCCCTGAAATTCATTAAAAATTGCTTTATATGGTTTGCCCATCACATTAGCGAGAACAGATAATCTACCTCTATGTGGCATTCCAATTACGATCTCCTGAACACCCAAAGCACCGCCGCGTTTTATTATTTGCTCCAAGGCCGGTATAAGTGCTTCTCCACCATCAAGACCAAATCTTTTCGTGCCCATGTACTTAACGTGAAGAAATTTCTCAAAGCCCTCAGCTTCAACTAATTTGTTCAAGATGGCCTTTCTACCTTCTCTGGTAAACTTTATTTCTTTGCCATACCCTTCTATTCTTTCCTTTAGCCATGCAGATTGCTCAGGGTCCGAAATGTGCATATACTGAAGCGCAAACGTCCCGCAGTAAGTTCGGCGCACCAAGTCAATTATTTCACGCATAGATGCAATCTGTAGGCCTAAGACATTGTCAATAAAAATAGGTCTGTCTAAGTCTTCATCCCTAAACCCGTAGGATTTAGGGTCTAACTCTGGGTGAATTGCTTCATCCCTGAGTCCAAGGGGATCAAGATCTGCTACAAGGTGTCCGCGAATTCGGTGAGCCCGTATGATCATTATTGCTCTTATGCTATCAAGAACTGCTCTTTCTACCGCCTCATTACTTACTGTTATATTTGCGTCATTCGCCTTTGCAGTTACTTGCTCACTAACCCGATCTGCAAATTCAGCATCAGCACTCCATTCACCAGTTAATGCACTTGTAAATTCATCATTAGGTTTTTGAGGCCAATCCTGTCGTATCCAGCTTGGTTTAATTGGAGTGTTTGAAGTTTCATTAACATCAGTTTCAAGAGATTGAAAAAATGCTTGCCATGCGGCATCAACTGACTTTGGATTTTGTTTAAAGTTTGAGTGTAAATTCTCTAAATACTCTGCATTTTGGCCCTGCATGAATGAAGATCCATGGAAAAATTCGTTCGAAGATTGCTCATTCATTTTAATACCCATTTAACCCAATTATTATAAATATGGCTCAGATTTTGCTCATTTTTTTCCGTCTATTGCCTTCAAAACAGCTTCGCCCAATCCTGCAGGGCTTTCTGCAACGACAATCCCGGCAGATCGCATTGCTTCTATTTTATCTTCAGCGCCCCCTTTACCACCGGCCACAATAGCACCTGCATGACCCATCCGGCGGCCCGGCGGAGCTGTGCGGCCAGCAATAAATCCTGCTACGGGCTTCTGTCGCCCACGCTTCGCTTCTTGTTTTAAAAAATCGGCTGCTTCTTCCTCTGCAGAGCCTCCAATTTCACCAATCATTATTATACTTTCGGTTTTATCATCTGAAAGAAACCATTCTAAAACATCGATGTGTTCAGTTCCTTTGATAGGATCACCGCCTATACCTACGCACGTTGATTGGCCCAGCCCGACATCAGATGTCTGTTTAACAGCTTCATAAGTAAGTGTGCCCGATCGTGATACGACACCAACTGATCCTTTGCGGTGAATATGGCCTGGCATTATGCCGATTTTACATGAGCCAGGAGTGATAACTCCTGGACAGTTTGGTCCAATCAAAGTCGATTTTGACGTTTCTAGCGCCCTTTTTACCTTAACCATATCCAGGACTGGTATTCCCTCGGTAATCGCTACTATAAGTTCAATTTCAGCATCTATAGCTTCCAAGATTGAGTCTGCGGCAAATGGTGGTGGAACGTATATAACGCTTGCATTTGCTGCCGTGGCACTCATCGCTTCGTGAACTGAATTGAATACAGGCAGTCCAATATGTTCTAGACCACCCTTGCCGGGAGTAACGCCACCAACCATATTTGTACCGTATTCAATAGCCTGCTCACTATGGAATGTTCCTTGGGATCCGGTAAGGCCTTGGCAAATTACCTTAGTATTTTCATTAACTAAAATTGACATCGCCTTATCCTTTTACCGCTTTGACTATTTTCTCGGCGCCATCTTTTAAATTAGCTGCTGCAATTACATCTAAGCCTGAAGTGTTAATAATTTTATTGCCTGTCTCTACATTCGTACCCTCTAACCGTACTACTAAAGGTACTTTTAACCCGACTTCTTTAACGGCAGCGACAACTCCCTCGGCGATTACATCACATCTCATAATTCCACCAAAAATATTAACTAGAATACCTTTAACATTTGGATCTGATGTAATTATTTTGAAGGCTTCAGTGACCTTCTCTTTCGTGGCTCCACCACCTACGTCTAAAAAGTTAGCTGGTTCGGCTCCATACAGTTTAATGATGTCCATAGTAGCCATTGCTAGGCCAGCGCCGTTTACCATGCAGCCAATTTCACCGTCTAAAGCGATATAATTTAAATCATATTTTGACGCCTCTAGTTCTTTTGGGTCTTCTTCTGTAACATCTCGCAACTCTGCTATATCTGCATGTCTGTACGTAGCATTTCCATCAAAGCCCATTTTTGCATCCAAGCATTTTAAATCTCCGGAGCCGGACACAATTAATGGGTTGATCTCCAACATCTCCATATCTTTTTCAACGAAGACCCTGTAGAGGGTATTCATAAGCGAGACACACTGCTTTAGTTGTTTGCCTTTTAGACCCAACATAAAAGCAATTCTTCGTCCATGGTATGGTTGGAATGACGTGGTAGGGTCTATTGAAAATGACAAGATTTTTTCTGGTGTATCTGCCGCGACGGCTTCAATATCCATTCCGCCCTCGGTAGAACATACAAATGAAACTCTACTTGATTGTCGGTCTACTAAAATGGCTAAGTACAGTTCTGTAGTGATTTCTGAGCCATCTTCTATGTATACTCGGTTAACTTGTTTGCCTATTGGGCCAGTTTGATGAGTTACTAGGGTTCGGCCTAGCATTTTTTTTGCTTCAGAAGCAGCTTCCTCAACTGATTTAGTAATTCGCACTCCACCCTTAGTACCGGCATCTGCTTCTAAGAAAGAGCCCTTACCCCTGCCACCAGCATGGATTTGAGCCTTTACAACCCATATTGGGCCATCTAATTCACCGGCCGCTGTTTTAGCATCTTCTGATTTTAGCACTATTCTTCCGTCTGAGACGGGCGCACCATAGCTCCGAAGTAGTGCCTTCGCCTGGTATTCGTGAATATTCATATTTATGTCCCTGTGATCCTGTTGATCCTAAAGAGCCATTAAGATACTGAGATTTCTACTAATATTTTTCTGATCGACATAAAAACTAAATAATTTTTGATTCTGTGATCACGTTTATAGTTTTGTGATCACAAAAATAGATATTAGATTTTCTCACCTTTTACGTTGCAATGCGACCGGAATTAAAGTTGCTGCTATGCTTATTATTACAATGTAATAGGACTAAGCTCATTATTTCAATGAGCTATCTATTTCCTTACACGCAGAAACCAAACTTTTAACAGACTCTACAGAACTATTAAACATATCCTGTTCTTCTTTAGTCAGTTTGATATCTACGACTCGCTCTATCCCTTCGCACCCGATAATGGTGGGGACCCCCACATACATATCTGATACACCTAATTCACCTTTACAGTGAGCAGCACATGGTAATAACCGTTTTTGATCTTTAAGGTATGCTTCAGCCATTTCGATTGCTGCGGTCGCGGGTGCATAGAATGCTGAACCGGTTTTGAGCAATCCGACGATTTCGGCACCGCCGTCCCGTGTTCGTTGAATAATTTTATCTAACCTATCTTCTGTGGTCCATCCCATTTCTACCAGGTCTGGTAATGGAATACCTGCGACGGTTGAGTATCTTGCTAACGGTACCATTGTATCTCCGTGTCCCCCAAGGACAAAAGCTGTTATATCTCTCATTGATACATTGAATTCGATAGATAAAAAATGACGAAACCGAGCGCTGTCTAATACCCCAGCCATGCCGCAAACTTTACTCTCGGGTAGCCCAGAAAATTCTCTTAATGCCCAAACCATTGCATCCAAAGGATTTGTTATACATATAACAAACGCATTTGGAGCGTGAGCTTTAATTCCCTCACCTACTGATTTCATGACTTTAAGATTAATCCCTAGCAAATCATCTCGACTCATACCAGGTTTTCGCGCGACTCCAGCGGTTACGATGCACACATCTGCACCGGTTATATCCTCATAGGATTGGGTGCCCTTCAATGTTGCATCAAAACCTTCTGATGGTCCGGATTCTGAGATATCTAATGCTTTGCCGTTTGGGATACCCTCTGCAATATCAAACAAAATTACATCACCTAGTTCTTTTATTGATGCAAGGTGTGCCAATGTACCACCAATTTGTCCTGCCCCTATCAGAGCGATTTTAGATCTAGCCATAGAAAACTCCGTTTTCACTAATAAAAAGTCACAAGAAGGCGTAGACTTTTTAATTAATTTTCGCAAGGCCACTGCAAAAAGAGTTCAATTTAATTTTGAGACAAAATTTGGTAATTTCATCTTTACAAAAGCATTTAGGGATTTTACCGGTTCTGGACATAAATTTAAATAAAGCAGACGATCACTAATCTTTGTCATACCTTTGAGTTGTAACCATTTTTCGATAACAAATTGGTCTGGTCTAAATACCAAATTAAAAATTAAGTTTTAATTAAGGCAAAAGAGAGAGAGCTTATGACACTTTTAATAATGGGAAATATTTTGTGGATCATTGCACATTCGTTCAAGCGTTTATTGCCAAATTTCCGTAACGCTTTGGGAAATGCTGGAAAGGGTGCTGTAGCTTTATCATTGATTATAGCACTTGTGTTAATCATTACAGGGTACAGATCGGCTGATTACATTGCAGTTTGGGCTCCTCCATATTTTTTAGTACACATTAATAATGTTTTGATGATTTTAGCTGTATTTGTATTTGCGGTAGGGCATACCAAAGGTCGCCTAAGAGGCCGTTTACGCCACCCAATGCTGACCTCCGTAAAAATTTGGGCTGTGGCACATCTATTAGTAAATGGCGATTTGGCGTCTTTAATTTTATTTGGGTCTATGCTTGCGTGGGCTGTCTTGGCTATGATTTTAATTAATCGTACGGAAACATGGTCAGCACCAGATCCAGGAGCAACGAAACAGGATTTTGTCTTAGTATTTATGGTTTTTTCAATTTTCCTTTTAATTTCTGCTTTTCATTGGATCTTTGGTGTTTGGCCATTTCCTGGAGGTTCTTAATGACAACTTTATACCGATTGCTCACCGGCCAGGATGATACTGACTTCTGCCACAAGGTGAGTTTGGCACTTTCGAAAGGTTGGAAACTCTATGGAGATCCTCAGTATAGTTATGATCGCCAAAGTAGTAAAATGCGTTGTGCTCAAGCAGTGGTAAAAAATATTAGCCAGGACTATGATGCTGATATAAAATTGGGAGATCAGTAAATTATACTGTTATGCTCTGGTGGTAATATAAAATTTGAAGTAAATGTTGTTTTCGTAGATTGTGAGCATGGGTAATTTTTCAAAACATATGGATGATTTTAATATGTCTACTTCAAAGAGTGATCAGCGACCACTTTCGCCGCATTTATCCGTTTATAAGTGGCAGCTGCATGCTATCACTTCGATACTAACTAGAATAACTGGAAATGCGCTTATAGTTGGAGTTATTTTATTTATTGGGTGGTTACTTGCAGCGGCAACCTCTGAATCACATTACCAAATAGTTAATGGGATAATTTCAAGTTGGCTAGGTAAGTTGGTTTTAATTGGGTCCCTTTGGGCCCTTTGGTATCATAGCTTGGCTGGAATTCGTCATCTGATCTGGGATCATGCAGTATGGCTTGATATAAATAAATCGAGGCTTTTGGGTTGGTTCGTGGTGTTTGGGTCGTTTGCATTAACTTTTGTGACTATTTTATTTGTGTGAAGTCGCTGCAGATCAATTGAGTTTAGGAGTTAGATTTGATGGCATTTAACATTATTAAAACAGGTACACCACACCACAAGGCAATGAAATTTAGCTCGATGGTTTTGGTTTTGATGATACCTGTTTTCCTTCTAACAATCGCACCTCTGATGGGTGAGCAGCGTGAATTTGTTTTATCAAAGCTTGAACAGCCACTTTATGCGCTTATCGTCGCAGTTACGTTTACAGTCGGGCTTTTACATTTTAAAAGTGGCGTTCAAGTGTTAATCGAAGACTACGTACATGGTAAAATGACTAAAGTATGGATAAATGTTACTATTGCTTTATCTTACACTTTACTAGGTTTAACGCTTTTTGCGTTGTTTAAGATTATGATATAGGGACTGTTCATTGGAAGCATATTCTCACGAAACTCATGAGTACGATGTTGTTGTAGTGGGTGCAGGTGGCTCTGGCTTGCGAGCAACTCTAGGCATGGCTGAGCAAGGGTTGAAAACAGCTTGTATAACAAAGGTTTTCCCCACGAGGTCTCATACCGTTGCTGCTCAAGGCGGCATAGCAGCCTCGCTAGGGAACATGGGTCCTGATCATTGGCAGTGGCATATGTATGATACTGTCAAAGGCTCTGATTGGCTCGGTGATACGGACGCTATGGAGTATTTGGCGCGCGAAGCTCCAAAGGCAGTATATGAGCTTGAACACTATGGCGTTCCTTTCAGTAGAACCGAAAAAGGCGAAATATACCAGCGTCCTTTCGGAGGGCATACTACCGAATTTGGTGAGGGTCCACCTGTACAAAGGACCTGCGCCGCGGCAGATCGAACTGGTCACGCTATTCTTCATACACTGTACGGCCAGTCACTTAAACAGAATGCAGAATTTTATATTGAGTACTTTGCTATTGATCTCATAATGTCGGACGACGGACAATGCCAGGGTGTTGTATGTTGGAAATTAGATGACGGTTCTTTCCACGTTTTTAATGCTAAGTTGGTAGTTTTGGCGACTGGTGGATATGGTCGCGCATATTTTAGTGCGACGTCAGCTCATACATGTACGGGTGATGGCGGTGGAATGGTTGCTCGTGCTGGTCTTCCGCTTCAAGATATGGAGTTCGTACAATTCCACCCAACTGGAATTTACGGATCGGGCTGTCTAATAACAGAGGGAGCTCGAGGTGAAGGTGGTTATTTAACAAATTCAGAGGGCGAGCGTTTTATGGAGCGATATGCTCCACATTATAAGGATTTGGCTCCCCGAGATTATGTTAGTCGTTGCATGACTATGGAGATCCGAGAAGGTAGAGGTGCAGGTAAATCAGGTGATCATATACATCTCAATTTAAGTCACTTACCAGAAGATGCACTTTCAGAAAGGTTGCCGGGTATTTCTGAGTCTGCAAAAATCTTTGCTGGAGTAGACGTCACTAAAGAGCCCATACCAGTCCTTCCTACCGTACATTACAATATGGGAGGTGTTCCTACTAATTATTGGGGTGAGGTATTAAGTCCTACAAAAGAGAACCCTAATAAAATTGTGCCCGGCTTAATGGCTGTTGGCGAAGCAGGGTGCGCGTCCGTGCATGGAGCGAATAGACTGGGATCAAATTCATTGATTGACCTTGTGGTTTTTGGGAGAGCTTCCGCTATAAAAGCTGGCAAAGTTGTTGATGCTGATGCTCATAACCCTGATTTGAATAAACTCTCTGTTGATCAGGCTTTTGACCGTTTTGATGGTCTTAGATATGCTAAAGGAGCTATTCCAACAGCCGACTTGCGTTTGCAAATGCAAAAAACCATGCAGGAAGACGCCGCAGTATTTAGAACTGCTGAAACACTATCGAATGGTGTGAAAAAAATGAGTAACATTGCCGAAGGCGTAAATGATCTGTCGGTAGTCGATAGAAGCCTTGTTTGGAATAGTGACTTGATGGAAACACTCGAACTTACAAATCTAATGCCAAACGCTCTAAGCACAATTTACGGAGCCGAAGCTCGCAAAGAAAGTCGAGGAGCCCACGCTCATGAAGATTTTACAAGTCGTGATGACGAAAATTGGCGAGTGCACACTATCGCTCGATTTTCGGAGAACGCTAAATCTGTCAAGCTCAGCTACAGGCCCGTTATAACAGAACCTCTCTCCACTGAAAATCAGGGTGGCATAAGTTTGTCAAAAATTGCACCAAAAGAGCGGACTTTCTAGGAATAATGTCATGGTACAGTTAACACTACCCAAAAACAGTAGGATTATGAAAGGGAAGACTTGGCCAAAACCAGAGGGCGCCAATAACTTACGCATATTCAAAATATACCGTTGGTCTCCTGATGATACACAAAATCCAAGCTTAGACACTTACTTCGTAGATGTTGATAACTGTGGCCCGATGATTTTGGATGCTTTGATAAAAATTAAGACCGATATTGATCCAACTTTAACGTTCCGTCGATCATGTCGAGAGGGGATTTGTGGGTCATGCGCTATGAGTATTGATGGTATCAACACGTTGGCATGTATTCACGGTATTGATGATGTAAAAGGTGACATAAACATTTATCCGCTACCTCACATGCCAGTTATAAAAGATCTAATACCTGATCTAACGCATTTTTACGCACAGCATGCCTCAATAATGCCTTGGTTAGAAACCAAAACGGATAGGCCAAGTAATGAGTGGAAACAATCCATTGAAGATAGAAAAAAATTAGATGGATTATACGAGTGCGTAATGTGTGCATCTTGCTCGACTTCATGTCCCTCGTATTGGTGGAACAGTGATAAGTATTTGGGTCCTGCGGCGCTGCTTCATGCATATCGTTGGATTATCGATAGCAGGGATGAGGCGACTGGCGAACGCTTAAGTGAATTAGAGGATCCGTTTAAACTTTATCGGTGTCATACTATAATGAACTGTACAAATACGTGTCCGAAGGGATTAAATCCGGCAAAAGCTATTGCAGAAGTTAAAAAAATGATGGTTGAAAAAAGCGCCTAAAAAATTTTTATCCAGACTTTATAAATTTAATCAGCGGGAAATGCAGCTGCAAGTGCTACGTGTATCATTTGAGCAAAGGTATTTTCTCGTTCATCGGATGGTAAAGCTTCCCCAGTCTGTAGGTGATCGGAGACTGTTAAAATCGCGAGAGCTTTCCTTTTGAAACGTGCGGCTAGAGTGTATAGCTCTGCTGCCTCCATTTCAACAGCCATAACACCGTGTCTAACCATTTGTTCATTAAGATCCGGTCTTTCGTCATAAAATGTATCGGAAGAATAAATATTTCCTACATGTGTTGTGAAACCTTTTCTTTTTGCAAATGCGTATGCGCGCTGAAGCAGATTAAAATCTGCGCATGGAGAAAAACTCACGTCCTTCATTATAGTTGATGAGGGTGTTGTAACGTAAGTTGTTGTTTGTGCTAGTATGATATCGCGAATGTTTATATTTGGCTGCATTCCACCGCAAGAACCAACTCTAATCAAAGTCTTTACATCATAATCGCGTATGAGTTCATTAGCATATATTGAAAGGGACGGCATGCCCATACCGCTACCCTGAATCGTTACCCGATTTCCTTTATATGTCCCGGTGAAACCAAGCATTCCTCGAACCTGATTTACAAGACGTGGAGAAGTTAAAAAGTTTTCTGCTGCCCATTTTGCGCGCATTGGATCCCCAGGTAAAAGAACTGTATCAGCGATTTCATCATTTTTGGCTCCAATGTGAATAGTCATTAATTATCTTTCGTAAATTATAAATGGGGTTAATGACGCAACTTGATCGTACAATTTCCTTGCTTTTTGATTAAATTCTTGTGTCATCCAATACACCGAAGGAGTTCCATTTCTATCAGCTGCCTCGTATACTGCTTGAATTAAAGCTTTTGCTATACCTTTTTGTCGCATTTCTCTGAGTACAAATAAGTCCTGCAAGTAACATACATCTGTACTTTTCCAGTTATCGGCATGGAAAATGTAATGTACGAGACCATGCAGAGTTTCTCCAGTGTGAGCTACCAGACAATTCTGAACTGTATTATTGCTATCCGTCAATCGAGAGAATGTTTCTGAATATATTTCGAGTGGGAGTTTTGTTTCGTAAAAACTAAGGTATTCTCCCCAGATGAACTGCCATTGTTCTCCGTCTTGCTGTTCTAATGGTCTAATATTAAAGTCTTTTGTCACTAATCAACCCGTTTTTTAAGTCATATTGTTTAGGAAGATAACAAACACCTAAACTTTATATGACGAGCTCTGCATGCAATATTAAAGTTATTCTGCCGCCACTTTATGTGGATCTGCTAACTCCACAATATCAGTCATTATAGCGTTGAGCTCGAAGTCTTTTGGAGTGTAAACTTTAGCCACACCCATTGCTTTGAGGGCGGTGGCGTCTTCGTCTGGTATTATGCCTCCAACCACTAATGGAATGTGGCTCAAATTGGCTTTTGACAGCCTTTCCAAGGTTTCTTTCACCAAAGGTATATGGCTTCCAGAAAGAATAGATAGGCCAATTACGTGTGGATTTGTTTCTAATACTGCACTGACCAATTGTTCGGGCGTCAAGCGAATGCCTTGATACTCTATTTCCATCCCACAATCTCGAGCACGAAAAGCAATTTGTTCAGCCCCATTGGAGTGTCCATCAAGGCCAGGTTTCCCCATCAAAAATTTTAATCTTCGTCCTAGCTTATCCGATACAAGATCTACAGATGAGCGTATTTCGTCTAACCCTTCAGTTTTATTTGATTTTGCTTTCGAAAGGCCAGTAGGACCACGGTATTCGCCATACACGGATCTCATAATTTCAGCCCATTCGCCAGTTGTAACGCCTGCTTTGGCAGCGTTTACTGATGCCGGCATAATATTATTTCCATTATTTGCCGCATCATTTAGATCATTAAGCGCTACTCTCACGGCTTCAGAGTCTCTTTCATTGCGCCAGGTAGTTAGTCTATCAATTTGCTCATTTTCGACGGCAGGATCTACTATCATAATACCTTTATCGCCAGTTGTTAGCGGAGACTCCTCACTTGTAGTAAATTTGTTTACTCCGACAACAACTGTTTCATTTGTTTCAATTTTATTGAGACGATCCGCATTTGAATCAACTAGTCGGGATTTCATGTATTCAATCGCTTGAACAGCGCCTCCCATACTATCAAGGTTTGCCAATTCGTGACGCGCTCCATCTTTTAAAATATTAACTTTTTGTTCAACTGCTGGATTATTATCAAAAAGATCTTCATATTCGAGTAAATCCGTTTCATACGCCATAATTTGTTGCATGCGCATTGACCATTGTTGATCCCAAGGCCTAGGTAAACCTAATGCTTCGTTCCAAGCGGGTAGTTGAACAGCTCTGGCTCTTGCCTTTTTTGACAGGGTTACAGCAAGCATCTCAATTAAAATTCGATAAACATTATTTTCTGGCTGTTGTTCTGTTAAACCTAATGAATTTACTTGTACCCCATATCTGAAGCGACGATATTTTGAATCAGATACACCGTACCTTTTCGTGCAAATTTCATCCCATAGATCTACAAAAGCTCGCATTTTACACATTTCAGTTACAAATCTAATGCCAGCATTTACAAAAAATGAAATCCTTCCCACGAGCTTTGGAAAGTCATCTTTGGAAACTCGGGGACGTAATTCATCCAATACCGCAGTTGCAGTTGCTAGCGCAAAAGCCAATTCTTGCTCGGGAGTGGCACCAGCTTCTTGTAAATGGTACGAGCAGACGTTCATTGGGTTCCATTTTGGAATTTCTGAATAACAGTATTCTGCGACATCGCCTATTAGTTTTAAAGAGGCTTGAGGTGGGCAGATGTATGTCCCTCTGCTAAGGTATTCCTTAATTATGTCATTCTGTACTGTGCCTTGTAAGCTTTTGATATCAGCTCCCTGTTCTTCTGCGACTGCAATATACAAGGCCAAAAGCCATGGGGCTGTGGCGTTAATTGTCATAGAAGTATTCATTTGATCCAAAGGAATTTCATCAAATAATGTTCTCATATCTCCCAAATGGCATACCGGCACACCAACTTTTCCAACCTCGCCGCGGGCAAGTAGGTGATCACTGTCGTAGCCTGTTTGGGTAGGAAGATCGAAAGCAACAGACAGTCCGGTTTGCCCCTTAGCTAGATTTGATCGGTATAATTTGTTAGACGCAGCGGCGGTCGAATGTCCTGCATAAGTTCTAATAAGCCACGGTCGATCTCTGTTAGTTTGTGACATTTAAAACTCCTTGAGTATTTTTTGCGAAATAATCTTAGATTTATGGGGTAGATAATGAAATATTCTATCGGAGTCAATTCGCTGCGTTGCGGCAAGCAGTATTAAAAGCTTGTCCGGTTAATATTTTAGTTGACCTAAGAAACAATTTTTTTTTGTCCAAAAAATAAACTAAATAATTATATGGTCCTAATTTATTTACAAGCAATAAAATTACAAATTAGATACAAAAAAAGTTGAAATCTTGCGTGTAGAAATATAATGAATGCCAAAGATATGATTCTGCATTGCGGCAATCATGAAGAAATTAATTTGGAGATAATTATGGCCTTAGATGCTGACGTTGCATTTCCATCCTATGATGCACCAGAAAAAGACTTATACGAATTAGGTGAGATGCCTCCATTTGGGTATGTCCCAAAGCAAATGTATGCCTGGGCAATTCGCCGTGAAAGACACGGTGAGCCCGAAAAAGCTTTCCAAGTTGAGGTAGTTGATACACCGTTACCATCGGGTAACGAAGTATTGGTATTAGTTATGGCCGCGGGTGTAAATTATAATGGTGTCTGGGCAGGTTTAGGGGTGCCTATATCACCCTTTGATGGCCATAATGCAGATTATCACATCGCTGGTTCAGATGCTTCAGGCATTGTTTGGGCAGTCGGTGATAAAGTACGGAATTGGAAAGTTGGTGACGAAGTTGTAATTCACTGTAACCAAGATGATGGAGACGATGAAGAATGCAATGGTGGGGACCCCATGTATTCTACTAGTCAACGGATTTGGGGATATGAGACTCCAGACGGGTCCTTTGCTCAATTTACCAGCGTACAAGCTCAGCAACTTTTACCGCGACCTAGACATTTGAGTTGGGAAGAAAGTGCTTGCTATACTTTAACACTTGCTACCGCTTACAGGATGCTATTTGGCCACGATCCTCATGAATTAAAGCCTGGACAAAATGTGTTGGTGTGGGGTGCATCTGGTGGACTTGGGTCATATGCCATTCAATTGGTGAAGGCGGCGGGTGGTAATGCTATTGGCGTAATATCAGATGAGAGTAAGAGGGACTTTGTTCTTGGATTAGGCGCTAAAGGTGTCATCAATCGAAATGACTTCAAATGTTGGGGTCAGCTTCCGACGGTTAACACACCGGAATATGCTGAATGGTTCAAAGAAGTTCGTAAGTTCGGCAAGGCCATATGGGATTTTACTGGCAAGGGTAATAATGTAGATATAGTTTTTGAACATCCTGGTGAAGCGACGATCCCTGTTTCAACATTTGTCTGTAAAAAAGGTGGAATGGTAGTGATTTGTGCGGGTACAACTGGTTATAACTGTACCTTTGACGTTCGGTATTTGTGGATGCACCAAAAGCGTATACAAGGCAGTCACTTTGCTCACCTAAAACAAGCGGCTTCTGCAAATAGACTAATGGTTGAGCAGCGCCTTGATCCATGTATGTCAGAAGTCTTGCCTTGGGATCAAATTCCTCAGGCTCACACTAAAATGATGAAAAATGAACACAAACCAGGAAATATGGCAGTTTTGGTGCAAAGCCCTCGAGTTGGTTTATCGACATTTGAAGAAGTGCTTAAATAAGACTCTCAAGTCGGGTTATCCCGACTTGAAACAAATTTTTCGACTTCACTATTCCTAAATAGTGCAAATTTTTTATTTTGAGGCTAATTTTGTTTTTTTCACATCTTTAACTGCTATGCCTTAATCATTCATATATGGTACATAGAATGAATCAGGGTTCTATCCCGTTATCGTTGGATCAAGAGCAAGCGCTAAATAACGTTTCGGTTATTTTAGAGAGAGCTGGTATCAATCTAGGTTCTGGTGAACTTTCAAGTCAAATTTCTAAATATAAATTAGTTCATGCGCTTATTGGGAGAGCAGGTTCAGGAAAAACTGCTTTATTAACTCGTATAACTGAAAAAATGACTGCAATTGGTGTCGAAATTATATCAGGCGACTTTGAAGTTCGAAAAAATAAAAATAAGCGTTCTCTTTCTATTTTAGCTCCTACAAATAAAGCTGCTAATATTTTAAGAATGAGGGGTGTGCCAGCAACTACTATCCACAGAATACTATATACACCTGTATATGATCCAGATTATGAGAGAATAGTAGAATGGCTTATCGGTGAGCGAGATGAAAAGCCCATTGTAGATGGATTATCAGAAAGTTCATTAAAACGGGCATGGGATTTTTACAGATCCAATAAGTCCATACCAGGAGCTCTTGCAGCTGCTGGTCTTAAAGGTTCAGACTTTATCAGTGGCTGGAAGAGGAGAGAGGAACCTCTGGATGTTGGATTTATTGATGAGTCGTCAATGCTCGATGATGACCAGCTAAATGATTTAAAAGAGATCTTTTCAACTTTAATATTATTTGGAGACCCAGCTCAGCTCGCACCAATTAGTCAATCTGGGCAGATGGTTTTTGATAAGCTAGCTTCTGAGTGTAAGTCTATTCTATCACAAATCCATAGGCAAAGTTCAGATAATCCGATTTTGAAATTATCGAATTTTTTATTGGACCCTGAAATAACCTTTTCAGACTTTGAGATGCTAATACGTAAACTAGCAAATGAAGATGAAAGAATTGTTTGGGCTCAACGAGTAAATGTGGATTTGATGTCTCGCAGTCCAGTTTTGGTTTGGCGTAATGCTACACGTATAAGGTTAATTAATGCCTTTCGCTCTGTTTATAATGCTCCAAATGATAGACTAATGGAGGGGGAACCCCTTATCTGTGATGGTTTAGAATTGCCGCTTAAACATAGGAAAAAACGGATTGATCTTGAAGCCAGGGGGCTGACCAAAGGAGCAAATGTTATTTATCTAGGACCTGGTAAAAAGGCAGGTTTTTCACGACTTTTCGTAGTGGGATCAGAATCTCCTATTCTTTCAGCAGCTTCAATAGTAAAAATTGAACTGCCAAACGAAGATGAGCCATTTATTCCTTATGCTGCGAAAATGGGAGCTATTTTTTTACACGGGTCGGCGGTAACAATTCATAAAGCTCAAGGTTCTCAATGGGAACATGTTCAGGTCTTTGGAGCGGATATATACGCTGCAGCGCAGACTAATAGGGTCGAGGCTGGTTTGCCCCTTTGGAAAAGGCTTGCGTATGTCGCAATAACGCGTGCCCAGGAAAAACTATATTGGGTTACCCGCAGTCGATTATCGAAACCGACGGGTCCTCTTGATATTTCAGATCTTAAGTAATTTTATACGCGCAATGGTTTGTCATATGAGTCAATTTTATTGATCAATTTTTGCTATCGAGCCAAAAAGTTGCGGGACTGTCATTCACTAATTTGACTTGCATGCTTGCGCCAAATACACCCTGTTGGGGTGATATTTTTAAAAGTGTATTTACATCATTTTCGTTGTCGCCTTTCATAGTACACAGAAAAATTAAAAGGCCCTTATTGCAGCTACACTGAAGTTTGCCCTCAAAATATACCGCCGCCGATAAGGCTCTTTGTAACAGTAGTCGCATTATTTATTTCGTCTTCGGTTTCTAGAAACATTGCGCGTTCCTAAAATTTTATCCACCTTATTAGAGGTTTTTGTTCCAAAACTCCGTTTTTGTTTTTTTTCCGTTTGAGGGCTGTCCAGTCTGATTTTGAGTAAGTTTTTTATCCTACTTAATCGCACTTCCTGTACTTCACCCTTTTTTAATGTGCCGAGTTCAAAATCTCCAAAGCTTATTCTCAGTAAACGATTCACAGGTAGTCCCACAAAACCTAATGCTTTGCGAATTTCGCGATTTTTACCCTCACGAAGTCCAATACTTAGCCATGCATTTGCTCCTGTTTGACGATCAAAAGAAACTTCCATTGGCTTAAAGTGTGTGCCTTCTACAAATATTCCCTGCCGTAATGGTTCAAGCATACTGTCCTTTAACCGACCTTTTACTCGCACCCGGTATCGTCGTAACCAACCAGTTGAGGGTAATTCAAGATACCGTTTTAGTTCTCCATCGTTTGTAAGCAGTAGTAGTCCTTCGGAGTTTAAGTCCAGTCGGCCTATGGATAAGACCCTAGGCATTTCTTTTGGCAGATTATCAAAAATAGTTGGCCGATTTTTCTCGTCCTTTGAGGTGGAAAGAAGGCCAACGGGTTTATGATATATCCATAAACGTGTCTCTTCTGGTTGTGATAATAATTTACCATCAACTTCTATAGCGTCGTTATTAGATAGATTAAGAGCTGGACTATTGATAGTATTTCCATTCACCTTAACCCTACCATCTAAAATTAATCTTTCGGACTCTCTTCTGCTTGCTAGTCCAGCTCTAGCAATTATTTTTGCGATGCGTTCGCCTTTGTTTGCTTGGTCTTTCATTAGCAATTATGTATGTTATTAATGACAGTTTAGGAAGGGAAAATTGTGCTCCTTGGCAACTAGTGGCTTCATAAATTTTATGAAAATGGCTATAGAACAAGCCATAAAAGCGCGCTCTGCAGGAGAAATTCCAGTCGGTGCTGTATTGCTAGATCCGGCTGGTCAAGTCTTAGCCAAGTCGGGGAATAGAACTCGAGAACTCAAAGACCCCTCAGCGCATGCTGAAGTATTAGTTATCCGAGAGGCTTGTCAGGTTTTAGGAAATGAAAGATTAAATGGTTGTGACTTGTATGTTACCTTAGAACCTTGTGCCATGTGTGCCTCCCTAATTTCAGCTTCGCGAATTCGTCGGCTATATTATGGCGCAAGTGACAAAAAATCAGGTGGTGTTGAGCACGGTGCCTGTATCTTTTCACATAGCCAAACACATCACAGACCTGAAATATATCCAGGTATCTGTGAAGAGGAAGTGGTTGAACTTATGACCAGTTTTTTTGGGAGATTAAGACAATAAAGTATTCAAAAAGTATGATTACAAGCAATTTAATCTAAGACACATTTCCTCAGTCTGAAAACTATTTAAGGGCTGTGCTGCATCGTTTGCATGTACCTGGGTGCTTATAATTTCCTACATCGGGTAAAATTTTCCAACATCGCTCACATTTCGTTCCAACTGATTTCTTAAAATTAACAGCAGCACCATCAATATCACTCGAAATATATGCATATTCAGGAGGTTCTGCGTCAGTAAGATTTAAGCCTGACGTTATACAAATGTCTTGAAATGGTACAGATTCTAAAATTGCAAGCGCGTCCTGGTCTTTGATATAGACGGTTGGAGCTGCCTCTAAACTGGATCCGATTACCTTATCTTCCCTCTGTAATTCTAGAGCAGATGTGACTAGTCGTCTATAGCTCCTTATAGTTGACCATTTTTTTGCAAGTTTATCATCTCGCCATTTAGACGGTGTATTTGGTATATCTACAAGATGAACTGAACTATCTTTGTCAGGATAACGTTCAAGCCAGACCTCTTCCATTGTAAATACTAAAATTGGTGCTAACCAAGTTGTAAGACGATGAAAAAGTAAATTTAGTACCGTTCTAGCTGATCTTCGCTCGATTGTGTCTCCATCACAATAAAGTACATCTTTTCGTATATCAAAATAAAAGGATGATAAATCCACCGTTGCAAAGGTAAAAATTGATTGGAAAACACCCTGAAAATCATATGAATTATATCCTTTTTGTACTTTCTCATCTAACTCAGAAAGCCTATGCAGCACCCAACGCTCTAATTCGGGCATCTCTTTTGTGGCTACTTCATCTGATGCATTATAATCATTGAGTGATCCCAGCATGAACCGCATTGTGTTTCTCAATCTTCGATAGCTATCAGCTACACCTTTCAGAATTTCAGGCCCAATTCGTAAATCTGCGGTATAGTCTGATTGAGCAACCCACAAACGTAAAATATCAGCACCATACTGCTTTATAACTTGTTCAGGAGCTATTGTATTTCCTAAGGACTTTGACATTTTCATGCCTTTTTCGTCCAACGTAAATCCATGCGTTAAAACACCATGGTAAGGAGCTCGTCCGTTTGTGCCGCATGATTGAAGCATCGATGAATGGAACCAACCTCTATGTTGATCTGTTCCCTCTAAATATAAATCAGCAAAACCGTCATCAGATCCATCATCGCGGTCTCTCAACACAAATGCATGTGTTGAACCGCTATCAAACCAAACATCTAAGATATCAAAAACTTGGATAAAATGATCTGGATTTTCTAATCCTTCTAAAAATCTTTCTTTTGCATTTTCTTTATACCAAGCGTCCGCACCTTCCACTTCGAAGGCTTCTGCGATCCGTTTGTTTACTTGCTCATTACGCAGTAAAAAATCATTGTCGGTCGGTTGGGCCCCTTTTTTGGTAAAACAAGTAAGCGGGACTCCCCAAGCGCGTTGTCGAGACAAAACCCAGTCTGGTCGTGCCTCTATCATTGAATAAAGTCGATTACGTCCACTTCTTGGCGTCCACTGAACGAGTTTATCGATCGACTCCAAAGCTCTTTGCCTAATTGTATTACCATATTTATTGAAGGTATCGTCCACCTTTTTGTCGATAGCTGCAAACCACTGTGGGGTATTTCTGAAAATTATTGGTGCTTTTGAGCGCCAAGAATGGGGATAGCTGTGAGTCAAGCGTCCTCGCGCGATAATATTCCCAGACTCAACAAGTTTATTTATAACCTCAGCGTTTGCCTTCCCTTCCTTGCCTTTTCGGTCAAAAACTGTGAGACCTGCAAAGAAGGGTACATGTCCTAAAAACTCACTTTCTTCACCAACATTGTGGGTCATTCTGTCAAGCCAGTTGCGCTTTAAGAAGCACTCATAATCGTCTGCCCCATGACTTGGCGCAGTGTGCACAAATCCAGTCCCAGCGTCGTCTGTAACATGATCGCCATCTATCAACGGTACATCATAATTCCAAAATGGGTCTAATTCTGAGAGTGGGTGTTGACACACACAATCTTGCAAGTCAGAACTCGAAACATCTTTAACTCTGGTGTATTTTAGCACTCTTGATTTTTCTAATGTTTCGGCTGCTAACTTATCGGCTATTATATAGTATTCACCTTTTGCCGTCCAACTTTCCTCTAAAGTTTCATCAACATGATATAGGCCATATGAAATCTTAGGATTAAAAGCGATTGCTCGATTTGAGGGAATAGTCCACGGTGTAGTTGTCCAAATAACTATTCGAGCGTTTCGTATTTCTTCTGATGCATTATTAATTTTGAAGGCGACCCAAATGGTATGAGACTTGTGGTCATGATACTCAATCTCAGCTTCAGCCAATGCTGTCTTTTCAACAGGTGACCACATAACAGGCTTTGATCCTTGGTAAAGCGTCCCATTCATTAAAAATTTCATAAACTCTTCTGCGATTACTTTTTCAGCGTGGAAGTCCATTGTTAGGTATGGGTTTTCCCACTTTCCCATAACTCCTAATCTTTTGAATTCGTCCCTCTGGGTCTCAACCCACCCCGCCGCAAATTTTCGGCATTCCTGCCTAAAATCTATTACATTGACATCGTCTTTATTTTTCCCCTTGGATCGATATTGTTCCTCGATTTTCCATTCAATTGGCAAACCATGACAATCCCACCCAGGAATATATCTTGCGTCTTTGCCCATCATTTGCTGGCTTCGAACAACCATGTCTTTCAGGATTTTATTAAGTGCATGACCAATATGCAAATGACCGTTCGCATATGGAGGTCCATCATGCAATATAAATGAAGCTCTACCCTTCTTTTGTCGAAGAGTATCATAAACCTTAATATCCTCCCACTTTGTGAGCCAGTCTGGTTCTCGCTTTGGTAACCCAGCTCGCATTGGGAATTCTGTTTTTGGCAAATTTAATGTATCTTTGTAGTCTGGTGTTTCAGCACACATTACTAATTTTCTCTAATTTATCGGTATTTTGTGAATTGATTTAATTTGTCGATAGCTTGCCCCGGCCACTTCTAATCAATAAGCGCCGGGCAAATAATTAGGATGAATGACGTCCTGGTTCTACACATGGCGTAGGTATAGCGAAATCAAACTTGCGCGTCCAGAGTAAAGCTATTTTGACCGATATATCAAATTGATTTGATATATTTTTCAACTGCTGGCCTAACACTCGAAGATCCGCGTTCAATCTCTAAACTCAATATATCGTTCAGTTTTTCAAGATTTATACGTCTGAGTAAATGCTTCACTGGTCCAATTGATGCCGGCCTCATGGACAGACTGGGAAACCCAATAGCGCAAAGGCAAATAGCTTCTAAGGGGCGCCCTGCATCTTCCCCGCAAAAGGAGACAGGTGTTTGTGTTTTTGCGCAGCGGTCGATAACAAATTTAAGATATAGAAGAAAACTGGTGCTTAGGGTGTCATATTTTCGTCTAACCAATTCATTTTCCCTGTCAGCAGCAAAAAAGAACTGTTTAAGATCATTGCCTCCAACAGATAAGAAATCTACCGCACTGAAAAAGTTTTCTGATGCATAAGCCAGAGACGGCGTTTCAAGCATTGCTCCTATTTTTATCTCATTTGGTGTCTTATGTCCCAAACGTTTTTCTCCACTCAAAACTTTATCAACCAATGCTCGCGCTTCATAAAACTCACTATCTTGAGATATTAAAGGAAACATTATCGATAAATTGCGGCCATCTGCAGCACGTATTAGCGCCTCAATTTGCATTCGCATAATGCTCGGTTTATCTAATGCAATTCTAATTGCCCTCCACCCTAACGCCGGGTTGGCTTCATTTATATTAGGCATATAAGATAAAACTTTATCTGAACCTATATCCAGTGTCCTAAAAATAACTTCTTTACCTTTTGCCGCCTCTAATACTCTAGAATATAGCTTTTTTAACTCGGATCTTTTGGGCATCTGGTTTCTAATTAAGAATTGTAATTCAGTACGAAATAATCCTACTCCGCTAGCACCTGAACTGATAAGACTTGGCAACTCAGCCATCAGGCCAGCATTCATGCGCAAGTCAATTATTTTACCATCAGTTGTTTTTGCGAGCTCATTTCTAAGAGCTTTATAGCGCTCTTGGTTTTTAGCCTCCATAGCGATTTTTTCAGAAAATGCACTAACAACAGTATCGTCAGGACGCAAATGTACGATTCCCTGTGTGCCATCTACTAAAATAGGGTCACCATTCAACGCTTCAGTTGTTATATTTTCAGCATTTATTACCAAGGGTATACTCAGGGCGCGTGCTACAATGGCGGCATGGCTGCCCACTGAGCCTTCTTCTAGCACAATTGCTTTAAGTGTCCTTCCGTAATCCAAGAGCTCTGCTGGACCAATATTGCGGGCGATTAAAATAGGATCTTTAGGAATTTCTGCTCCAGTATCTGTACCTTGCCCCGTCAATATCCGCAGTAATCTATTAGATAAATCATCTAAATCATGAAGCCGCTCTCTCATGTAACTATCTGCCACCTGGCTCATACGAGCTCTTGCAGAAGATTGTTCTTTCTCAACTGATGCTTCAGCGGATAAACCTTGGTCGATATCAGCTTCCATACGTCGAAGCCACCCGCGTGAGTTTGCGAACATTCGGAAAGCTTTAAGAATTTCAGTTTGTTCTTTATCACCATCCGCAATTTTATCGACGATTTTATCTACGCCTTTTCTCAGAAGATTTACTGCATTTTGAAGCCTATTTTTTTCTTCTTTCGGATCATCTGAGACTAAATTTGTTACAACAACTCGCGGTTCATGAAGCCACACACTTCCTTTGGCTGCGCCCTCTTGGCCATTTGAACCACGAAATAAAACTGATTGCTGATGCAACGCAGTAAGTCCTGTTTCATCGCCCACAAAAGCACCAAGCTCAGCCATCTCTGCCAGTACCATCGCTACAACCTCAAGTGCGTAGATTTCTTCACTGCTAAATTTTCGTGACTCTTTGGACTGGGTTACAAGAACACCAAGGGTTTCCCCTAATCTTTGTATGGGCACACCAGCGAAAGAAGAAAAAATTTCTTCTCCTGTTTCCGGCATAAACCTAAAGCCTTTTGAAGAAGGGGCATCTTCAGTGTTAATCACTTTTTTTGACTTTGCAACTCTACCGACAAGCCCCTCACCAATTCTGAGCCTAGTTTGGTGAACAGCTTCAGTATTTAGGCCTTCGGTTGCACAAAGCTCAAGAGTTTCGTTATCCCTAAACAAATAAATTGAGCATACTTCTGTACCCATTGAATCTGCAATTAGATGAGTAATTTTGTTTAATCTCGCTTGGCCTTTCTGTTCTTCTGCCATTGTATCGCGCAAGCGACGCAATAGTTGCCGGCTATCTGTCTGGGTACGTTCAGGCACGCTTGATCTCTCTTATTTTCAGGAAGAAATCTGATCTAGTTCAAAGGCGTCATGCAATGATTGCACTGCAAGTTCCAAATATTTTCTGTCTACTAAAACAGATATCTTGATTTCAGAGGTTGCAATTACTTTGATATTTATTCCTTCATCTGAAAGAGTTTTAAACATTTTTGCCGCAACACCTGATTGGGATCGCATTCCAATTCCAACGGCAGAAATTTTTGCAACATTTTTATCAGCTAATAAATCTTGGAAATTTATAAGCCCTTCTTTCTTTGCGTTGTTTAGTGATTTTTCAGCTTTGCTAACCTGATCTATGGGACATGAGAATGTCATATCAGTCCTTCCAGCTTCAGCAATATTCTGAATAATCATGTCTACATTTATTCCAGCATCGGAAAGAAGACCAAATATAGCAGCGGCAATTCCAGGTCTATCGGCTATTGATACTAACGTCATCTTAGCTTCGTCGCGGGAATAAGCTATCCCTGAGACTACATTTGATTCCATAATTTCCTCCTCATCACAGACAAGTGTTCCTACTTTTTCACTAGGTTCTTCGAAGCTAGATAAAACTCTCAATTTTACTTTAAACCGCATAGCCATTTCTACAGAGCGTGTTTGCAACACTTTCGCTCCGAGAGAGGCAAGTTCAAGCATTTCTTCGTACGAAATTTTATCGAGCTTTTTGGCTTTGTCGCATATGCGTGGGTCTGTGGTGTATACTCCGTCAACGTCAGTATATATGTCACATCTTTCTGCGTTGAACGCTGCTGCAAATGCTACTGCGGTAGTATCTGATCCCCCTCTGCCCAATGTGGTAATTCGGCTTTCATTGCTAATCCCTTGAAACCCGGCAATGACTGCAACCTTCATTCCTTGTTCAAATTTTTCGTTAATTGTTTCGGACGAAATACTCTCGATCCTAGCTGATGAATGAGAGGAACTAGTATGAACAGGGATCTGCCAGCCTTGCCAGCTTCTTGCCGGAATATCCATCTCTTGAAGTGTAAGTGCCATAAGTCCTGCCGTAACGTTTTCACCAGAGGAAACAACAGCATCATACTCCCGTGCATCATAAAATTGGGAAGTATCATTTACCCAGTCAACTAATTCATTTGTTTTACCAGACATTGCTGAAACGATAACAAGAACATTTTTACCGTGAGCCACCTCTAGTGCAACACGTTTAGCCGCTCGCTTTATGCGATCAACATTCGCAACGGAAGTACCGCCAAATTTCATTACCAGTAAAGCCATGCTATTCCTATTTACTCCGTCGCTCGGGGTGTAAATGTTAATTACGGAACATACAAGTCACATGATATGGTATCAATGAGCTCGAAATGAGGCTTTATAATATACAAAATAAATGATTAATTTGCTTTTTTAGCTGGAAGAAATGGTAGTGGCATAACTGGTATACCATCGTCTATCAGTTTTTTGGCATCATCGGTTTTGGCCTCGCCATAGATTGACCGTTCGGGAGTTTCCCCCAGGTACATTGATCTGGCTTCATTAGCAAAGTTGTTTCCAACATACTCTGAGTTTGCTTCTATTTTCTTTTTCAATTCCAAAATATCATTTTTAAGTTTTGATTTTTTTTCTAATTTTGGATGTTTATTATCTTTTTTCCTGGAAGTGCTTACACTAGGGGCCATGATCGCTTTGGTTATTTTGGTCGAGCCACACTCTGAGCAAACGACCATAGATTTTTTGACCAACATCTCGAAAGCTTCAGCTGATTTAAACCAACTGTCAAAGGAGTGATTTTGGTCGCATTTTAAAGTGTAGTTAATCATAATAATCCAAGTTAATTATTACATGTATCTACGTTAGTTTACTCTAAATTCAAGTAGTTTAAATTTTAAAAGTCTATATATGGGAACCAATCCGTTCGGAGAACCTGACCTTCTACCATATTATGATTAGGAAATGGGGGAGATGTTGGGCCAGGCCTTTCTGTGTATCGGGTATCGTCACCGAGTAGCCTTAAAGAAAATGCTCGTCTTCGCTGGTCCGCTGTTGCCCCTCGAGCGCCATGTAAAATATTAAAATTAAATGCAACCGCGTCGCCAGGGTTCATATCAAATTCTCTGATATCCATTTGTTCTTTTTCAGGGTCTGGCACAGGCAAATATTCATTAGCGTTTGGGTAGAAATTTTCATTAGATAACCACCTAGTTGGAAGGACGGGCTTTGACCATTTGTGCGAGCGTGCGACCATCCTCAAGGTAGCTTTTTTAACTGGATCAAGAGGCACCCAAAAACTTAAAGTTTTCATTCCCTTAATAAAATAATAAGGTCCATCTGTATGCCAGGGAGTTGATTTTAAGGTTCCCGCTTCTTTCACTAGTACATGATCGTGAAACATTTGGACAGTTTTTGATTGCATTAGTTTTGCAGCTGTTTCCGCAACATTTTTATCAAATACCACATTTCGAAATTCATCAATACGCTGCCAATTACAATAATCGTCAAAAAAGCGTCCCGCTTCTCCCTCTTTTAAATTTTCTGCCGCAAATGGGCCAGGTTCGTCGATATTCTTTTGAACGCCAACTCTTAGACTTTTAACATGTGGTTTGAATAGTCCTGGTATAAACGCAATACCGTCCTCTTGAAAAGATTCTATAGTTGCTTTGTTGACCATTTCATTACTTAATTTGTTTAACTGGTAATAGACGATCTTTTTAGGGAGTTTTTGTCAATGGCTTTGTATGCAAATTAAAGTAACTTATTATTATCTTAATCGGACTTTTGTATGAAGGCATCTGTTTTACATAAATTCTGTAATCCACCGATCTTTGAGGAGATAGATGATCCAGTATGTGGTCCAAACTCGGTAGTAATAGAACTAAAAGCATGTGGGGTGTGTAGATCGGACCATCATGCCTGGTCTGGTAATGATCCCGATGTCAAATTACCTCATATTATGGGGCATGAATTAGCCGGTATTATAGTTGAAACTGGATCAGATATTAAGAAGTTTTCCGTAGGTGATCATGTAACTGTACCATTTATTCTTGGGTGTGGTTCATGCTCTGATTGTCAGACAGGCAATTCAACGATATGCGAAAGGCAGGAAACAATTGGCTTTACTATTCGTGGCGGTTTTGCGCAATTTGTTGAAATTTGTTTTGCTGATTTCAATTTAGTAAGGCTCCCAAGTTCACTTGGTTTTGAGACAGCAGCAGCAATGGGATGCCGAGTTACTACTGCGTATAGAGCTTTAACAGACCGAGCCTCTTTATTGCCCGGTGAGTGGTTGGCAATCTATGGGTGTGGCGGTGTTGGAACGTCTGCAATTATGATTGCAAAAGCTTTGGGTGCTAAAGTTATTGGTATCGACATTAATAGCTTGGCACTGAAAAAGGCTAAGGAATTAGGAGCTGATATAGTTTTAGATCCAACAAAATTTAAGAATGTATGGCAAGAGGTAAGAGAACTGACAAAAGGTGGTGTTGACGTGTCTTTAGATGCGCTTGGCATAGAGGTTACATTTCAAAATAGTCTTCGCTCACTAAGAAAACTTGGTAGGCACATTCAGATAGGAATGCCAACTTCAAATAATACTATTGTTTCACTCCCTCTATTAGAATTAGTATACTCTAGGCAATTGAAAATTATTGGAACTCGGGGTATGGCGGCTTCTGGATTTAGCTCATTAATGACAATGATAAACAATGGCTCTATTAATATCGATAGTCTAATTACCAGAAAGTTAAAACTAAGTCAGGTACCTGAGGCAATGCTGCAATTTAAGCAAAAATCGGAAACTGGAATTACAATAATAAATAACTTTTCAATGTAGATATTTGTGTTTTTTTGTGAAGCTAATACTTGCTAAAAAATAGCATCAAAATCTTTTAATATTTATGTCGCTTTTTTCCAGTGCATCCTTGATCGCCCTAGCTATGTTAACAGCTTCCGGCGTATCGCCATGAAGGCAAATGGTATCAATTTTAGTTTTTATTTCTTTTCCGGTTTTGGTAATTATAGCACCTTTTGAAACCATATTAGCTACGCGTGCTCCGGCGGTAATTGGATCACTGATGATTGCACCGGGAATTGATCGATCAACTAATGTTGCATCATCATTGTAACTTCGATCTGCAAAAATCTCTCCGACCCACTTGGCTTTAAGCTTTTCTACTGCCTCTTGCTGTTTTGTTTTAACTAAGGCCATGATTGGTACTTCGCTTGCCACCGAAATCACTGCTTCATAACATGCTTTAGCCAGTTCATAATTTTCCGAGCACATATTCGATAGTGCTCCATGTAATTTAACATGTGTGATTGTGGTGCCTTCTGCATTCGCCATAGCTTTAATTGCTCCAATTTGATATCGGATTTGATTTTGGATGGTTTCAATTGGAATATTCAAGCGCCTACGGCCAAACCCAACCAAATCATCGAAACCAGGGTGCGCTCCAATTCCTACACCCCTTTTTTTTGCTAGTTTTATAGTTTTTGCCATTACATCGGGATCTCCAGCATGAAAGCCACAAGCAATATTTGCGGAAGAAATCACATCCAATAAAGCTTCATCATTGCCCTTCACCCAAGACCCGAAGCTTTCGCCCATATCTGCATTTAAATCTATATGCATAACAAACCCCTTAAACTAATTTTTTGCCCATACAGCTCCATCAATCAAATTGAAATTAAGCAAATCCGCCATCTTTTGGGGATCACGAATTGGCTCAAAACATCTCTCTTTGATTATTTCTAAGCATTTACGATCTTTTGAGGCAATCCTATTTGCTTCATCGCGTGATATAAACTTAAATTTAATGGTTCTACCAGTTTTCAGCTGGGCAATAGCTGGCAGGTCAGGAGGAATAATACACCCTATTCTTGGATAGCCACCCATCGTCTGACAGTCTGATAAGAGAACAAATGGCTGCCCAGAACCTGTCATTTGGATATCGCCTGGAATTATCATATCCGACATAATCTTCAATTGGTTCGAAGTAGAAAAGCTTGACCCGGTATGAGTTAATTTCATTCCCCCTCTGTTCGCCTGATTATCAATTGAGAATTCTGTGTCTACAAATTTTTTTATTGTTTTGGGAGTAAATAGATGGGTCTGAAAAGACTCAACTAATCTAAAGTTAGTTGACTCAAATCTATCCACTGGTTCAATTGTTTGGCATTTAAGAGCTTCTGAGATTTTTTCTAACGGTTCCAAGATATCTTTGGGGCGAGTGTACTTTCCGATTCCGGCAGATGGCTGAGCTGAACTAGAATTGAATATTTTTGGTGCTTTAAATCCACCTCTCAAATGCAAATAACTATATCTACCATTCTGAGGTGCTCCCAATTCTAATATGCTGCCATCGTGTAAAAAATGACTGGAATTCCAAGCTAAAGGCCTCTGATCTAAACTCGCAGGCATAATAGCACCTGTTAGAGCTACCATGCAGCCCTGTAAAACTCTAAATTTCCCCCCGTTTCCAATAAGCTCGAGTGCTGTGCTATTTGGGTTTTGGTCAAGCAAGGCTGCGCCTTCAAAAAGTGCATAGTAGTCCGCTGCGCCGGACCTGGATATACCTTGAGATCGGAAGCCGTTTCTTCCCATATCCTGAAAGGAAGAAAATCCTGAGATTGAAATCACTTCCAACATATCAATTCGTAATTTCCAAAATTTCTACGCCACCGAGCCCATCAGCATTATTGTTGTTTATTTGCGACAATTCACCAGAATTAATTTCAACAAAAGTTATCTCGTCACCTGGCCTAAGTAAAATTGGCTGCTGTCTATTAGAATTAAAGCATTCAAATGCGGTTTGTCCAATATGGTGCCATCCCGTTGGGGTACTATTTGAAAAAATAATTAACTGCCTAATTGCACAAACCAGCGCACTTTTGGGCACACTTTTCGAGACTTCTGCCAATCGAGGTAAGTCCCATTTTTTGGATAATAAACCTGCATAAGGTTGCCCAGGAGAAAACCCGATAGTCATAACGCGGGTTCGCGTAGTAGTAAATTCAAGGATTGCTTGAGATCGGCTAATTCCAGCTAGCTTAATGACTTTTTCAAATTGTGGTGCTAGTTCGGTTCCAAACACGCAGGGTATTTTGAAAAGCTTACGGTCTTTAGGCAGCTTTGAATTATACCAATTTTTTTCTCTCAGCATCTCATTAAAAAAATTAAGAATTGAGTCTAATGGCACTATTTTTGTATCGACCCTAAAATATGCAGCAGTCAGTGAGTTTGCGCTTTCAATTATAGAAGATTGGTTTCTTTGCTCTACTTCATGTCGAAAAGCCAACGCGGCTGAATTAGCATTCTCGCGAATTTCATCGGAAAATTGAACTAAAATACCATCGATTCCAACAAAATTCATTTTTGGAAAATTATTTGTCATATTTCTTTCAGCTTTATGCAATTCATTTTTAGCAACTTCTCATAGAAAAAAGCAACTTCGGCGAAAGTGTGAAATTGAATTATTTTCGATTACAAATATCGCTTACAGATACTTGCAGTAAACCCCAATGAACGTTAAATGATCGTAGCCTGAATAATGGAGAAGTTTTATGTCAATTGATAGAGCGACAGCGGCAAGGGTGGCAAAGCTCGCACGAATTAAAGTTGATGACAGTTCGTTGGATATTTTAGCGGCCGAATTTAACCAGATTTTGGGTTTTATTGAGCAGCTTAATGAAGTGGACGTGGAAGGAGTTGAACCAATGACTTCTGTCTCCCCCCAAAAATTAAAACGGCGTATGGATCAGGTTAGTGACGGAGATCAACAAGAGAGAGTGCTTTCTAACGCTCCAGATGCCAGAGAAGGTTTCTTTGCTGTTCCCAAGGTGGTAGAGTAATGGACGCATACAATACCTGGACGATAGCAGAGGCAAGAGACAAGCTCAAAGCTAGAGAAATAACTTCTGAAGAGATTACGCTATCATGCATTTCGGCGATTGATGATGCTGACGCCCTTGGTGCGTTTGTTCATAAAACGCCAGATAAGGCAGTTGACCAAGCAAGATCAGCCGACTTACTTTTAAAACAAGGAGATGCGCCATCTCTTTGTGGAATACCTCTTGGAATAAAAGATCTTTTTGCGTGTGAGGGGGTTCCAACTCAAGCTGCTAGTAAAATTTTAAACGGCTTCAAACCCGAATATGAGAGTACAGTAACTCAAAATTTAAAGAATGTTGGTGCGGTAACTCTGGGTAAAGTGAACATGGATGAGTTTGCTATGGGCAGTTCGAACGAAACATCTGTTTATGGCAATGCTGTAAATCCCTGGAAGTTCTCAGATAAAGCGCTTACCCCAGGGGGATCTTCAGGTGGTTCAGCTTCAGCTGTAGCTGCTGATCTATGTTTAGCGGCGATAGGCACAGATACTGGTGGGTCTATTCGTCAACCTGCAGCTTTTACTGGAATTGTTGGTATAAAGCCCACCTATGGTAGATGTTCTAGATGGGGTATAGTTGCCTTTGCCAGTTCACTCGATCAAGCTGGACCGATGTGTAAGTCGGTGCGTGATACAGCAATAATGTTAGAAGCAATGTGCGGCTTTGATCAGAAAGATAGTACTAGTTCTGAAAGTCCTGTACCCAACTTTGAGGCTATGCTTACTGGTAATATTAAAAATAAAAAAATTGGAATACCTCGTGAATATAGACTAGATGGAATGTCACCCCAAATTGAAAGTTTATGGAAAGATGGGGCAGACATGTTGCGTAGCGCTGGTGCCGAGGTGGTAGATATTTCATTACCGCACACCAAATACGCGCTGCCTGCTTATTATGTGATTGCGCCAGCAGAAGCTTCTTCAAACTTAGCAAGATATGACGGGGTAAGGTTCGGTCGCAGGGCTAAGTTAAATGCAGGTGAAAGCATCACCGAAATGTACGAAAGATCAAGATCTGAGGGATTTGGAAACGAAGTTCAAAGGAGAGTAATGATAGGCACTTATGTTTTATCAGCAGGATTCTACGACGCGTACTATAACCGAGCAAGAAAAGTTAGATCTCTTATAAAAAAAGATTTTGAGGATGTTTTTGCCGCTGGTATCGATGCAATTTTAACTCCTACAACACCATCAGCGGCTTTTGAGCTTGGAAAATTGGAAACTGCTGATCCAGTTGAAATGTATTTAAATGATGTTTTTACTGTAACCGTTAATCTAGCTGGTTTGCCGGGTATATCTGTGCCAGCAGGGTTAAATAGCGAGGGGCTTCCACTAGGGTTGCAGCTCATTGGACGTCCATGGGAGGAGGGAGATCTGATGAATATCGCCCATACCTTAGAAAGTGCTACTGGATTCGTTGAGAAACCTGTAAAATGGTGGTAAATAAAAGTGGTATCAAACTTACTTTCGTTAAATAGAGCATGGCACTGCATAGTGTTTCACTTCTTTCTTGTTTCTGCATGCGTGCCAAACAATGATTTTGGTACTCAGATACCACCAGTTAATGTCGACACTATCGTTGAAGAATTAGCGGTGGTAAGTAAGCCGACACTAGATAACCCTGGTTTGTCTGATGAAAATGATTTTGAAGCGGTAGCAGAGCGCCAAACTATTGAGAGTGATGCAGAACGTTTAAAGCAAAACCAGGAAGTTTATACTTTAGTTAAACCCACTAAAATTCCCAGACGACCTGGAACAAACATACCTAATGTCGTTGAGTATGCACTCATGACTAATAATCCAGTTGGGACCACTATTTATGAGCGCCGCTTTAAGTCTCAGGCTCGCTTCGAGCGTAATTGTAATAGATATGTATCGGATAGTTCCGCACAGGAAGCTTTTTTGGGAGCTGGAGGTCCCGAAAAAGACCAATTTGGAATTGATCCTGATGGTGATGGCTTTGCTTGTAGATGGGATCCTGGCCCCTTTCGCAGGGCCGTAGGAAAGTAGTCAATAAATATTGACGAAATCATGACTAGCAATTAAACGAAACGCGTATGCGGGAGACTGAGTGGTCGCGGAGTAATTTAACTTCGAGGAAAGTCCGGACTCCACAAGGCGACGGTGCCGGGTAACGCCCGGGCGGGGTAACCCGACGGAAAGCGCCACAGAAAAAAAACCGCCTAAGTCAATTGCTTAGGTAAGGGTGAAAAGGTGGGGTAAGAGCCCACCGGGTTGATGGTAACATGAACCGCATGGCAAGCCCCACCAGGAGCAATGCCGAATAGGAGCCACGTGCGTTAAATTAGCGTTATGCGCTTATTTTCGCGGATTTGCTTTGAACTAGTGGTTCGGGTAGGCAGCTAGAGGTTCGTTGGTAACACCGAACTTAGATGAATGGCCATTCATAAAGGTTAATCCTTTAGGACAGAATCCGGCTTACAGGTCTCCCGCATACTACTTTAATAAAGAAAATAATTGATAATATTGGCGCATTGACGTTGACACAGAAAAAAAGTTCATTACAAGGCTATTTCGATTAGAGGTATGATCCTTACGTTATCAGGAGAAGTTGTATGGCTAAGCCAACTACCGTTAAAATACGATTAAATTCATCAGCAGATACTGGTCATTTTTATGTGACCAAAAAGAATGCTCGTACAATGACTGAAAAAATGGTTGTGCGAAAATATGACCCGGTAGCACGAAAGCACGTAGAGTACAAAGAAGGTAAGATTAAATAAAAAAAACCGCGCCAATGACGCGGTTTTTTAAAAATCTATTTAATATTATTCTTGATTTCCCATAAACAATAATAAGAATTGAAACATATTTAAGAAGTCAAGATAAAGACTTAGAGCACCATGAATAGCTGATTTGTCTAACCATTGTTGATCACCGTGGTGAGCATGCTGCAGATATTGGATTTTGATATTCTGCGTATCGTATGCAGTAAGACCTGCAAACACAAGTAAGCCGATTATTGAAATCGCAAACATCAGAGCTGGTGAGCCCAAGAAGATGTTGATGATTGACGCAATGATTATTCCAATTACGCCCATTATTAAAAATGCACCCCATCCAGATATGTCTTTTTTCGTTGTATATCCCCATAGAGATAAGCCTGCGAAGGCTATTGAGGTAACCAAAAATGTCTGAACAATCGAGACCGAAGTATACACGATAAAAATCGAGCTCAAGGAGATTCCGATTAGAGATGCAAAGACGAAGAAAAGTAACTGTGCCGCAGCAGCAGATGATTTTCGCATCACATGTCCAAAACCAAAAAATAATATTCCCAGTGGCGCAAGCATTACTATCCATCTCAAAGGAGAGAGATAAAGTGCTGAACCTAGTGCTGTTAACAACGTCCCGTTTGCCATTTGTGCTGTTGCATAAGTAGGATCTGTCGTTGTCGCTAACCCAGAAATGGCCCATGCTGCCAATGCAGTAATAAGCATCCCGACTGACATAGTGCCGTAAACTTTATTCATGTGGGCGCGAAGTCCGCTGTCTATTACTTCACTTCTAGCCCCAGCTGTTGATCTTATAGTTTTATAATCTGCCATTTGTGCCTCCAATAAACACATTCAATCTGTATCTAATATTGGCTGATTTGTTTACTTTTTCAAGCTTCGCAGAAGAAAAAAAATATTTTTTTTTAATCTTATATTGTTACAACCACTTTACCGGTGGATTTTCGATTTCTAATCAATTCAAGAGCAGCTTTTGTTTCGGAGAATGAATATAAGTGTGAAATATGTGGTGCCAGTTTATCTTGTGTGAACATTTCCATTAAGTCAGCCAAGCTTTTTGAAATAACTTTTGGGTTAAATTTCACATAAGCGCCCCAATTTAGCCCTATCACTGAAAGGTTTTTCACCAAAAGGTGATTTGCTGCGATAAAAGGAATATCTCCGCTTGCAAAACCAATAGTTAGTATTTTACCTTCTGGCTTACAAGCTCTCATTGCTTCTTTAAATAGATCTCCTCCAACAGGATCATAAACGACATCAGCACCCCCTACAGATTTTACCACCTCTCGAAGATTTTCTTTGCTTGTATCTATTAAAACATCGGCACCAAACTTTTCTGCTATTTTTAACTTTTCTCGTCCGCGCGCTGCCGCTATTACATACGCGCCAAAGTACTTTCCTAATTCAACCGCTGTGAGGCCAACTCCTCCAGCAGCACCCAGAACTAGCAGCGTATTATTCTTACTTAAATTTGCACAATGTTTTAAAGCAACATGGCTTGTTCCATATGCTATTTGAAAACCGGCTGCAATTTCACTTGGCATTTTTTCAGGAATTCTCACCAATCTTTCTACTGGAAAATATCCATACTCTGCTAAGCCTCCCTGGCCTGAAAATACTGTCACGCGAGTTCCAATTTCTGGCGATTTTGTATTTGGGCCGATAGAAGTTATTTTACCGGATAATTCTAACCCCAAAGTAAATGGCAGACGGGGAGTATCTTGATATTGGTTTTTTTGCATTAATAAGTCTGCAAAATTGAGACCACATGCTTCAATTTTTACTTCGACTTGCCCATTCTGTGGTTGCTGGCGAGGTATTTCGCAAAATATCGCAGGCTTGTCAAAATCTACTACTCTGAAGGCTTTCATTTTTACTTCCTATTTTGCGAACACTAATACCGAGATTAACTTGGAGTCAAATTTTGGTACATGAAGATTCAAGCCAACTTGTTTTTAGTTTTTTATTAGGTTAGCTATTTTTCTTGTAAAGGGTGCATCAATGACTAATTTTCCAATTCTATCGAATAAAGAGAAAAAGGAATTGATAGACTTAGCTAATGAAGCTGCAGATCGTGCGCGAGAAGCCATTCTCCCATATTTCCGCCAAAACATCGATGTCAGTAATAAAGACGAACAAGCCTTTGATCCTGTGACTGATGCTGACAAAGCTGCAGAAAACGCCATTAGAAAAGTTATTTCATTGTCTCGCCCCCAAGATGGTATTTGGGGAGAAGAAACTGGAGAAAATGCTAGCAGTACCGGTTTCAGATGGGTAATAGACCCAATTGATGGCACACGAAGCTTTATTTCAGGTACTCCAACCTGGGGAGTGCTAATTTCACTCGAACAAATAGGCAGCGGTCCGATATTAGGTATAATCGATCAGCCTTACATTAAAGAACGATTTATCGGTGGCTTTGGTACTTCTGAAGTCCGAGGACCTTTAGGTGTTCGTTCTTTGAAGGTATCTGAGACACAAGCACTGTCTGAAAGTAAACTTTTCACCACATTTCCAGAAATTGGTACTGAAAAAGAGAAAATTGGTTTCGATGCAGTTGCTCGTGAGGTTAAACTAGTTAGATACGGCCTAGATTGTTATGCTTATGCTTTGGTGGCCGCGGGGCAAGTAGATTTAGTTATTGAATCCTCTTTGAATGCTTATGATATCCAGGCTCCAATTGGTGTAATTCAAGCGGCTGGTGGAATTGTCACTTCGTGGTCTGGAAAACCGGCACATCTTGGTGGTCAGGTTTTAGCAGCTGCTAACCAAAAATTACATCAGCAAGCATTAAATATTTTAAATCCATATGCCGATGATTAAAAAAGATCTTGTAGTCATAAAAAATGCAGATCTTGTTATTTCAATGGACGAGGGTCGTCGAATACTGACTGACCATGATATTGTAATTTCTCAGGGTGAGATACAGAAAGTTGAAAAAAATACTCAATTAAATGGTGGAGAAGAAATTATTGATGGGGCTGGGTGTCTGGTTACTCCTGGGCTTGTTAATACCCATCATCATCTATTCCAATCTTTGACCAAGGCAGTGCCAGGTGGTCAGAATGCTCTGTTGTTTGGATGGTTGCAAACTCTATATCCAATTTGGTCGCGTTTTGGACCAGAAGAAATTAGAATTTCCACTATCCTTGGCCTGTCAGAACTCGCTCTAAGTGGTTGTACTATGAGTTCTGACCATCTTTATTTGTTCCCAAATGGCATTACTTTGGATGATACAATTCATGCTGCCTACGAAGTAGGCATAAGGTTTTATCCTACAAGAGGATCTATGAGCATAGGCGAAAGTTTGGGGGGATTACCACCGGATAATCTAGTAGAAAAAGAGAAAGATATCATTAAAGACTGTATACGCGTAGTTGATAAATTTAACGATATTAATCCTTCCTCTATGATAAGAGTTGGCCTTGCACCATGCTCGCCGTTTTCGGTAACGCGAGAGTTAATGAGAGACACGGCAATTCTTGCGAGAGATAAGGGAGTTACCCTCCATACCCACCTAGCCGAAAATGACGAGGATATTGCTTATTCACTGGAAAAATTTGGGTGTAGGCCTGGACAATATGCAGAAGAACTGGGTTGGACGGGAAAGGATGTCTGGCACGCCCACTGCGTTAAACTGGATAAGCAAGAAATAAATCTTTTTGCGAGAAGTCATACAGGCGTCTCGCATTGTCCTTGCTCTAACTGCCGTTTAGGTTCCGGAATAGCGCCCATTCGTGAGATGTTAAGCAATGGCGTTAATGTAGGTTTAGGTGTTGATGGATCCGCTAGTAATGACGGTGGTAGCTTAGTAAGTGAGGCCCGTCAGGCTCTGCTGCTTCAGCGGGTTAGCAACGGAGCAGATGCTATGTCAGCAATGGACGCACTAGAACTTGCGACACGAGGTGGTGCCGACATACTCGGTAGACAGGAATGTGGCCGTATCCAAGTTGGAGCCAGAGGCGACCTTGCCATTTGGGATATTTCTGGGATTGACTCCGCAGGCAGCTGGGATCCGGCAGCCATGCTACTGGCTGGTCCCAGAAAAGTTAAGCACTTAATTGTTGAAGGACGAATAATAGTCTATGACGGAAATTTAATAACAATTAACATGGAAGAAGTGCTTAAAGAGGCAAAAAGGCTTGTTCAAAATCTCCAATGTTAATGAGTAGGAATTTTTTTGTCTCGAAACCAGTGATAATCGTAGAGGCTACATTTTAATGGAATGAACCAAATTGCCGGCTATGAAAGTTGCTGCAATTGCACGGTCGTCACCCATCATTAAGGTTGGGAAAATTGCCTCCCAGATGGTATTGCCTGACTTTGCTCTTTGACTGATAATATCTGTAGAATTCAGATCTAAGGCTATTACATCTGCAAAATAACCTGGTTTTAGATTACCAATTTCCTTATCTAGATGCAGAGTTTTGGCAGATCCAACTGTTGCGAGCCAGAGTAGTTGAGCGGGATGTAGAGCATTGTTGCGTAATTGTGCAATCTCATAGCAAGATGCCATGGTGCGGAGCATAGAAAAGCTTGAGCCACCACCTGTATCGGTTGCTAATCCAATATTTAATCTTTGCTCTTGCAAATATTCCATATTAAAAAGGCCCGAACCAATAAAAGTGTTTGAGGTGGGACAATGAACAAGCCCTGCACCGACATCCTTTAGCCTCTCTATCTCTCTATTCTTTAGGTGTATTGCATGACCATAAATCGCTTTTTCGCCAAGTAATCCGAATTGCTCATAAGTATCCAAATAGTCTTTGGTATTTGGAAATAATGATTGTACCCACTCAATCTCATCAACTTGTTCGCTCAGGTGGGTCTGCATAAGACAGTCAGGATATTCTGCCCATAGTTCTCCAAGCATAGATAGTTGCTCAGGAGAGGAAGTTGGCGAAAAGCGAGGAGTGATTGCATAACGAAGTCTTCCTGTCCCATGCCACTTATGGATTAGTTTTTTGGACTCATCATAGGCGCTTTTCGGAGTGTCTAACAATGCTTTGGGCGCGTTGCGATCCATTGCATTTTTCCCAGCAACCAAGCACATATTCCTTTTTTGGGCTGCTAAAAATATTGCATCTACACTTTCAGGATGAATTGTGCAAAAAGTCGATACTGAAGTTGTTCCATTTGAAACTAAAAAATCTAAGTAAATGTCTGCTATCTGTTCCGCATATTTATAATTTCCGTACTTCTCTTCCTCAGGAAAAGTATATGTATTTAACCAATCAATTAAACGCTTTCCCCAACTTGCTATTATTGGAGTTTGGGGATAGTGGGCATGCGCATCGATAAAGCCAGACATAAGCAATTTATCTTGAAAATCATAAACCTCAGCACCTTGAGTTTCGGCAACTAGCTCATTAGGGCTTCCTATTTTTTCTATCTTATTAACATTAATTAAAATCGCTGTATTTTCAGAAATACTAACGCTATCTTTTAATCCATGATGGAAGGGGTTTTCGTTGAAACTTAAAACTGTTCCAATCAGAATTTTTTTTTTATTTGCCGTATTTTTACTCAAAAGCTGGGCTCCGGTGCGAGTGATCGCTAAATTGATATTATTTAACAGGAATAATGCTATTTGCATTGTTTTTGCAATAAACTTCCTATTATGCAGGTAGAAAATAATGTTTGGAGGTTCTAGATGCTTAACGAGGAAGACACAAATGCCAGCGATTTAAGTTCGAAAGATGCCTCTTACGTTCTTGATAAGCATAAAATGGCAGTTGTGCTGTCTGCTCTAGCCAGCGGAAATCGTGCAAATCTTACGGCAGTACTTCAGCCGTTGCATCCAGCTGATATTGCGGACTTAATTGAACAGCTAAGTACAACAGACCGGGCACGTTTCATAAGATTGTACGATAAAGAATTTTATGGTGAAATCTTAGCAGAAATCGATGAACATATCCGCGAAGAAGTTATTTCAGAGCTGAGCCCAGATGTTCTTGCAGAGGCTGTTCGGGACCTTGAAAGTGATGACGTTGTTGATCTGGTTGAGGATTTAGAAGAAGAGCAGAAACAAACCATTCTAGGTGCGCTAGATGAGGGTGATCGAGTAGCTGTTAAAAGCTTGCTGAGTTACCCCGAACAATCGGCTGGTCGGCTAATGCAGAGAGAAGTTGTTATAGCTCCAGAGCATTGGTCTGTAGGCATGGCGATAGATTTTTTGAGAAATAATGCTAATTTGCCCGAACAGTTTTATCACATTGTTTTGGTAGATCCTCGCTTACATCCTGTGGGTAATGTTTCCCTTGGAAAATTAATGTCATCTAAAAGATCGGTCTTGTTGAAGGAAATTATTGAAGATGCATTCCAAGTGATACCGGCTGATCAAAACGAAGCAGATGTAGCCTATGCTTTTAACCAATATCATTTGATTTCGGCACCAGTAGTCGACAGAGAAAATAGGGTTGTTGGTGTTATAACGATAGATGATGCGATGGTTGTTTTAGATGAAGAGCTCGAGGAAGATATTATGTTATTGGCCGGTGTCGGAGATAGTAGCGTGAGTGACACTATCATTGAAACTGTAAAAGGCCGATTGCCATGGCTTACGGTGAATTTAGTAACCGCTATACTTGCCTCCATTGTTATTGCACAGTTCGAGGCAACCATTGCTCAGTTTGTGGCACTCGCAATATTGATGCCAATAATCGCCTCAATGGGGGGAAATGCTGCAACTCAAAGTTTAACTGTGGCAGTGCGGGCGATAGCAACAAAAGATATCTCCAGCACAAATATTGGTCGTGTTATTCGTCGTGAAGTTGGAGTTGGAATTCTTACTGGTCTAATATTTGCTGTTGCGATGGGCTTAATCGGGATTTTTTGGTTCGGCACCGCTATGCTGGGTGTTGTCATTGCTATATCCATGTTAATAAATCTTGTCGTTGCAAACCTTGCCGGAACAACAATACCAGTTATTCTGGAAAAATTGGGAGTTGATCCTGCTTTGGCATCAGGAGCGTTCGTTACAACTGTAACAGATGTAGTAGGTTTCTTTGCCTTTTTAAGCATTGCTGGGATTCTATTATTATGATTGATACCCAAGCTTTAAAAAATGATGTTCGCAAAAAAATATTTGCGAAACGCAAGCTAGCTCACAACGCAAGAGATTCCAGTGAGGCAGTTCTTTTGTCTTCCTTTTTAGGAGATTTTCGTGGCCATTCTGTGGCAGGTTATATGCCAATAAGGACTGAAATTGACCCGCTTCCTGCTATGACTGAGATGTCATTTTATGGTAAAGTCGGTGTTCCAGTTATTCAGGGAATGAATAAGCCACTATTAATTGCTGACTGGACGCCAAGCACCGAGATGAGAGAAGGGCAATTCGGTGCACAAGTTCCCGTGTCAAAGAACTTTTTTGATCCAGAATTATTAATTGTGCCCTTGGTAGCATTTGACCGACAAGGTGGAAGGTTAGGGTATGGCGGTGGATTTTATGATAGAACGCTAGAAAAACTTAAAATGAAGCAACCTGTACTCGCCGTTGGATTTGCATATAGCTGCCAAGAGATTGAGCAAGTCCCATTGGAAATGACAGATCAGAGTTTAGATTTTGTTATTACAGAGAAGGCGGTGTTAGATCTAAGGTCTCAGCCTTGATAAGGCTTTCCAATGAGTAAAGTAAATGGTAGGCGCTCGGTAAGTTGGTCTTTTAAAGATTGGAATCTTTAATGAGAATTATGTTTTTTGGCGATGTAATGGGTCGGGCAGGGCGTTCTGCAATCATCAACGAACTGCAGAATTTACGCTCAAAGCATGATGCTGATTTTGTAATTATAAATGCTGAGAATGCATCCAGCGGTCTGGGGTTAAGTGCACAACATGCAATGGATATCCTCAGCGCAGGCGCAGATTGTATAACCTTAGGCGATCATGCATTTGATCAAAAAGATATGATGCAGTTTATTGAGAAAGAACCTAGGATTATTAGGCCCCTGAACTATGCCAAATCTGCTCCAGGTAAAGGCGCTAATATTTTTAGCGATAATAGAGGCAGAAAAATTTTAGTGTCACAAATTCTTGGTCAAGTATTTATGAAAAGAGCGTTTGATGATCCATTTTCATGCTTAGAGTCAATTTTGAAAAAGCACACCCTCGGTGGCGCAATACAAGCAAGTTTTGTTGATATTCATTGCGAAGCAACTTCTGAAAAGATGGGCGTGGGACATTTTTGTGATGGAAGAGTGAGCGCTGTGATTGGTACGCATACCCACATACCCACTGCTGACGCAATGTTATTACCTAAAGGTACTGCTTACCAAACAGATGCTGGTATGTGCGGTGATTATGATAGCGTGATTGGAATGGAAAAGAGTGAACCATTACGTCGGTTTGTCACTGGGATGGCAAAAGGAAGGTTCTCGCCTGCCACTGGCTCTGCTACTTTGTGTGGTGTGCTTGTAGAGACAGACGATATATCCGGAAAATCTGTATCTATAAAACCGTTTAAACTTGGCGGAAAAATAGCAACAACTTAGAATGAACGTTTCGTTAATTCCTTATATAGTTTTAATTTTGATGGGGGCTGCTTGGGGCTTAAGTATTCCACTAACAAAGATTACTGTTTCTACAGGTTATGGTCAATTTGGGTTAATATTTTGGCAATTTGTTATTGCTGCCATCGTCCTCGGATTTGTGTTAGTCGTACGCCGAAAGAGACCTCTTTTTGAGCAAAAAACAATTTTTCTTTTTATAGTTTTAGCTCTTTTGGGAACAATTTTCCCTAACTCAGCATCTTATGTGGCAACCTACTATTTGCCGGCAAGTTTTATTGCAATATTGATTGCGACTGTACCAATGTTTTCTTTTCCAATAGCTATGTTAATGGGGCTTGAGAAAAAAGATTTCAGGCGAATTTCTGGATTATTTATAGGTTTACTAGGGGTTGTTATATTAACAGCACCTGAGGCGAGCTTCCCAGATCGTCATCTACTTATTTTTATACCACTGGCGCTTTTAGCTCCATTTTTTTATGCAATTGAAGGAAACTATGTCGACAAATATGGTACTGCTGGCCAAGATCCTATCCAAACATTCACTGGAGCATCTATTTTAGGGACTTTTATGATTCTACCAGTAACTATTTCTACAGGACAATGGATAGACCCTTTCCAGCCTTGGCCTATAGAAAATTATACCCATGTAACCTCATCTTGTTGTCATGCATTTGCCTATTGTGCTTATGTTTGGTTGGTCTCTCGTGCTGGAGCTGTTTTTACCGCACAAGTTGCATATTTCGTCACCGCATGGGGCGTGGTCTGGTCTATTTTAATTCTGGGAGAGGAGACATCTCGGTACCTATGGCTCTCATTAGCCTTCATGTTTTTGGGAATGTTTTTGGTATTGCCAAAAAATAATCGTGTTAAAACAAAGAGCAACGTTCGGGTTCATTAATGGCAATGCATTTAATTTGTTCTTGCCCTAGCATCAAGCAGTTATTAAATAAAAGACGTTTTGATATGGAGGAATAAATGGCGGGTCACTCGAAGTGGGCGAATATCCAGCACCGTAAAGGGCGCCAAGATGCCGCTCGATCAAAATTATTTTCCAAGCTTAGCAGAGAAATCACAGTAGCAGCTAAAATGGGTGATCCGGATCCGGAAAAAAATCCACGTCTGCGGTTGGCTGTTAAGGAAGCAAAATCCAACTCTGTTCCCAAGGACGTTATCGAAAGAGCCATTAAAAAATCAATGGCTGGTGAAGGCGATGAATATGAAGAAATTCGTTATGAGGGGTACGGGCCAAATGGAGTAGCTGTAATTGTTGAGGCGATGACCGATAATAGAAATCGCACGGCTTCAAATGTACGCTCTATATTTTCCAAACACGGTGGAAATCTTGGTGAAACGGGTTCGGTTGGTTTCATGTTTGAGAGAAAGGGAGAGATTTTATATCGCACTGAAGCTGGAGATGCTGATACGATAATGATGGCTGCCATTGAAGCTGGAGCAGAAGACGTTGAGAGCATAAGTGAGGGCCATACAATATGGTGCGCTGATTTAGATTTGAATGATGTAGCTTCATCTTTGGAGACAGAATTAGGTGAGAGTGAGGCTACTAAACTTATTTGGAAGCCGACAACTACTACTGAACTTGATCTACACGCGATGCAAAAACTTTTGAAACTGGTGGACTCCCTTGAGGATGACGATGATGTGCAAAGGGTGACAACAAACTTTGAGGCATCTGATGAGGTTATGTTGGCTCTGCAAGAAATGTAATTTTAATCGGCATTGCATAAGCAAGGCTTCATAATAAGGTAATAACTTTTTGGAAAATTTTTTGTCTGGGTTTCTCCTGGGCTTATCACTTATACTCGCTATAGGTCCACAAAATGCTTTTATCCTCAAAGCTGGTCTAATAAAGCAGTTTGTTCCTCTATTATGCCTGGTATGCGCTGCTTCTGACGCCATTTTGATACTTGCCGGTGTTTTTGGTTTTGGAGTATTTTTTGAAACATTCCCCAAGTTGACTGGCTTCATTGCCTATGCAGGTTCTGCATTTCTATTTTTTTATGGTTTTTATGCGATCAAATCAGCAATTAAGGGTGGTAAGAGTTTAGAGGCAGACGGTGTACTTAAATCTCCATACAAAGCCGTCATTTCATGTTTAATGTTAACTTGGCTAAATCCTCACGTTTATCTTGATACAGTAGTACTTCTAGGAGCTATCGCCAATCAAAGTAAGGATCCGTTGCTATTTTCAGTAGGGGCTGTTGTTGCCAGTTTTGTTTTCTTTTTTAGCTTAGGTTTTGGGGCTAGGTTACTTAGACCACTTTTTCGTAATGAGAAATCATGGCGTGTATTAGATGTTTTTATCGCTCTAGTTATGTGGTCTATTGCTTTGTCGCTAATACTGGGAAACTATTAAGCTATGGCGGGTCAAAAAAATATGGTTACTAGAGTTAATCAGCCAGAAATTCTTGGAATACTCTGGATGGTATTGACGGGACTACTTTTCCTAGGAGTAACTGTTCTTGTAAAAATTTTAGGACCCAGAGTGCCGGCTCCTGAGGCGGCATTTTTGCGTTACTTGCTGGGTCTAGTATTGCTGATCCCAATGTTAAAAACATCTCTGAAGGATAAATTAGACTCTGTGTTATGGGTCAATTTCATAGCAAGAGGGATTTTCCATACTTTGGCTGTTGTGCTTTGGTTTTTTGCTATGACGCAAATTCCTATAGCGGAAGTTACCGCGATGAACTACTTATCACCGGTTTATGTAGCGCTGGGTGCCGTATTGTTTTTAAATGAAAAAATGGCAATTCGCAGAGTTCTTGCTGTTATTTTTGCATTAGTCGGTGCTTTGGTCATCCTGAGGCCTGGGTTTCGAGAAGTCAGTGTGGGGCATGTTGCAATGATGGGTACTGCGATATTCTTTGCAGGTTCATATCTCTTTGCTAAGCACCTCACAAATCGGGTAAGCGCCGAGACAGTAGTAATCATGCTATCTATACTGGTCACAATAGGTTTATTTCCACTTGCATACATCGTTTGGGTGCCGCCGAGAGTGGATGAACTAATGATCCTTTTCGGGGTCGCAGTTCTGGCTACTTTGGGTCACTATACCATGACCAAAGCCTTTATGGCAGCACCAGTTACGGTGACACAACCGGTCACATTTTTACAGCTAATTTGGGCGATTTCCGTTGGTGCTCTGTTTTTCAACGAAAATATAGATCCTTTTGTTATCGCAGGCGGCATTATAATAGTTTCCTCGGTAAGTTTTATGACTTGGAGGGAAGCGGTGTCAAAAAAGAAACAAGTCACACCTGTGACCCATGAGACGAAGTTGTAACAATTGTCTTATATCAAAGTGTATGTTTAATCTGGCGGTCAGGAGTGATTAATCATCATGGAAGCAGACTATATAATCGTTGGTGCCGGTAGTGCCGGTTGTGCAACTGCTTTCAGATTGTGTGAAGCTGGTCATCGGGTAATAGTTCTGGAATATGGAGGCAGTGATAGAAGCCCTCTCATTCAAATGCCAGGAGCATTAAGTTATCCAATGAATATGCCTAAATATGATTGGGGCTTTTTTTCAGAACCGGAACCCTATTTGAATGGTAGGAGTCTAGCTTGTCCTCGCGGCAAAGTTGTTGGTGGTTCCTCAAGTATTAATGGAATGGTGTATGTTCGGGGACATGCTTTGGATTATGATACATGGGCCGAGATGGGTGCGTCAGGATGGGCCTATGCTGACATTTTACCTTATTTTAAAAAGCTAGAGAGTTGGAATTCAGCCGGTCACGGTGGTGACCCAGCATGGCGAGGAAAATCAGGGCCACTTCATGTAACTCGAGGGTCAAGATCAAATAAATTAGTAAAAGCATTTGTAAATGCCGGCTGTGAGGCAGGTTATGAGGTGACTGATGATTATAACGGGAGAAAACAGGAAGGTTTTGGCCCAATGGATCACACCATCTTTCAGGGTCAACGTTGGTCAGCTGCCAAAGCGTATTTGCGACCAGCAATCAAAACGGGTTTATGTCGGCTGGTTTCAGGTTTTGCACGAAAAATTATAATTGAGAATGGTAAAGCCACGGGAGTCGAATATGATGACATTAGTCAGGCAAAAGCCGTCTTGAATGCTAGTAAAGAAGTGATTTTATCTGCTTCCTCTATAAATTCTCCAAAATTGTTAATGTTATCGGGTATTGGGCCTGCTAAACATTTAAAAGAGAACGGAATTGAAGTCGTGGCAGACCGTCCTGGTGTTGGCCAGAATTTGCAAGATCATCTGGAATTATACATACAGATGGCAGCCAATGAACCTGTAAGTTTGTACAAATATTGGAATTTATTAGGTAAAGCCTACGTTGGACTAAGATGGATGATAAGTAAAACAGGACCAGGAGCGTCTAATCAGTTTGAAAGCGCCGCTTTCATTAGAACAAAAGCTGGTGTTAAGTATCCTGATATTCAGTATCATTTTCTTCCGATTGCTGTACGGTATGACGGAAAGGCTGCAGTAAATGGGCATGGTTTTCAAGCGCATGTTGGTCCAATGCGAAGTCCATCTCGTGGATCGGTTTCTCTCAGGTCAAATGACCCTTATGATCATCCGGCAATATTATTTAATTACATGTCCACTGAGAAGGACTGGGATGATTTTCGAAGATGTATTCGCCTGACTCGAGAAATTTTTGAGCAGCCTTCGATTAAAAAATTTATAAAGTATGAGATTCAGCCTGGTGATAGTCTGCAAACTGATGATGAACTTGATGAATTTATCTCGCAAAATGTAGAAAGTGCTTACCACCCATGTGGCACTTGTAAGATGGGTGACATAAGTGACCCTATGGCAGTAGTTGACAAATTCACAAAAGTTATCGGTATTGAAAAATTGAGAGTAGTTGATAGCAGTATATTCCCACAAATAACCAACGGTAACCTAAATGGTCCAACTATAATGGTGAGTGAAAAAGCAAGTGACCATATTTTAGGTAAAGATCCAATGCCTCGTGCTAATGAAAATGTTTGGGTGCATCCCAATTGGAAAGATCAGCAGCGGTAATAGTATGAACCGTTTCAAGCACTAAGCTGACTGTTACGTCTTATCACGTAAAAAGTGCATAAGAGGCCGAGGAAGGCAGATATCAACATTAAGCTAATCAGTGGTATTTCAGTACTACTACCAGTCAGCAAAATTCCAGCCATAGCTGATAGTATAGAGCCAAGACCTATCATTATTGACCCTCCCAAACCAGAAGCTGTTCCCGCCAATTTAGGGTTGATTGATAATAATCCTGCATTAGCGTTCGGTAAAGAAATTCCATTTCCTAATCCTACTAATGTCATTGTGCCAAAAAAACTCCATTCCGAGCCAAATCCCAGAATACTTAAAGCAAGTGATAACACCATGCCTGATACGTTTATGAGCATACCGATCGATATCATGGGGTCTATCCCAACCTGAGTCGAAAACCGACCTGCCAGATAATTACCAACAAAATAACCTATCGCAGGTGCTCCAAAGAAAACTCCTAATTTTTCTGGTGGTAGGTAAAAAACTTCTGAAGCTACGTATGGAGCACCTCCAAGATATGCGAAAAAGGTACCAGCACCTAGGCCTGAGGCTACGGAATAAGCCCAAAAGCGACGTGATTTTAGCAATGTGGGATAATCATTAAATTGTTCAAAAATGGAAGAGCTACGGTCTAGAACAGTTTCGCCAAGATCGAAGTAAACTAGGACAAAAGTTATGAGGCCCGCGAAGGCTAAAGCCCAAAAATTATACTCCCAGCTGAGGTATGCATCGATAAACCCGCCAACGCCAGGGGCCACCATAGGGACGAGTGCCATGCCCATCGTTACATAACCAATTTTGGAACCAGCTAAATTTGCTTCGGTTGTATCCCGTATAACTGCTCTGGATAAAACAATAGTTACAGCTCCGCAGGCTTGAAATACTCTTGCCGTTAGTAGCCAGAAAACTGTGGGTGCGTAAATACACCAAATAGAAGAAATAATAAAAACTGCTAGTGAGGTCAGAATGACTGGTCGTCGTCCGTATAAATCTGAGATGGGCCCAACGAATATTCCAATAACAGCGCTTGCTGCGAGATATAGGCCTACGGTTAGGCCCAAAGTTGCCGTTGACGTATTAAAATGATCAGCCATCGATGGAAGGCTTGGTAGAAATATATTCATAGCCATGGCAGAAATGCTAGCTAGTACTACGAGAGTAAACGTATGTGGTTGTGATTTTTTATCTAAAAACCGAGCAGTCTCTAACATTGTCATTCAAACCCGATATACGCGATGTTGATAATTGTCCAGATATCATAAGACAATAAATGCCTCACAGATTTCCGGTAACTATTGATGCTTCGAACAACTGACGTTGCGGAAATAAATCTTCCATTTATCCTTAGTTATGTCTACAAACTAGCGAGCTGAATTTTGAGGTTTTTGATGAAAGACGTTTTGCAAGAATTAAAAAAGAGAAGAGAAAATGCGCGTCTGGGTGGAGGTATAGATCGCATAGAAGCCCAACATTCTAAAGGAAAGTTAACGGCTCGCGAACGAATTGAAATTCTTATGGATCAGGATAGTTTCGAAGAGTTTGACATGTTTGTTACGCATCGTTGTAATGATTTTGACATGGAACAATCTAAAACTGCCGGTGATGGGGTTGTGACAGGCTGGGGCACTATAAATGGTAGAATGGTGTATGTTTTTAGCCAAGATTTTACAGTTTTTGGAGGGTCTTTGTCTGAAACGCATGCGCAAAAAATCTGTAAAATAATGGATATGGCAATCCAAAATGGAGCACCGGTCATTGGGCTTAATGATTCTGGCGGAGCTCGAATTCAAGAAGGCGTGGCATCTCTTGCTGGCTATGCAGAAGTTTTCCAACGCAATGTAATGGCCTCAGGAGTAATCCCTCAGATATCAGTGATCATGGGGCCGTGTGCTGGCGGTGCTGTCTATTCACCCGCGATGACCGACTTTATATTTATGGTGAAAGATAGCTCTTACATGTTTGTGACTGGCCCAGATGTTGTTAAAACAGTTACTAATGAGGTAGTAACCGCGGAAGAACTTGGTGGTGCATCAACTCATACAAAAAGATCATCTGTTGCAGATGCAGCATTTGAAAACGATATCGAAGCTTTGCTTGAAGTACGGAGGCTCGTCGACCTCTTACCTTTAAATAATCGCGGAAAAGTACCCGTGCGGCCATTTTTTGATGACCCAAATCGGATAGAGTCGTCTTTAGACACATTAATACCGGATAACCCAAATACCCCGTATGATATGCAGGAGTTAATTGAAAAGTTAGCGGATGAAGGTGATTTCTACGAAATACAAGGTGAATTTGCAAAAAATATAATTACGGGTTTTGTTCGCTTGGAAGGTCAGACAGTTGGTGTCGTTGCAAATCAACCAATGGTGTTAGCTGGATGTCTGGATATTGATAGTTCGAGAAAAGCGGCTCGATTTGTTAGGTTTTGTGATGCATTTGAAATCCCAATCCTAACTTTAGTAGATGTTCCAGGATTTCTACCGGGTACGTCACAGGAATATGGCGGCGTTATCAAGCATGGTGCGAAATTGCTATTTGCTTACGGCGAAGCAACAGTTCCAAAAGTTACTGTTATAACTCGAAAAGCCTACGGGGGAGCATATGACGTCATGTCATCGAAGCATCTAAGAGGAGACTTTAATTATGCATGGCCTACTGCTGAAATTGCTGTGATGGGTGCAAAAGGTGCAACAGAGATAATCCATCGCGCGGATTTAGGTGATAAGGAAAAGATTTCAAAGCATGCTCAAGAATATGAGGATCGCTTCGCCAACCCATTTATCGCTGCGGAAAGAGGCTTTATAGATGAAGTAATTCAACCACGCTCCACTAGAAAACGGGTATCCCGTGCGTTTGCAGCTTTGAGGAATAAAAAATTAAAAAATCCGTGGAAAAAACACGATAATATACCTCTTTAACTGAAAGACCTATATGCATATTAAATTGTTTTTCTTGGATTTTTTAACACTATGATGAAGCACAGAGGATTTCCATCACGCTTGCCCGGAACAGACTATCAATTTACTATCCGAAGGCCTAATCCTAAGGGGGTCACACCGATTGTAGAGCGGGAACGGTACAGAGACCGTAAGTCAGCTGACAAAAGAGCGGATAATGGTTTTGTTAGAGCTTTGATGGAACAGTTTTGGGATCAGCCTTTTGAAAGAGGTAATTTGGATGCCGGTCGTTTAAGTTGGCTGTTTGGACGAGAAGTTAAAGCATATGAGGACGAATTTGACGCCAAATCATATGAGGCAAAGCTTATTTTAGATCTCAATTTGATAAAAATTAATTTTCCTGAAACCTTTGATTCCGATCAGAGAGGATGAACGATGTTTGATAAAATATTGATAGCCAATCGAGGTGAAATCGCTTGCCGCGTAATAAAAACAGCAAAACAAATGGGAATTAAGACTGTCGCTGTTTTTTCCGATGCGGACAGGAACGCTTTGCATGTGCAATTGGCAGATGAGGCAGTCAATATTGGACCACCTCCAGCCAATCAATCGTACATCGATATAGAAAAGGTAACCTCTGCAGTTAAAAAAACTAATGCTCAAGCTGTTCATCCTGGCTATGGCTTCCTATCTGAGAATGCAAAGTTTGCTAAGTCATTATCTGATATCGGCGTAACGTTTATTGGACCACCCCAGAATGCTATCGAAAGTATGGGTGACAAAATCACATCGAAAAAGATTGCACAGGAAGCTGGAGTGAATACGGTTCCAGGTTACATCGGTGTAATAAAGGATGAGGATGAGGCTCTAAGTATAAGTGAGAAGATCGGTTATCCTGTAATGATCAAAGCTTCTGCAGGTGGCGGTGGTAAAGGGATGAGGATAGCCTGGAACGATACCGAAGTGAAAGAGGGCTTTCAGTCCTCAAAAAATGAAGCGGCCAGCAGCTTTGGAGATGATAGGATCTTCATAGAAAAATTTGTAACCCAACCTCGACATATAGAAATCCAAGTGCTGGCAGACACTAAAGGTAACTGTATTTATTTAGGAGAGCGGGAATGCTCTATACAGCGAAGAAATCAAAAAGTAGTTGAAGAAGCACCAAGTTCTTTTCTAGATGAAAATACCCGTAGAGAAATGGGTGAGCAAGCTTGCAACCTAGCAAAAGCAGTTGGGTATTCCAGTGCAGGAACTGTGGAATTTATAGTAGATAAAGACAAAAACTTCTATTTTCTGGAGATGAACACTCGGTTGCAGGTTGAACACCCTGTAACTGAGCTAATAACCGGCATAGATTTAGTGGAGCAGATGATATTAGTGGCTACTGGCAAACCTTTATCAATCACCCAAAAGGATATAAAGCTGACAGGCTGGGCAATAGAGAGCCGCCTCTATGCAGAGGATCCCTATCGAAATTTTCTACCATCAATTGGAAGATTAACCCGCTATCGACCTCCTGCTGAAATAAAGGATAAACATTCTATTGTCAGAAATGATACAGGCGTTTACGAAGGTGGCGAGATCTCTATGTTCTATGATCCTATGATCGCAAAACTTTGTACTTGGGCTCCTGATAGGGCGAAAGCTATTGAGCAAATGCGGATTGCTCTTGACCGATTTGAGGTGGAGGGCATTGGGCATAATTTGCCGTTTTTATCTGCTGTCATGGATCATAAAAAGTTTATTTCTGGTAAGATCACTACCGCATTTATTGCTGAGGAGTATTCAGAAGGTTTTAATGGTGTTGATTTAAGTGATGATAAGATAAAAGATCTTGCAGCATGTGCTGCGGCTATGAATCGTGTAGCAGAAATTCGGAGGACAAAAATCTCTGGTAGGATGGATAATCACGAAAGACGTGTTGGTGATGACTGGGTGGTCCAAGTTGCTGGGAAAGTGTTTTTGGTGAATGTAATAGCTGATACCGCTGGAGCAAATGTAATTTTTGAGGATGAAACATCCATTCGTGTTTCTGGAGACTGGTTGCCAGGAAAAAAATTAGCAAATATGACAGCTGGTGATAAAAATTTAGTTATTAAAATCAACAAGGTAACGGGCGGTTTCAGAATGCGCACCAGAGGAGCGGATTTAAAGGTTCTTGTCAGGTCGCCTAGACAAGCGGAACTATCGAAACATATGCAAGAAAAGATTCCGCCTGATACTTCCAAAATGTTGCTGTGCCCAATGCCAGGATTAATTGTAAAGATTGATGTTGAGATAGGGCAGGAGGTCCAAGAGGGTCAGCCATTATGTACCGTTGAGGCGATGAAAATGGAAAATATTTTAAGAGCAGAACGTAAAGGCGTTGTAGCTAAAATTAATTCTAGTGTTGGAGATAGCTTGGCCGTTGATGATATCATACTTGAGTTCGGCTGAGAATCCTATGTTCATTGCAAAATATAGATTTAGGAGCTTGTAGTGGATAAAAGCAAGATAGATTGGCAAAGACTGGCAGAAAAAGAACTTCGTGGTAAATCAGTAGCAGAGCTAGATTGGACAACAATTGAAGGCATAAAGGTAAAGCCAGTTTATTCTGAAGAAGACCTCAAAGAGATTGAACACCTTGGCAACTTGCCGGGATTTGAGCCCTATGTAAGAGGTGTGAAGGCTACTATGTACGCTGGCAGGCCTTGGACAATTCGGCAATACGCTGGATATTCTACCGCGGAAGAGTCTAATGCTTTTTACAAACGTGGACTAGCCGCTGGACAGCAGGGTGTTTCAGTTGCCTTCGATTTAGCAACACACAGAGGTTATGATAGTGACCATGAGCGCGTCATAGGTGATGTCGGAAAGGCTGGGGTTGCGATCGATAGCGTCGAAGACATGAAAATTCTTTTTGATGGGATACCGTTAAATGAAATTTCTGTATCTATGACAATGAATGGTGCAGTAATTCCAGTTTTAGCTAATTTTATTGTTGCAGGCGAAGAGCAAGGGCATAAGAAATCTGATCTCTCCGGTACCATTCAAAATGATATTCTTAAGGAGTTTATGGTAAGAAATACCTATATTTATCCTCCTGAACCGTCAATGAGAATAGTTGCTGATATTATTGAATACACATCTAGTGAAATGCCAAAATTTAACTCCATATCTATCTCTGGATATCATATGCAAGAAGCTGGAGCGAGCCTTGTTCAGGAGTTGGCCTACACTTTGGCTGACGGAAAGGAATATGCTAAAAAAGCTATTGAGAAAGGTCTCGACATAGATGCTTTTGCAGGTCGGTTATCATTCTTTTTTGCAATTGGGATGAACTTTTTTATGGAGGCAGCAAAATTGCGGGCTGCCCGTTTGCTCTGGCACAGAATTATGACAGATCTTGGGGCGAAAAATCCTAGATCTAAAATGCTTAGAACCCATTGTCAGACATCAGGAGTGTCATTACAAGAGCAGGACCCTTATAATAATGTTATCCGTACTGCCTATGAGGCAATGTCTGCTGTTCTGGGAGGCACTCAATCTCTTCACACAAACGCGCTGGACGAAGCAATGGCGCTGCCTACAGATTTCAGTGCCCGTATTGCCCGTAACACTCAGTTAATTCTGCAAGAAGAAACAGGTGTGTCCAATGTCGTTGATCCATTAGCAGGTTCATATTACGTGGAAAAATTGACTGCTGATCTGGCCGATGCCGCGTGGCGGTTAATAGAAGAAGTGGACGAAATGGGTGGCATGACAAAAGCTGTAGCCGCTGGAATGCCGAAGCTAAGAATAGAAGAAACCGCAGCTAAGCGACAAGCTGATATAGATCGCCGTGATCAAGTTATAGTTGGTGTGAACAAATACCGGCTTACTCAGGAAGATGAATTAGACATTCGTGACATAGATAATGATGCGGTCCGAGCCGCACAAGTAAAACGATTAGAAAATATAAAGAAACAGCGTGATGAAAAGAACTGCTTAGCGGCCCTTCTTAATTTAGAAAAAGCAGCTGGAGGTGGTGGTAACCTGTTGGCGGCGGCGGTTGATGCATCGCGGGCTCGCGCAACTGTGGGAGAAATTTCAATGGCAATGGAAAAAGTGTTTGGGCGTCATCGTGCTGAAGTTAAAACTTTAGCAGGAGTTTACGGGGCCGCATATGAAGGAGATGAAGACTTCATTGCCATACAGCATGAGTTAGAAAAGTTTACTAAAGACGAGGGAAGGCGTCCTCGAATGTTGGTAGTGAAAATGGGCCAGGATGGCCATGACCGCGGAGCAAAGGTAATTGCAACTGCTTTTGCAGATATAGGTTTTGATGTAGACGTGGGCCCTTTATTTCAGACCCCTGAAGAGGCAGCACAGGATGCAATTGACAATGATGTTCATGTTATAGGTATTTCCTCTCAAGCAGCGGGACACAAAACACTTGCACCAAAGCTCATTGAAGCTCTCAAAAGTCGCGATGCTGGAGACATTTTAGTGATTTGTGGTGGCGTCATCCCTCAGCAAGATTATGAGTTTCTTTACGAAAAGGGCGTCAAAGCAATCTTTGGTCCTGGAACCAACATTCCTGCGGCAGCATCTAAAATACTAGAGTTAATTAGGCAAACTAAAGCCTAAATTAATAATTGAAACTACTCCTCTGTTGGGCCCGCCTATGTTGAATTTAGATCATATTGTGATTTCTGCAGAGAGTTTATTGGTTGGTCAGGAATTTATCGAAGATAGGCTTGGTGTAAAGGCTGATCCTGGAGGTGAACATCCAGTATTTGGCACCCACAACAAATTAATTTCTTTCGGCGACACATACCTTGAAATTATTGCTGTATCTCCCA
>JBJLGG010000015.1:0-31666 GCA_045564995.1 Paracoccaceae bacterium | reverse complement strand
AAACCAAAATAAGAATTTGAAAAATCCATGCAGTACATTAATCAATCTCTCGTTTCAGAAATCCGACAAAAATTTTGTAATGTAAATACATGCCCAATATCTGGTGACAGAATTTTTTTTGAAAACGCAGGCGGAGCTCTAACTTTAAAATCAGCATTAGAAACGACAACAAAGTTTGCATCGATACCAGACAACCAAGGTCGTGATAACGCAGCTAGTAAAACTTTAAATGATGTTATTAAAAATGCAAAAAGAGACCTTAGCGCATTATTCAATACTCAATCTGGTGAATTTTTTATGGGAGAGAGTGGAACTGAATTATTATTTAGACTAATCAGAAATGCAGTAATAGCCTCACCGTCAGGCGGATCAATTGTTGGCACTTCTTTAGAACACCCTGCTTCTCGTAGTGCAGCAAAAAAATGGTCTGAGATGAAATATACCTATTTAAGCGTACCGCATTGCGTTAAAACTGGAACAGTAGACCCAAAAAACTATGCTGGTAAAATTTCTGATACAACTAGGGTTGTTACGATTGTACATGCATCACCAGTCACTGGCATGGGCACGAAAATAAAAGAAATATCAAAAATTGTGCGCCAGAAGGCACCATTGGCATTCATTATAGTCGACGGAATACAACATGCCGCACATGGGGGCATTGATATAGAAAATTATGATATCGATGGTTATGTAATATCGCCCTATAAAATGTTTTCAAGACATGGTTTCGGTATAGCCTGGGTATCAGACAGACTAAGAAATGCCCCTCATGAACAATTAGACGGTGGCCCATCAGATAATTGGGAACTTGGCACTAGAGACACTGGAGCCTATGCAACAATGTCGGATGTGAAAAAATATATGTGTTGGCTAGGCAAAGAATTCACAAAAAATAGCGACAGTCGAGAGCAAATAAAAGCAGCAGGTGCAGCAATTCAAGATTATGAAAGAAAATTGACAGATGCGCTTCTGCGCGGACTTGAAAACCTAAAGGGCCTTGCTGATTTCGAAGACGTAGAGATAATTGGTGGCTTGAATAACTCATCAAGGGAGGGACTAGTCAGTTTCAGAATTAAAGATTATCCATCGGAAAAGATTGTGAGATACCTTAATCATCAGGGTATAAGAACACACACGCGTAAATGTGACCACTATTCAGAAAATATCCTTACTCCACTTGGCTGGGATGATTGTGTTAGAGTGTCTATTTGTCATTACAATACTTTAAGCGAAATAAAGAAATTTTTATCCTGCATGGCAGCTTTTAGAGATAATTAATTCTCACTAAAAAAACTTCATTACTGCTATTGAAGTTTTCATGTTTCTAAACTTCTGAAGGTCTTCCCCATAGTTTCGAGAATTGTCCTACTATTTGATCTCTACTCTGGCGGTAAGCATTCAACTTTATTTCACGGGTCTCACCAATACCCGTTGGGTCCATTATCGGCCAGTACTCAACTTTCATGTGAAAAAAACGCGTCAAGTCTAATGCACGCCTTTGACTTGCGGGAGATAGTGCAACCACAAGGTCAAATGACGATAAATCATCTCCTAAAGCTGCCATTTCATCAAAACTTCTCGATTTGTGGCGGGACAACTCAACCTGAATTTCATCACACACAGCGATAGCAAAGCCATCAATTTCTAAATCATTATAAACCCCAACTGATTGAACATAAGTACCTAGGCCATAGAACTTTTTCATAATTCCTTCTGCCATAGGCGATCGAACTGAATTATGGTCACAACAAAAAAGTATTGATTGTGGTAACTCCTTAACCATATCAAATACCAAAATGGAGGACGCAAATCAGGGTGAATAATCTGCGCGATGTGTCATTATTGATAATAGCTTTTCCATCTAAACGCTCGAGCAAAATACGTGCACCTTCGTCATGGATACCGCGTCTAGCCATGTCAATTGTTTCAATTTGCCCAGGCGGTAAATTTTTTACTGCATCATAATAGCTCTCACAAATAGCCCAATAATCTTTTACTACCTGCCGAAAAGGTGAAAGTGACAAATGAAACTCGATGACAGGGCTACGGTCCTCTTTGGAAACCTCAAAAACTAAGCGCTTTTCCTTGATAGATAAAATTAAATGATAAGGCCCAGACACTGTTGGTACTTCAAATTTATTTTCCTCGAGCAAGTCATATAAAGCAACTTTTCGCTCGTTCTCGATCTCAGAAGTAGGAGGCGGGCTATGTTTATCATTTAATTCTATATGCGAGATATAACTCATAAAAATTTCTCTGTAATTTGATTAACTCATATAAACTTGTAACTCATAGTATCTGATTCAGAGAAATCATTCAGTTAATTTTTTTAATCTAGAGGTAACTGACAAACCGTGAGCTTCCAAACCCTCAGAGCCGGCTAGAGTTTCGATTGAAGGGCCTATAGATTTGAGTGCATCGGGAGAGACAAAAGTAGTAGTTGTCCTTTTTATAAAATCCATTACTGATAACCCGCTGCTAAACCTAGCAGAACGAGCTGTTGGGAGGACATGATTAGAACCCCCTATATAATCTCCGACAGCTTCAGGCGTCCAAGCACCCATAAAAACAGAACCAGCATTTGAGATCTTTTTTAATAGTGCCTTTGGGTTAGAAACGCAGAGCTCTAAATGCTCCGGAGCAAGTTTATTCGAAAGCTCCGCGGCTACATTTAAGGAGGGGACGCTGATTATCACACCGAAATTTTCCCAGCTTGGCCCCGCAATATTTCTGCGTGCTAAACTTGCAAGGATTTTTTCAACCTCTTTTGCAACTAACTCAGCTAGACTTTGATTTGTAGTAATCAAGATAGATTGCGCATTTTCATCATGTTCAGCTTGACTAAGTAAATCCCAAGCAATCCACTCTGGGTTATTATCATCATCAGCGATTATTAAAACTTCAGAGGGACCCGCTATCATATCTATTCCGACATGCCCAAAGACTTGTCGCTTAGCCGTTGCTACGTAAGAATTACCTGGGCCGGTGATTTTATCGACAGCTGGAATAGTTGGAGTCCCATAGGCTAATGCTGCAACAGCTTGTGCTCCTCCAATTCTATATATTTCATCTACTCCCGAAACTTTTGCTGCATAAAGAACTGCTGGATTTATTTTTCCGTTAGGTGTTGGAACCACCATTGCAATACGCTCCACACCAGCTACTTTCGCCGGTATGGCATTCATAAGCACTGATGAAGGATAACTTGCCAATCCGCCAGGGACATAAATACCTACAGCATCAAGAGGTGTCCACTTCCACCCAAGCTCAATTCCAATATCATCCGTCCAACTTACATCTTCAGGTTTTTGCCTCTCATGAAATACCCTTATTCTCTTAGCAGCCAAGTCTAAGGCTTTTCGTTCATCAGATGTTGTTGTGGAGGAAAGTTCATCAATTTCATTTTTTGAAAAACTTAGCTCTTCTTTTTTCAATTTAATTTTATCAAACCTATGAGTTAACTCTATAACAGCCTCATCTTTTCGTCTTTTAACATCTTCTAAAATATCAGAAACTACGCTGTTAACATCCGAACTATCGTTGCGCTCAGAACTTAAAATCTCATCAAAATACTGATCGAACATAGGATCATCAAAATTGAGGAAAACCGGCATTACTTTTTCTCCTAACGAATGTTCTAATTAATGGGTAACCTTAAATGTCTCAACCGTCTTCATTCATTGGATGATTCGGTATCTTTCCGGATTTGGCTTTGTGAGGTCGGGTTACGTCTTTCATAGATAGCTCGATAGCTTCCACTTCACATCTAATAGCACCAAAGTCAGAAAGTAGTAATGTTAAAAAAATACTATTTTTTGAATGGTTTAAATCCAACTTTAATAAATTCAAAGGTGCATTTATATCTGAACGGTCTATACCTTTGGACGATACATTTAAAACATTATCGACTATCAGAAGGCTCCTTACCCTTTCTGGGATAGTTTTTTTCATGCTATCTGCTGATTTATTTTCCCAACGGAACCTATTTATTAATACAGCTACTTGGCGTTTCTTTTTCGACCAAGCCAAATCCTTAACAGAAAAAATACCATCCTGAAGGATTGAGGAAATTACCTCTAAATCCTCTAGGGTTACAGCTCCTAAATACAGCGCGCTATCTGCCCCATCCGAGAAACTCGCATCTTGAGCCATGTTACTTTACCCGCTCTACTTTGGCCCCAACATTTTTTAATTTTTCAACAAGCTTTTCATAACCTCTGTCCAAATGATATACCCTGCTGACTTTAGTTTGCCCCTGTGCGGCTAAACCGGCGAGTATAAGCGAAACGGATGCTCTTAAGTCTGTTGCCATAACTTGAGCACCTTTTAACTTTGAAACTCCTTTCACTACTGCAGTACCGCCTTGAACATCAATTTGAGCACCCATCCGCATGAGCTCTGGAGCATGCATGAACCTGTTCTCAAATATCGCTTCTTCGAGCTTAGATACTCCATTTGATGTGCACATCAGTGCCATCATTTGAGCTTGTAAATCAGTTGGAAATCCTGGGTATACGGCAGTTTTTACATCGACTGAATTGATAGTATCCAATTTCCGTTTAACCTTGAGACCATTTGTAGTCTTGGATATTTCAACACCCGCCTCAGTAAGCTTGCCACAAAATGCTTCTAAAAATTCCATTTTCCCTCCTATAAGCTCAACTTCACCTCCAGCTATTACTGGTGCCAGCATATATGTGCCTAGTTCAATACGGTCCATTATAACCGAGTGTGTTGTTCCATTTAATTTATCTACGCCTCTTATCGTTATTGTATCAGTTCCTTCGCCCGAAATATTCGCTCCCATTGACTTAAGACACGTTACTAAATCTACAATTTCGGGTTCCATTGCTGCGTTTTTTAGTTGGGACCTACCTTTTGCAAGACAGGCTGCCATCACAAAATTTTCTGTAGCACCCACTGATGCAAACTTTAATTTATGTTCACCACCGACTAACCTTCCTTTATTGGGAGTTTGTGCGTGCAGATACCCATCCTTTAATTCAATCTCTGCACCAAGGGCTCGTAGGGCTGAAATATGTAAATCCATTGGCCTTGCACCGATTGCACAACCTCCCGGTAATGAAACAATGGCTTCACCAGCTCTAGCAAGCAGAGGCCCTAGGACTAAATTTGACGCCCGCATTTTTCGAACAATTTCATAATCAGCACGAGTAGTTTTGAGTGCATGACTAGATAAAGCTAGCACTAATCCTCCATTCAGGCTTTCCACTTCTACACCAAGCGATTGAAGTAATAGAGACATGGTTCCAATATCAGATAACCTTGGTGCGTTTGTTAACGTAAGTGGCTCATCGCTTAAAAGGGTAGCAGGCATCAACGTTAAACAAGCATTTTTTGCACCGGCTATAGCTATCTTACCATAAAGTGGGCCGCTTTCTTCAACTATAATGGAATCCATATAATTCAGTCCTCTAATTTGAACTGGATATCTTTATTATTAGATGAGGTCAGTGCCCTTCCCTGAGCTTGTGCTTTTCGTTTGGCCATATTTGCCTTCAAAGCAGTCTTTAATCTCTGATCTCTAGCCTTAACTATTTTTTTTTTTTTGAATTAACATTTTTATCCATAGTTAGTAGTTACAGTATGATATCATAATGGTCTAGATTAGACTTGCTTAACTTTCTATTTGGGTCTAAATCGCCATTGTGAGGAGCAGCTGCTGTAGCTCAGTGGTAGAGCGCACCCTTGGTAAGGGTGAGGTCGGGAGTTCAATCCTCCCCAGCAGCACCATTATTTTGCAGCATTGACCAATATTTTATTTTCAAGCAAAGTACGTTATGGAAAAAAATGATGATATTGGCACTTGGTCTGCCAATGAAACTATTTACAGCGCAGGATCTCCACCAGAGTTCAATTACCTTGTGATTGAAGGAAGTGTTCAAATAAAAGCCCCAAATGGCTACTATTTAGGTCATGTGGGTCAAGGTGAGTTATTCGGCGAGGCATCATTTATACTGGGGACAAAACGATCCACAACAGTGATTGCAGGCTCAAAAGGCTTAAAAGCGAAGTTTATTCCACCAAAACATATTATTCAAAAACTCGAAAAAGATGTTTTTTTAAATGCATTAGTCAGAAAATTGGAAAAACGTTTAGACGCGTCTAATATAGAAACTGTAAATAGGTCTATCAAGATAAAGCAAGCGGTTGAACAGCTAAATGTCTTATCATCAGAGATCAATAAGTTTGGCGAAAATATCAAAAAAGACCACCCAGATGCAGAAATATTAACATCGAAGCTTTCAAATGTTACAAAAAGCTTAGAAAAAATCAAAATTGATTTGAACATTTTTTAACAACCAGAATTATTAAAATCTTCAATAAAACATTTTGCTTTTTCATAAAGTTAGTGCATACTGGGTCAGCTGATTGGGCAGCTTGTAAGTTATAATGAGGCTATTATGGCATTTTATAATCCAGCTGCGAAGGAAGCTATTCTTTATTACGCGCAAGTTATGGCGGGGTCTTGGGGCTATAAACCTATTGTTTATGCTAAACGAATGGGTTGGTTAGATACTGACGATAAAGTCACTATTGAGGGTCAAAAGCTTGCGAAGTGGATTTTTGAAAGCGAACCTGAATTTTAACAAGTTTATTAAAATTTTCCCTCACAACGTCTGATTGATTTTTTTGCTCAATTGCCTGTAAAAATTTTTGCACTATCTGAATTTAAACATGAATAGTGGAACAAACACATGAAAATCCATTTTATGGTTGGGGTAAAAAGCCTACTACAGCTAGAACAATCATTGCGTCTGTTTTACCTAGCTAGTCTCTATGACTAACGCTTTGAATTAGTTTCAATCAATGATGTTTGATCCCGAAAAACTGAATGAGTATAAATTCAGAATTTTATTATCTTTATTTATCATTTTACTTGTTGTATTTGCTATTTTCTACCGTGGTGTAAATGGAATTGCCAGCATAGAAGTAATTTCTGTGGGCTTGTTATTCTCTACTGTCAGTTTATTGCATGCTAGCTGGGCAATTTTTAAAATTAAACAACTTGATAAAAAGAAAAACTAACACAAAACGTGATTATCTGTAGTTTGTGCGATTAGTCACTCTTACTTTTTTCGACTAAACTCCGCCCAAAATCTGGAGCCTCTGTGTCTTGTCCTGCATCAAGAATACCTCGACGAATTGCCCGAGTCCTGGTAAAATAGTCAAATAACGTTTTCCCATCGTCACTTCGTATAGCGCGTTGTAAAGAAAAAAGCTCTTCGGTAAATCGCCCTAATATTTCTAGAGTCGCCTCCTTATTAGCTAGGAAAACATCTCTCCACATAGTTGGGTCACTAGATGCAATCCGCGTAAAATCTCTAAATCCAGCAGCTGAGTAGTTTATGACTTCTTTTTCTGTAACTCTGCTTAGATCATCAGCGACACCAACCATTGTGTAAGCAATCAGATGAGGAGCATGGCTTGTTACAGCTAATACCAAATCGTGATGATCAGCATCCATCTGATCTACGAGTGCGCCCATTCCAGTCCACAGACGCGTAAGATTCTCAACTGCATTTGGAGTGCTAGAGGCCGTTGGAACCAATATACACCATCGATTTTCAAACAAACTTGAGAAACCACTTTCAGGACCTGAATGCTCTGTACCAGCAAGTGGATGAGCTGGAACAAAACACACATCCTGCGGTATAAGAGGCTCAACAGCATCTAATACTGCTCTTTTTACTGAACCAACATCAGACAAGGTTGCGCCCTTTTTTAAATAAGGTGCGATCTGTTCGACTACCTCTCCCATCACACCAACTGGGGTACAAAGAACCACTAAGTCTGCATTGTTTACTGTGTCCTTAAGGTTATTAAAAACATGATCACAAAGGCCAATAGACTTTGCAGTATCCCTGGTTTTTTTAGATTTAGCAAATCCTACAACTTCTTGTGCGAGGTTCCCCTTTCGAATTGACCAAAACATAGAAGAGGCAATCAAACCAAGTCCAATGAGGGCAATACGATTATAGACTACGGTCATCTTACACTCTCCAAAAAACGCCGGATTGATTCATATACCCGCTTACATGCGACTTCGTCCCCGATGGTAATTCTTAAACAATTTGGTAGGTTGTAGTTTGCTACGTGTCTAACCAGAACGCCTTCATTACTCAGAAATTTATAGCATGCACTAGCCTCTTCTGATCCTTTAAAGCGTGCCAGAATAAAATTTGCATAAGATTTATCAGATTCAATACCGAGGTTAGACAAAGAGTTGGATAGCCATTCACGCAATCTAGTGTTTTCGTTTCTAGACTTATCGACGTAATCTACATCTGTCAGCGCAGAATTTGCCGCTGCAAGTGCAAGCGTTGATAAATTAAAAGGACCACGGATACGATTAAGAATATCAATCACATGCTTCGAACCATATCCCCAGCCAATTCTCAAGCCGCCAAGTCCGTACATTTTAGAAAATGTTCGTGTCATAAAAACATTTTCTCTTTCGTGGATTAAACTCGCACCACCATCAAAATTTGGCACGTATTCCGCGTAAGCACCGTCTAGCACTAATATACAAGTTTCTGGAATACCATCCGCTAGACGTTGAACTTTATGAGCATCGATCATCGTACTTGTAGGATTATTTGGATTAGCTATAAAAATTAATCGCGTCCTATTATTACAAGCCTCTAAAATTGCGTCAACATCCGTGTAGCGATTGTTTTCTCGGACTTTTACGGGTTTAGCTCCTGCTGCTAATGCAGATATTTTATACATCGCAAAGCCATGCTCGGTATGAATAACCTCATCCCCTGGTCCAGCAAAAGCGTAGCACAAAAATGAAATTATTTCATCACTTCCCACCCCACAAATAATATTTTTGTCGTTAAGTCCGAAACGTGTAGCAATTGCCTGACGTAAGTCTAAATGATTAGTTGAAGGATATAAATGTACTTCAGCCGCATGCCTTGTAATTGCATCGATGGATTTCGTACTTGGCCCGTAGGGATTCTCATTTGAACTAAGCTTTATAACATTCCGTTCTTCAGCTTTTGGTGCTGAACCCGCTTCGTATAAAGCGATATCTAAGATTCCTTGTTTTGGTTCAACTTTTAACATAGAATTTCTCCATACATATAATTACATAGAACCGCCTATTTTGACCACTACAAACAAAAAATGCCGCAACGGACAACCGCTACGGCATAATTCCGTTAATATGATTGAATTAGTTCTGTGCGTAATATTCAATAACTAGATTAGGCTCCATAATTACTGGATATGGCACATCGGACAATCCCGGAGTCCGTACAAACCTAACTGTCATTTTAGAGTGGTCTACCTCCAAATACTCAGGAACATCTCTCTCAGGTAGTTGGGTTGCTTCTAATACTACCGCAATTTGCTTTGATTTTTCTCTGACTTCAACAATATCACCCTCTTTAACCCTGTAAGATGGGATATTCACGCGTCTACCGTTAACTAAAATATGACCATGATTTACAAACTGACGAGCCGCGAAAACTGTTGCAACAAATTTAGCCCTATAAACCACTGCATCGAGCCTTCGTTCGAGCAGACCTACTAAATTTTCGCCAGTGTCACCTTTTACCTTCTCGGCATCTCCAAAAATTCTTCGAAATTGTTTTTCGGTGAGGTCTCCGTAATAGCCTTTTAGTTTTTGCTTTGCTCTTAATTGCAAACCAAAGTCTGATAACTTTGCTTTACGGCGCTGTCCATGCTGACCTGGCCCATACTCTCGTCTGTTCACTGGAGACTTTGGGCGACCCCAAATATTCTCACCCATTCTTCTATCAATTTTATGCTTGGCAGCAGTTCTTTTTGTCATCTGCTGATCTCCTTCCTATTTTAGCGCTCGGCGCGGTTTCGAAGGGCGTTGTCCTCTTGCTTTACGCACGACAGGGTTTCCTTTGCAGGAGCCACCAACACCAATAAGTGAAACCCGGCTTATACATTCTTCAGAGCCGGTGTCAACGCATTCAGAACAATTTTAAAACACGACAAAGTCTAAACTTTAATCATCTTTAAAAATTTATGATTACAATTTCATAAAGTTTTATCATTTCAAAAAAAAACAATAATTTGTAATATTATTGCTCTTGCCGCGATGCAGCCAAGCCGCTAAGTAGCGTATGAATCGTAATTAACAATGAAAACCGTATGGGAAATACAGCATGACAAACGTCGTTATAGCATCAGCAGCTCGCACAGCAGTAGGAAGCTTTAGTGGGTCTTTTGGGAATACACCGGCCCATGAGCTCGGCACAACCGTTCTGGAAGCGTTAGTTTCGAGAGCGGGAATAGATAAGTCAGAAGTCTCCGAAACAATAATGGGTCAAGTTTTAACAGCTGGCCAAGGGCAAAACCCTGCACGACAAGCTCATGTGAACGCAGGTTTACCTGTTGAGTCTGCCGCCTGGGGCATAAATCAGGTATGCGGTTCAGGCCTTAGAGCTGTTGCGCTCGCAGCACAACATATTCAACTTGGTGATGCCTCAATAATCTGCGCTGGTGGTCAAGAAAATATGTCCTTGAGCCCTCATGTTTCTCATCTTCGCTCTGGACACAAGATGGGCGACGTAAAATATATAGATAGCATGATCAAAGATGGACTTTGGGATGCATTCAATGGCTATCACATGGGCCAGACGGCAGAAAACGTAGCAGAGCAATGGCAAATCTCGAGGGATATGCAGGATGAATTCGCTTTATCGTCTCAAAACAAAGCAGAAGCAGCGCAAGTTTCTGGTAAATTTGAAGATGAGATTGTGCCATTTATAGTTAAAACACGGAAAGGCGATATTTCAGTAGATAAAGACGAATACATTAGGCATGGCGCTACGATTGAAAATATGCAGAAACTAAGACCAGCATTCGCAAAGGATGGAAGCGTTACAGCCGCAAATGCTTCCGGTATAAACGATGGTGCCGCAGCTGCGCTCGTAATGTCAGCCGAAGAGGCCAACAAAAGAGGCATTGAACCGCTTGCGAGAATTGCTTCCTATGCAACTGCTGGGTTAGATCCAAAGATAATGGGTGTAGGCCCAATTTATGCGAGTAGGAAAGCTCTTGAAAAGGCTGGATGGTCTGTAAAAGACCTCGAGCTTGTAGAAGCGAATGAAGCTTTTGCTGCTCAAGCTTGTGCCGTTAATAAAGATATGGGGTGGGATCCGAGTATCGTTAACGTAAATGGGGGAGCGATAGCTATAGGACATCCTATCGGAGCATCTGGAGCTCGTGTTTTAAATACTTTGTTATTCGAAATGAAACGACGATCAGCAAAAAAAGGACTTGCAACGTTATGCATTGGTGGTGGCATGGGTGTCGCCATGTGTCTAGAACGAGATTAATACTTTACTCAAAATTTAAAACAAACCTGACTTAGGAGAAGATTATGTCAAGAATTGCATTGGTTACTGGGGGCTCAAGAGGTATCGGGGAATCTATATCAAAAAGGTTAAAACAAGACGGCTTCACAGTTGCCGCAACCTATGCAGGAAACGACAAAGCAGCAGCTTCTTTTACAGATGAGACTGGTATCAAAACCTATAAATGGGATGTAGCTAATTATGAAGAGAGCAAATCTGGTATTGAAAAAGTTGAGAGCGAGTTGGGACCAGTTGATGTAGTCGTTGCCAACGCTGGAATTTTACGTGATGCTCCTTTTCACAGAATGACACCAGAACAATGGAATGAAGTGATCGCTACTAACTTGACAGGAGTTTTTAATACTGTCCATCCTGTCTGGCCAGGAATGAGAGAGCGGAAATTTGGCAGAGTAATCGTTATATCTTCTATAAATGGCCAAAAGGGTCAGTTTGGTCAGGTAAATTATGCTGCAACAAAAGCTGGTGATTTAGGAATAGTAAAATCTTTAGCACAAGAAGGTGCAAGAAATGGAATAACAGCAAATGCCGTATGCCCAGGCTATATTGCTACGGAAATGGTTGCTTCAATGCCCGAAAAAGCACTGGAGGCGGTAATTGGTCAAATCCCAGCTGGACGCCTAGGTGAACCAGATGAAATAGCAAGATGTGTTGCATTTTTAGCGTCAGACGATGCAGGGTTTATAAATGGATCTACCATCTCAGCTAATGGTGCTCAGTTTTTTGTCTAAAGAAAATGTTTGAAGTTTAACGCAAGTCAAACCGCTGCCTAGACCTATTAAACCTTATAAATAATATGCAAATTAATATGCCGCTTAGAATTCGCATGAACTATAGATTTGCCTGGTAGGATTTTATATAATGGACTGTGTTTAGATGTTGTTCTATCAATCTTATAATAGTTAGGGTATCGATTAGGACACTGGAAAATTCGTTTGAAATTGCGGTCTCTTCATATTTTATGCACGATTCTGGCGGCAGCTATCGGAACTCACATTGATGCGTCGGAGCGTGGCCCTGTCACGAACCTCTTAATACCACGATATGTTTCCCTTAAAGCTAACGAAGCGAATGCAAGGAGGGGGCCCTCCCTTTCACATCGAATAGATTGGATATTTAAAAAAAAGGGAATGCCATTAGAGATATACGGTGAATACGACAACTGGCGAAGGGTGCGTGATGCAGAAGGCGCTGGAGGATGGATACACTATTCTTTACTTTCAGGAGTGCGCTCAATTATTGTGACTTCCTCTATGGCCGACTTGCATCGAAAATCTGATCAGAACTCTATGATTATGGCTAGAATTGAACAGAATTATATTGCTGACCTAGGAAAATGTATAAAAGAGTGGTGCGAAATTGATGCTGGTAAGTATGCTGGATGGATAAAAAAAACTGATATTTGGGGTGTTGCACCGGACGAAATTCGCTGAGGTCAATTGAACAGGGTAACGAATGTGGAAAAGGAAACTTAAATGAAGGTAGACAACCGAAGTATTGGCCCGAACGAACCTCCTTTAGTCATTGCAGAAATTGGCATTAATCGTGGTGGTGATCTAGGTGTCACAAAAAATATGGTTGATTTGATTGCCAGCTCAGGTGGCGAGTGTGTAAAGCATCAAACCCATAGTATCGAAGATGAAATGACGGAAGAAACTAAGTCAATTTTTCCTCCTAACACAAATAAATCAAAGTTTACTGAAAAATAATTAGGTAACAAAAAATTGTCGAATAAAAATAATAACCTTGGGATTAAAGAAAAACAGAGGTCATATTTTTTGGATTTCAGCACTTATGTTTTTGTGAGATTTCTTTTAAGCATTTTATCAATTTTACCTTATCCAACGAAAATCGCTATGGGTGGTTTGATTTACCAAAAAGTTATTTCACCATTATCTGGTAATCGTAAACGTATAATAGATAACCTTAAACTTGTATTTCCTAATCTTGAAAAAGAAAAAAGAGAAGAACTCTGTACCAAAGTCCCTAATAATATTGGACGTACTTTCTTTGAATTACTGTCGCCAAATGGGTTTTCTAGCGTCGCGAAATCAGCCAAAATATCTGGACCTGGTTTTAAAGCACTGAGGGATGCTCAAGAAAAAAGAAAAGCTGTTATCCTAGTTTCTGGTCATTTAGGAAACTATGACGTTGTGCGTGTAGTTCTTAATGCAAACAAAATTTCAGTGGGGGCGCTCTATAAACCTATGAGCAATCCTTATTTTAATACTTTTTATGAAAGATGTATTAAACAAATTGCTGAGCCATTATTCCCACGAGGACGCGCAGGTATGGGAAATATGGTGCGGTATCTCAGTGACGGTAAGGTAGTCGCTCTTTTGATTGACCAATACATGAGCCACGGGGAACCTTTGCAGTTTTTTGGGCACACAGCATACACAGCAACTTCAGCTGCAAAATTAGCATTAAAACATGATGCACTACTGATCACATTCTATGTAGTTCGTAATAATGATGGCATAAATTTTGACCTCGTATTTGAAAGTCCAGTAATACCCACATCACCAAATGAAATGACCCAAATCTTAAATAACAGATTAGAAAAACAAATTAGAAAAAATATGGGACAATGGTTATGGACACATAGGCGATGGAAATCACCGAGCTCTATAGAATAATAAAGTTAATTTTTTGAATACATTTTGTAAATTCGAGCTATCCTATCAAAATCTTCTTACCTATCTATATCCAAACTATTTTCACTTGGCATTTTAAAACAGGGAGTAAGGCTAAATATTTCACTACTTCTTCTAGACTATATGCGCATCGCCATTCCCTTTGGATCATAGGGCGAAGGAGCAATTACTTTTGCTCTCCTTTCGACTCCCACTACATGAACCATAACATGGGTTCCTACTGAGGCTAAGGCTGGTTCAATTAGAGCCATTGCAAGAGATTTCTTAACAGTATGACCGAAAGCTCCTGAAGTAACAAAACCAATCATGTCGCCTGAATCTGACCAAATGGGCTCATAACCAGAAGCATCTGCATCACCATCCTCGATCTCTAAAGTCACTTGGATTTTTTCAGGCCCATTTCCATCGCGTTCAGAAACAGCTGCTGCTTTCCCAATGAAGTCTGGCTTGTCCCAGTCGATCCATCGGTCCATTGCCGTCATAGCCGGGGTTCGGTCTTGCGTAAATTCCGCAGACCAAATCCCAAAACTTTTCTCAATACGGGTTGAGAGCATTGCGTTAAACCCTACTTCACGAATATTTTTATCAACGCCAGCTTCTAACAATGTTCTACGAAGAGCAATATGATCACCCATTTTACAGTTAATCTCAAAGCCTGTTTCACCAGTAACACTCATTCTTGCCACATTCGAACGAACCAAACCGATATCCAATCTTTTACAGTCCATAAATCTCAGATTGGACACATCTTCCTCGGCTACCTTTTCTAAAACAGAATGTGATTTTGGCCCTATTAAAGCAAAACCACACATCTCATCTCCAAGGTCTCTAATGCTAACACCATCTTTGAGCTGCTCATTAAACCAACGCAGATGCCACGCTCTCAAATAGTAACTGCCCATAATCCAGTAGGTACCGTCACCCCAGTTCAGCAAAGTCAAATCACCTTTGAGCTTTCCAGAAAATGAAAGCATAACTCCCAATCGAGCTCTACCAGGTTTGGGTAGCTTGGTTGCAAATATCTGATTAAGCCATGCCTCTGAATTTTCACCCTTTACTTCGAAACGTGAGAAACCTGTAATATCTAACAATGCAACACCTTCTCGGATTGCGAGACATTCCTCAGCCACAATTTCATGGGTATTAGAACGTTTTAAGGTTAATTTTTCGTCAAATCTATCGGATGGTGCAAAATACAGTGGCACCTCTAAATCCCATGAAACACCCCAACGACATCCGGCCTGGGTCATTGCATCGTGGGCGGGTGCCATCTTCATTTGACGTCCTGCTGGAAGCTGTTCGTTTGGATATGACATCACAAAACGCCTAGAATAAAATTGGCCTGTCGTCTCACGAATGTATCTTTTATTTTCCGCATATTTACCATATCGAGCCACATCCATGGACCATGCATCAGTTTCCGGCTCTCCCTCAATCATCCATTCTGCTAAGGTTTTTCCTACTCCACCTCCCTGTAAAAAACCTGCCATGACGGCACAGGCTGACCAGTAGCCCCTTTTACCTGGGACTGGTCCGACCAAAGGATTACCATCGGGAGAGAAGGTAAAAGCGCCATTAACCCAGGTCTTTATTCCAACATTCTCAATGGCTGGATAACGTTGGAAACCAAGCATTAATTCATTCTCAATTCTATGAAGCTCTTCCTGAAATAATTCCTCTCCATAATCCCAGGGTGCACCATCCATTGCCCAGTGCTCGTGATCAATCTCATAGATCCCAACCAAAACACCATTTTGATCTTGGCGCATATAAGTAAAACCCTCAAGGTCGACGGTCATCGGCATCTCAAAATCGCTACTTGCCACTTCTGGGATACTGTCTGTTACTAAATAATGATGTTTTAGAGGACTAACTGGAAGTTCTATGCCAGCCATCCGTCCCACTTGCTTTGCCCAAAGACCTGCAGCATTTACAACGTGCTCACACTTAATGTCACCTTTTGTAGTCCTAACAATCCAACCATCTGGTGTCTGATTAAGACTGTCAACTTTAACATCTTCATAATATTCAGCACCCCGCTTTTTAGCCGCAGTGGCATACGCTTGAACTGTCCCTGTAGTGTCGATGTAGCCTTCTCTATCTGCCCACATTGCACCCAAGACACCATCCACAGACATAATTGGACAACGTTTTTGAGCTTCCTCTGGAGTAAGGAGTTCACAGTCGCTAATTCCTATAGACTGAAAAATACGATAATTCGATTGAAGCCACTCCCACCTTTCCGGAGTGCCTGCCAACGTCAAACCCCCAGTCATATGAAAGCCAATGTTCTGACCCGACTCTTTTTCAATCTTTGGCAAAAGATCTATGGTATAGGCCTGCAAAGCAGCCATGTTTGGGTCGGCGTTCAACGTATGAACTCCACCGGCAGCATGCCAACTAGATCCAGAAGCAAGCCTGCGCCTTTCGAGCATAACTACATCTTTCCAGCCCATTTTGGCAAGATGGTATAAAACAGATGAACCAACAACTCCACCGCCTATCACGACAACTCGATATTGTGATTTCATTTCGAATACTCCCAATTCATGTCATTATCTTATTCTTAAATAAATAAGCTCTTCAAGACTGTTCTAGAGACGTCTAAATATAGACGATTCTGACCAATATCCCGTTAAAATTAAGTTTTAAAATTTATTAATTAATATACTAATTGTAATAATCTATTAGTATCCAATCTCCTAAATAAGCACAGGGGTGCTATGTAACCTCATTCAAAACATCCAAAAAAGCCGCCCCAAAGCGATCTGTCTTTTGGGGACCAATGATCTTAGCCATCTCATCCAAGCTTCTAGGTTTAAGTCGAGCTATTTTTGAAAGTACAGATGCCGAGCAACTTAACGGTTTATCTACTCCCATCGATCCTCGTGATAGTTTGGATTGAACTTCTAAAAGTAAATCGTAAAGCTCCCCCTCCTTGGCTCCAGCAAGTTTTTGCCGTCTGGGATGCATGTGGTCAACTTGGCCATTTATTACTGCTAAAAAAATATTTCCAAAGTTCTCTAATTTTTTTGCTCCCACGCCATTAATTCGTGACATCTCGTCCAGGTTCAAAGGACGCCTTTGGGCCATATCGATTAGGGTCTTATCAGTAAAGATAATGTATGCTGGCACGCCAGCAGTTTCGGCTAAAGCGCGTCGTTTTGCTTTGAGCGCACTTAGCACTGGAGCATCATCGTCACTTACTAATGCTTTTATTTTATAGTTTCTTTTTGCTGAGTTAATTGTATCCAAACGTAAAGTTATACTTTGCTCACCTCTCAAAATTGGCAGTGCTTTTTTAGTCATTCGCAAAGCTCCATACCTTTCCACATCTGGACGAATGAGATCATGACCCATCATTTGCCTAAAAACTGCTTTCCATTTTACACGGCTTAACTCCTTGCCAACACCAAATGTAGTTAAATTTTGATGACTATGGTTAGCAACCTTATCTGTTAAATTACCCAACAAAATATCGATTACATGTCCTGCGCCAAAATATTGATCGGAGCGTAATACAGCCGATAAAGCTTTACGAACTGGCTCAGTACCGTCAAATGTCTTAGGTGAGTTGTCACACAGATCACAGTTTCCACATTTTATATTTTTCTCACCAAAATACTCAAGAAGATTGAGACGGCGGCACTTAAAAGCTTCAGCTAAACCCAAAAGCGCATTCAAACGACCGTGATCAGCAGATTTACGCCCATCTGGCGCGAGACCTTCATCTATCTGGTTTCTTCGAAACCGAATGTCATCAGCACCATAGAGAGTTAGTGTTTCTGCTTGTCCGCCGTCCCTGCCAGCTCTTCCAATTTCTTGATAGTAGTTTTCAATTGATTTAGGTAAGTCTGCATGTACCACCCACCTTACATCTGGCTTATCCACTCCCATACCAAATGCAACGGTTGCAACAACAATTAAGCCATCTTCAAGAGTGAAGCGACTTTCCACGACTCTTCGCCGATCTGACTCCATACCACCATGGTATGAGCAGGCGCTGTGACCAGCTTCCACCAACGCTCGAGCTAACGTTTCCGTTTTGGCCCTTGTACCACAGTAAATAATACCCGACTGACCTTTGCGTAGATGAACAAAATCCATTATTTGCCGTCTGGGGTTATCTTTAGGCATAAAACTGAGATAAATATTAGGACGATCAAAACCTCGCAAAAATACCTTAGGGGCAGCACCTTCAAAAAGTCTCTGCATTATTTCTTGTTGTGTCTCTTTATCTGCAGTTGCAGTGAAAGCACTTAATGGAACAGATAATTTACGCCGTAATTCGCCAATCCCAAGATAATCTGGCCTAAAATCATGTCCCCACTGACTAACACAATGCGCCTCATCCACCGCTATCGATGTTACATTAGCACTGCTTAAAATATTTTGTATCTTTCTCGAAACCAAACGTTCAGGAGCCAAGTAGAGAAGTTTTAAATCACCTGAAATAATCTGGGAAAAAACTTGGTCCACCTCTTCTTCGGTATTGCCTGAGGTAATGGCTCCTGCTGCTACTCCAACTGCTTTTAAACCACGGACTTGGTCATGCATCAATGCAATAAGGGGCGAAATGACAACAGTTAGACCATCATTTAAAAGAGCAGGCAACTGAAAGCATAACGATTTTCCACCGCCCGTCGGCATTATTGCCAAAACATTCTCTCCACAGGCAACTGCGTCAATAATTTCGCGCTGCCCAGGTCGAAATTTTTTGAAGCCAAAAACGTCTCTTAATAGGGTTTTGGCACTTACCACAACATAACCTTCAGCCTTATCCACGGTTGAAGGTGTCCCACAGAGTAATGGCTGATACAAGACAATTTCGCGACTGTCTAAGTCGTAAAAGTTGGTTTGATTTTTTAGAAGTTGGGACTCTAGGGCAGATTTGAACCACCCAGACTAGTATTTTCAGTCCCCTGCTTTACCCCTGAGCAGCCAATTAGGTAACTTCAAAGAGGGATTGCTCTAGAGTAGCACAGACCTGATCCTGGTCTTTCTCAGTCAGGCCAAAATATAAAGGAATTGATATACTTTTTCTGTAATATGATTCTGCGTTTGGAAATTGTCCCAATTTGAACCCCATGCGACGGTAATACGGCTGTGTATGGATTGGGATGTAGTGGACATTCACTCCAATACCAGCTCTTTTTAGGTACTCAAATATCTGAGAATGATGACTTTGAGGGACTTGTATGACGTATAGATGCCAGCTGGAGCCCGTGGATGGAGCTTGTATTGGCCGTTGCACTGGAAGATTGGCTAGTAGTTGGTCATAGCGAGCAGCTATCGCGGTGCGCCGGTCTACAATTTCTGTAAGTCGCTTCATTTGTGACAGGCCAAGTGCAGCCTGCAATTCGGTCATTCGGTAGTTGAAGCCCAATGTGATCTGTTCATAGTACCACGATCCCTGACTTGGTTCTTCGTAGAGTGTGGGGTCCCTTGTGATGCCATGACTTCTGGCCAAATCCATGGACTCAGCAAGTTTTTGATTTTGTGTCGTTGCCAGCCCACCTTCAGCTGTAGTTATTATTTTTACAGGATGGAATGAAAAAACTGTAATCTCGCTGTAGCGGCAATCCCCAACAGGCTTACCTTCATATGTCGCGCCAATCGCATGGCTAGCATCCTCAATTACGGAAATACCATAGCTGCGCGCAATAGCACAGATCGCTTTCATATCGGCCGATTGACCACAAAGGTGTACGGGTATAATTACCTTAGGTAACTGGGACGTAGTTTGTAACTTCGCTTGCAATGCTTTTGGACACATTGTGTAGCGCGTTGGATCAATATCGACAAAATCAACGGACGCGCCACAATAAAGCGCACAATTTGCTGAGGCTACAAAAGTTGTTGGAACAGTCCAAACGACATCCCCTGATCCAACGCCCAAAGCCATGCAGGCAATATGGAGAGCAGATGTCGCGGAGTTTACTGCAATTGCATAGGCAGCACCAGTGTGTGCTGCTACGGAGGCTTCAAATGCAGGAACTTTTGGCCCTTGAGTTAAAAAATCAGAGCCCAATACAGATACCACCGCATCGATGTCATCTTGACAAATGTCTTGTCGACCATAAGGAATAAAAGAGCTGAATGTCATTGGCTTTCCATTTATTTCTAGTGTTCCTTCTGGTTAGTTTCTATTATTTAATTCAGCAACATCTTTTTTAAAGTGTTAAAAATCGCTTCAAATTCCGCAGCTCTAAATGTGCCGCCGGTATACCAATTAGTTAAGTAGCATTCATTACTTGGGTTCACAGTGCCAGGAATTAAATGCGCGGTTAGTGTTGTAGCTTACCAGCCACCAATATGCTCTGACATCAAACTTGAGGATTTCAAAATGTCTTTCCATGTCAGTTTGACGGCCAAATCAAACCAAAGATCGAGGCCCGTTGGATTCCAAATGACGCTCATTAGATTGCGCCAATTTTGGAATCGTTGTCCGCAATCCATGCCTTTAATTCTTCGCGCTTCATCCATTCTGTGTTACTATCAGATGAATAGGTAAATCCATCAGGCACTTTAATACCATCTTTGATGCGAGCCGGACTCGAGGACCAATTATTGATCGCAGGCAGAATTTTAAAATGATCTGGGTACTCATAGGTGTGCGGAGCGTCTTCCTCGCCAATCATCTGCTCATGTAATTTTTCCCCTGGGCGGATCCCAACAATTTTTTGGACTGCGTTTTGCGAAATTGATGCTGCAATATCCGTGATTTTCATAGATGGGATCTTTTTTACGTAAATCTCTCCACCTTCCATATCTTCAAAAGCATGCCATACCATCTTAACACCGTCATCTAGAGAAATCATGAACCTAGTCATGCGTGCATCGGTTATTGGAAATTCACCCTTATCTTTGATTGACATAAAGAATGGGATGACGGAACCGCGCGATCCCATAACATTCCCGTATCTGACTACCGCATAGCGTGTGCCGTGTTCACCCCCATAAGAGTTTGAGGCCACGAACAATTTATCGGAAGCCAATTTTGTTGCGCCATATAAGTTTATTGGTGACGACGCTTTGTCGGTAGAAAGCGCAACAACCCGCTTTACACTGCAATCTACCGCTGCATCAATAACGTTCATTGCTCCGTTAATATTAGTTTTCACACACTCAAACGGATTGTATTCGGCAGTAGGTACAATTTTTGTAGCCGCCGCATGGACCACATAATCAACATCGCGAAAGGCGCGGTATAGCCGTTCGCGATCCCGAACATCGCCTATGAAAAAACGTATGCGTGGGTCGTCGCCATAGAGTTTGGCCATTTCCCACTGTTTCATTTCATCACGACTAAAGATTATGATCTTTTTAGGGTTATATTTTTCAAGTGTTTTAGGCACGAAAGCATGGCCAAAAGATCCGGTGCCGCCTGTCACCACGATGTTTGAATTTTCGAACATGTTGCTATCCTTTCACGCTTAAATTCTTGTTTTATTCATCTGTTGCTCTACAATCATCGCAGCTTTGTCGAGGTTATCTGACAAATTGCCGTAAGTTTTTCGCAAAGTTAGGTGCTGTGTTTGCGGACTATCATTCTCAATGAATTTGGTAAAGTTGTCGAGGGTATCAACATTGGGAAGACATTCAAATATACGTTGAAAACTATTCATTACAGCGACGGGCTTACCTTCATAAACTGCATCCAAAATAGTGGTAGAGGGATGAGAGATCACACAGTCTACTAATGCCATAACATCATTAATTGTTGCCATAGCCATAATGCCATAGTGGCGCTCCGATCGGATTATGTTTGGACACTCTTTACACACTTTTGCAATTTTTTGTTCAATATCGCTGCGCCGTTTTCCACGATGGCTTCGTAGTATGAAAGCAATATCTGGTCGAGACTGCGCTGCCGCTTTCCAAACCTTCAAAGCCTTTTCAAACATTTGATCCGAGTACCGTTCAGGCTCGAAGCCAAAATTGTGACATATTAACACTCGGCGAGAAAAATTTGAAAGCTCTGCAGCTAGCTTGTTATGGTTTGGCCAAGCATCAAGTAAATTGGTTTTTGTAATGCCAGTCACGTGCAATCGATCTGCCACACCCGGGGCAAGAAACTCTGTCGCTGTATTTGGCAAATCTGCCCATATTAGGAGAGTTTGTGAATAGTAATCCCAAACATCGCGCAGTACTCCCTTTGTGTGGAGACCCTGCTGCACCATACCATGTTGAATAAAAATAACATTTTTTTTGAACATTTTTATGAAATTATCACGAGGACGAAATTTGCCGCCGTAGGCAATTGGGTCAGAATGGGTTAATATACAGTCTGTACGTGCAATTTGCAGACAGCTAAACAGTTCCACTCCGAATAGAGATTTGACGACATAAGGTACTCCTGATGCTTGTAGTGTTTGTTCAACCCGTGCATCAATTTTTATCAGCCTGTGGCTGACAATAATTTTTACATTAACATTGCCTCGTTTATGAAGCCGGATCATTAAAGGTATGCATGAATCAAACGCTGGCATATGTGGCACAATCAGAAGTATGTTTTTCCTTTCATTAACCATTTGTATAACTATTACGCTTACTAATAATTTTGAAAATGAGTTTAGCCGTATCACTATTTACTGACGCAAATGCTTTAGCCTTTTTTTGCTTCAACTGAACATGCGGTAGATCCTCGTTTAAAGAAAGAAGGTGGGTGTATATGGCGTGCGAGGTTTCAAAGGTTTCAAACACCCCTGCTTGTTGCGCAGGCCTTGCAATAAAATCGACTCCATAGGTAGAAGGTCCCATAATAACTGGGCATCCAGCTGACAATGGCTCAATAATGTTATGTCCGCCCATATCGGTAAAACTCGCACCCACAAAAACCACATCCGCAAGTCCAAGGTAAAGATCCATTTCACCAAGTGTGTCCCCAATGAGTACCTTATATTTTGATTGTATACTATCGGTTATTTGGCTGCGGCGCGTATAGGGAATTTCACAAGAGTGCAGTAAATCGGCAATTGCATCGAAGCGTTGTGGGCTGCGCGGCACCCATATTACACGTGCTTGCGGTGCGGCTTGAAGAAACTTTGCGACGATTTTTTGCAAAATAACCTCTTCACCTTTAACGGATGACGCAATCATGAAAGTGAACGTTGTATTCCAAGTTTGACGTAGATCGCGACCATAGGCTAAGAGGGCTGGGTCTGGTTGCGTATCAAAGCGTAATTCGCCGGCAATAGATATGTTCTCAGGACGCACCCCGGTAGTAATATACCGATCAACATAATCCTGCGAGCGTGTAAAAATATGATCGAACAAACGGTATAAATATAGTCCATGCCGCCGCCATGTTTGCAAACGTTTCATGCGATTGGGTAGAAGATTGCCATTCGCCATAAACATTGGAATGGACAATCTGTCCGCTTCGATCAACATTGCTGGCCAAATTTCAATCTCCAAAACAATCCCAAAGGCTGGCTTAGCGCGTCGTAAAAACAACTGCACTGTCCAGAAACAATCAAACGGCATGTAAAGGTGGGTTACCTTAGGGTTATTTCCAAACTGTTGTACGCCCCGATCAAAACCTGCTGGTGACAGGTGTGTTAGGAGGACATGGTGTCCATGATTTAGAAACTCTTGGACTAAAGGACGCGCAGCGTTCATTTCTCCGAGCGATGCTGCATATACCCAAACCCCACCCTTAGCACCGACAGGCCCCAGTCCCAAACGGTGGCTCAGATTATGAAGATGCCCTGGTTCTTTTCGTGCACGACATAATGCTAGAACACCTATTAGAGGCAGTGCAAAATGATAGGCTATTTGATAGATGAAATAGGCAATCCGTGTTGTGATCGGGAGTTCACGGCGTTTAGCATTGTACCGCATAAACTAGCCTAAACCCAGTGTACGAAACATCACCTCAGCAAGTTCCCAATCTTCTGGTGTATCGATGTCCTGCACCCGGGACCTTGGAAGCGGTATACCGGCGACTTTCCCATCGAAAATCGATTTTCTAGCTACCCATGAACTAGCCTTCGCCCAATAGAATTGTCCCGCATCATGAAAACACTCTTCTAAATCTTGACTGCGCGTTAAGAACTGTTCCGGATTTATCATCTCTATCTGGTCCAATGACTTAACGCGCAAAGCCCGTTGGATAGGAAAGGCATAACTTGTCACAGATATAGCAAAATCAGCATGATTTAACTTTTCTGGTCCAATCGCCAGTTTTTCTGGCTGTAAAAATGGGGCAGTGGCATAGAGGCAACATACAGTGGACTCATTATCCAAGCCTAAAGTACTGACAGCATGAGCCATTACATCAATGGTTGTTGCAAAATCATCTGACAAATGCTCTGGCCTTTTGAATGGCGCCTCAACACCCAACGATAGTACAGTCTCCTTAATTTCAGCATCATCTGTCGATACAAAAATGCGTTCAAATATGTCAGCAGATTGCGCAGCAGTAATTGCCCATTCGATCATTGGCTTTCCGCAAAAGAGTTTAATGTTCTTGCGTGGGATACGCTTTGACCCACCTCGGGCGGGGATAATACAAATATTCATACTTGCTCCTTTTCGAGAGTATAAGTGATTTGTAAAGGCGTATGTCCATTGGCATTCATTTGTGCCCGTCTCTCATGATCTCCAAAAGGCACATGCAAAACAAAACCTGCATTACGCTTAGATTTAATCTCGGGTAAGGGCTCATAGTCATGCAAAATTTGCTTAAGTAAAATAGGAAGCATATGGTCGTAGCCTGGGAGTAACTGTACACCAATTGAATTGTCGTTTTGCAAGTAAAAATTACCTATACACTCGGTCGCTGCAAAAACAAAATTCCAACTTCTGTAAGGGTGTTTTTTGATAAACTCCTGATGGTCTTCGAAGGAGGGTAAGTTGATATGGCTGATTGCATGCTTACGTAATTTAAGGGCCTCATAAAGAGCGTTTATGTGATCATCTTTTGGGACGATATCCTCAAATTTCAAACGAATATAATTGTAACAGCAAAAGCCTTGATCCTCGCTAGTTTCCACAAAACCACAAGCTGCAAAGCAAGTGCGGCTTGCGACATTATCACTGCGAATGCGCGCACGAATAGGCATGGACTCTATTTGAGCCATACCTAAAGCTAACAAAGATTTACCAAAACCTTTTCCCTGCGTCCCAGGGGCAAGAGCAATTGATACTAGGGCATGATCATGTTCAACGGAGAAACGGACCACGCCGATTGGCAATCCGTCTTGTTCTCCAATGAATACATGCTGGGTGTCACTTTGCAATGTGTGTGTTAACCATTTGATGTGATCTTCCCAAATCAGTGGCTTTGTTTGTTCTGACGCTGCCCTGATATTTGGATTGTTTCTCCAATCAAATAAGCTCTTAGCATCACTGTCTTTTGCTAATCGTACTGTAATTAACCCATGCATGTTAACTGATATCTTCATATCGGATGGGTGTGCCCTTTGGGATGTCACACAATGAGTACTTTTCGTTTAGAGCTATTGGATCATTTGCTGGTATTCCTGCATTAGGACGAATAAAGCGGAATAGATCTGAGGTGATTTTTTGCCCTTTTTTAATGTCTGCCGTAGCAAATGCAGAACGTCTACCGATCGATTTATTGACCATTTCATCCTTTGTTGTTTGTTTGGTTGGCGATCCACGAAGTGCCATGATATCGTCTACACCTTTGGCGATATCTTTCATAATTTCTGGAGTGGCTGAAAAGCGGTGATCAGGTCCTTCACGGTTAGGGTCATTGGTATAATGCTTCTCAATAGCAACGGCGCCCATTGCAGCTGCAGTCAAAGGGGCGATAGATCCGAGTGTATGATCGGAGAATCCGACCAATCGATTAAACCTATTCCCTATTGCCGTCATAGCATTTAAATTAATGCTGCTTAGTGGTGCCGGATACGAGGAACAACAATGCAATAGGATAATTGTTGCTGCATTATTTTTATCCAACACCTCGAGAGCGTGGTTAATTTCTGGTAACGTAGCCATTCCAGTTGAGAGAATAATTGGTTTGCCAGTTTGGGCAATTGTGGCAAGAAGATCATCGAATGTCATTTCGAAACTGGCTATCTTATATATTGGACACCCCAGTGTTTCGATAAAATCTAAATCGCGTGGATCGTAAACCGAAGTGAATGGAATCAGGCCGCGTTCACGCGCACGCTGAAACAACGGTTGATGAAATTCCATCGGCATTCCAGCACCTTTATAAAGGTCGTATAGGGTAGGACTGCCCCAAATTGGATCGATTTTCATACTGTGATGATCCGATCGCATAGTCAAAGTATCGGCAGTATAAGTTTGTAATTTCAAACAATCCCAGCCCGCATCTGCCGCAATGTCGACTAGAGCCAAGGCCTGATCAAGATCTCGATCATGGTTTGCACTAACTTCAGCTATGAGTAATGGGCGTTCTTTTGGACTGATTTTGCGATTTTCAATTGTCAAATTTTGTGGGCACATATCATTGGTCCAATGAATAGGTCACATGGGAATTTCTATAGAGTTTTTAATTCTTATAAGAGTATTTGGCAATCTATACGAAATTGCAAGTGAGAGCTCTGTTTTTGATAAGTTTTTCTTTGAAAAGTGGTGCCCGGGGGCGGATTTGAACCACCGACACGAGGATTTTCAGTCCACTGCTCTACCCCTGAGCTACCCGGGCACATACGACAAGATATCGTAGGTGCGAAGTATGTATGGTAAAGAAAAGAAGTTGTCTAGTGGCGTAATTTAATTTTGCCAAAATACTGATAGACAAAAGTGGTTAAAAGCCTGAAGAAGCTTTTTGACTTAACAAATCAACAAATCTTTGTCTTTCAGAAACGGGCGATCTTACTGATAATTCATTGAAAACTTTTTTTGTCAAAAAATACCCCGTCAATTTTAATCCATCTATGATACTATCTGAGTTACCAGAACCTTTTAAAATTATAGATGGAAGGTGCAATAACTTTGAAACCCACTCTCCAGCGGCCTGCTCACTAATGGCTCGCCCAGTCCTCGGCGATACATATCGGAGCTTCTCAGTGCTTCCTGAAACAGCACACTTTGATAGATCAAGACCATAACCAAGTACAGTCAACAGTTCCAGTTCCCAACGAAGATATGCCATAGGCCAGATGTTTGGTTGATTAAGAAGGTCCAATAAATCTTCCGTTGTCCGATAAAAATTATCGTAGGCCTGTCTCTCAGGTAAAACTCTGGACAAAATTGTACTAACAGACGTCAAGCCAGCCGCTAGAATTCGATCACTCATAGCATGAACGGTGCGGGCCCTAACTAATTCAACTTTAAATGAACCAAGGTGATCTTGTAGTCGCGCTTTCCAAGTGAGATCTAGCTGTGCTCCCACCTGAAGTATTGGCGCAAACTTTCGTGATGCCCCACCCTTAACAACGCCCAAATACCGCCCATGGCCTGGACAAAAGGTATCTATAATTAATGATGTTTCACCATGCTTTCGTGCAGCTAATAATATCCCTACTGAGCGCCATTCCATTTTATAAAGCCAGAATAATCACTAAAACTCGTCTAGGTAATTTTGACCACTAGCACTCTCTATTTCAACCACCCATAAATCTGGATCATTAACTTTTTGCTTTTCTAGTAAACTATCTATTTCCATATCTAAGCCCTCCGAAATTTTAACCCATGCATTTCTATTATTTTGAAGATCGAAGGCCTTTTGATAAAGTTGTGCAGACCCATCCATCTTTATTACCTTTATTAAAATAGCGCCCGAATGATCATCGCCGTGAGCAGTAACATAAGCTGCAATATTTTGAATTTCTAACCTTTTTAGGTAAGCTTGTACCCATATTTTACTCCTAAGACGTGCCATTAATTTCCATCATTAAAATCAAGACCCATTTCGGTATATCTTTCGGCTTCGTTTAGCCACTTTTCACGAACTTTTATTTGACAAAATAAATGCACTCGTCTCCCCATAAAACTCTCAAGCTCTTCTCTTGCAGCAATGGAAATAGCCTTAATTGTTTCACCACGATTACCCAAAATAATACCTTTGTGGCCGCTACGGGAAACATAAATAATCTGATCAACCCTCACACTGCCATCCTTTCTATCATTCCAGTTTTCCGTCTCGACAGTTAACTGATAGGGAAGCTCTTGATGCAATCTAAGAATGAGTTTTTCACGTGTAATTTCTGCAGCAATCATTTTCATTGGAAGATCAGCAATTTGATCCTCAGGGTAAAACCATGGACCATCTGGCACTTTGTCCGCTAACCATAGTTTCAGATCCTTTGTGCCAAATCCCCGGTCAGCAGAAATTAAAAATGTTTTTGAGAAACTTAACAGTTCATTCATTTGCTTTGTTAAAGATAAAAGCACTGGCGATTTAACTTTATCAATTTTGTTTATAGCAAGCACAATCAGACTATCTTTATTAGAGGTAGAGAGATCTCTAACGATCCTTACCACACCATCTGTTAAACCTCTGTGCGCCTCAATGAGCAAAACAATCACATCAGCATCTGCCGCCCCACCCCAAGCGGCAGCTACCATCGCCCTGTCCAACCGGCGTCTTGGCTTAAATAAACCCGGGGTGTCAACAAATACTATTTGAGAGTTACCTTCGATAACAATACCGCGAATTTTGGTCCGAGTTGTCTGAACTTTGTGAGTAACTATCGAAACTTTCGAACCTACAAAATGATTAAGAAGCGTAGACTTTCCAGCATTTGGTTCTCCTATAAGGGCCACAAAGCCTGCTTTCTTCATTCTTTATCCTTTAAAGTTTCTAACATCATTTTTGCTGCTGCCTGCTCTGCATCCCTTTTATTTCCCGCCTTCGCACACATTTTGTCCCCAGTTTTTAATTTTACCTGTATATTAAAAATAGGCGAGTGGTCGGGCCCAGAGCGATCAATTAGGGTATAGACTGGTGGTTCAAGTTGCCGAGCTTGAGCCCATTCTTGTAAACGCGTTTTGGAGTCCCTAGCGTCTAACTCGACACTAGAAATTCTTTTTGCCCATAATCGCAAAATTATATCTTTTGCTGCTAGAAACCCACCATCTAAATAAACTGCAGCAAGCACAGCTTCCATCGCATCTCCTAGCACAGCATTTTTACGTCGCCCCCCCGTAATCATCTCTGAACGACCAAGCTTTAAAACCAATCCAAGATCTATTTCCTGAGCCACGCCCGAGCAGGCTTCTTTTCTAACAAGAGCATTGAACCGGGGGGCGAGTTTCCCTTCAGATGCCTTTGGGTCCTGTTTCGCTATAGCCTCTGCTACAATTAGACCCAGAACTCGGTCTCCAATAAACTCCAACCGTTGATTATCAGCTCTATTTGTTGAAGAGAAAGAAGGATGCGTAAGGGCCTCCAGAAGATACTTTGGATCTTTGAATTTATATCCCAGGCGCTTCTCAAATCTTTCAATATCAACAGATTTTTTCACTCAATCCCCTCAAAAAAACGATCCCCTCTCCATGTCCAGAAGGCGAACATAGATCTGCCAGCAGAAGAGAGAAGTACTCTGTCTGCTCTGCCAACAAGGTTTTCAAAAGGTACGAAACCTACCCCACCTCTCGATTGAGATATGCGGCTATCGCTAGAATTATCCCTATTATCTCCCAGAAAGAAATAGTGGCCCACGGGTACACGATAAACAGGTGTGTCATCTACTGTTTGCCGCATAAAATTCAAAATAGAATATGAAACTCGATTTGGTAAAATTTCTACAAATTTTTCTTTTTTACAAATACCATTTTGCTCAACCACCTCATTTGCACATCTAGGCATATTTCTAAAGGGTCCCTGTGGGGACTTTATTTCATCAAAAGTACCATCGGGTATGACTTCCAATGGCGTTTCATTGATATATACTAGCCCATTTTTGATTTGTACTTTTTCACCTGGTAAACCTATCAATCGCTTTATGTAATCTTGGCCATTTGTAGGGTGACGAAATACAACTACATCACCACGCTTCGGCTCCGCTCCTAAAATCCTCTTATTATCCCCACGCAAAAAACCACAAATATCTTCTGCATCAATATTTAGTCCAATTGCTGCTAGTCTAACGGTAGGACACGATGCATATGAATAACCATAGGACATTTTATTAACGAACAAAAAATCACCAATTAGCAGAGTATCCTTCATTGAGCCCGATGGGATCCAAAAAGGTTGAAAAAATAAGGTCCGAAAAATACCAGCCAGAATAAGAGCAAATACAATAGTTTTGATGGTTTCCAAAAAACCTTCTTTCTTTTTGGGTTTCGCCATCCCAAGTGCTCCTTAAACTTTTACTTGCTAATGCTATTTTGGTGGGATTGTGTCAAGCCAAAGGCTGCGCATCAATTATTACTATAGCATGAGCCCAAGGATGGTCGTCAGTAAGTGAAACGTGAAGGGTTGCAAGATGTCCTGCAGGGGTTAATTCTTCCAAACGCTCTTTTGCCCAACCAGTAAGTGTCATCACTGGTTGCCCAGTATCAATATTAGTTACCGCCATATCTTTCCAAGAAATACCCATGCGCAGGCCGGTCCCAAGTGCTTTTGAACACGCTTCTTTAGCAGCCCAACGTTTTGCTAGAGTACCCGCCTCATCTTTTCGCCGGCTTGCTTTAGCTTGTTCAAGCTTTGTAAACACTCTATCGCGAAATCTGTCACCATGACGGATTAAAACCTTATTAATCCGATCAATATTAGCTAAGTCTGTCCCTGTACCGATAATCAACTGGTGCGCGCCTCTTCAATAAGTTTTTTCATTTTTTTAATTGAAGTACCAAGGCCATTGAATACAGCGTCACTTATCAAAAAATGCCCTATATTTAATTCTTTTAATTCTGGAAAGGCAGCAATCGGACCAACAGTTTCAAAGGTCAACCCATGTCCAGCGTGCACCTCTAAGCCTAAAGAGTGCGCGTAGCCACACATCTTCTGTAAATTTTCAAATTCGGCTTCGCATCTTGAGTGCTTTGATTCATAATAATAATCACAGTAGGCACCCGTATGCAGCTCGACTACCGCCGCACCCACTCTTTTTGCTGCCTCAACCTGAGCAGGCACTGCTGCGATGAACAAAGAAACTCTGCAGCCAACATTATTTAATGGTTTTATAAAGGCCTCTAATTTAGTTTCTTCTTTCAAAACATCTAACCCCCCCTCTGTAGTCCTCTCCTCTCTTTTTTCTGGGACGAGACATACTGCATGAGGCTTATGCTTTAATGCTATTTTCTGCATTTCTTCAGTAGCAGCCATTTCAAAATTTAACGGTATGTTCAAAGCTGCAATTAATCCATCAATATCCTCATCTCGAATATGGCGCCGATCCTCTCTCAAATGTGCAGTAATCCCATCTGCTCCTTCATTTTGAGCTAGAACAGCTGCTTCTACAGGATCAGGATACATACTGCCACGAGCATTGCGAATTGTAGCAACATGATCGATATTCACACCAAGCCGGATATCAGTTAATATTGTCATATAAAATGCTCCAAGTTAAATTCCATAAATTACTTTTTGCGAAATTTAGTGCTTTTCTCTTTAATTTCTCGCAATTTTTCACGTAATCTACCTTTACGCCTATTCTGATAAGCACGAATTAGTGGCAAGCTAATCATCCAACAAATAGTAGCTGCAAAAATTCCTGGAAATACTCC
>JBJLGG010000014.1:0-135053 GCA_045564995.1 Paracoccaceae bacterium | reverse complement strand
GTGATTTCCGAATCTAACTTGCCACCATCGAAAACTAACCGCGAAGCGTTGATAGCCAAAGCCAAACCCTTAGTGTTATCCGTGACATCTTCTATACCACCGTAAAGGGTAGTCCTAACCTGAAAATATTTTTGAGCTTCCACAGCCCTAAGCGAAGCTAATTTTGCCTCGGCCTCGCGCCGTTTAGAAATTATTTCCGGATCTGTATCTAGCGCATACTTTATTGATGCGAGAAAATCACTCCCCGGATTTTTAGTTGCCAGTGAATCTCCTAAAATATCTTTGAGCGGCAATGGGGTATCCATTTCAGCGCCAACTGATCTCTTCCCAATACTCATAATGGAAGTAGGTATTTTTTTTATTAGAGTAAAATCTGGTTTTACTTTGCCAAAATCTTGAGGCTGGCAAGCTGATAGCAAGAGCGGCGCTACAAAAGGGATCGAAGCCCTAAAAATATTTAATCTACTCATTTATTGAATCCCCCATCTTACCCTCCATCGATACTCTAAGTTAACTGAATAGCGCACTCAACCTAAAATTGAAATTTTAACTCATGCCCACTGTTTATTTTCTGCGCCGAGCTGATTACTCCATAGAAATACATACTGGATAGAGGGTTAAGTATTTTTGCCTGATTTAAAATTGTTAAAATATTAACCGTGTTAGAGGTCCTGACCAAGTGATCCAACTCCACTAAGCTGCAAAAACTTTTCACACAATTAGCACTGCCCCTGACCCACTCATCATCAAAGTTTATACTATAGGCAAGATCAAAATCGGACAACTCACAGTCTGCAAGTGTACATTCTAATTTTGTCAAGAGCTCTGATCTAAAACCCATCTCAAAAGTACCAGCGATATCAGCAGCACTAAAAGTACTGAAGTTGATTTTTGATATTGAATCTACTTTTGAGGCTCCTCTATCTACCTCTAAATCAATTACAAAATTACCGCTAGGCAATGATCCGATTAAATTATCCGAATAAGATAGTTCAAATTCCTCCAGGCTTCCTTTAATATTAGCCTCATAATGCTCATCGCCCGATTTTTTGACCGTCGCTGAAATTTCTGAGAATTTTGGCAATTTTTTAAAAGGGAAGCTATCTGCGGCAGCTACGTGTAATTCTTCCAAAACATTTAACTGATTAAAGTGTCCATCAACCTTTACATTCTCTATCGAGCCACCAGACCCTGAGAGCTTTACATCATGTAAATCAATTTTAAAATTTCTGGATACCTCTTCAACTGAAAGCTCAACTATGACTTCTGATAAAGTTAAATTTGGCTCATCAACTATGACGTCTTCTATTACAAAAGCGCTTGAAAATAATTGTTCGTTCAAGGGGGCATTAAGGCTCAACCCACTAACGTCGCCTGTTGTTGAGTTGGCAGAATAAGTTGAACTGCCATTCTTGGCACTAAACTTTTTTAAGTCAATCTTAACATTTGATACCTGAGCGGATTCTAAATCTAGATTTCCTGTTAATTTTAAAGAGTCTGTTTTTGCAAAAGTATTCAGATTTAAGGTATCAATATTTGCAACTACAGCTATGTTTTTCCAATCTATTTTCTGAAAAGATGGTGTGTAGAAATTTACACTGTCAGCAGTTGCATAGCCTTTTAACAAGGACGGGCCAAGATTTATTTCTAAAAATGGTTTTTCACCAAAAAGTGACCACGCTATTTTCGTCGATCGGGAAAACCCTTCAATATGCCATCCGACTATTTCTTTTTGAAAATTAAATTCGAGCCGACTAATACGCACATCAAGCCCCGGAGATACAGTTATACCCGACGGAATTAAAGCGCCATCTGAAAATCCCGATATCAATCTTTTTATAATCGGTGGTCCACCAAAAACCAAAACACTCCAGCCTATCGAAGTAATACAAATTACATATAGAAAGATTCTCAGGATAATCATGATAGCATATTTTCTTTATAACTTGCACGTCGAATACAAAGAAATAAACCAACGAGTATCATAGGTATTGAGAGACTTTGGCCCATGGTAATTCCAAAGTCACCGATTTTAAAAGCAAATCCATAGGGGTTGGCTTGAGAAAAGAATTGTGGATCAGGAACCCTAAAGTATTCTACGAAAAATCGGGATACGCCATAGCCTAGAGCAAAAACTCCTGTCAGAAATCCAGGCCTTTTAAATCCGCCTTTTAGGGCAAGATATAATAAAACAATCAAAAGTAATAGTCCCTCTAATCCCGCCTCGTAGAGCTGGGATGGGTGTCGGGCACAGGGTCCTGTAACGTCGCCGCATTTTTGCGCCAATTCTCCTGGAAAAATAACCCCCCAGAAAACCTCCGTAGGTCGACCCCAAAGCTCTGCATTTATGAAGTTAGCAACTCTCCCAAACAATAGACCAGGGGGTGTGGAGACCGCTATCAGATCAGCGGCTGGCCAAAGTGGGAATTTATTTGCCCAACAAAATAATGTTACGGACGCGATAACACCGATAAATCCTCCGTGAAAAGCCATGCCACCATCCCAAATTCGAAAAATAGCGAGAGGATTTAAAGCGTAATATTCAATATTGTAGAAGAAAACATATCCTAAGCGACCACCTATAATCACACCTAGGATTAAATAAGTAATAAAAGAGTCTGCCTGATCCACCGAAAATGGGGGGTTTTCTGATGCCCACAAAGGCTTTCTTACTACAAAAAATTTCATCAGTCTCAGAGCACAAATGAAACCCAGTATATATGAAAGAGCGTACCAACGCAGAGCGAGATTTATACCAAATAATTCAATGGAAAATATTTCGGGACTAATATCTGGAAACGGGATCATTCTTTACCTAAAAATATAATTTAATTATGTCGTTAAAACAAAAACGTCACAAATTGCAAGAGTTAGTATCCAAAGCTTGTTATACAAGATAACTATGCCTATATAGCTGCTATTGCGGCTTAAGGATAATTAAAATGGTCGAAGCAAAAGATGCTAATAAAGATGACGCAAAGAAAGAAAAAGTGGCACTTTCAAAGATCGAACCCGCCAAAATTCATGTGGATTCTTCAGACATAAAACCGTCAAGTATTGAAGATATGACAACTGATGGAAGAATTGAATTAGAAAAATCTCTAATCGATGCCACAATGCTTCTTTTGAGGGAATATGGTATTAGAAAAAGTGGTGCGGCTGTAAGAGATGCAGTAGATATTTCGCACAAGTATGTCGGTCCTAAAGAGGCAGTGAGCTCGTTATCTAGATTAGGATTCAAAGCGAGTTTTGGGCGTTTGAATATTGAGAATCTTGCAGAAGATTTCTTTCCACTTATTGCCTTTAAAAAAAATGGCGAAGCGTTTGTTATTTTGACCAACCCGGTTGACGGAAAACTATCTATTACAAATCCGACAAATAGGAAAAAAGAAGAGATAAGCACTAAAGAATATAAGTCTGAGTTTTCTCAATATGTAATAATAGCGAAAGAGCTTAATGATCTTGAAAAAAGAGAACGATCGGGCCATTGGTTTTTTAGCGCTTTTCGCAAAAGTAAGTGGATTTATGTTCAAGTAATGATAGCCGCAATGGTATCTAACTTTTTATCCTTAGCCACGACCCTCTTTATTATGACCGTTTACGACAGGGTGATTCCGAATGGGGCATTTGAGTCATTAATAGCGCTAAGCATCGGCGTAGTAATTGCATTAGGGTTTGATTTCCTGATTAAAAGTTTGAGAGCAAGTTTTATAGATACAGCATCGAAACAAGCCGACCTTGAAATTTCAAGAAGATTATTTGATAAAATACTTACACTTACCCCAAGCGAACAAAGGCAAAAAACTGGTGCAATGGCTGGTACCATTCGTGAGTTTGAAACTTTAAGAGAATTTTTCAATTCTTCTACCTTGGTAATATTAATCGACCTTCCATTCGTATTTTTCTTTATTTACATAATATCGCTAATAGCGGGTCCATTATCATATGTATTTCTAGCCGCTGTTCCTATTGTAATAATAGTTGGCTTAGGCATCCAACCACTCCTAGCAAGAGTCACCAAGGGATCGATTGAAAGCGGAATGAATAAACAAGCTGTTCTCGTCGAAACCCTCAATGGTTTAGAGACCGTTAATGCTACCGGCTCAGGTAAGTTGATGCGCAAGAGATATGAAGATGCCTTAGATAATCAAGCGGATGGTGGTAATAAAATTCGGGCTTTAAGTATGTTTATAGTAAACTTTGCTGCATCAGTGCAGCAGTATGCTCAGGTTGCGGCTATCTTTTTTGGAGTATATTTAATTGTAGACGGTCAAATTACACAGGGTGCCTTAATCGGATCAGTAATACTAGGGGGACGCACAATGGCTCCACTCTCGCAACTGGCAAACACATTAGCTAGAGCGAACGGAGCGCTTAACGCCTACAGAGACCTATCAAAGTTAATCGGAAAGAGTTTTAAACAGTGCATCGGAACTCTCGCCCATCAGCAGATCTTCGCTCGAGGGTGAAATAGAATTCAAAAATGTAAGCTTCAAATTCGAAGGCTCCAAACAGCCTACAATAAATAATGTTTCATTTAAAATTCCTGCTGGCCAAAAAGTCGCTTTAGTGGGCAAAATGGGATCAGGTAAATCAACTATGTCCAAGCTTATAGCTGGTATGATAGAACCGACATCTGGGTCAATCTTAATTGACGGAGTAGACGTAAGACAAATCGACCCTGCTGATGTAAGAAAAAATATTGGGGTTATGCTACAAGACAGCTGGCTTTTTTCTGGAACAATAAGAGAAAATATTCAGATGGGTAACAATGAATATGAAGATGAACACGTGCTTGAAATTTGTAAAGTTGCGGGCGTCGATGATTTTGTAGGCTCACACCCCAAAGGATATGATCTTGAAATTAGAGAACGGGGTATTGGCCTCTCTGGCGGGCAAAAACAAACGATAAATCTAGCTAGAAGCTTACTACATAAACCCGAAATATTGCTGTTGGATGAACCAACAAGCTCTATGGACCAGGGCACGGAGCAAAAAGTGATAGGTTCATTGCAGGAATTTTGTAAAGACAAAACTATGCTGATAGTGACCCACAGAAATCCAATCTTAGCTATGGTAGACAGGGTTTTTGTAATGGAAAATGGTAGTCTGATAACCGACCAAACCCCAGAACAACTAGGGATAAAGAAGGTTGCGAAATAATGAGCGATAAAGAATTTAAAAAACTAGCCAAAGAATTAGCCGGAGCACAACGGCACTCTTCATCAATATTATTGCTCGTTATTATTACTTTTGTGGCGGTCAGTTTCGTATGGGCAACCGTTACTGAAATAGATAGTGTTGTGAGGGGATCTGGTAAAACTGTCTCAGAAGCGCAAAATCAATTGGTACAATCTTCCGAACCGGGTGTAATTAGAAAGCGCTATGTGAGTGAAGGAGATTTCATTAGGGCAGGTGAGTTATTATTTGATATTGACCCGGTAGATGCAAAAACACAGTTAGACCAAGCGCAAAAACGATATTCAACATTATCTGTAAAATTCATTCGCCTGAAAGCAGAAGTAGCAAATAGTACTCCCAATTTTCCTCAAACCATTATGGAATCTGCCCCAAATGCTGTTTCAACTGAACTTGCTTTATATAGGGCAAGACTTGATGACCTGAATACTAAGTCGGCGATATTGGACCAGCGACGAATTCAAAAATTAAATGAGATTCAGGAATTGAAAATCCAATTTAATACAGCATCAAATGAGCTAGCACTTATTAGGCGCGAAATTAGTACGCTTGAGCCTTTAGTAAAAAGTGGGTTGGCGCCAGAAACTAGGTTAATAGCTCTGAAGCGAGAAGAAGAAGCTAGTATAGGGATTGCGAACTCTGCGGAAAGTGGGCAAAAACGTCTCATTTCCGGCTTGGACGAGATTGATGAACAATTGAAAGCTGAACAGCAATTCTATAAAACAAGCGCCTTGACCGATCTCTCTGCAATTCAGGGGGAGATGGAAGAACTTAAAGCAAGAATTCCAGCTTTGGAAAGCCGAGTAGAGAGAACGTCTGTTAAATCACCCGTTGATGGAGTTATAAATCGAATAAATTATACAACGGCCGATGCGTACATCAGTACGGGTGAGGTGCTTTTGGAAATAGTACCAACCGGATCTGAACTTATTGTGGAAACAAAAATTGATCCTAAAGATATTGCGGATATTATAGTGGGGCAAGAAGTTAAGGTATCACTTACAGCCTACGATGCGTCCAAATTTGGCCGAATAGATGGAAACGTAACAAGCGTTTCAGCAGATGCGATTTCTGATAAGCAAACAGGAGAGCAATACTATTTGGTAGATGTTTCGATGCAGGGCACTTTGTACGAGGATAATGGTGAAGAGGTAATAATTCTCCCAGGCATGGTTGCTTCGATAGATGTATTATCTGGCAAGAGAACTATTTTGGATTATTTCTGGCAGCCAATATCAAAAACTAGAGACATGGCCTTTAGAGAATAAGATTTTTGGCATGAAAATTGCCTTATACTTTTAAGTAAGAGGTGATAGGAAATGCAAGTTATCAATAAAATTGATCATTTAATTACAGATTTAACTGAACTTAAGCCAGCACTATCAGATGACTCGTCAATTAATGAAAAAAAATTCAACGAGTTACTCACAGCGAGTATGGCAACTAGTTTTAAAGTTACCGATGAATCAAAAAAAAGCCGAAGTTTCTCAAAACGAAAAAAACTAAAAATGAGATACCTAGTTGGGTAGATCCAGACTATGGCTATGACCCACTAAACCCCCGAAAGCCAAATATACGTGAGCTAATGGAGGCAATGTCTGGGAAAAAGATGGAAGATTTAGATGCTGAAACTAATGGAAATTGGCAAAAAATTAGTCGCCAAGCATCTGATATACTTTACGGTGTTTATAGGGACAAATGAAGACACGCGAGATTGGTTGTCAATAATGGAATCTGAAAACATTCTCGCATCGGCCCAAGAACAAACAAGAGTAATGTATGAACCGCAGGTGGACATACAATCCAACTTTAATGATTCTGGTGTTCTGACGGAACAGTTAGCCGTGATTAAAGACAATAAAGGTAACATCCTAAGGTCACTGAGTAGCAACATAGCCTCCGCAGAGGAAACACTTCTAAACTTTGGAACAACTAAGAACTCTATTCCCACTAACATTGAGAAGCGAATAGATCCTGAAAAGTTTAATATTAAATTACTAACCTTCTTGAAAAATTTCGACGCTAAACCAACTACACTTCAGCAAGTAGTGGTTCAAAGCGCAAGTGAAGTAATCGCAAACAAGCTGTCCCAAGAAATTCCACTAGATGAGTTGGCTAAACTGTAATTACTACTAGTAACTATCTTGCAAATTTCTTGGACAATTTGAATATAATCAACACAACGGCCCTTAGTAGATTTAATACCCTCAACAATGTTAGAACAGTATCAGCAGCTTGAATGATAGTTCTGGCTCTGAAAACTCTGAAAATAAATGCGCTTGACCTAACATTGGGATACGGCCACACTGAGATCAAAATGGGAGATTATCATGAAAAAATTAAAATATCTTTTGATGGGTTCATTTCTTGCACCAACTCTGGCTATTTCAGGTGGGGCGGAAAGAACAGCTTTACCAACGGCGTTTATGTTTGAGGCAGGTGGTTATGCAGAGTTTACATATTCTAACCGTAAATACGATGTTACAGATAATATGTTTGCACCGACAAGCTCAATGTATGGAGACGTATCAGGCGCTAGCATGTCAGTGAAATTTGATGTGAACGAAACGATAGCCGTTGGCATCGCACAGTACAATCAAGCGGGGATAAGTTTAAATTACCAAGGTGCGGGTTCACAAATTCCAGGCTTTAATGCGGTAGGACCAATGGTAGATTTAGAAATTGATGCTTTGGCTGTAATGGGTAAATATGCTATTGGAGAAAATTTCAGTGTATTAGGTGGAGTCAAAAGAACCTCTGTTGCAGATGCAACCGCCGATATTTTTAGATTATCCGGAGCAACTTCCGCCGCCACAGCAACTGGTGCATCAGAAACTGGCTATATAGCAGGTGTGGCTTATGAAAGAAAAGATATAGCACTTCGAGTAGAATATATAATCGAACAGGATGTAGATTTTGAATTGGCGACAACAGGCGGGTTGCTTGGTGCAGCAACAGCAAATACAACTGGATCGATACCCGATTATCAAACGATTAACTTCCAGTCAGGTGTTGCAGAAGACACATTAGTATTTGGATCGATAAGAAGGGCAGATTGGTCAAACCACCAAATTGCAGTTGCTCCACAAACTCAAGCTGCTCCGACTTCAACTTTCTCTGATACTACAACGTACTCAATAGGGGTCGGGCGCAAAATATCCGATGAGCTATCATTATCCGCGTCTTATAGCTTTGAGGCTGACTCTGAACCAACAGGTACTTCTTTACTTTCGACCACTGATGGATACGACACAATTGGATTGGGCGCACGCTACACGTTAAGTTCAGGAACCATAATAAGTGGGGGAGTAGCACAGACTAATGTTGGGGACAAAACTGTAACCACAAGTGGAATTCCTGGGGCGTTTACTGACAATAGCGTTACCTCTTATGGTATTAAACTAGCGTTTAAATTCTAGAATTTTTGTATAATAAAAAGTTTCAAATAGCACTGTGCCAAGGCCAGTGCTATTTATATTTAAAATGAACAAAACAAGGCTTTAGAAATGTGCCGCATATTATCACTTTTAGTCTTGCTTATGGGAGCTTCATGTTCTGAATTGACGCGCACAAAAGACGAGCTAACACAGAATGCTCAGGTTTATGCAGAAGATGCACTTAACACGTTAGAAATAGCGAAAAATTTTAATAAAAAAAATAATGATATTCATACGCGATCTATTGCTCAAATTGTTTTTCCAAAAGCTATAAAAGGCAGTTTTTTATTTGGAGGAAACTATGCTGAAGGCTACCTATTTGAAAATGAGCAGATAGTTAACGAAATACGGATGATTGGCGGCACTATTGGTCCTAATATAGGCGGTCAAAGCTATTCTCAGATAACTTACATTATGGACCCAGAAACCTTATTTGAAATTAAAACCGGACAAAAGTTTTCTCTACAAGGAACGGCAAGTTATGCCAAATCTGGCCAAAGTGTGACAGATATTTTTGGTCAAATATCTGACGGCCAAAGTCTAATAACGGTTATATTTAATCAGTCGGGCTACTTAGCCGGGATTTCTTTTGAAGGCACATATATATCCCTCAAGAAATGACCAGTTACTAAACCTAACCTCTTTCAGAATTAAATTTCGTTAACCAATCTGGATCCATCTCCGGAACAGAAGATAGTAAGAGCTCTGTGTAAGGCGGATGCGGTGGATTGAAAACTTCATCCTTAGATCCCTGTTCAACGACTTCACCTAGGTTCATAACGACAACTTGATCAGATATTGCCTTAACCGTTGAAATATCATGGGTGATAAATAGGTAGGTTAGATTCAAATCTTTTTGTAGTCGCATTAAAAGTTTAAGAATTCCCTCTTGTACTATCTGGTCCAACGCAGAAGTAACCTCATCACATATTACAAACTCTGGCTCTGCCGCCAAAGCACGTGCGATACAAATTCGTTGTTTTTGACCACCTGATAATTCACTCGGGAGACGATCCAAAAAACGCCCATCAAGCTCAATCATTTCTAAGAGCTCTAAAACCCGCGAATCTTTTTGAGATCCCATCATTCCAAGGTAAAACTCCAAGGGACGACCAATTATTTCTCGTACAGTCTGTCGCGGATTCATGGCGGTATCAGCCATTTGATAGATCATTTGGATCTGGCGTTTTTGTTCCTTTGATCTATCTTCGAGTTTCGGTGGTAAACCCACTCCATCAAATTTTACTTCACCATTAAGTTGTGGAAGCAAACCGGTAATAACTCTGGCTGCTGTTGATTTTCCAGAGCCAGACTCCCCCACAACAGCAACAGTTGAACCGCGCGGTACAGATATATTTATTTTATGAAGAACTTTTGTTGAACCGTAAGCCGCATCTAAATCTTTAATTTCTAGAATTGGTGCCTGTGGAGATATTATTTCTTTTTCTAATGATCGAACTGACCACAGTGATTTTGTATAAGGCTCTTTAGGGTTTTTAAGCATCTCTTTCGTAGGCGCTTCTTCCACCTCATCGCCATAACGCAGTACTTTTATAAAATCCGCCATTTGTGCAACTACTGCTAAATCATGGGTGATGTAGATCGCTGCTGTATTGAACTCTTCAACGATTGCACGCATTGAGGACAGGACCTCCACTTGCGTAGTTACATCTAGTGCAGTCGTCGGCTCGTCAAAAATAATTAAATCAGGACGCGGTGACATTGCCATCGCCGTCATAACACGCTGTAGTTGGCCACCCGAAACCTGATGTGGATAACGATCCCCAATATTATTTGGATCGGGTAGGTTTAATGTTCGATAAAGCTCCTTAGCGTCTTTATAGGCCTCATTGGTTTCTTTAAAACCTGAACGGATTGTAGAAGCCGTAGTCTGTTTTATTAGACGATGCGCGGGATTAAATGACGCTGCAGCAGACTGTGCAACGTATGTCATTCTATTTCCCCAATACTTACGTTTTTCGTTCTCTTTTAACTTCGCAAGATCAACGCCATCAAAATTTATTTCGCCATCAGTAATTCTACACCCAGGCTGAGTATATCCCATTGCAGCGAGTCCAAGTGTTGATTTGCCGGCACCTGATTCCCCGATCAAGCCCATGATTTCTCCGCGTCGAAGAGAAATGTCCACGCCATTTACAATATCATGCCATTTTTCATCAGAAAAACCTTGTATTTTAAGACCCCTTATCTCGAGAAGAACGTCTCCGTTTTGGGCTTTACTGCTCATCTCTGATACCACTCGTCTTATGAAGAAACCAATCGACTACAAAGTTAACCGCAACAGTTAAAAGTGCTATAGCCGACGCTGGCAAAAGAGGAGTAAGGCCAGCTTTTAGGTCATACTGTGCAAACTGTATAAGAGATGCATTCTCACGCACCATCGAACCCCAATCAGCCGTGGGTGGCTGTATGCCTACGCCTAGAAAAGATAGCGCTGCAATTGTTAAAAAAACAAAACAGAACCTTAGGCCAAATTCGGCGATTAGCGGTGGCATTATATTTGGCAGGATCTCTCTCCTCATAATCCAAACCAGACCTTCCCCACGCAACCTTGCTGCCTCAACATAATCCATTACCACCACATTAATCGATACCGCCCGAGTTAAACGAAAGACACGAGTGCTATCCAAAACGGCAATAATTATAATTAAATTTGTGACAGTGGAGCCAAAAATTGACAGCAAAACTAGTGCAAAAATTAGACTTGGAATAGCCATCAGAACATCAACGGTTCGGCTCAGAAGCTGATCAAGCCATCCTCTTGCTATGGCAGCCGTCAACCCTAAAATACCCCCAATTATAAAAGCAAGCGCTGTCGTTGCTACTGCTATGCCAACTGTATTCCTAGCTCCGTAAATTAACCGTGAAAAAATATCGCGACCTATTTGATCGGTTCCAAAGATAAACTCAGAACTCCACGGAGCATACGGTATGGGAAATACTTCGGCCTCGCCGTACGGCGCGATAAAAGGAGCAAATAAAGCAACGAACCCATATATCAAAATAACTAACAGTCCAAAACGCGCTGTCAGCGGAGATTTGGCTAAGTCTAACCTTATACGAGCCCAGCGAGATCGCTTTTGTTGAAAGTCGCCAACTTCACCAAGAGCCGAATATGTTTCATTATCATTTTTCATTTTGGATGCAATAACCTTGGGTTCGTTATTATCCCAATAATGTCCGCTAAAAGATTTAACAAAATATAAGTAATAGCAAAAATCAGCGCACACCCTTGCACAACTGGTATATCTCTAGTTGATACAGCATCTACCATAAGTTGTCCGACACCAGGGTAAACAAAAACTACTTCCACAACAACAACGCCTACAACTAGGTAGGCAAGATTGAACGCAATTACAGTTGCAATTGGAGCCCAAGCATTGGGAAGTGCATGTTTAATAATAACTTCTGATTGGGACGCTCCTGAAAGTCGCGCCATTTGAATATAAGGACTTGCTAACAAATTTATTATAGCTGCTCTCGTCATTCGCATCATGTGAGCAACTATGACAAGTGTAAGAGTTAACGCTGGTAAGGCACTCTTGTATATTCTTTCACTCAAGACAGTATCCGCGTCCACGTTTGCAAGTGAGGGAAAAATTGGCCACAATGACGAGAGCGTTAATATCAAAATGTATGCAACAAAAAACTCTGGAAAAGAAATAGTTGTTAGAGTTGCCGTGTTGACAGATCTATCGTAAATCGAGTTTCTGTACAAAGCACTTGTAACACCCAAAATCAAGGAAATTGGAACAGCTATTATTGCCGTCATCGACGCTAAAAACAATGTGTTTGAAAGCCTTGGTGCAATTAAGTCAACCACCTCACGAGAACGGTCAACTCCGGATGCATTTCTACCTGAGAACGAAGTTCCCAAATCTCCTTGAACAGCTCCCGCGATCCATTGGATATAACGCAGATGAGGTGGCTGATCTAAACCTAGCTCCTTAGATATTGCAGCCATATTAGCCTGTGTGGCTGCTTGGCCCAGAATAACTTGACTGAAGTCTCCTGGTAACAATTCAATGGCAGAAAAAATTACCAAAGAAACGACAAAGAGAGTGGCAACTCCAAGAGCAATTCGCTCTAAGATTGTTTTTAAAACAGGGTGCAAAAAGTACCGCCTTAATTTCAGACTAAATTCAATGTAGATTGGGCCAGCAAATTGTTGCTGGCCCAATTCAATTCACGATCTTAATTAAGCAAACCACCAGCGCTCTACACACTTAGCTCCGTCGCTGTCCCAATTACCAGCTATATTGTCCTCTGTGGCAATTGCTTTTGAATTCGCGCTGACATAGTTATTAAAGAGTGGACAGATTGTACCACCATCATCATAAATCAAGCGCTGACATTCTGCATAAATTTCTCTACGCTTATTGTCATCCAGCTCTGCTCTACCTTCCTTAACCAATGCGTTAAATTTGGCAGATGCATCAGTACCTTTCCAAGCTGTATCGTTCCAGTCTGTGTCATTTGTATATGCAGCAGAGAACATCCAGTCTTCAGTTGGTCGTCCACCCCAATAACATGCACACCACCCTTTTGCGTCATTGTTCCAGACATTCGACCAGTAACCGTCACGTGGCTCTCTAACAACCTCTATATCAATCCCTGCTTCTGCAGCAGAGTTCGCCATTAGCTGAGCCGCATCTACTGCTCCTGCAAATGCTGCATCTGACGCTGACAATTGTATTTTCCCCGAGTGACCAGATTTTTTATAATGAAAAGCCGCCTTATCTGCATCAAATTCACGCTGAGGTAGACCCGCATTGTGGTAACGATTAGCAGTAGAAATTGGATGATCATTACCAACTGCACCATAACCTAGAAGTATTTTGTCTACTAGTTCCTGGCGACGAATTGACCATTTTAGGGCCATTCTTAAATCATAGTCACCAAATGGATCTACGTTTAGCCGCATTGGGAATGTGTAATGCGCTGTCCCAGTAATATCCATTATATTTATATCTGGATTACGCTTGAAGAGGTTAATTGTTTTTAAATCAACTCTGTCCATCGCATCAATTTCACCATTCATCAGTGCATTCTGACGAGCTGTTGGGTCAATAATCGATATGAGTTCTACTTCATCAAAATGCGCTCTACCCTCTTTCCAATAGTTTGGATTACGCTTTAGAACGGACTTAACACCTGGATCAAAAGATTGGAGTATATAGCCACCGGTGCCAACCCCTGAAGTCATATCACCAGCAGGGCGAATGGAAATATGATAATCACTTACAATAAATGGAAAGTCAGCGTTTGCACTTTCTAGTTCAAAAATCACACGATTTTTTCCATCTGCAGTTAGAGATTTGACAGCTGTCAAAAGTCCGGATGCTGCTGAACCAGAATCTTCGCCCATATGGTGATTATATGAAGCAATAACATCTTCAGAAGTCATGGTTTTTCCATTGTGGAATTCTACACCCTGACGCAAATCAAAGACCCATCGCTTACCGTCATCAGACTCAAAGCTTTCCGCGAGCTCTGGAATTAACTGACCGTCATTACCTACTTCAGTAAGGTGGTTTCCAAAAGTATAGCCATTTATTAAGGTATAATGGTTCTCTGATGTTCCTGAGTCGAGTGTATCAGTTGTTGAACCATGGGCGATGCCCATTCTAAATTTACCACCTTTCTTAGGTGTTGCGGCCTGCAACTGATTTGCTAGACCGAGGGCAGCAGGAACTGCTACGCCCGTGGCTATTGCCGAGGTTATAAACTGCCGGCGATCTATTACACCTAGTTTATATTTAATTTCTTGATTCTTCAGATAATCTTCTTTTTTCATTTAAATCTCCCAATTTCTGTTCACAGCCTATCAAGTACCATGCATCAAATAGACCATGATGACCACCTGATTGTTGTTGAGCATGACAGATAATTCAAGGAAAATTTTCGGTATAACCAATAAGATATGATGTTTTATTATCTTCTGCGGCGTAATTGTATTTTAGAATCGCACTGGTAACGCCATAGTCTTAAGAAATCATCGATTGATTGTTCTATATATCGATTCGTAAGGCTTCCTGATCACCAACTTGGAATACGCGCCTATAGCGCTCAATCTCGCTTACTGGCCCAGTAGCCTTATTGGGGTTATCAGACAGTTTTACGGTAGCCCGTCCGTTTGCTGAGGCAGCCTTACACACTAAGGAGAATGCATCTAGACGAGCCCCGTCCACCAAATTACGAAAATCATTAGTTAAGTTTGTACCCCAACCAAAAGATACGTTTACCTCATTAGAAAATTGCTTGTGCAATTCTAAAATCTGATTGACGTCAAGGCCATCTGAAAAGATTAACAATTTCTCTTTTGGGTTTTCTCCCAATGAACGCCACCATTTAATTGCGATCTTAGCACCAGCCTTTGGATCACCGCTGTCTATCCGCATTCCCGTCCAACTAGCAAGCCAGTCAGGGGCATTTTTTAAAAACCCCTCTGTTCCGTAAGTATCTGGTAAAATGATTCTTAGATTCCCATCATGCTCTTCATGCCAGTCTGCTAAAACCTGATACGGAGCCATTGCCAGATCTTCATCACTATCAGCTAATGCACTGTAAACCATTGGAAGCTCGTGTGCATTTGTCCCAATAGCTTCAATATCTCTTTTCATTGCAATTGAACAATTCGAGGTGCCAATGAAGGACGCTCCAAGACCCTCTTGCATTGCCTGCACCGCCCAGTCTTGCCAAAGGTAAGAGTGCCGTCTTCTCGTCCCAAAATCTGCAATCTTAAGGTTTTTTAAACCTTTTAACTTCTCTATTTTTTCCCAAAGTTTCGTCATTGCTCTTGCATATAAGATCTGGAGCTCAAACCGATCCATTGCGTCAAGAACTGCTCTACTTCTCAGTTCCATTAAAACCGATAGAGCGGGTACTTCCCACAGCATAACCTCGGGCCAGTTACCTTCAAACGTAAGTTCGTATTGCCCATTAATTTTCTCTAAATGATACGCTGGGAGCCTCAAACCTTCAAACCACTCCATAAAGTCAGACCTAAACATTTGGCGTCTACCATAAAAAGTATTACCTCTAAGCCATGTACTTTCCCCACGGGTCAATGAGAGACTTCTAATGTGATCTAACTGCTCTCTCAATTCTCCCTCATCAACCAAATCTGCGAGTAAAATATTAGAAGAACGATTAATCAAACTGAAGGTAACATTTGTCTGAGACTTATTTCGATAGATCGATTGGCACATAAGAAGTTTGTAGAAATCTGTATCTATCAGCGATCTCACAATTGGATCTATTTTCCATTTGTGATTCCAAACTCGCGTGGCTATATCAACCATTTTTCAATTTTACCCCTGCTTTTGACATCTTATCTATTGCAGAATTTAAGGAACCATCATTATCTATAGCGCGAGCCATATCAAGTCGTAGAGTAACAGAATATCCTAAGTTCGCAGCATCTATCGCTGAAAAAGCAACACAGAAATCTGTAGCAAGGCCTACCAGCGTTAAATCTGTAACCTCACGGTTTTTTAAATATCCATGCAAACCTGTTGGGGTAACTTTGTCATTTTCAAAGAAAGCAGAGTAACTATCTACAGCAGGATTTGAACCTTTCCTGATAATAACATCAGCCTTTTTGTGATTTAAGTTTGAGTGAAACTTTGCGCCCATTGATCCTTGAATACAATGGTCAGGCCAAAGAACTTGATTGCCGTAAAACATTTCAATGGTATCGAAGGGTTTTTTGTTTTCGTACGATGAGGCAAATGATTTGTGACCAGCAGGGTGCCAATCTTGAGTTAAAACAACTATATCAAAATTATCCATTGCAGCATTGATCGGCTGAATGATCAGGTCGCCCTCTACTACAGGGAGTGCGCCATTTGGACAAAAGTCATTTTGCACATCAATAACTAAAAGGGCGTCAGACAACATAAGCTCCATTTTTTTCAAATTGATATTTTAAATTATCAAGCTTGCCTAGCATATTGATAAAACTGGGGTGAGCTTATATTGAGTCCGTCAAGGCGTCCACTATGGCATCACCCATTTCAGAGGTACTAAGGGGAGTAATTCCTTCTTCTCCGAGCAAATCATGAGTTCGAGCACCCTTAGACAATACATTCTCTATAGATTGCTCTAGGCGGTCTGCCTCTACCCCTTCGTCAAAACTGTAACGAAGTGCCATTGCGAAACTTAAAATACACGCGATCGGATTAGCTTTTCCTTGGCCCGCTATATCGGGCGCTGATCCGTGCACTGGCTCATAAAGTGCTTTTGGCCGACCATTTTCCATTGGCGCCCCCAAGGAGGCTGACGGAAGCATGCCAAGCGACCCAGTAAGCATAGCGGCGGTATCAGATAATATATCACCAAACAAGTTGTCAGTTACAATCACGTCAAACTGCTTGGGCCAGCGGCACAGTTGCATTGCGCCCGCATCTGCATACATATGTGAAAGTTCTACATCAGAGTACTCTGCTTGGTGTATTTTATCTACCGTTTCACGCCACAGAACACCCGATTCCATTACATTTGCTTTTTCCATAGAGCAAACTTTGTTGCCTCGCCTTTTAGCCAATTCAAAGGCGGACCTGGCCACACGTTCGATCTCACTTTCTGTATATCGCTGCGTATTGATACCAACACGCTCATTCCCCTCAGTTATTATACCTCTAGGCTCACCAAAATATATTCCGGAGGTTAGCTCTCTCACAATCATTATGTCTAAACCAGAAACCACTTCTGTCTTTAACGAAGAAAAATCAGCTAAAGCGTCAAAGCACTGTGCGGGCCGCAGGTTTGAATAAAGATCCATTTCTTTTCTGAGCCGAAGAAGGCCTCTTTCGGGCTTTAAACTGAAATCTAAATTGTCATATTTTGGACCACCAACTGCACCTAACAAAACCGCATCGACATTTAACGCCTTTGCCATTGTTTCGTCATGCAATGGTGTGCCATGAGCGTCATATGCTGCACCACCAACCAAATCTTCTGTGACGTCAAAGTCAAGGCCACGATTACTACCAAACCAATCTATGATTTTTCGGACTTCGACCATAACTTCAGGTCCGATCCCGTCACCAGGAAGTATTAATAGAGAGGAATTACCCATAAAATATTACCTTTAAAATAATCTTAGTTAAGCCCATGGAAATTGCTGCGATGCTTTAGATTCATATGCTGTAATGTGGTTTTCTTTTTCCATTGTCAGACCGATATCATCCAAGCCGTTCAATAAACAATGTTTTTTAAAAGGATCAACATCAAACCTAAAAATCTCTCCATCAGATGAAACAATTGTCTGATTTTCTAGGTCTACTTCTATGATTGAATTTGAACCCTTCTCCGCATCTTTCATTAAGGTATCAACCTCGTCTTCAGGCAACACCAATGGTAATATGCCATTTTTGAAACAATTGTTATAAAAAATATCCGCAAATGAAGTTGATATAACGCACTTGATTCCAAAATCTGCTATAGCCCACGGTGCATGCTCGCGCGATGATCCACACCCAAAATTATCACCGGCCACCAAGATTTTTGCATCCCTATACTGCGGCTTATTTAAAACAAAATCTGGCTTTTCGTTTCCCTCACGATCATAGCGCATTTCATCAAATAGGTTTACACCTAAACCAGACCGTTTGATCGTCTTCAAAAAAACCTTTGGGATAATCATGTCCGTGTCTATATTTACCAAAGGCATCGGTGCAGCCACACCAGATAATTTTTCGAACTTTTCCATTATTGGATCTCCCTTACATCAGTAAGCTTTCCAGTAATCGCCGCTGCCGCCGCCATAGCAGGAGATACCAAGTGTGTTCTTCCTCGGTAACCCTGGCGTCCCTCAAAGTTCCGATTGGACGTTGACGCACAACGCTCTCCTTCCTCCAGCTGATCTGGATTCATCGCCAGACACATTGAGCACCCCGCTAACCTCCACTCAAAACCAGCTTCGCGAAAAATTTCAGCAATGCCTTCTTCTTCAGCTTGCATCCGTACGAGCCCAGAACCTGGGACAACCATTGCGCGCATACCTTTCTTAATTTTCTTACCCTTAAGTATTGCTGATGCGGCACGCAGATCTTCAATCCGACCATTGGTACATGAACCAATAAATACGGTATCAATCTCTATTTCAGATAATTTCTGGCCAGCTTGAAGACCCATATACTCTAAAGATCGTCTTACAGCTTCAACCTTACCGCCTGAAAAACTTTCTGGGTCAGGTACAGCTGCTGTAATTGGTAACACATCTTCAGGCGATGTACCCCAAGTTACCAATGGTGCTATGTCTTCTCCTCTAATGGTGACGATCTTATCGAAAGCAGCGTCTGCATCGCTGAAGAGCGTTTTCCAATATTCAAGCGCCATCTCCCAAGATGTCCCTTTAGGACTGTGAGGACGCCCTTTACAATACTCATAAGTCTTTTCATCTGGAGCGATCAAACCTGCTCTAGCACCTCCTTCAATTGCCATGTTACACACTGTCATGCGGCCTTCCATTGAAAGCTCTCGAATCGCTTGGCCGCAATACTCTATTACATAGCCTGTTCCACCGGCAGTACCTGTCTCACCAATAACCGCGAGGGTAATATCCTTGGCTGTTACGCCTGGTCTCAACTTTCCTGTAATCTCGACCTTCATATTTTTTGATTTTTTCTGTATCAAGGTTTGCGTTGCCAAAACATGTTCAACTTCAGAAGTGCCAATCCCATGAGCGAGAGCCCCGAATGCCCCGTGCGTAGCCGTATGACTGTCACCGCAAACGACCGTCATACCTGGCAACGTCCATCCTTGCTCAGGGCCAACAATATGTACGATCCCCTGCCGAATATCTGAAACTGGGTAATAATTGACACCAAAATCCTTTGCGTTTTTGTCCAGTGCTTCCACCTGGATACGACTTTCCTCGTTATCGATACCATCATCTCTGTTTTCAGTTGTGGGCACATTGTGATCCGGAACCGCTATAGTTTTTTCCGGAGCTCGTACTTTTCGTCCCGACAGCCTGAGACCTTCGAAAGCTTGTGGGGATGTGACTTCGTGAACCAAATGTCGGTCTATGTACAGAAGGCAAGTACCGTCTGGATCACTATGTACTATGTGAGCGTCCCATATCTTATCGTATAGTGTTTTTGGGGTAGACATTATATTCCTCTCAAAAAACCTACATAAAGGCTCGTATTAATTTTTACCATCAATCTAATAAGGCCAATTAACAGCAGCATCAAGAGATATAGAAAGTTATAATTTGGATAATATTTACCCCACCCTTCTTTGATCGTTGAGAATATTAAATATAGGTGTTAATATACACATGTTTTAACATAGGAGGGCTAAACTCTGACTTTGAATATTCAGGCGGCCGCAGCCAAAAATAGTACTTCACCAACGAAAAAAAGCGAATTTAAAGAATCTAGCGATACGCTACTAAATTGCATAATCAATTCCCTATCCGAAAATAAAGCAGAAGACATTACAACGATCGACTTACGCGGACGAACGTCAATTGGAGATTTCATGGTAGTGGCGTCTGGAAGGTCAACACGGCAAGTCTCTTCAATCTCTCAAAAATTGGTGGATATCCTAAAAACAGATCTCGGACGACTTTCAAAAGTCGAAGGCAAAGACGCTGGTGATTGGGTGTTAATTGATACAGGTGATATTATTGTGCACGTATTCCGGCCAGAGGTCAGAGAATTCTACCAAATTGAAAAAATGTGGGCACCCATGGACCAGAAATAAAGGTCGCGAAAATGATGGGGGTTACCATATGTGCGATCGGTCGCCTTAGACAAAGCCCAGAAGCAGTCTTGGTATCTGACTACATTAATCGTTTCAACAAATTAGGACGCCAATTGGGTTTAGGACCTGCCAACCTAATAGAAGTTGAAGACAAAACAAATAGTGGTATCTCCGCAGAGGCTATTCTGCTAGAAAAATCGATCCCTAAGAAATCTGTAGTTTGCATTTTAGATGAAAACGGAAAAGCACTAACTTCACCAAATCTTGCATCTCTATTTTCAAATTGGAGAGATAACGATAATCATAATGTTACGTTTTTAATAGGTGGTGCTGATGGGATTGAAAAAAATCTGAAAGAAAAAGCTGACTATTCTCTATCTTTAGGGAAAATGGTATGGCCACATAGCCTAGCGAGAGTTATGCTCGCAGAGCAGATATATAGAAGTGCAACCATACTTTTAAAAACGCCGTATCATAGAGAATAATCCTCTACTTAACTAACAAAAAATAAAACTCGAGGTCAAAAATTTGAGCGAATACAAACCGTTAGTCTTATGTGTTCTTGATGGGTGGGGACAACGAGATAAGATCGAAGGTAATGCTCCATTGCTTGCAGCGACACCCAATTTTAATAATATCATGGCCCATGGTGCCACTTCAACATTAACCACTCATGGTGCGGATGTAGGCTTGCCGGAGGGCCAGATGGGTAATTCTGAAGTAGGGCATACAAATTTAGGGGCAGGACGTGTGGTGTCTATGGACCTTGGTCAGATTGACTTAGAAATTGAAAATGGTTCTTTCTTCAAAAAGAAGGCGCTCTTGGACTTCATCCAGTCAGTTAAATCAAGCAAAGGAATAGCGCACATTATCGGGATATTATCAGATGGTGGCGTTCATGGGCATATCGATCATCTGATCGCTTCTATGAAAGTTATTTCCGAGGCAAATTTAGAAGTAGCTTTGCACCTTATCACGGATGGACGTGATGTAGCCCCTGTCTCTGCTCTTAAATATGCAGGGAAATTATTAAAAGACATGCCAAATAATGTGACAATTTCGACCGTTATTGGAAGATATTACGCATTGGACAGAGACAATCGGTGGGAAAGAGTAAGCCAAGCTTACAACGCAATTATCAAATCCGAATCTTTGAATGTTTGTAAGGATCTTCATGATGCTATCAAATCTGCATATAAAAACAATTTAACTGACGAATTCATTCCAGCAACTGTTATAAATGGTTATCGGGGAGTGAAAGATGGCGATGGTATATTTTGTTTAAATTTTCGCTCAGATCGCGCCAGAGAAATATTAAGCACAATCGGTGATCCTGACTTCGACGCATTTAGAATTGGTGAAAGACCACTGCTTTCTAGTTTGTTGGGGATGGTTGAGTACTCAGAAAAACATAATACCTTCATGAAAGTCTGTTACCCTAAAAAAAGCATAAAAAACACACTGGGAGAATGGGTAGCGAAGCATGGCAAAACCCAATTCCGTGTGGCAGAAACTGAAAAGTATCCACATGTTACTTTTTTTCTTAATGGGGGGGTGGAATTACCTTTTGAGGGTGAAACGCGGAATATGCCGCCGTCTCCTAAGGTGGCAACTTATGATTTACAACCAGAGATGGCAGCAGGAAAAGTGACTGAAAGCCTCATTGAAGCAATAGATGCTAAGATTGACCTTATCGTGGTTAACTACGCTAATCCTGACATGGTCGGGCATACTGGCAATCTTAGTGCAGCAGTGAAGGCCTGTGAAGCAGTAGATGATGGGCTAGGTGAGCTAGTGACCGCAATTAAGAAAAATAATGGATGCATGGTCATCACAGCAGACCATGGAAATTGTGAGCTAATGATAGATCCAGAAACTAAAACAGAACATACATCCCATACAACCAATCTGGTACCATTTGCCATTTATGGAGCAGATGAGAATATTGAATTGAGGAAAGGGGGGCGCCTAGCAGATGTTGCCCCAACCATTCTATCTTTAATGGGATTAGACCAACCTCCTGAAATGACAGGAATTAGCATGATAGTGAAAAACCATTGCGAATAACGTTTACTGCTCTTGCTATCACTTTGAGCCTTGTCTTTACCCCAAAACTGCTCGCTAATGAAAGATTTCTTTTTCAAACGCAAACAATACTCAATGATTTAAATACTGCACGAAATGAGCTAAGTCTTGCCGACTCTTACAGAGAACGGGTCAAGGCTTTATCAAATTTGATACAAGAAACGGAAGAATCCCTAAGCGATTTAAGGTCTGCATATAGGACCATAAAGTTACAAAGTAAGAATCTAAACAAAGACATAATACTACAAAAAGAAAAAATATCAGAATTAGCTGGCGCACTCTTGGTCGTTGGGAGAGAACCACTTGGGTCAAAGCTATTGCACCCAGATGGTGCATTAAATGCTGCGCGATCCTCCTTGATTTTATCTGATATTTTAGAGGGGGTAAGGTCTGAAGCTAGAGATCTTGATAAAGATCTAGAGAAGCTGCGGCTATTAACAAATCTTGCTCAAAGGGCAGAACAAGAAATGCAACTATCCCTAAAAAGTATCCAGGCCGCCAGAGTTTCATTAATAAAAGCCGCATCTGATAGAGCTGACCTCCCAATACGTTTTATTGACGACCCCAAAAAAATCTCACTACTTTCAAAAAGCGCCAAATCATTAGGTGAGTTTGCAGTTGCAATAAATTCATTGGAAAAAAAACTCATCATACCAGTAGAACCCATTAAAAAAGATTTTGCGGGTGCTTTAAATCTTCCAGTTGAGGGTGTAATTGCCCGAAAGTTTAAAGAAGAAGATGCTGCTGGAATAGTTCGGCCAGGTATAATCATCCGTACAAAAGATAATGAAATTGTTACTTCGCCTATTGTTTCAACTATCCTATATGCTGGCCCACTACTAGATTATGAAATGGTATCAATTTTAGAACCTGACGAGGGGGTTTTATTGATATTTGCTGGCTTAGACCAAGTATTTGTTAAGCCAGGGCAAATAATCCCTAAATCCGGCCCTATTGGACTGATGGGAAGTCGGAACACAAATAGCAAAAATTTTATAACTGAAAAGGAATTGAATAGTGGAAGACTTTCACAATCCCTTTATATTGAAGTAAGAGTAAATGATAAACCCCAAGATCCGTTTGATTGGTTCGACCTCAATAAGGAATGATAACATGAAAAAGTATTTTTTAGCTGGAATTATGGGGTGTGCTTTGGGCGTTCTAGTTTCTGTAAAAGTAGCCGGACCGGTATTGGCACAAGATACGGAAACAAAAAAAACAATATACGAACAGTTGGATCTATTTGGAGATATATTTGAGCGTATCAGATCTGAGTATGTTGAAGAAGTAAGCAGTAAAGATTTAATTGAAGCTGCCATTGATGGAATGCTTACCTCACTTGACCCACATTCGAGTTATCTATCTGCAGACGATGCTGCCAAAATGAAGGTTCAAACACGGGGTGAGTTCGGGGGTCTTGGAATAGAAGTAACCCAACAAGAAGGTTTTGTAAAAGTAGTATCCCCAATAGACGGCACTCCTGCTGACGCAGCTGGCATGGAGGCAGGCGATTTTATAACCCACGTTGATGGCCAAAGTTTGTTGGGGCTTACCTTGGATGAAGCAGTCGGAATGATGAGAGGGCCAGTAGGATCTGAAATTATAATTACAGTTGTAAGAGAAGGAGAAGATGAACCCTTCGATGTCTCTATAATACGCGATACAATCAAATTGACCGCAGTCAGAGCCAGAACTGAGGGGGACACAGTCGTACTAAGGATAACTACCTTCAACGATCAAACATATCCTAATCTTGTCGATGGCTTAGAAAAACAGGTTGAAGAAGCTGGCGGGATGGAAAATATCAACGGGATAGTTCTTGATTTACGAAACAATCCAGGTGGACTGCTGAACCAAGCAATTCGAGTGACTGACGCCTTTTTGGAGAAAGGTGAAATTGTTTCCACACGAGGCAGATATAGTAGGGATAGTGAAAGATATAATGCCAAAGCTGGTGACCTGGCAAATGGGAAACCAATTGTTGTGTTAATTAACGGTGGATCAGCATCTGCATCAGAAATTGTTGCCGGCGCATTACAAGATCACCGAAGGGCAATTGTTGTAGGTACCCGTAGTTTTGGTAAAGGTTCTGTTCAAACAGTTATGCCTCTAAGAGGCGACGGTGCAATGAGACTTACAACCTCTCGCTATTACACTCCATCGGGAAGATCGATACAAGCACTGGGAGTATCACCAAATATTATAGTAGAGCAGCCAAGACGAAAAAATGTAGAAAAAGAGGACGAAGAAGTTAGGCGCAACCGCAGTGAAGCAGACCTCAGAGGTGCGCTTTCCAATGATAGCCTTTCAGAAGATGAAATCCAACAAATAGAGGCTGATAGGCTTAAAGCAGAGAATGCTGCTAAGCTTCGGGAAGACGATTATCAGTTAGCATATGCGATTGACATTTTAAGTGGTCTATCTGCTATTTCCACCCAGAATTAATGCATCCTAAATTTAAAAATCTCCCTTATCGATCTAACGTTGGTATTATGTTGATTAATGATGATGGGCATGTATTTGTTGGCCAAAGGTTAGACAATAATCAGAATGCATGGCAAATGCCACAGGGAGGCATTGATGGAGATGAAGATCCACAATCCGCTGCATACAGGGAGCTTTTAGAAGAAACAGGTATTGAACAAGAGAATGTAAAATTTCTTGCCACGTCTTCAAAATGGCTCTTATATGATTTGCCAGAAGATTTAATTCCTAAGCTTTGGGACGGTAAATACAGAGGGCAGAAACAAAAATGGTTTTTGTTTAAATTTCTTGGAACAAACAAGGATATAAACATTTCCACTGAACACCCGGAGTTTTCAAGTTGGAAATGGATACCAAAAGAAAATTTATTAGAGGAAATAGTTCCTTTTAAAAAATCTGTTTATGAAAGTGTACTTCGGGAATTTGAACGAATTTAACTGGTCTTAAAATTTAAGTTTATGTTCCTCAAGTGCATGATAAAATGGTAGGGCTTTCCTTGAAATGTCTGTTTGAAGCGCGTCCAGACTTGGTAGGTCCTTCTCCTCCTCAGAGAAACCTTCGGATAAATGGACAGCGCCATACCAGTGCTTAGCCCACACTCCATCACTCTTATGCCCCCCTTTTGGCCAAGACAACATATCAGGGATAAAATCTAGACCAACTTCATTACATAAACATTCTAAAGCGGACCTTGGGTCTTCTCGAATATCAAAGCTATCAATAACTAGTGGCCTGTGTCCCATCTCGGAAACATAATTAAATAATTTAAGCTGCTGTTTGAAACCGATATCATCAATAGTGGCATTATTTAATTTTGCACCAAAACTTTTTATGACACGCGCAGGATGTCTAATCAGAAAGACATTTGTTACTTCGTTCATCCAGGTAAGATCAAAACCCTCTAACACATGCTGAGTCATATGTTTCTGATAGCGGTGCGATTTTACTTGATATTTTTTGTTTACCAAATCGTCTATGACACCCACAGGGTCTATTTGCTGAGAAGCGATTATTTCATCTCGCATTGGGTGATTTATACCAGTCTTATGCAAATATGCAGCATAAAATGGCTCATCAATAATATCAAAGTCCGGCCTGGCACCAAAAGCGTACATCATCGCTGTCGATAAATTTCTGGGCCCAGACCACATTGCAATTTGCATTAATTTGTAACTTTCTTAATAAGGTCTTTGTAAGCCTGCCTTAAAAAACTAGTTACTGGGCCCATGGTGCCGTCACCAATTACTCTGCCGTCGATTTCGCCAACTGGGGTTTGAGCGCCAAAAGTACCTGTCAAAAAAGCCTCATCGGCACTATAAGTTTCTGACAATGAAAAGTTTTTTTCATGAATTTCTATATTATTTTCTTTACATAAATCTATTACTTTTTGGCGGGTAATACCGTTCATGCAGTAATCGCCAGAACTAGTCCAAACCTGATCTCTGCGTATGATAAAAAAATTGCATGCATTAGTAGTGTTAACAAAACCGTTTACATCCAGCATTAACGCTTCGTCAGCACCAGCTTTTTCTGCAGCGATACAAGCCAATACGCAATTAAGTTTTGAATGACTATTCAGTTTTGGATCCTGAGACATAGGTAAGCCTCTTATCTGCGGAACGCTAGCCAGTTTAATTGGCCTTGGTAGCTTAGGTTGTGAATGCTCTGCAATAATAACAAATGTGGGGCCTGATTGCGATAACGATGGATGCTGAAATGGACGGGTCTTAACTCCCCTTGTAACCATGAGCCTTGCATGAGCATCAGTATGCATCGAATTAGCATGTTGAACTTGGAAAAGAGCTTTTTCTACGCCTTCTCGATCAAGCCCAATATCTAAATCAATTGCTCGAGCCGCTTCAAAAAGACGGTCGAGATGTTCATCAATGAAAGTCCATTGCCCATTATGCAGCCTCAATCCTTCCCAAACGCCATCTCCAAGCATAAATCCACTATCATAGACACTTACTACTGCGTCTGCTTTTGCAACAATTTCACCATTTAGATAAATTTTAAGATCCTCATTTCTTAAATCCTCTTTGGCTTGATGGGTACTTACATGCGTTGACATTATGCTCTTTCAATAATTTTCAGTTGGTCTCGTATTAGTGACTCAAAAACCGCAAACATGAAATATAAAATTTATTTTAATAGACTAAGCTGATTTTAAATCTAAGTGAATTTCAAATAGTGTTTTAATAATCTAGGACTTGCGATTTTGTCAAAAATTCTATTCAAAACTTTTCTTCTATTTTTGACTGTTACATTAACCTCCAACATACTGCATGCAGCAACAGATAAAATTGTAGTTGCCGGTGGTTGTTTTTGGTGTGTTGAGGCAGATTTCGAAAGCCTTGACGGAGTTAAGGAGGCAATATCCGGCTACACGGGAGGAACAATAGAAAACCCTTCTTATAAAGAAGTTGTTCGGGGTGGCACTGGCCATTATGAGGCAGTTGAGATTGAGTATGATCCTGCCATAATTTCATTAGATAGTATATTATATATTTTTTTGAGATCTGTTGATGTGACTGACGATGGAGGCCAATTTTGTGACCGTGGTGAAAGTTACAGAACGGCTATATTTATAGATAACAAACTGCAAAACGAAAAAGCACAGTTTGCTCTTAAGGAAGCCCAAAAAGAGCTTAATCGAAAAATTGTAACGCCAATAATTAAGTTGGAAAAGTTTTATATCGCCGAAGATTATCATCAAGATTATTACAAAGGAGAAAATATTATTCTCACCAGATATGGGCCAAGAAAACAATCTAGTGCCTATAAACTCTATCGAAAATCTTGTCGAAGGGACGATGCAGTAAAAAAGCTATGGGGCTCTTCAGCGCAATTTACCAAATAATCTGTACTTTTGTAATAAATTAAATTTCAACTTGGGTGGGTGCCAACTTTGCAAGATGCTAGTACAGCCATATTTAATATATCCGTAGCGGTCGAAGCTGTAGAGCAAATTTGAATTGATTTATCAATACCTGTTAGAATCGGGCCAATCACCGTTGCGCCTGCCATCTCTTGCATTAACTTAACTGATATACTAGCTGAGTGGCGTGCTGGCACAACCAATATATTGGCAGGACCTGTTAATCTACAAAAGGGATAAGCTTCCATTGCCTTCATATTCAGGGCAACATCTGCTGTCATTTCACCTTCATACTCAAAATTAACCGACCGAGCATCAAGCTCTGACGGTGCAAGATACATTTTTTCAGCCCGCTCTGATACTGGATGTCCAAATGTTGAGAAGCTGACAAATGCGACCCTAGGCTCTAAACCCAGTTGTCGAGCTACTACTGCTGCATTTTCTGCAATATCGGCTAAATCTTTTTCATTTGGCCACTCTTGCACCAAAGTATCACTTATTAATATTATTCTACCTTTGTGGATTAATGCGGTCACTCCTGTAACACCATTATCAGCATTTGCATCAAATACGTGATTAATTCTATCAAGAACAATCGCCGATTTTCGAGTCACGCCAGTTACCAGTCCGTCACCATGACCGTGGGCCAACATTAATGCTGCAAAAACATGTCTGTCCCTTGAGGCAATTCTGTGGACATCTGCAGGATCGAAGCCTTTTCGCTTTAGGCGATCATATAGAAAGTCCTTATAGGTATCCAAGTGCTCAGTTTTTGCAGCATTCACAACCTCCAGTTCTTTTATCGCATCAACTAAGCCTAATTCATCAAGCTTAGAGCGAACATCATCATCTCGTCCAATTACGAGAGACTTACCGAGACCGCTGCGTTGATAAGTTACCGCGGCTTTAAGGACTCTTGGATCGTCACCCTCTGCAAAAATCATGGTAGCTTGGTTTGATCTCGCCCTCACGTGCAGACCCTGTAAGATAGAAGCAGTTGGGTCCATTCTGGACTTGAGCGATAGTTCATAATTGGGGAGGTCTATTATTGGACGCCTAGCAGCTCCTGTATGCATTCCTGCTTTAGCAACAGCTGGCGGAACTCGAAAAATTAAACGGGGATCGAAAGGTGTAGGTATAATATAGTCCCTGCCAAATTTTAGTTCCCGCCCATACGCCACCGCGACCTCATCGGGAACATCTTCGCGGGCAAGTTCGGCTAGAGCAGTAGCACATGCTATTTTCATCTCTTCATTAATTGCTCTGGCATGGATGTCTAAAGCTCCTCTAAACAAATATGGAAATCCCAATACGTTGTTAACTTGATTGGGATAGTCACTTCTTCCAGTAGCCACAATTGCATCGATACGCACCTCATGTGCTTCTTCTGGAGTTATTTCAGGATCAGGATTAGCCATCGCAAATATTACTGGGTCTTTTGCCATGGTTTTAAGCATTTCTTGAGTAACTGCTCCCTTTACAGAAACACCAATAAACACATCTGCCCCATCTAAGGCCTCCGCTAGTGTCCTTGCTTTTGTCTTTGCTGCATGGGCTGACTTCCACTGGTTCATACCTTTAGTACGACCCTGGAAAATTACCCCGTTTGTGTCACAAACTATGCAGTTTTCATGACGAGCCCCCATAAACTTTAGAAGCTCGATACAAGCTATACCGGCCGCACCTGCACCATTCAAAACAATCTTCACGTTTTCAATCTTCTTTTCCGATAGATACAAGGCATTTATTAATCCAGCCGCACAAATTACTGCTGTTCCATGCTGATCGTCGTGAAAAACAGGTATATCCATTTCTTCTTTTAGACGCTGCTCAATTATAAAGCACTCTGGCGCCCTTATATCTTCGAGGTTGATGCCTCCAAAGGTCGGCCCCATCAATTTTACTGCTTGGCAAAATTCCTCAGGATCCTCTGTGTCTAATTCAATATCAATTGAATTAACATCTGCGAACCTTTTAAAAAGAACTGATTTTCCCTCCATGACCGGTTTGCTTCCAAGCGCTCCAAGGTTTCCTAATCCTAAAACCGCTGTCCCATTTGATATTACTGCCACCAAGTTTCCCTTGTTTGTATAATCATACGCTAACTCTGAATTTTCAGAAATTTCCAAACAAGGCACGGCAACCCCTGGAGAATATGCAAGCGATAAGTCTCGCTGAGTTGCCATAGGAACTGTTGCATTAACTTCCCATTTTCCAGGCACTGGTTCCATATGAAACGCGAGCGCTTCGTCTCTAGTAAACTTTGTATTTTTCATTAGTAAAATCCTGAGGTGTAACGTAACTGTACTACCATGCTTCTGGAGCTACAATAATTTGTTTTATGTTTAGTTTTCTCGAATAATCTAATAAGCTTAGGGGCTAATGAACGGTAAGGAGATATTCGTGACACCTATGATGGCTCAGTATCTGGAGATTAAAGGTCAGTATCCTGATTCACTGCTATTCTACAGGATGGGCGATTTTTACGAATTATTTTTTGATGACGCTGTAACGGCATCCAACGTTTTAGATATAGCCCTCACAAAAAGGGGCAAGCTCAACGAAATTGATATTCCAATGTGCGGAGTGCCTCATCACTCCTCTGAAAGCTACTTACTAACCTTGATTAAATCAGGTCATAAAGTGGCAGTATGTGAGCAATTAGAGAGCCCGCTAGAAGCAAAGAAAAGGGGCTCAAAATCAGTAGTTAAACGCGATGTGGTACGATTAGTAACCCCCGGTACGTTAACAGAAGATAGCCTTTTAGAAGCAAGGTCCCATAATTTTTTAGCCGCATATTCATTGGTAAGAGACGAGCACAGCCTTGCCTGGGTGGATATTTCCACAGGCCTAATGAGTGTTTTGTCTTTAAATAAGGCTGAAGATTTTCTTACAGAATTAGCACGGTTAACACCTTCTGAAGTCCTGATAGTCGATAATACAAGCTATGATGTTTTCGATGCTATAGAGGAAAGCGGCGCAATAGTAACTCAACGTGGCAAATCTACATTTGATAGTGCTTCTGGGGAAGAAAGATTAAAAGCGCTCTTCTCAGTTGCTTCTTTGGAAGCCTTTGGAAGCTTTAGCCGAGCGCAAGTGTCAGCACTGGGCGCAATAGCTGAATACTTGGACGCTACTCAGAAAGGTAAGTTGCCAATTTTAAGACCACCCGTAATTGAATTAAAAGAAAACAATATGCGGATAGACACTGCAACAAGACGAAATCTCGAATTAACAAAATCGATTAATACAGGAACAAAGCATGGGTCTCTACTTGGAACTATTGATCGCACGGTAACAGCTGCGGGCGGAAGACTTTTAGAACGGCGTATATCATCTCCAAGTATGGATATAAGTTTAATTGAAAATAGACATAAGTCGCTTGAGTTTTTTCACGAAAATATTGATCTTAGCGATGACCTTATGGGGTTCCTAAAAAGTGTTCCTGATCTTGAACGTGCCCTCTCAAGGGTATCACTAGATCGAGCAGGTCCTAGGGACTTGGCAAATATTTGTAAGGGCTTAACTCAAGGAAAAGAAATAGCTCAGATATTTCTGAACCAAGACCTACCAAGTGAAATAAGAAGATCAATCGCCAAACTTACAGGTCATCAAGAGATCACCTTAACACTTGAAAAGGCAATAGTCCCTGAACCACCACAATTGGTCCGTGATGGCGGCTTTGTTGCAGAAAAATTCAACTCAGATCTAGATGAAACCAGAAAACTAAAAAAGGATGGCGCCAAAATAATTGCTGAAATGCAGAGAGATTTAATAGAGCTAACTAACATTCAATCTCTCAAAATTAAGTTTAACAATGTTCTTGGTTATTTCATAGAAACTACTGTTAAAAACGCAGAAAAGCTTCAGAGCAGCGCAATATCTGATAATTTTATTCACCGGCAAACCACCGCTAATCAAATGCGCTTTACAACAATAGATCTGTCAGAAACAGAAACCAAAATCATAAATGCAAATGCGAGAGCTCTTGAAATAGAAAAACGTGTTTTTAACGAATTAAGCCAATTAATAATCCATAATTTTGAGCAAATATCTACCGCCGCTCAGGCTTTAGCGGAACTCGATCTTACTAACAGTTTGGCAAGGTTGGCGCGTCAAGAAGAATGGTGCAAGCCAGCTGTAGACGACTCAAGGGCCTTTGAAATACAAAGTGGGCGACATGCAGTAGTTGAGAAAGCTCTAAAAAATAACGGGAACGGTTTCATCCCGAATGATTGTAAGCTAAATGATGGGTCTATTTGGTTGGTTACTGGGCCTAATATGGCAGGTAAATCAACCTTTCTTCGGCAGAATGCTTTAATAAGCATTTTGGCACAAATGGGATCATTTGTTCCTGCTAAAAGTGCCCATATTGGTATCGTAAGTCAGTTATTTAGCAGGGTTGGGGCATCTGATGACCTTGCTAGAGGCCGTTCAACATTCATGGTTGAAATGGTTGAGACTGCTGCAATCTTAAACCAAGCAGACGATCGAGCATTAGTTATTTTAGACGAGGTTGGCCGGGGTACTGCAACATATGATGGATTAGCAATTGCGTGGTCAACTTTGGAACATCTCCATGAAGTTAATAAGTCTAGATCTCTTTTTGCTACACATTATCATGAAATGACAACCCTTGCGGACAAATTAAAGAGGGTCGAAAATGCTACAGTTTCAGTAAAAGAGTGGAACAATGAGGTTATTTTTTTGCATGAAGTACGTAAAGGAGCGGCTGATCGGTCTTATGGCATTCAGGTTGCAAAACTAGCCGGTCTACCAGCAGTGGTTTTAGAAAGAGCAAAAATCATCCTAAATGAGCTTGAAACAAAAGATATAGAGAAGGGTCCTGGAACAAAGCTCCTTGGGGAGGATTTGCCTTTGTTTTCCCAAAATCTGACAGACAAGACCAGTAATCAATCTAATAGAAATAGCGAATTATCAGAAAAAATAGAAAGCATTTACCCAGATCAGATATCACCTAATGAAGCGTTGCAGCTGTTATACAAATTAAAAGAGATTTCAAATAAAAATTAATCTTACAGAGATATTTTTTAGCCATCTGTAGATGAAGATACCCCAACCTTAGCAGGCCTTAAAAGTCTGTCATGAAGCATAAATCCTTCTGCGGATACTTGTATAATATCACCCGCTTTTGTTTCAGGCAGAGGCGCCTCAAACATTGCCTCATGAAGTTTTGGATCGAATTTATCGCCAACGTCTGGGGATATCAAAGTGATACCATGCTTCGTGAAAACACTAAGTAGTTCCCGCATTGTTAATTCAACCCCCTCTATTAAACCCGAAGCAGCTGACCGCTGCTCATCTGTAACAGCATCGACTGCTCTCTTTAGATTGTCATATACCGGAAGCAAATCTCTTGCTAACTTTGAGCCACCATAATTTTCAGCTTCACGACGGTCTTTATCAGCGCGTTTTCTTGCATTTTCTGCATCTGCTAGGGCGCGAACAAAACGATCCCTAAATTCATCTCTCTCATTCTTAATGAGCTCTAATTCATCTAACCGATCTGCTTCTTCGTTAATATCGATCATTTCTACTTCTGCTTCTTCTGAAGCAGCAGCATCAATATCATCTAAAAATTCTTCTTCTTTTTGCTCTGCCATATTTTACCTCTAACTATGATCGGTAATTAATTTTCCGACCAGCTGCGCCGTATAATCCACAATCGGCACGATGCGGCCATAGTTTAACCTAGTTGGTCCAATCACACCAACTGCACCGATAACCTTTTTATCAGAATTCATATAGGGAGAAACAACTAAAGATGAACCCGAAAGTGAAAAAAGTTTATTTTCTGAGCCTATAAAGATACGAACACCATCACTTTGTTCGGTTAGGTCGAGAAATTCTGCTATGTCTTGCTTTCTCTCTAAGTCATTAAATAGGAGCCGGATACGCTCAAGCTCCTCTTCTTCTGCTTCATTTTCTAAGAGATTCGCTCTACCTCTAACTATTAATCTTTCTTGTCGCTCGCCCTTAGCTTCCCAAAATACAATTCCATTTTCAACAAGTTCTGCTGCCAAACTATCCAACTCTTGCCTTCTGATGGAGATCTCTTTTTGAATAATTTCCTTAGCTTGTGATAAAGTCCGGCCTTGCATTATAGAGTTTAAAAAATTTGCTGCTTCTTTTAAAGAACTAGGGGTTTGACCTAGTGGAGGCTGGAAAAGTCTATTCTCTACATGACCATTTGAAAAGACTAGAACAACAAGTGCTCGATCGTGCGCTAATGATACAAACTCTACGTGCTCTATTTCAGATTCCTGCTTAGGACTTAAAACGAGGGAAGCCCCCTGTGTTATACCAGAAAGTGCCGAACCAATTTTATCCAAGGTTGCAGAGATATCTTTAGGGTTTTCATTGATGGTTCCATCAAGCTTTTCTCTATCAGTAATCGCTAATCCATCTACCTCAAGAAGCCCATCCACAAACATCCTTAAGCCCATTTGAGTGGGTATTCTACCCGAGCTAACATGTGGGCTATCAAGTAAACCAAGATATTCCAAGTCTTGCATAACGTTTCTAACGGTGGCCGCACTCAAATTTTCGCTTAAGCTGCGTGTTAAAGTTCTTGAGCCTACAGGCTCACCACTCTGCAAGTATCCCTCAACAACACGCTGGAAAACCTCTCTTGAGCGATCATTCATTTCAGTTAAGATATTATTCAACTTAGTCATAAATATTCCTTACTAACTAATTAAAGTAACGATAGGGAAAAGGTCAATCGGGGTTGCAAAATACCTTAAAGCAAATGTATGGCATTTTAAAAAAGGAAATTTGATGCGCCCATCTGGAAGAAACCTTGATGAAAGTCGGTCTATTTTAATCGAAACAAATGTTACAAAACATGCTGAAGGCTCTTGCCTGATTAAGATTGGCGATACGCATGTTCTGTGTACGGCAACAGTAGAAGATAGAGTACCCCCTTTTGTAAAAGGGTCGGGCTTGGGTTGGGTTACCGCGGAATATGGCATGTTACCAAGATCAACTGGTAGTAGGATGCGCCGTGAAGCGGCGTCTGGAAAGCAAGGGGGAAGAACCGTTGAAATCCAGAGGCTTATTGGACGTTCCCTTCGAGCCGGTGTCGATAGGGTCGCTTTAGGTGAAAGGCAAATAACAGTTGATTGTGATGTAATTCAAGCAGATGGAGGGACCCGCTGTGCATCAATAAGTGGTGGGTGGGTTGCTCTTAAGTTAGCAGTTAATAAACTTTTGAAGGAAGGAATAATAACTACCGACCCCTTAATATCACCGATAGCGGCTATCAGCTGCGGAATTTACGCTGGGCAACCTGTTCTAGATTTAGATTATGCTGAAGACAGTGAAGCAGGAGTAGATGGCAACTTTATCATGATGGGTTCGGGAAGTATGATAGAAACACAGATCAGTGCCGAGGGGTCTACCTATTCTAGAAACCAATTAAATGACCTAATGGATTTGGCCATTAAAGGAATTGGTGAATTAATAATAGCACAGGAAAAGGCTACTGCATGACACGCAAATTTACTGGCCCAGAGCTAGTAATAGCTACTCACAATCAGGGTAAACTTGAAGAAATCAGGCATTTGTTCGAACCATTTAAGATAAATATTAAAGGTGCGTACGAACTCAATCTTATAGAGCCCGATGAAACCGATAATACTTTTGTTGGTAACGCACGTATCAAGGCTCATTCTGCAGCGAAACTTAGTAATTTACCGTCTTTGGCGGATGACAGCGGCATCACTATCGACGCTTTAAACGGTGCTCCAGGTGTTTATACAGCTAATTGGGCGGAAACTTCCGGTGGGAGGGACTTCGTATATGCTATGGAGAAAACTCATAATGCACTAACCGAAGTGGATGCATCATATCCAAGAACTGCACAGTTTCGATGTACTTTAGTGTTAGCATGGCCTGATGGCCATGACGAAGCTTTTGAGGGCGTTATTGAGGGTTCTTTAGTATGGCCTATGCGTGGAAAAAATGGTCACGGTTATGATCCTATTTTTTTACCCGATGGTTACAATGAAACATTTGGAGAAATGGATCGCTGGGAGAAAAACAAGATAAGCCACCGCGCCGATGCTTTCACAAAACTATTATCAGGCTGTTTTAATTGATTAATGATTGGCAAAACGGGGGATTTGGCATTTATCTTCATTGGCCATTTTGTGAATCAAAGTGCCCATACTGCGACTTTAACAGCCATGTGGCTCAGGAGATTGATCAAGAAGCATGGCTTCAGGCTTATTTGAAATGTCTTGATGAGGCCGCAATCAAGATATCTCCACGCTTGCTTAATACTGTTTTCTTTGGGGGTGGTACCCCAAGCCTAATGAGCCCAAAATTAGTATCTGAGATTATGAACAGAATTAAGTGTCTATGGACTGTCTCCAATGATCTGGAAGTCACGTTAGAGGCTAACCCATCTTCCTTTGAAGCTAATAAATTTAAAGAATATTATGATGCTGGCATAAATAGGCTTTCTGTTGGTGTTCAGGCCCTGAATGATAAGGATTTAAAAAGGCTGGGGCGTCTACACTCTGTGAGTGAAGCCATTAATGCTGTAGAGATCTCAAATTCAATCTTCAATCACACAAGTTTAGATCTCATTTATGCAAGACAAGATCAGACGATTGATGATTGGTCTGCAGAACTAATAAGAGCACTTGAGCTGGAAACCAGCCATCTTTCGCTTTACCAATTGACTATTGAAGACGGCACCCCTTTTGGAAACCTTTCTAAGAAAGGAAAACTAAAAGGGCTTCCAGTCGATGATCAAGCTGCTAACTTATATGAAGTTACGCAAGATATATGCAATAAATTCAATTTGCCCGCTTATGAAATTTCCAATCATTCCAAGCCGGGGTCAGAAAGTAGACATAACTTAGTTTATTGGCGATATGGTGACTATCTTGGGGTAGGCCCAGGTGCTCATGGTCGTATCACAATAGATGATAAAAAGTTGGCTACAGTAGGCAAACACGACCCACGGGAGTGGTTGAGCGCGGTGAAAAACAGTAAAAACTATGAAACCACAACCCCAATATCATCAGTAGATCAGGCTAAAGAATACATGGTAATGGGTCTACGTATTTCTGAAGGGATATCTCTTTCCAGAGTAAAAGAAATTTGTGATCACAAAATTAATGAGAATAATATTGGGTACCTTACTGACCTTGGGTTAGTAACTGTAGATGACGACAGGCTATCGGTTAATTCTTCTGGAAGAATAGTTTTAAATCAAATTATAAATAAGCTTTCGGATACTTTTTACTAATTTACCTTGCCCCAACCAAGACCTCGCGAAGCCTATCAAACTCCTCTAATGTCTTATATTTCAAAATAATAGACCCAGCTTCACTACCAGCTTTGTGGTCAATAAAAACTTGGACACCAAGAGATGCTGAAAAGTCGCCCTCAAGCGCCTTAGTATCTGTATCTTTCTGGTTTAAAATATTTTTTCTTGGTTGCTTTATGTGCTTTTCATCATCTAACTGCTTAAAAGACCTTACTAATTCCTCAGTTTCTCTTACAGATAATTTATCTTTAATTATCAGCCTGGAAATTTCTATTGCCTTATTAGTAGACACCAAAACCTTAGCATGACCGGCGCTTATCTGCCCGCATACCAAATAATTAATAACCTCGTCAGGCAAATTTAATAATCTTAAAAGGTTTGCGATATAACTTCTGCTTTTTCCGAGGGCGCTCGACACCTGTTCCTGTGTCCTTCCAAACTTTTCCATGAGCTGTTGATACCCACGAGCCTCCTCAATTGGGTTTAACTCTTCGCGTTGAATATTTTCAATTATTGCAATCTCAAGGACTTCGTTGTCGGAAAACTCTTTTACTATTACTGGCAAAGTATCTAGTTGCGCGAGCTGCGCTGCTCGCCATCTTCGTTCGCCTGCTATTATTTCAAACCCGTCATCATTAGATCTTTTCCTAACAATGAGCGGCTGAACAACACCCTTCTCTTTAATACTCTTTGATAATTCCTTTAAGCCCTCTTCGCTAAAAGTCCGACGAGGCTGATCTGGATTTGGAAAGATATTTATTAAAGGCTCACTACGATATCCCAATGAGATGCTTGCACCAGAAGGAGACGATGCCTTGGTATCGGAAATAGCAGAAACATCCGCAATAAGAGAACTGAGGCCCCTTCCTAAACCTTTGTTATTATTAGTTTTTTTAACCATTAGCCTCACCCAAATTTATATTAGATATCCCTATTATTTTTTAAAAACTCTTTAGCCAGCCGCCTGTAAGCCTGTGCCCCCCTGGATCTTGGTTCATAAGTAAGTACCGACATAGAGTGCGATGGTGCCTCACTTAGTCTTACATTTCTCGGTATTACTGTTTTAAAAACAATTTCACCTAAGTTTTCTCTCGCATCCTTTTCAACTTGCTGAGATAAATTATTACGACGATCAAACATTGTTAGAACCACACCCTCAAATCGAAGCTCTGTATTTACTGAATTTCTAATCTCACGGACAGACAACATTAGTTGTGACAAACCCTCCAGGGCAAAAAATTCACTCTGTAAAGGTATAAGAACAGAATTTGCAGCCACCATTGCATTTATAGTTAAAAGGCTTAGTGACGGCGGACAATCTACAAAAACAAAATCATAACTATCAACCAGGCTTCGATCTTCACTTAATGCTCTGGAAAGTGCAGTACTATGATTTGCTGTCTTAATTAGCTCTATGTCTGCTGAACTTAAATCAACGGTTGAGGGTATAATATGTAAACCCTCCATGGACGTGGGTAAAACAGCCTTCGAAACAGATGTTTCTGCTAACAAAACATCATAAACAGTTAAACTTCTTTGGTCATAATCGATACCAAGACCTGTGGAGGCATTACCCTGTGGGTCTAAGTCGATAATCAATACTTTTTTTCCTAACTCGATTAGGGCAGCACTTAAATTTATTGTGGTTGTAGTCTTTCCAACACCACCCTTTTGATTTGTTACAGCCACCACTTTGAGGTCATTATTATCAACACTATTAGACACTTTTAATACCTCTTAGAACCAAGATTACCGACCCCTGATGCAATTTACTTGTAACAACATCATACTCAAATATCCAATTTTTTTGAGCCTCTAAAAGCTCCGACTCCCAGTTTTCTCCTTTTGCAAATACCGCTATACCATTTTCATTTAAGTGACTTTCTGCATAAAAACATAGCGTTTTGAGCGGTGCCAGCGCTCTTGCACTAACGACATCAACAAGCATAGGTGATATCTCTTCTATTCTATTATTAAAAACATCGACCACCAAGCCAAGCTCTCTACAAACCGTTCTTAAAAAAACTGATTTACGGACATCTGCCTCTATTAGACACAAACTGTTTGAAACCTCAAACTCGTCCGATAAAATTGCTAAAACTAGACCCGGAAAACCACCACCGCTCCCAAAATCAACCCATTTTCCTGTTTTTTCGCCAATTGAACAAAAAACCTGTACACTGTCTAGAATATGACGGTTCCAAAAATCCCTAAGGGTTGACTTGGAGACAAGATTAATTTTTGAATTCCACTTGGTCAGAAGCTTTTCATACTCCTTCAGCTTTAAAAATGTTTCACGTGAAACAGCAAATCCCGGCAGTAACTCCTCCTCTCTCATGCTGAGGCAGCTTTGCCCATAAATTTTATCTTAGCCATAACCAACATTAAGGCAGCCGGTGTAATTCCATCAATACTAGCAGCTTGAAGCATGTTTTTTGGGCGTGCCCTAGAGAGCTTTAACCTCAACTCAGTAGATAGACCCTGTATCGAGTTATAGTCCAAGCCTGCCGGGATTTGGACTTGCTCATCGCGTCTGATAGCATCAATATCTTTTCTTTGTCGGTCTAAATAATTAACATAGGTGGCATCTTTTTGTATCTGGTTAAGTATATCAACATCCACAGTTTTTAACTCAGGCTCCAATTTAAAAAGGTCTTTGTATGATACGTTTGGAAAGGCCAAAACCTGCATAAGAGTTCTGCGGGTACCATCTTGGCTAATAGAAATTCCGTTTTCAGAAAGTGTCTTAGGTGTGTATGTTTGCAACTCAAAAATTTCTTTAGCTCTGTTTAACCTATTGACTTTATGAATAAAAACCTCTTCTCGCTCTTTTCCCACACAACCAATATCAATCCCTATCGGCGTTAGTCTTTGGTCAGCATTATCAGCTCGAAGAGACAACCTAAACTCAGCTCTTGATGTAAACATTCGATACGGCTCTGTCACACCACGACAAACCAAATCATCAATCATGACACCAATGTAACTGTCAGACCTAGAAAACGTAACGCCCGCCAAACCCAAAGACTTCCGACCCGCATTCAAACCCGCAACCAAACCCTGTGCCGCTGCCTCCTCGTATCCTGTAGTCCCGTTTATTTGCCCCGCCAAGTAAAGACCATCATACCCCTTAACTGCTAATGAGCTATCAAGAGATCTTGGATCAACATAGTCGTATTCTATGGCATATCCTGGCTGTAAAATTACAACACCCTCTAGGCCAATTATGCTCTTTACATACTCTTCTTGGGTTTCTGCCGGCAAAGATGTTGAAATACCATTAGGATATACCGTGTGATCATTAAGCCCCTCTGGCTCAAGAAATACTTGATGAGACGGCTTATCTGAAAACCTGACGATTTTATCTTCAATCGATGGACAATAGCGCGGCCCAACACCCTCTATTTTACCACTATACATTGCAGATTTTTCTAAATTTTCCTTAATAATATCATGGGTTTTTTCGTTTGTATGGGTCACACCACAAGATATCTGCTGAGCAATCGGAGCACTACTTAAGAAAGAAAACATAGCCGGCACATCATCACCTGGCTGCATCTCAACTTTATCCCAAGCTATTGTACGCGCATCTAACCTAGGCGGCGTACCTGTTTTTTAGGCGCCCAAAATCTATCCCGATGTCTTTAATTCTATCAGCCAATAAATTAGATGGCTGATCACCCATGCGGCCTCCAGGGTGGTTTTCTGTACCAATGTGGATCCGCCCGTTCAAAAAGGTCCCAGAGGTAATAATTACAGACTTAGCAAATAACTCGCTATCATCTACCAACCTGATACCACAGGCACGATAACCATCTACAAGTAAATCAACAACTTCACCCTCTACTAAACACAGACCTTCAATACCAAAAAGACAGCGCTTTACTGCTGACTGATAAAGAGCCCTATCGGCTTGCGCTCTTGGGCCCTGTACCGCTGGTCCTTTTTTTCTGTTTAGTAAACGAAATTGTATACCAGCCTCATCTGCAGCTAACCCCATCAAACCGCCTAAAGCGTCTATTTCTCGAACCAAATGTCCTTTACCCAAACCCCCAATAGCCGGATTACACGACATTACACCGATGTCAGAGCTTTTCATTGTCACTAATGCTGTATTAGCACCAACTCGTGCTGCTGCTGCTGCTGCCTCACAACCTGCGTGGCCCCCACCAATAACTATTACATCAAATTGTTTCACGTGAAACACCTATTTACCCAAACAAAAGCTTGAAAAAACCTCATCTAAAACATTCTCTATACCGATTCTTCCAATTAAGCTATCTAAGGCATATGTTGCTGCTCTTATTTCTTCTGCTGTTACATCGTAATACTCTGGACCATCCTTCAACAATACAATTGCATTACTTAGAAAATGTTTTGCATCCATCATAGAAACCCTATGTCGTTCGCGAGTAGCAATACCTACATCTTGTGTTTGATTGATAAAATAAGTCCATATCTTGTGTTTTAGATCATCTACACCGGCACCTGTTTTTCCTGATACACCGCCTCTTTTTCCATCATCATCTTTCGCGCTGCAAACTATATCTGTTTCTTTTTGAACTAAACCCGGTGGGTATTTACCGTCTTCAGACAGCACTATGCGTAGGTCGCATAAATTCGCCCTTTCTAAAGCGCGATTGATACCAACCTCCTCTATTGCGTCAACCGACTCCCTTATCCCCGCCGTGTCCAAGATTGTCACAGGCAATCCACGCAAGTCGAGCTTTACCTCAATTATATCCCTAGTTGTTCCGCTGATATCTGATGTTATTGCTGCATCTCTGCCAACCAGAAAATTTAATAAGGTAGATTTACCGAGATTTGGCGCACCTACAATAGCGACCTCGAAACCAGCCCTTATTCTTTCAGCGGTTTGAACCCCAACGATCTCCTTATCTAATTCCGTGGACACTTTATTAATTAATGTTTCTACTTCAGATGTTACTTCATCCGGAACCTCTTCATCAGAAAAGTCTATCGTTGCGACTAATAGTGCTGCAGCCTTGATTAAAATTTGTCTCCATTTTTTTGTTTTCCTGCCAAGCGCACCGCTAAACACCCTCGCCGCCTGCTTGTGCTGTGCGCTTGTTTCTGCCTCAATAAGGTCGGCCAACCCCTCTACTTGAGCCAAATCTATTTTTCCATTATCAAGAGATCTTCGTGTAAACTCCCCTGCTTCTGCTAGCCGTAACCCTTTAATATTATTTAATAAATCAATAATTGACGACACCACTGCGCTAGAGCCATGTAAGTGAAGCTCTGCAACATTTTCTCCTGTAAAACTGTTCGGCGCTCGAAATATAAGTATTAGTGCTTGATCGATAAAGTTGCCATCTACATCATAAATGACCCGAAGCTTTGGTGTTGGCCCATTTAGTTCCGACTGTGTTATCTTTTCTACCACGCTGATTGCAGCGGACCCCGATATACGAATTACAGCAATGCCTGCTTTGCCAGGTGCTGATGCTAATGCAAATATGGTATCCAATAGCAGTCTCGCAATGGTTTAAGTATTCATTGAGTCAAAAAATTCCGAATTTGTTTTGGTTTGCTTTAATTTTGACAATAAAAATTCTATACCGTCTGTTGTGCCCATCGGGTTCAATATTCGCCTCAGTACAAAAGTTTTTTGTAAATCTAACTTATCAACAAGTAGATCTTCTTTCCTTGTGCCAGACTTTAAAATATCAATTGCTGGAAAAACTCTTTTGTCTGCAACTTTACGGTCTAGAACAATTTCGCTGTTACCCGTACCTTTAAATTCTTCGAAGATAACTTCATCCATTCTTGACCCTGTGTCGATTAGAGCTGTTGATACTATTGTTAGAGACCCACCCTCTTCAATATTTCTTGCAGCACCAAAAAATCTCTTTGGTCTTTGGAGGGCATTTGCGTCCACACCACCTGTCAACACTTTACCAGATGATGGTATCACTGTGTTAAAAGCTCTACCTAATCTAGTTATTGAGTCCAGCAAAATAACAACGTCACGTTTATGTTCAACAAGCCGTTTTGATTTTTCAATTACCATTTCAGATACAGCAACGTGCCGCGTGGCAGGTTCATCAAACGTAGAAGATATTACTTCCCCTTTCACTGACCTTTGCATGTCTGTAACTTCTTCCGGTCTCTCATCTATTAACAGCACTATAAGGTAGCACTCAGGATGATTTCTCTCTATACTGTGAGCGATATTTTGCAAAATCACGGTTTTACCAGTTCGTGGTGGGGCTACTATTAAAGATCTCTGTCCTTTACCAATTGGAGCAACCAAATCTATCACTCTTGCTGATCTATCCTTTACTGTTGGATCTTCTATCTCCATTGTTAGGCGCTCGTCGGGATAAAGAGGTGTAAGGTTGTCAAATGCTATTTTGTGTTTAGCTTTTTGTGGATCTTCAAAGTTTATCTGATTAACACCAACTATGGCAAAATAACGCTCATTTTCATTTGGCGCTTTTATCATACCTTCTACAGTGTCGCCTGTTCTAAGAGAAAACTGACGGATGATTTCCGGTGATACATATATATCATCTGGTCCAGGAAGATAGTTTGCTTCAGGCGCTCTTAAGAACCCAAAACCATCTTGTAATACCTCTAAAACGCCTTCCCCAAAAACCTCCCATCCTTCATCTGCTCTCTCTCTTAGAATTTGAAACATCATCTCGCCTTTACGCATGGTCGAAGCGTTTTCAATTTCTAATTCTTCCGCCATTGAAAGAAGGTCTTTTGGACTCTTTGATTTAAGATCAGACAAGTTCAGCTTCTGAGCAGACATATCATACCCTTTAAATAGAATTTACTTATGAGATTTACATCCAGAACTGGAATATCGATCTCGTAATAAAAAACATGTCTTGAGTCAATAAAAGTTAAAATTTAATTATTACTGACACTACTATAGCCACTAATAATATAGTTGGAATTTCATTTAGTAATCTATACTGCTTACCGGATAGGCTGTTATTCCCATCTTGGAAGTCAACTATTTTAATACCCAACCAAATATTAAAAAACGTCATTCCTATAATTGATACTAATTTTACCCAAACCCATAATTCAGAAAAATCTATAATACCGGGTGTTAAAGACAACAGTATCCCGCATATCCATGATACTATCATAGCAGGGTTCATTATAAATGAATGAAGTTTCTTTTCCATAACTAAGAAAACTTCATTAAGTTGGTCTTCACCATTAGATCTTTCTACGTGATATACAAAAATGCGTGGTAAATAGAATAAACCAGCCATCCACGATATTACCGCTATTATGTGTAAGGATTTTATCCATGGATATAGTGATGTCAGTATTTCGGTCATAGAAATTGTGTCCATTCTATTATTAATAAAATATTATAAGATAAGAGTAGTTTTAGTAATAGGTAAAAGAGATATAGTGGATTAAATTTTATAAAGCATATTTCAACAGCTTTATTAGTTTCAAATAATTAAAAATTACTGATATTAAACAAGTAGTTAATTATTTATTCATAAAAAAGTACACAATTATATAATTGTTTAACTTATCCTTATCCTCTGTATAGAAAAATATTATAATGTAATAAAAAATACAAAAGCTTGGAGATAGTGAAAAATATTTTCTAGCAGGTAAAAATATTAAAGATTTATTAACATGACAAATGGTATAATATTAGCATCGAAGTCCCAAATTAGATCAGAGCTTTTACTTAAGGCCGGTCTAAAATTTACTGTTGTCGATGCTAATATAGATGAGAAAGAAGTAAAGTTTTCTTATACGAATGAGGGCTATTCTGCGCGTGATTTAGCAGACGTTTTGGCAGCTATGAAAGCAAAGAAGCTTTCATGTAAGTATTTAGATAAACTAGTAATTGGATGTGATCAAATAATGGAATGTAACGGCCAAATTTTATCGAAAGTGAATAACCCTACCGATTTAGTTGACCAACTTAAGTTTCTTAGAAATAAGAGCCACACACTTTATTCTGCTTGTGTGGTTTATTCCGCAAATAAAGCAGAATGGAGATTTATTGGATCTGCAACAATCACAATGCATAATTTGTCTGATGAATACATTTCTAATTATGTTGATGATAACTGGAGCGAAGTAAAGCACTGCGTTGGCGGTTATAAAATCGAGAACAGCGGTATCTCTATTTTATCAAAAATTAATGGCGATTATTTTAGTATTTTAGGTTTGCCCATTATACAGTTACTAAATCATTTAGTTAATCGAGGAGTGTTAAAACATTGAGTTTATCTCAAATACCAGTAGCAGCGGTTTTAGGTCACCCAGTTAGCCATTCAAAGTCACCTCGGCTACATAATTTCTGGTTGTCGAAGTTTGGTGTGAATGGTTTTTATATTCCGCTTGATATTGATCCAACAAATTTTGAAAAGCATATCCGGTCTTTACCTCGACTTGGTTTTGTCGGTGCGAATGTTACGATTCCGTATAAAGAAAAGATATTAAAGGTAGCCGACAAAATTTCAGATAGAGCTGCGATTATAGGAGCAGCGAACACATTAACCTTTTTGTCAGATGGTAAAATTTATGCTGATAATACAGATGGTTATGGGTTTATTCAGAATATAAAGTCACAATACAAAGACTGGACAGCTAAAGATGGTATGTCGGTGGTTTTTGGAGCTGGAGGAGCATCAAGAGCGATACTAGGAGCATTAATCGAGGATGGTGCGAACGAAATCGTACTTGCTAACAGAACGCGATCCAGAGCAGATCAATTAAGGTCGGATTTTGGAGCAAAAATAAAAGTAGTGGATTGGATGAAAGTTCAAAATTATTTAAATGATGCGGCAACTGTTATAAATACAACTTCGCTTGGAATGATTGGAAAAGCAGATCTACCAATACCCCTAGACAAATTGAGTAAAAATACGCTTGTTACTGACATAGTTTATACACCACTTAAAACTCCCTTATTGGCGTATGCGTCTAAAAATGGTTGTCGTATTGTAGATGGACTAGGAATGTTAATATACCAAGCAATACCAGGTTTTGAGCGCTGGTTTGGTGTAAAACCTGCTGATTCACAGGATCTAAGAGAGTTATTACTTAAGTCATGATTAAAATTGGATTAACAGGGTCTGTTGGTATGGGCAAAACTACAACTGCAAAAGTTTTTGAAAAACTCGGTTGTGACGTTTGGGATGCTGACAAAACAGTGCATAAGCTTTATTCAAAAGGGGGTAAGGCGGTTGTCGAAGTGGCTAAGCTTTTTCCATCATCAGTGGAAGCTGGGTCTATTTCTAGAAGCCGATTAAAAGCACTGTTAAAAAATGAGCCTGAAAATCTGAAAGAGTTAGAAGAAATTGTACATCCACTAATTTTAGAGGACCGACAAAACTTTCAAAAACATACTTCTTCTGATGTTGTTGTTTTTGATATACCGCTACTGTTTGAAACTGGTGCAGATAAAGAGATGGATAAAACAGTTTGTGTATTTACCAGCACAAAAAATCAAATGGAACGGCTGAAAAACCGAAATAAAGGGCATGACGATTATTATAAGGAGCTCATGTCCAAACAAATGCCTAGCAACGAAAAATGTGACCTTGCAGATTATGTTATTGAAACAACTTCTCATACGGCCGTTGAAAAACAAGTTATAGAAATATTAGATATGCTTAGAGCTTAACCTTATGCGTGAGATAGTTTTAGATACGGAGACTACAGGTCTAGATCCACAAGACGGCCATCGGATAGTAGAGATTGGCGCGGTTGAGCTATATAATCATGTGCCAACAGGAAACGTTTATCACCAATACATCAATCCACTTATATCAATGCCAGATCAAGCATTCGCCATACACGGTTTGAGTGACGAGTTCCTTTCTGACAAACCTAAGTTTTCAGAAATTGCAAAAGAGTTTTTAGACTTCATTGGGTCTGCAAAACTAGTCATCCATAATGCTGCCTTTGATATTAAATTCATTAATGCAGAATTAAAAAGTATTGATGAAGAAGAAATCACATTTGATAGGGCAACTGATACGTTAGCAATTGCCCGAAAAAAGTTTCCCGGATCGCCAGCATCTCTAGATTCGCTTTGCCGAAGATTCAAAATTGATAATTCAGCAAGAGTTGTACATGGTGCACTTCTAGATAGTCAAATCCTGGCAGAAGTTTATTTAGAATTAGTTGGCGGTAAGCAGCCAGATTTTGCACTTAATATAGCAAACGTTTCAAATGAAAATAACAATTCCATATTTAATGAGAAAAGGGCACAGGTCAGAAAAGAAAAATTAAAATCTAGGTTAACAACAGAAGAAAAAGCCAATCATGAAAACTTTATAAAAAAGCTGGGAAACAACTCTATGTGGTCAAAAATTTTAAAGTCCTAAAATTTTAATGTTTTAAGTCTGAAGTTGCTTCTTTATCCTCTTGTTTTCGTCTTTCTATCTCTTGTCTATACAATTTAAGAAAATCTATGTTTTCCAAATTCAGCGGTGGGAAACCACCGTCCCGAGTGATATCGCTTACTATCCTGCGTAAGAAGGGAAACAACATTCGTGGGCATTCTATCAGTAGATATGGATGTAATTGATCGTCGGGGATATTTTCAATTTGAAACACACCACCATAATCTAGTTCCAAAACAAAAAGCACATTATTTGTATTTTTTGACTTACTATCAACGCGGAGTTTCACTATTACGTCGAATTGCTTTTCTGTTGTTCTTTTTTTTGCATCTATATTAACATTTACTTGGATTTCTGGGTTTAATTCACCATCTACACCCTTTTGAGCAAGAATATTTTCGAATGACAGGTCTCTTACGTATTGTGCGAGAATATTCATTTTTGGTGGAGCGATATCGTCGGTTTTTTTTGCCATAAATTTTTTCCTTTGAGCAGAACTGTTTCTGCAGATTGTAAATATGCTCAATCTTTTATGTTTTTATTTTTGTTCCAAGGTGACCCAGCGTTTGGTGTAATATCTGTATAATCTGCATCGTAAATAGTTTCGTGCTGGTTAGGTGTTTCTTTATTAAAACTTCTAATATGAATAAACCTTTTTTCGATTTTTCTAAACACCCAATACCGAAAATTTGGAATAAGTAAAAGAAAACCAAAAACGTCTGTAAAAAAACCTGGTGTAAGCAATAAAGCGCCAGCAAAAAGCACCAAAACACCATGCCCAATGGGTTCAGATGGATCTTCTAGGTTCCCAGCCTTTCTTTTGAATAGGTCAAAGAGCTGTGATGCCTGTTGTTTAACAAAGAAGGTTCCAGCTAAAGCTGTGATCAATATAACAAAAACTGTTGGTATTAACCCAATTGCACTGCCTACTTTTATAAACAAGACAATCTCAATCACTGGTACAGTAAAAAATAGAATAAAAAGCCACATCTATTTTGCTATCCTTGTTCTACATTAGTGGACATTAACACGGTTAACACCTACATAAGTAGTTGAAAGTAAAATTACTACCATCGCACTGATCAGGAGCGTGAAATGAGTCCAGCAATTATCGAGATACTTGTTTTGGCAGGAATAGCCATATTTTTGGTTCTGAGGTTAAAGAATGTACTAGGTACCAGAGAGGGTTTTGAGAAGCCTCCACTACAAGATGCCCCACCAGCAAATAATAATAGGGATTTTCGCGTTATAGAAGGTGGTGAGGATACGGATATAACAGATAATGTTGACAAAAAAAGCTCGTCGGCAGAAGCGTTGGCGCTTATGAAAAAAGTAGATACTGAATTTATGGTAAATGACTTTTTGTCGGGGGCGAGATCCGCTTATGAAATGATACTTATGGCATTTGAAAATGGTGATTTGAAAGACGTAGAAGTTTTTCTTGATGAAGATGTTCAAGACGCTTTTCAGCAAGTAATTGATATGCGAGCAAAAAAGAAATTGAAGGTTGAGGCAGAATTTTACGGCATTCGTGAGCTCAGTTTAAAAAATGCAGACTTCGACTCCAGCACTAAAGTCGCGGAACTTTCTGTTGCTTTTACCGGCGAGCTTTCCTCTGTTGTAAAAAATAAAGATGGGAAAATTATAGAAGGTGATGCTAAACAGGTTAAGCGGCAAAAGGATACATGGACATTTTCTCGCGATCTATCATCATCTGATCCAAATTGGCTTCTTGTTGCCACTAGTAGCTAGAATAAATATTTAGTTTTGTGTTGAGGGTCCGTTTGTGGGGCTCCGGGTGGCAAGTATGAAAAGGCGAAAACTTAGTTCGGAAGAATTGAAGCTTTGGGAAAAAGTCGCAAAATCAACACTTCCGTTAAACGAAAAAAATTCTTCTGAAACTGAAAGTTTTTCTAATAATGAAGCACCCAAGGGTGCCGTTCTAAAAGGTATGAAATTCCACCTAAAAGACGAAAAAACGCGGCGCAAAGAAGTTTTTTCAAATACCTTTCAAAAAGTAAAAATGGATATGGGAACGTTTTCCAAGCTAAAGAAAGGAAAGCTGGAACCAGAGGCTAGTCTAGATCTTCACGGCATGAATTTGGAACAAGCATATCCAGCCTTATTAAATTTTATAATTTCTGCTCATAAAACACAAAAGAGATTGGTATTGGTTATAACTGGAAAAGGAAAAAACTCTGATCCTGGTTATGCTATCCCACAGCGCAGTGGCGTTTTAAGATCGCAGGTTCCAATTTGGCTAAAAGAGGCCAATCTGTCTAATTTAATTCTCCAAGTAGAGCAGTCTCATCGAAGGCATGGTGGCCTCGGTGCTTTATATGTCTATCTGCGGCGCATTAGATAAAATTAACTTAACCTAATTACATTATAGTTTTCTGAAAATGTAATTGTAGTTCAAGATTTTCCGTTGTGTAGGTTGTTCTTAAAATATATAGCACAGAAAAATTGATGGAGAACCACATGTCAAATGCAGTGCTGGAAAAAGCCATAGAGGCGGCTTGGGAAGTCAGAGAAGAAATAAGCCCCTCAACAATGGGTGAAATGAGAGAGGCTATCGAGGCTACTTTGTCTGCCCTTGATAACGGAAGTTTACGTGTCGCTGAAAGGACTAAAAATGGCGATTGGGTTGTAAACGAATGGGCTAAAAAGGCAGTTTTGCTAGGCTTTAGACTAAAGGATATGGAGATACATGATGGGGGTCCACAAAGCTCAGGCTGGTGGGACAAAGTCGATAATAAGTTTAAGGGGTGGAATAATAGCGACTGGAAAGAGGCAGGCTTTAGGGCTGTTCCAAGTTGTATTGTAAGGCATTCTGCTTATATAGCGCCAGGAGTGGTTCTTATGCCTTCATTTGTAAATCTTGGTGCACATGTTGAAACTGGAACGATGGTAGATACATGGGCAACGGTTGGTAGTTGCGCTCAAATAGGTAAAAATGTTCATTTGTCTGGTGGTGTTGGTATTGGTGGGGTTTTGGAGCCAATGCAGGCATCTCCAACAATCATCGAGGATAATTGTTTTATAGGCGCTCGTTCAGAAGTTGTAGAGGGCGTAATCGTTCGAGAGGGTTCAGTTCTTGGTATGGGGGTTTATATTGGGCAATCGACAAAAATAGTTGATCGAGAAACAGGAGAGGTAATGTATGGAGAGGTGCCGCCATATTCAGTGGTTGTTTCTGGGTCAATGCCAACTAGAAACGATATAAGTTTATACTGTGCAGTGATTGTAAAAAGAGTTGATGAGAAAACCCGAAGTAAAACAGGAATTAATGAACTTCTCCGTGATTGATATTTAAAAGGATAAGGTTTCCTGGTCTAAAGGTCCTGGCAAATCTGTAGATTTTGTGAAAAAAAATTTAGATAATAACAAAAACCATCGTGCTATATATACGTTAGAAGTAAATTTAGGGCGCTCCAAGGAAGACGGTCTTCCAAAAAAAGCCACTGGGGCAACATTGATTTGCTACTCTACTGGTGTCGATGAAGACGAGGCTGTTCGAGAAGCTGTTGCAACATTGAGGCACTCTAATATGGCACCATTGAATGTTGTTGGTTATGGTTCAATTCAAGAAAGAATAAGCAACGGACATGAAATTGATCCTGAAGAAAAACAACTCATGGAACGTGCCTTGCATGAAAACTCCGTTATAGTCGCTGATGTTATGCCTATATTTGGAAATGATACAGAAGCTGATAAAGTAAATTGAGGCGTATCATATTTTTCGATTTAGATGGAACACTGACCGATGCTGGCCCAGGAATTAAGGCCTGTATTAATTATGCACTTGATAAAATGAATTTTGAAAAGTTGGGAATGGATAGTGATTGGGTAGTTGGCCCGTCCTTGTGGGGTACTTTTAAGAAGCTTGGTATTCCTGAAGAAAATCTTAATGAGGCGGTTAATTTATATCGAGAACGGTACAACGTTAAAGGGTATTTAGAAAATAGTGTCTACGTAGGCATTCCTGATCAACTAGCGATGTTGCTAGAGATGGGCTATATGCTTAGTCTTGCTACATCAAAGCCAACTGTTTCAGCCAATGCAATAATAGAGTATTTTAATTTAAAACAATATTTCTTATATGAATTTGGTTCCAATCTTGATGGTTCCCTATCTGACAAGTCCATTCTATTAAAACATGCGTTGGCCGTTACTGGTTTTGAACCGAACAACGCATTAATGATCGGAGATAGGCAATATGATATAATTGGCGCAAAATCAAACTTGATTAAATCTGTAGGAGTGAGCTATGGATATGGATCGGCAAATGAGCTGAGAGAAGCAGGAGCTGACCTGCTTATTGAGAAACCAGCAGAGTTGGCAAAAGCTGTACAGAAACTATTACCAATTTAGGCTAAACGATGAGTGAAATTGATCCAGTAAAACTTACGGTTGATCTTATAAAATGTCCATCTGTTACCCCAGATGAGGGGGGTGCAATAGCATTAATAGAAGATTTGCTAAAAAAAAATGGGTTTTCTTGTTATCGAATTAGTCGTGGGGGGGTAGAAAATTTATTTGCTCGTTGGGGCTCTGGTAAACTAGGAAATTGTTTCGCCTACAATGGCCATACAGATGTAGTACCGGTTGGAAACTCCAAATCATGGTCGGTAGACCCTTTTGGGGCCGAGATAAAGAGTGGTTATTTATTTGGCCGGGGAGCAACTGATATGAAGTCAAGTGTTGCAGCATTTGTTTCCGCTGCCATAGACTTTGTGGCAAAAACCCCACCGAGTGGCTCTATTGTTATTACTATTACTGGTGATGAAGAGGGTGAAGCTAAAAACGGGACGAGCGCAATTCTGGATTGGATGCGAAAAAATGATGAAAAAATTAGCCATTGTCTTGTGGGTGAACCAACGTGTCCAGAATACTTAGGTGAAATGGTAAAGATAGGTCGACGGGGATCAGTTACAGCAAAATTTTGTGTAAAGGGTTTGCAAGGCCATACTGCTTATCCAGCTCTAGCAGTAAATCCTCTTAACGCACTTGTTCGATTAATGGATGCCTTTACTCAAGAAAGCTTAGACCACGGCTCTGAACATTTTGACCCATCAACTTTAGCCATCACAACCATTGATACTGGAAATTCTGCAAACAACGTAATCCCCGAGAAATCAACGGCGACAGTTAATATAAGGTTCAATGATCATCATACTGGGGAATCAATAAGAAATTGGCTGGAAAAAACCTCGAAAGTTATTTCCAAAGAGACTGGGACAGAAATTACAGTTGACACACATATTACAGGGGAGAGCTTTGTTACGGTTCCTGGATACTTATCTGATATTGTTTGCGAGTCTATTCAGCAAGAGCTTGGGGTAAAACCCGTGCTGTCTACGACGGGCGGAACATCTGATGCCAGGTTCATTAAGAATGTATGTCCTGTCGTGGAGTTTGGGTTAGTAGGAAAGACTATGCATGCGATTGATGAACGGGTTGAAATAAGTCAAATACGCGACTTAAAGAAGGTTTATATTCGTATTTTAGAAAACTATTTTGCCGAAATATAAGCCAACTTTGGTAATTATGGTAAAAGAACCACGACCGGGGAAAGTCAAAACCCGTTTGGGTAATGACATTGGCATGATTGAAGCAGCTTGGTGGTACAGGCACCAAAGCCTGTCTCTGATCCGCAATATGGTACATCCAAAATGGGAAACTGTTATTGCAGTTACGCCAGATATAGAGGGGCAAAAAAGTAGAGTGTGGCCACCTGAATTAAAGCGAATTTCTCAAGGTATGTCTGATCTAGGGGAGAGAATGCTCAAGATAATTGAGAGTTTTCGTGTTGGTCCAATTTGCATAATTGGTTCTGATATTCCAGATGTTAGTATTGAAAAGATTGATAGGGCTTTTACAGTTTTAATGAGGAATGAGTTTGTTATAGGGCCTACCGTAGATGGTGGTTTTTGGCTTTTTGGTGCAAGAAAAATAAGAACAATATCAAAAAAAACTTTTAAAAACGTCCGTTGGTCTTCGATTTATGCGTATGAAGATACTATTAAAACGTTGGAAACTGAGAGGTTGCCCGTTGTGACATCTTACGTGACGTAGACGACCGCACTGACTATATGGCTGCGCAAAAAAAGCCTTGATTGGTCACAACTTAGGTGACTCACTGTCTTTTTGAAGACGAAAATATAAACTGGATAAATGAAAACCATACTTTATCTACAATCTAAGATGTGGTTGATGCGTCTCAGCTAACAGGTTCTATTAGCCCAGGATTGATAAATAAGAGATTTAAAACATGGTGGAGTCCTTGTGAAGACTAACAAAGCTTATCAGCGCCCAAAAACCCCGGACAAAATTCTTATTTTAAAAGTAATGGCACCAACCAGCGATGGTGATATCTTCGCACGTCCTGTTTTTTGGGATGAGTTTGGCGACGAGCCGATTGTTTATATTGAACCCGATAAATTCACCGGTAACTTATCTTACGGCGATCGTATTCTAACCAGAGTTAAGTTGGTCAATACTAATAATTTTGATTATGTTGGAAAGGTTATTAAGAAAATTGATAGCAAGCCACAAAAGCAACTTGGAATTTTTCGAAACACACCAAACGGGCCTAGGGTTAGGTCGATAGACAAGTCTGGTCAAGATTGGTTGGTGGAGCTGGATGAAAGTGTGGCTATTGACGAGGGAGAATTAGTTGAAGTTAAGAAAATCAATTCAGGAAGAAGAATTCGGTCCGATAAGGTCCGAATTTCAGAAAGGCTAGGTGATGCTTCAGCCCCAAGGTCAATATCTCTTATAGCGATACATCAACATAATATTCCTAATACTTTTCCTGATGAGGTGATTTTACAATCAAAAAAAGCTACCCTGACAAATAATAAAAAGTGGCATGACTATACTGAAATGCCTTTTGTTACGATCGATCCGCAAGACGCCCGTGACCACGATGATGCTTGCTATGCAAAATTGGATGATGATCCAAAAAACGCTGGTGGATATTTATTATGGGTAGCTATCGCAGATGTAGCACACTTCGTTCGTTCTGGGGACTCGATAGACAATGAGGCGCGTTACAGAGGTAACTCAACGTACTTCCCTGATAGGGTTGTTCCAATGCTTCCAGATAGTTTATCTGGGGATCTTTGCAGTTTGCATGAGGGGGAAAAGAGGGCTTGCCTTATTGTACAAATGAAAATTGACTCACAAGGTAATAAGCTAAGTCATAAGTTTATACGTGCACTTATTAAATCCTCCGCATCGCTTGAGTATAGTGAGGTTCAGGAGGCTGTAGATAAGGGCATCGGAAGACAGGAAGTTTTGCAGCTGTTGGAGCCAGTATTAAATCCTTTATATGGGGCATATAATAGTCTGAAAGTGGCTCGAAATAAAAGAGGGCCTTTGGAATTGAATTTGCCTGAAAGGCAGATAGACATCGATAAAACAGGAAAAGTAACAGAAGTTAGATTCAAAGAAAGATTGGACGCTCACAAACTGATAGAAGAGTTTATGATCCTTGCTAATGTCTGCGCCGCCGAAACATTATCTGACAAAAAGGTACCTACAATTTTCCGGGTGCATGAAGAGCCTGAGAAAGAGAAAATCGAGTCTTTGAGAAAAACAGCTCAGTCAGCAGGATTAAATTTGCCAAAGGGACAAATTATAAAAGCTAGCCACATTAACCGATTGCTTGCTCAGGCAGAATCAGTTCCTTTTCGTGATTTAATAAATCTATCTACATTGCGCTCCATGAGCCAAGCATATTATTCGCCAGAAAATTTTGGTCATTTTGGTTTGTCTTTATCTAAATACACTCATTTTACTTCACCTATTAGGAGATACTCTGACCTTGTTATACATCGCGCTTTGATATCTGCTGTTGGACTGGGTGATGATGGTCTCAAAGATATGGATGTTGACAGTATGCATCGTACTGCGGAAAAAATATCTGAGTCTGAGCGACGTTCTATGGTCGCCGAGCGGGATACTAATGACAGGTATCTTGCACATTTTTTGTCAGAAAGAATCGGAGGTGAATTCTATGGAAGTATAAGTGGGGTATCAAATTTTGGGATATTTGTCAGGTTATATGAGACTGGAGCCGATGGTATTGTTCCTGTAAGGACTATAGGTAACGAATATTTTAAATATGATAAACCTGGCAATAGATTGATTGGTTCAGAAACTGGACGAAAGCTTGAATTAGGAATGTCCGTTCGAGTGATACTAAAAGAGGTAGATCCATTTGCAGGCGGGCTCGTATTTCAACTTACCCATCTTGACGATGAGCCAATAAGCCTGTCGGACAGAAATGGCCAATCTAACTTAAGCCGGAAAAAACAAAAAAAACCGAGAAACAAATATTTAAAGAATAAGAGAAAAGGAAGAGTTAAAACTAGGCCTTAATAATGGCTATTCACCGTAGGGAATCCAAATAGTTTTGTTTTCTATTGAGTTCGTTAGAAACTGTATGCCCTGACTTTCTTCGTCATACCAGTCCCGTTTCTCGCCATTGCTAACCCATGTGCGTTTTAAGTTACTAACTGAAGCTTTTTCTATATCTCTTGACACATCTGATGTTGAAAAGCTCCAGACACTTTCAATGTCCATATGACTAGCAAGCTCAAGTGCCAAATCAGTATGCTTGCCAGTTAGTATATTTACAGTTCCTGGAGGCACGTCTGAAGTATCTAAGACTTGGTAGAAATCAGTTACGATGGGAGAAAAAGGTTCTGAAGGAATAATAATTGATCGATTACCTGTAGCAAATAAAGGTGCCATTGCTGATATAAATCCGAGCAGAGGGTACCTGTCATCGCATATGACACTACAGTTGCCTATTGCTTCGTTCATAACGAGTGCTATTGCTTTTAGGGGTACGCTTCTTGCGCTACCATCGAATTTATCTGCCCAAGCCGCATAGAAAAATAGTCTTTGAATACTGGTCTCTACTTCAATTTGTGCATCCGCTCTCCCAGTAAGTAATTGTAAATTATTTGTAAATTCTACTGTTCTTGCTGAGAGGTTTTCGGCCATATAATACAATATTTGAGCCCTTAAGTGTGCGTTGGAGTGAGACCAAGCCTTTGCAGAGTTCATGGCTTCTACGGCGTTTCTAATATCCTTGCGATTTGATAAAGGCACCTGGGTTACAGGCTCTCCTTTATAGTCAAAAACTGTTTGGGAATAACCACTATCGGGGCGACACTGCTTTCCTCCAATGTAAAGTTTTGCAGTTCGGTCAATATGATCAAGTCTAGTAATTTGTTTTTTAACTGGTGTATCCTTAATAATAGCAGGAGAAAGTTTTTTTGATTTACTATATGCTAGCAGACCTTCCCAGCCACCTTCTCGCCCAAATCCACTTTGTTTAAGTCCACCGAATCCAGCAGCGGCGTCAAACATATTTGTTCCGTTTATCCACACTACCCCAGCTTTAATTTTCGGAGCGATTTCTAAGCATAAATTGATATTTTCGCTCCATATAGATGCCGCAAGTCCAAACGTAGTATTGTTCGATAGTTCTATTGCTTCTGAAGGTGTTCTAAAAGTTGTGCTTACCAGTACTGGACCAAAGATTTCTTCCTGCATCAGTGGATCTGCAGTGTTCAAGTCTGTGATTAAGGTTGGTGAAAAAAAACAGCCATCTTCGGGTAATGGTATATCGGCTTGATAAACTTTTCCAGTTGACTGGGCAACCATTCGACTGATTTTTTCATGCTGTTTTTTATCTATGATAGCGCCCATATCTATTGATTTGTCTAAAGGATTTCCTAGGCGTAGGGTTTTCATTCGGGCTTTGAGTTTTTTATAAAATTTTTCTGCAATGGCTTCATGTACTAATAGGCGAGATCCAGCACAGCAAACTTGCCCTTGGTTAAACCAAATTGCGTCAACAACCCCTTCAATAGCACTATCCAGGTCCGCATCATCAAAAACAACAAATGGGGACTTTCCACCCAGCTCGAGTGTTAAAGATTTGCCTGATCCAGCAGTTTTTTCTCTTATTAATTTTCCAACTTCTGTTGATCCGGTAAATGCAATTTTATTGATATCTTTATGGCTAACAATCATTTCGCCAACCTTGCCATCGCCAGTTACAATATTAATCAGGCCTTTTGGAACCCCCGCGGATACACATAGCTCAGCGAATAAAAGAGCTGTTAAAGATGTATATTCTGCAGGCTTCAGCACGACAGCATTACCCATTGCTATGGCAGGTGCTATTTTCCATGAAAGCATTAGAAGTGGAAAATTCCATGGAATAATTTGACCACATACCCCTATTGGAGAGCGATTTGGAAGTTCTGCCTTCATTAATTGGGCCATCCCGGCATGGTAATAGAAGTGCCGCTGCGCAAGAGGGATATCTATATCACGCGATTCTCTTATTGGTTTTCCATTATCTAAGGTTTCCAAAACAGCAAAAAGACGAGAATTCTTCTGTAAAAGACGTGCAATGGCATATAGAATGCGCGCACGTTTATGATCACTTTCCGCAGACCACTTTTTTTGAGCGGTCCTAGCTGCTTTTACAGCAGAGTCTATATCAGCTTGTGATGACTGGCCAATTCTTGCTAATACTTTGTTGTTAGAAGGATTAATGGTATCAAAGTGATCTTTGCAGCTTTTCCATTTTCCATTGATAAAATTTCCAAAATTATAATTGTGTTTCTCAAGCCAATTGTGGGCTTCTAAAGAGCTTTCCGGTGCTGCCCCGTAATCCATTTTATCATAGATTTCTTTAATTTGCATGTTCTACCCCAATGGATGCCTGTAACTAGCTGAATAAGAACCAGTTATATAATGTTCTAATTGTCGCTCAATATCTCCCAGAAGGCTAGATGCTCCAAAACGAAATAAAGAAGCGTCTACCCAATCATTTCCTAATTCTTCCTTCATAAGACTTAAATAAACTAAAGCGTCTTTTGCTTTTGATATACCACCTGCTGGTTTGTACCCGACTTTAAAACCTGTTTGTTCATAGTAATCCCGGATAGCACGCACCATAACTATAGAAGTAGCAAGAGTAGCATTAACACTTTCTTTTCCCGTTGAGGTTTTAATGAAATCAGCTCCAGCCATCATACAAACCATTGATGCGCGAGCGACATTTCTTAGACTTCCTAATTCGCCAGTTGCCAAGATGGTTTTAAGGTGTGCTTCTCCGCAGGCCGATCGAAATGCCTTAACTTCATTAAAAAGTTCTTGCCAGTTCTGTGTGAGTACATGCCTACGGGAAATAACAATATCAATTTCCTTGGCACCGGCTGCCACACTTTCATTGATTTCTAATAATCGGGTGCTTAGAGGAGATAGGCCGGCGGGGAAACCGGTTGATACAGCGGCAACTGGGATGCCGCTATTACCCAGGGCTGTGATCGCCGCTCCAATCATCTCATGGTATACGCATATAGCCCCAACATGAAGGTTCGTTACTCCCAAGGCTCTTATTAAATCTGGTCTAATAGGCCGGATTCCTTTAGCACATAACCTCCTTACGCGACCTTCTGTATCGTCCCCAGATAGTGTCGTAAGATCTATGCAAGAAATTGCTCGCAAAAGCCAGGCAGCCTGATGGTCTTTTTTTATTGATCTGCGAGAGCCAAGAGTGGTGGCGCGGCGCTCGATTGCTGAAGTGTTTGCGGTCTGGGACATAACCCAATCCACATCAAGTTCAGATCCATCGTTTCTTTTTATTAAATTATCATTCATTCTTTATGATCTGGCATGTCTCGCAAAAAGTAGACATTCGCATGTGCATAATAATATATCAATATAGTAGTCTCTAAATCCCAGATATTTAATTTGTTTTAAGTTTCATATTAGCGTGTAGTAACGCCCCAATGAAAAAGGCTGAGAGTAACAAAATAATTGTTGGCGCTGGTGCGCTGTCAATAAAAAAACTTATGTAAATACCTAAAAAGCTGGATAATAAAGAAATTATCGTTGCAATTATAAGCATTTGGCCAAACCTCTGTGTTAGTAGAAATGCTATTGCCCCGGGGGCAATCAATAAACCGATTGATAGTATTATTCCTACAGCCGATAAAGTGGCTACTATTGTTATGGATACCATTGCTAGAAATCCGTAATGCAAAAAGCGAACTGGTATTCCAATAGAACGAGCATGTATTGGATCAAAAGTATGTAATAGCAAATCCTGTCTTTTTAAGGTTATGAGGATTGTGACTGCTGCAGAAATAAAAAAAGAAATTAATAAGTCTTCACGGCTCAGGCCAAGAATATTTCCAAATAATATATGATCCAAGTGTACTTCAGTGGACACTTTCGAGTACAAAACAATGCCAAAGCCAAACATTCCAGAAAAAACTACACCCATTATTGTGTCTTGTTTGATCCTGCTATTTTCACTTAAAAATCCAGATGCAACTGCGCAAATCATACCAGAACAGAAAGCTCCTATAAGTAACGGGATATGCAATAAATAAGATATTATTATTCCAGGAAGTACGGAGTGGCTTATTGCGTCTCCCATAAGTGACCAGCCTTTCAGCACTAAATAGCACGAAAGTAAGGCTGATGGTATAGATATGATAGCCGTTAATAAGAAAGCGTTTATCATAAAACTATATTGGAATGGCGCACTTAATATTTCAGCCATAATTAGTATCTGCTTCTAAAGCTGCGCGGCGTCTGGAATTAAGATATCCATGTTTTGGTGCAAAGATGAAAGTAAAAATAAATATTATGGTTAAGATTGAAACAATTATTCCGCCAGTAGCGCCATCAAGAAAATAACTAACATAAGTACCAAAAAAACTACTTATCGTGCCAACAAGAACGCTTATAATGAGTAATTTGGAAAATTTATCTGTAAGTAGGTAAGCTGTTGCCCCGGGAGTAACAACCATTGCAATTACTAAAAACGCACCGACAGTTTGAAGTGCCGCAACGCAAGAAGCAGCAAGAATTGTAAAAAATAATATTTTCAACAAACCTGGATTCAAACCTATAGACCTCGCATGGTTTTCATCAAAAAATGTAACCATAAAGTCTTTCCATTTCGTTGTAAGGATGCAAAGTGATACAGTGCCAATTATTGCCAACTGGACGGTATCTGCCGGCGTTATCGCGAGGATATTGCCCATTGTAATGGTTTGAATGCTCACAGATATCGGGGACACTGATATCATAAACAAACCTAGTCCAAAGAAAGCAGTAAAGATAATCCCTATTATAGCGTCTTCTTTGAGTTTAGAGCGGTGTTGTAAAAAAAGAATCGAGCCTGCGGCTAATCCCCCCGCAACAAAAGCCCCAAGAGCGAAGGGCAGTCCCAGCATATAGGCTCCAGCAACCCCTGGAACTATTGAATGGCTTAGTGCATCGCCTATGAGAGACCATCCCTTCAACATCAAGTATGCTGAAAGAAAAGCACAAACGCCTCCTACTAAAGCACTTACCCAAAGGGCATTTATCATGTAACTATAAGAAAATGGCTCCAATAAAGCATCAAGCATCTTTATCACTTTGGTTTTCGTCGTCGTATAGGACGAAGGGACGCTCGTCATCCGAAATCACGCGGATTTCGCGCGTATCGTCGTCGTCATGAAGATCTGTTCCGCTAAGAACAAAATGCCTAAGAACTCCACCAAATGCGAGTTCTAAATTTTGTCGTGTAAAAGTTTTTTCTGTTTTCCCGTACGCTAGTACCGTTTCCTTAATTAAAATTGTCCTATCACAGAATTCTGGAACTGACCCAAGGTTATGGGTTGAAACAAGCATTATTTTCCCTTCTTTTCGCATTTCTCTAAGAAGTTTGATTATGGCCGTCTCTGTTTTTACATCCACTCCCGTGAAAGGTTCGTCTAGCAAAATTACTTCACTTTTTTGTGCCAATGCTCGAGCCAAAAAAACTCTTTTTCTTTGGCCGCCAGATAATTCACCAATTTGACGGTTTTTAAAGTCTTCCATGCCAACACGGTTTAAAGCGTAGTCAACTTCTAATATATCATTTAAAGTTGTTTTTCGAAAAAATCCCATATGTCCATATCGGCCCATCATGACGACGTCTTGGACTAGCACAGGAAATGACCAATCGACCTCTTCTGCTTGTGGTACATATGCGATATGATTATCTTTAAGTGCAGATCTTACAGATTGACCCAGTATCGATATTTCACCCTTTATCGTCGGTATAAAACCCATAAGCGCTTTGAACAACGTTGATTTTCCGGCTCCATTAACTCCTACTAATGCCGTTATTGTGCTTCTGGGTATCTCAAATGAGACATTTCGTAAGGCCTTAGTTCCGTTGTTGTAGGTTACGGTTAAATCGTTAGTTACTATGCCGGATTTTTTTTCGTTCATTTGGCCATTCTTGCTATCTTGAATGAAGTTCGTGTCTGGTATTAATTTGTTTTACAGTAGTTACTGAAGTCCTGTGACTATTGTTTCGGATGTCACTTTCAAAAGATCGATGTAGCTTGGGACTGGCCCGTTTGCTTTTGTAAGGCTGTCAACATATAAAACTCCACCATACGCGGCTCCAGTTTCTCGAGAAATTTGTTGGGCTGGTGCTTGAGGGATTGTGCTTTCGCAAAAAACCGCTGGGATGTTATTTTCCCTTACACTGTCAATTACCCTCTTAACTTGTTTTGGAGTTCCCTGTGCGCCTGCATTTATTGGCCAGATATACAATTCGTTCATTTTAAAATCTCTAGCCAAGTAACTAAATGCTCCTTCACATGATACCAGCCACCTTTTTTCTTTTGGAACTTCTAGTACTGCGTTTTTCAATGGTAAAATTGTATCTTTAATTTTTCTTTTGTAGGCTTCGGCATTGGTTTTATAAGAAATTGCATTTGCGGGGTCGTGTTTCACAAACGCGTCTCTTATGTTATCTACATAAATTAAGGAACTATCTAAGCTCATCCACGCATGAGGGTTTGGTAAACCAGAATATTCTCCGTCCTTAATACTTATTGGAGTTATGCCCTTTGTGAGAATAGCGCTTGGGACATTAGAGAGATTTGAAAAGAACTGTTCAAACCAAAGTTCTAAATTTAACCCATTCCAAAATACTAAATCAGCATCTTGTGCCTTAACGATATCTCTTGGGGTGGGTTGGTATCCATGAATTTCTGCTCCAGCCTTAGTGATTGACTCAACGATTGCATTTTCACCGGCTACGTTTTGTGCCATGTCGGCGATTACGGTAAAAGTAGTGACAGCTTTAAATTTTTCTGCTGAAAGCTGGCTCGTCAATATGAAGCATAGCAAAATGCAAACCCATGCTATATTGAACAAACGGATTTTATTGACAATTTTCATTAGGTAATTTCTTAAGTAAGTTAACTTTGTAATACTTAGAGAGATCTAATGGCTTGTCAATGCAATTGATAATCATTCGCAATAAAAATTATCAGATTTGTTTCTTTATGATTGAAAATCTGATCCCTCACTGATCAAAATTTTCTTCAATTCATTTAAGTGTTTACACTCATCAATTGGATAGTTTTCAAGTTCGCTTGCTGTCTTTTCAGCTATGTTATCTGGTAAGACCTTAAGTTTCATACCTGTTTGAAGTGCTTTAATGTAAGTTTTGGCTGCCCGTTCGAAGTAGTACATTCGATTAAAAGTTTCTGCTACATTACTACCTATTACCAAAATCCCATGGTTACCCATGACCATTACCTTCTTCTTCTCATCTGAGAAAAGTGCTGCGCACCTTTCACCTTCTTCTTCAAAGGCAAGCCCGCCATAATTATTATCTACTATGACCCTATTGAAGAACATGGCAGAATTCTGATCTATTGCAGGAAGCCTGCTATCTTCTAGGCTTGCCAAAACAGTTGCATAATCAGAGTGAATGTGCATTGCGCACTTTGCATGCGGGCAAAGCCTATGTACCGCGCCGTGTAACCCCCATGCAGTTGGATCTGGTGCATTAGGTAAGTTCATTGTGTCGGGATTTTTCGAGTCAAGCTCAATTAAATCGCTGGCTCTAATTCTTGAAAAATGAACCATGTTAGGATTAACAAGGAATTTGGTTCCGTCACGGCTCACTGCAAGTGAAAAGTGATTAGCAACGGCTTCATTCATGTTAAGCCTAGCCGTCCAGCGAAATGCTGCAGCCATATCTATACGTTCTTGCCAATGATTTATATTTGATTTCACATGAGCGATCGCCATATTCACTTCCCCTTAACGGTACACTAACGGCAACAAAAAAAGAGGCAAGTTATTACAAGAATTTACATTAATTATTGAAGCACCAACAGATCGAAACACGTGACATTTGAACAAAAAAAAGGTATTGTAAGTTAAATAATAAAAAAGGTGACATTAATGTCCGAGAGCGAGCAAGGCACCCAACAATACGATGCGGAATCTATCAAGGTTCTCAAGGGTTTAGAGGCTGTACGAAAAAGACCAGGAATGTATATAGGTGATACGGATGATGGCTCAGGCTTGCATCATATGGTCTACGAAGTTGTTGATAATGGGATAGATGAAGCTCTTGCTAAACATGCTGACTATGTAGAAGTAAAAATTTGCCCTGACAGCAGTGTCTCAGTTAGAGATAATGGTAGAGGTATCCCGGTCGATATTCACGAAGAAGAAGGCGTATCAGCCGCAGAAGTAATCATGACACAGCTTCATGCAGGTGGTAAATTTGATAGTAATTCATACAAAGTTTCCGGTGGATTGCATGGTGTCGGTGTATCCGTTGTAAATGCATTATCAGTGTGGTTAGAGCTTAGGGTATGGCGTGACGGCAAGGAACACTTTGCTAGGTTTGAGCATGGCGAAACAGCAGAACATCTTAAAATTTTGGGAGACGCTGGTGCAGAGAGAGGAACAGAGGTTAGGTTTTTAGCATCCACCGATACCTTTTCTAATTTAGACTATTCATTCGAAGTACTAGAAAAACGCCTTCGTGAACTGGCTTTTCTTAACTCAGGGGTAAAGATCATCCTAATTGATGAGCGCCCTGCTGAGGTTCGAAAAACAGAGCTATTTTATGAAGGAGGAGTGAAAGAGTTTGTAAAATACTTAGACCGTTCCAAAACTTCGATAATGCAAGAACCAATTTTCTTTATCGGTGAGCGTGATGAGATAGGTGTTGAGGTAGCAATGTGGTGGAACGACAGTTATCACGAAAATGTTTTGCCTTTTACCAACAACATCCCCCAAAGGGATGGTGGAACTCATATGGCTGGCTTTCGAGGCGCACTAACTAGAACGATCAATAACTACGCTCAATCCAGTGGTATAGCAAAAAAGGAGAAGGTGAATTTTACTGGAGACGATGCGCGTGAAGGTCTTACCTGTGTTCTTTCAGTAAAAGTGCCAGACCCGAAATTTAGCTCACAGACGAAGGATAAACTTGTTTCATCTGAAGTTCGCCCTGCTGTTGAGGGGCTAATGAATGAAAAGCTTTCTGAATGGTTTGAAGAAAACCCAAATGAAGCTAAAACGATCGTTGGTAAAATTATCGAGGCGGCTTTAGCTAGAGAAGCTGCCCGTAAGGCCCGAGAGTTAACACGCCGTAAAACAGCAATGGACGTCAATTACTTAGCTGGAAAGTTAAAAGACTGTTCAGAAAAGGACCCTTCAAAGGCAGAAGTTTTTCTTGTCGAGGGTGACTCTGCGGGAGGCTCCGCACAAACGGGCAGAGATCGCCGTACTCAGGCAATTTTACCTTTGAAGGGAAAAATTCTTAATGTAGAGCGTGCGCGTTTCGATCGAATGCTTGCCAGTCAAGAAATTGGTAATTTGGTGATGGCACTAGGAACTGGTATTGGACGAGATGAATTTAATATAGAAAAACTAAGATATCATAAGATAATAATAATGACCGATGCGGACGTAGATGGGGCTCATATTAGAACGCTTCTACTTACCTTTTTCTATCGGCAAATGCCGGAATTGGTTGAAGGGGGATTTCTATACATAGCACAACCTCCGTTGTATAAAGTTGCTAGAGGTAAATCAGAAGTTTATCTAAAGGATCAATCTGCTCTTGAGGATTATCTCATTCAGCAAGGTAGTGAGAGCACCATTCTGAGATTGGGGGATGGATCAGAGATTTCTTCTCATGATTTAATTCGTGTTGTTGAGGAGGCACGCCAGCTTAAAAGAGTTCTAGACGCCTTTCCAACGCACTATCCTCGACACATCCTAGAACAAGCAGCTATTGCGGGTGCTTTTGTTCCTGGAGTAGTTGATTCAGATTTACAAGGTACGGCTGACAAAGTGGCCGAACGTTTAAACCTCATAGCGTTGGAGTATGAAAAGGGGTGGAACGGTCGCCCAACTCAAGACCACGGTGTTAGGCTGACACGCATTCTAAGAGGTGTAGAGGAAATGCGTACACTTGATGGACCGATGTTAAGGTCTGGGGAAGCCAGAAAAACAGGTAGCTTCACTAATAGTCTTAATGAGGTGTACGCTGCGCCCGCAAAGTTACTGCGTAAAGACCGAGCACAAATTATTCATGGGCCATTAGACCTATTAGGTTCCATTTTCCTTGAAGGTGAGAAAGGTTTGAATCTACAGCGGTATAAAGGTCTTGGAGAGATGAACCCAGATCAGCTTTGGGAAACCACACTAGATCCTGACGCAAGAACATTATTGCAGGTAAAAATAGATGACGCAGCTGAGGCTGATGATTTGTTTACTCGTTTAATGGGTGAGGTCGTTGAGCCTCGGAGGGAGTTTATTCAACAAAATGCGCTTACTGTGGAAAATCTTGACTTTTAACAGTTAACTTTTTTTGCTGCTGTTATAAACGCTTTAATATCTTCCTCTGTCGTTGACCATGAGCACACAAAACGCCCTGTCACAAACTCGTCTAAATCTCCTTCTAAAAAACCGTTCCGCAGATAATACTTCGCACCAGAGTTAAAGAGTTCTTGGTGTGCTTTTCGTGGCATATCAGCAAAAATCATGTTTGCTTCAGTTTCGTGGTGCAGTTTTACATATGGTAAAATACCCAATAATTTACTTAGTTTTTTTGCCATTTTATTAGAAGACTTGGCCAATTCGAGCCATAGATTGTTATCTAAGTACCCAAGCATTTGCGCAGCTAGGTATCTATTTTTTGAAAAAAGATGTCCTGCGCGCTTTCTACGTAATTCGAATTCCTGTGCGTATTCACTACTGAAGAAAATCACAGCTTCTACTCCCATCAAGCCATTTTTTGTGCACCCAAATGTGACTGCGTCTACTCCAGCCATCCAGGTCATTTCTGCAGGGGAGCAATTTAGAGCAGAGAGAGCATTGGCAAATCTTGCTCCATCCATATGTAGTTGGGATTTGAACTTAGATTTGACTTCAGAAATTTGATGAATTTCTTTCAAACTGTAGCATCGCCCTTTTTCAGTAATCTGCGTTATTGAAACGGGGCCTCTCTGTGGTCCATGTATACCTCTTGTTTCTTCAGATAACATGGCAGTGTTAAGTTCTTCAGGACTAATCTTGTCACTCTGCCCAACTAGGGTAAGTTTTGCCCCTCCTGTGAAAAATTCGGGCGCATTACATTCATCTTGATGTAGATGGGATATTGGGGAGCAAAAAATGGTATCCCATGGATTAGAGAGACAGGCCAAGGCGAGAGAATTTGCCGCTGTGCCTGTGGATACTAAATATACTCTTGCTTCCTCTGTTTCAAAAATATCTTTGATACGATCATTAAGTTCGCACATATAATCATCTTCACCATAACTGGCTTGATGCCCATCATTTGCACCCTTTATTTTATCTAGAATTTGGTTTGGAACGGGGCTGGTATTATCTGATGAAAAATTCATTTTGGTTCCGGAATAATAAAATTTTCCCAATCATCTTCATTTACAGATTTCTCTGAAATAGTAGCGCCTTTTATAGAAATGCCCGCGCGATGCATAGTTTCTTTGTTTCCTGTCAACAACGGATGCCAAACTGGTAATTGCTTTTTTTCATAAAGTAATTTGTAGGCACATGTGGATGGGAGCCAATAAGCATTTTCTTTGATTGTGGTCGGGGTAAGTTTAATACATTCCGGGACGTGATCGTTACGATGCTCATAATCATTACACAAGCAATTCTCGTCACTAAAGAGGCGGCATGCTATCCGTGTTAAAAAAACTTTTCCAGTTTCCTCGTCTTCGATTTTATTAAGGCAACATTTTCCGCAACCGTCACAAAGTGCCTCCCATTCTTCAGAATTCAAGCTTTCTAAGGGTTTTGTTTCCCAAAATTTATTAGCAAAGATGGAGCTTTTTTTCTTTGGAGGAGCCATGATTAAGCAAGAGTCTCTTTAGCTTTTTCACAATCGGAAGCCATTTGCTCAACTAATGTTTCTACACTATCAAAGCTCAATTCAGGCCGCAAATATTCTACAAGCGCAATTGATATTTGAGCTCCATAAATATCGCCAGAAAAATCAAAAATATAAGTTTCCAGATTTGGACTGTTTTTGCCAAACATTGGTCTAACGCCTATAGAGGCAGCGCCTTTGAAACTGCCTTTGTAAGGTCCGTCTAAAATGTCAATAAGGACAGCATAAACTCCTAGTTTTGGAATATGTAAACCGCTCAATTCCATATTGGCGGTTGGATATCCTAAGACACGACCGCGCTGTTCTCCTCCAACGACGGGTCCTTCAATTCTGTGCCAATGTCCTAAGTGGCTAGCAGCTTCTTTTGGTTTTCCTTCTGATAATAAATTTCTTATAGATGTTGATGAGATTTCACCATGTTTGCCCTTAATTAATTCAAGCGACGATACCCCAAAGCCAAGATCAGCCCCCAAGTCTTTTAGAATTTTTACATTCCCTTTTCGGTCTTTTCCAAAACAGAAGTCTTCTCCAACCAAAACATGCCGTAGTTTTAAGCCTTCGGATAGTACATTTCGAGCAAATTCTTCTGGGTTTAGTTTTGATAGCGCAGCATTAAAATTTAACTCGTAAAGCTTTGACACTCCCAATTTTTCTAATCGAGTTGCTTTTGCAGAGGAGCTCATCAAGCGAAAATAAGGTGCATCTGGGGCGAAGTAGCTCCTTGGATGAGGTTCAAAAGTGACCACTCCCATAGGAGCATTTAAATTTTTTGCTATACTGTGAACTTTTTTTAGAACTGACTGATGTCCTAAGTGTACACCATCGAAGTTGCCAATTGCTGCAACAGCATTAGTGTCTTCAGCGTCGACGTACTGGTAATCTCTAATTATTCTCATAGTAATGGAATTAGCGCCAGTCGAGCGGTGGTGCAAGATAGCTTTTTATATACAATACGGGATATTAATCAAATTTACGGCTTGGTGCCAAAACCATGGCCTCACCTACAAGAACATTTTTACCATCGACCTCACACTTGCAGTCAAGCTTTACCCTACGCTTATCAATTTGGATGTCTGTTACTTTTACCTCTGCGTAAACTAGGTCGCCTGGCCTTACTGGTGCGAGAAATTTTAACGACTGGCTCATATAGATCGCACCGTGACCTGGTAGCTGTTCACCAATAACGGCAGATATCAATCCTGCGGTTAACATACCATGGGCAATTCTTCCCTCGAATATTGTGTCTTGAGCATAGTCATCATCCAAATGAACTGGATTATGGTCTGTGCTGACTTCTGCGAACATTTCTATATCTTTATCGGTAACATACTTTTGAAGATAGCGCGTCATCCCCATTTCGATATCTTCAATGCAAATTGTTCCGCGTGGCTGGTTATCTAGCATGCTATCCTCATTTCAAGACGAAATATTGCTTCTTATTGACCAAAACTAGTGTAACTTTATTACTTTGCAAGTGCAGAAAATCAAGTGTAAATTAATACTGTCTGTTAAAATAATTTCAAAATCTACTCAGCGTAAGTACCCAATACTGTAGGTACAATCCACTTTTTGTTTAGTGATATACTTTTTAAGGGCTTCTGGATTTGGGTTATAAGATGTTTTGGTTTCTTTTGCTGCCAGACCGCCAGTTACAAACAAACTATCAATTTCTTCTGAATTGGCGCCTTTTATATCAGTGTTTACTCCATCACCGATAGCTAAGATCTTATTTTCATCAACTTTAGCACCTAGCTGCGCTAGTCTTATCCTAGCCAAATTATAAATAGCACTATGCGGTTTACCAAAATATAAACTTTCACCACCCATTTCTGTGTACATTTTCGCTAGAGCTCCAGCGCACCATTGTCTAGTCTCTCCTCGGTCTACTACTATATCAGGATTAGCACATAAAAACTTCATACCGTTTTTAATAGCGAATAAAAAATTCTCTTTGTTAACAGAGGGGTCCGCAGATCCGTCAAAGGGTCCTGTGCAAACGATACCTTCTGCATTTTGAATAGATACTTGTTCAATTTCGATGGGGGATTTAATAATAGAAATAGGTTCGAAGAATGCTTGATCTCGTGGTTCCCCTATGAAATAAATTTTTTTTCCTACTGCACCCTTAAACATTGCCGTTCTAGCACTATCGCCGGATGTTGCCACTGTATCGTAACACATCTTTGGAACATTGAAATTAACCAGCTGCTTCTCTACGTCAATTCTTGGCTTTGGTGAGTTAGTTACCAAAACAACCTTGCCGCCATTTCTTCTATATTCTACCAGAGCAGTCACTGCGGATTGATACGCAGTAATTCCATTATGTACACAACCCCAAAGATCAACAAATAGCGCATCATATTTATGGGAGATTTCACCCAGATTATTTATTATGAGTGTCACTTTTGGTACCTAATTGGCCACATTTCGTAATAAATTCATAATTTGAGCTGTGGTATTATCTGCTTCTTACGACTAAGTATGCCTGGCAAAACAACTGTATCCTCAATGCAGCTACTGCCAAATGACTTTTCAGCAATCTCCTTAACTAATTTGTTTGGAACAAACAGGGTTGCCTCTTCATTCAATATATCAATAACGAAGAACAAAATTTGATCAACTCCTTCGTTTTCTTCAATATCCTTCATTGCTTGAAGTAAAGATTTTTTTCTTCCAAGGATTTGTTCAGGTTGGGTAGTTTCCATTACGGATATTCGAAGCTTTTTGCCCCCTACGTCATACTTCTTTGAGTCCATCAAAATTAACTCAGGGTCTGTATATTTTGAAATATCGGACTTTGCCTTGAAGAGCTGTGAGGCAAATGTCTCTATGTCAATGTTTAAATCCTGTGCTAGGTTTTTGGCGGTTGAGCTGTCCAAATCTGTTGTTGTTGGGCTTCTGAATGCAAGCGTGTCTGATAAAATACAGCTTAACGCGGCACCCTTAACAGCTCGGGGCATTTGGGCTATGCTAGTTTCCATCATTTCAATCATTACTGTTGCTGTGCAGGCTAATGGTCGGATAATCACTTCAATAGGGCGGTTTGTTTCTAACCCACCAATCAGCTTATGGTGGTCAATAATTCCCTGAATTTCGCATTCGTTGATGTTATCGGGTAGTTCATCAGGGTTATTTGTGTCAACAATTATAACAGAACTACCTTCGTCTAATTTGTCTATTATTCGGGGCATATCTATTCCCCAATAATCTAACATGAAAAGAGCTTCACTATTAGGCTGACCTAAAAGAATTGGCTCCGCATCAGTCTTTTGAATATGTTTCAAATACCAGGCCCAAATTACAGGCGCGCCAGTAGAGTCTGTATCAGGCGATTTATGTCCGAAAACCAAAACTGACATAATATTATCCTTTTAAATTTTAGCTTAAGTCCACGATGTAGGTACCTAACATTTAAAGAGACTGCTAACCTCTGAGAAAAATGGGGGACTCTAATGTAGATTTTTCAGGCTGATACTTATAACCTCCTAAGTCAAATTCCAACAATGAATTTGGATCATTTAGTCGATTTTCCATAATGTAACGGGCCATTGCCCCTCGGGCTTTTTTTGCATAAAAGCTGATAATTTTTATGCCGTTATCTGTATTTTCATAAAAAATTGGAGTTATCACTTTCATACTTAATATATCTAGTGTCACAGAGCCAAAATATTCTTGGCTAGCGCAATTAACCAGGAATCGAGAATTTGTTTCTTTAGCTGTTTGATTAAGGGCTTCCGATATTCGACCCTTCCAAAAATCGTGAAGCGATGTTTTATCACCAATATTAAATTTGCTTCCCATTTCAAGTCGATATGGCTCAATTTCGTCTAAAGGCCGAAGAATTCCGTACAAACCTGATAAAATACGGAGATGATCTTGCGCCCAACGCAATCCGTCGGAACTTAAAGATGTGGCATCAAAACCTTGGTAAGTGTCACCAGCAAAAGCAAAAACAGCAGCTTTTTTATCCTGATGACCAAAAGATTTAAAACGTTCTAAATTTAAATCAGCTAATTTTTCACTAATTTTCATCGTTGAAATTAGTCCATTTTTTCCAAGATTCGATGCCACTTTAGCCAGATCATGTGCTTCGTCTGAAAACAAAGGTACTGAAGTCACTTCTGTATCAATTGGTGACATATCAAGTTTTTTTGCTGGTGATACAACTACTAACATTTAATCTCCAAAATTTATAAAGGATATTTAGGCCTCTTTAATCAATACGTCCAGTTTTCTGGTCAAACTAATTCTAAAAACTGATAATCAAAAATGAACGATAAAAATTAACACGTTGGGTTATCTTAGTAGTAATTCCGGCAAAATGTAATCTCTTAACGATATCAGAATCACAAAGGCAACTAGTGGAGCTAGATCGAGTGGCCTAGTATCTGGTAATACGTTTCTTATGGGGGTGTAGATGGGTTCTAAGAGTTTATTTAACCCTAGCCAAACCTGCGTGACAAATGGTTGGCGCAAATTTAAAATCTGGAATGAAATAAGCCAGCTAAAAATAATGTGTACAATCATTATAAAAAAAGCTGCATCTAATATTAAGCGTAAAGGTCCATAAATTGCCATCATAAGCGTTACTCTTTCATTTTATCATTATTAGTTAGGTAACATTGCAACAATCGGCAAGTGCAAGATTTATTTTGATTTTTCATTTTCTTGCATTTGTGGAGACTTTTCCGAAGCCTGTTCTTTCATAGGAGCCTCAGCCTTCAACTCATTAGCTAAAAATGGAAGTAAATCTTCGCTTACAGTAAAGTCGGTTGGGTCCTTGGGTGGTACTTTCCATTCTAAAGAGTCCATCGCAGCACAGTTTATGCAGATTGGTTCCCAATCTGCATGGACAGTATTACATTTTTCACATACCCATTGCGGTCCACGTTTTGCAGTGATTGCTAAATTTAGTAAGTCACGTATCTTTTGGTCATCTCCACCTTTACCTCTTTCAGCTACAGCCATAAGAGTTAATACTCGAGCGTCACGATCCTCTTTCTGAATTTTGTTAAGCACTCTTTGCGCCATAGGAAAATTTTCCTGCTTTAAATACAGTTCTGATAGGGAAATTTTTGATTCCAGATGATCTGGGTTTAGCCTGCACAGTTTTTGTAATCGTTTCAGTTTATCCTCATCACCTTCCTTTGGGTAAATCTCATAGAAAACTGCCTTGAGGTCGGGATGTGGTTGTGATTGCCAAGCTTTGTTGATTATACGGCTCGCATTACGATTGTTGTCCCTATTTATGTATGCGCGAGCTGCAAGAACTGCCGCCGGCACGAGGTCTGGTGATAATCTGTTTGCCTCTATAGCTGCTTCTTGTTTTTCTATTGAAGTCTCTTCAGCAAGCAGGTCCTTCGCCTCTGCTAGTGCCAAGACAGCGTCACGGCGTCGGTGTATGTCCCTAGGTATGGTTCCCTTTTTAAGCTTTGTGACAAGGGTTTTACGCGCTCCTCTCCAGTCTCCTGCCTCCGCTTGAAGCTGTAATAAAATATCTTGTGTCTCGGCATGTGCGGGCTTAATATTAAATGCCTCTTTTGCAATTTTAATTGCTATTTCCGTATGTCCCTCTGCCAATTTCTGCTTCAGTATTCCGCGTAAGCCAACAAACTTAGTTCGTGGATTTTGGATTAAAGCTTTATAAGTCTCATTTGCCGTTTTTAAATCTCCAGAGAGTTCCGCGGCCTGGGCTATTAGCAAGTTTGTTAATTCAGGTCTTCTAAGGTGTTTTTCTGCTCTATTTGCCTTTGCCAAGGCAGTTGCTCCCTCGCCTGAAGCTAGTGCTAATAATCCCTCAGACAGAGCATTAAAGCCCTTTCTTTCTCTATTTCTTGTGAAATACCGTGAGATAGCAGTTTCATCACCATTAATAAAACTCAAGATTGCGAGGCAGAGCGAAAATAGCTTTAGAACCAAGATTGCTAAAAATATAACTAAACCCAAAAAGATGACCGTTTGAATAGGGCTGAGTATAAATTCAGTTGTACCAATATTTATGAACACTTCGCCCAAAAAAGTTTGTTCATTATCAAGCAAATACGTAATGCAAAGCGCAACAAGCGTTATTATCACAATAAAAAAAACAATTTTAAACAGCGATAACAGCATTTTAAGGGTCCTAATCTGTATGAAAAAAGATTAATTGATTCATAGCGTTATTAATTTCTAAGTGATTTTTTGCTTCCTTGTACCAATCCCTCATTTCATTCTGTAAATCTAACGGTAGCCGGTCTAGCTCTTTTAATGCCTTTTCAATATCTCCATTTTTCAATGAATATTCGGCTCTCGACAAAATCGCGTCATTACTGGTTCCCACTTGTGGGCTCGTTGATCTTGTTTTTACGAATTTTTTAAAAAATTTAGCAATTCCCAGCCCACTTTCTTCGTCTGTAAAGTGATTATCATGCTCAATTTGTAAAAGGTTTCGTGCGTACTCGGGAAAGGTTTGGAGTAAATTAAATTGTGTAGCCACTCCAGTTTTTGCCCAAATTTTTATAATAGAGGGTGCTTCTCTACCACTAGCCATTTCATAGTCTGTTAAAGTTTTTTGGAAAGGTAAACCTGTCGTTATTGCATTTTGCATGGACGCCAATGCTTCATTAAGAGAAACATTGGCATCTTCATTAGTGCTGGGCATATTCATGGGCACATTTTTTTCAATTTTTGTGCCTAATAAATAAATATCCTCTTCCAACATTTTGATTTTATCATCAACGAGTGCTTCTATTTCTTTTATACTAATATCGGACTGTGAAAAATCATATTTCTCAATTATTTGAACTTTCTTTCTCAATTCTCCTAATTCATTGACAATTGGCAGTATATCGACCTCTTCTGGGATATCACTATTGATCTTAGCAACCATTATTTTAAGCTCATTCATTTGCTTTGATATATTGTCAAAATTAACGGCAGACTTTTCCTGAGCCTCTTTTAATTCATTCCATAAAGGTAATCTTGGGACGATATTGATGCTGAGTAGAAAGCTTACGGCTGCTCCCACGACAGCACCAAATAAAACGGGTATGAGGGCATTTTTTATAATAGCTTTATAATGCTTATCAACAACTTGATCACTTGACGGTTTGTTTGAATATTCTTTTTTATCTGATTTAGATTTTTCCACTTTAGCTTTATTATTTTCTAATGTGGCTTTTTTATTGTCTGTCATTTTTTACCTAAATAAAAATGTTCGTTGGTAGCAAGCTAATCCTTTGAAATTAATTACTCAAGCAACACGTTTTGAAGAACCTTTTTGGTTAAAGATTTCATTCCTGCTAAATCTGGTGTTTGTGCTTCACTAACTGAACCTGCTCTGACATTCAAAAATACATTTGCCACTGCTGAACTTATAGCAATTATATGAGACCTATCGAGCGTGGGAATTTGCTTCTTCAGCAAAAGAGCGGTGCGTTCTGAAAAAATTGGTAAAATTATTTTATCTCCGTTTTCAAAGGCACTCAAAGCGGGAAGTGATAGGTTTTGCGCAACTTGGTCATATCCTATCCATTCGTTGCACAAGAACCCGGCGGCTCTTAATTGATTTACAAGGTCGCCCTTTGTATATTTTCCGTGAATATGGAGGATTTCGCTAGCAATTTTTTCGCCTTTACAAAGTGCTTTTAAAAGTTGCTCAACATTGTCGCCCATTTTTTCAGCGGAATAACCCAGCGAAGACGCAAGGTTTGTCGTTCTATCTCCGACACATAAAGCCCTCATATTATTATTCGCGGCCTGCCCTGCGGCTTTTACCCCGTTAGAAGATGTGAAAATTAGGCAGTGGATTTGTTTTAAAGTCTTTGGCCTTTTAAAAAATTTTATCTCAAGCAATGGTGATATAATAATTTGATCTTTTTCTATTTCTTTTTCAAAAAAAGAAGCGAACAGATTGGCTGCGTCTACAGGCCTTGTTATAATCAATTTAGGTTTTAATTCGTTGTATGTCATATACTGTAATGGTAACTGGCCCGAAACTTTCATACAATGGGATTTAAATTGAAGTTATCTGCTCGTATAATTTTAGGCATAGAGAGTAGCTGCGATGATACAGCTGCTGCTATAGTATCATATGAAAATGGTAATTCTAAAATACTTTCATCGGTAGTCGTTAACCAAAATACATTGCATGAAAACTATGGCGGCGTAGTTCCAGAGATTGCCGCAAGAGCGCACGCCGAGAGAGTGGATACTGTCGTAAAAAATTCATTTAAAGAAGCAAAATTAAGTTTAGAAAATGTAGATTTAATTGGAGTTACTGCCGGCCCAGGGTTAATAGGAGGGGTGGTTGCTGGCGTGATGTGTGCTAAAGGCTTAGCGTATGGAAGTAATTTACCTTTGGTTGGAGTTAATCATCTGGCGGGTCATGCACTAACGCCACGACTTACTGAAAATATAGAATATCCTTATTTAATTTTACTTGCATCAGGAGGTCATTGCCAATTTATTCAGGTTGAATGTGCAAATAAATTTTCGCGGATAGGTGGCACTATTGACGACGCTCCAGGAGAGGCTTTTGATAAAACTGCACGTCTTCTTGGTTTAGAACAACCAGGGGGTCCATCTATTGAAAAAGCATCTATTAATGGTAATTCTGGGCGATTTGATTTTCCCAGACCTCTCCTAAATCGAAACGATTGTGATATGTCATTTTCTGGATTGAAGACTGCTATATCTAGGTCTCTAAAGGATTTAGATAGACAACAAGGCGGTTTATATGAGCATGATGTTAAAGATTTTGCAGCTAGTTTTCAGGCTGCGATCTCTGATGTTCTCGTGGAAAAATCAAAGAGAGCAATAGTTGAAGTGAGAAAAAAAATTTCAGACCTAAAAACTTTTGCAATTGTAGGTGGAGTGGCTGCAAACCAAAAAATACGTTCGAATTTACTGTCACTTTGCAATGGTTTAGAAATTAACTTTACTGCACCACCGCTTGAACTTTGTACTGATAATGCAGCTATGATAGCACATGCTGCGGGAGAGCTTTATGATCTTGGGCAGGAGGATGATTATACTTTATCACCGAGATCTCGTTGGCCACTCGACGAAAAAAAACCACCTATGCTGGGCAGTGGAAAAAGAGGGGCTAAAGCATGACTGTGGGAATTCTTGGGGCTGGTGCTTTTGGAACTTCTCTGTCGATTGCCTTATCAACCTCAAATAAAAAGCTAATACTTTGGACCCAAAATCACGGTACAGTAAAATCTATTCAGGAAGTAAGAGAAAACCGGCTCAGATTGCCTGGCTACATTCTGCCTGAACAGATCATAGCGACTAATGATATTGCTGCAATTAAGGACTGCTCAATAGTATTGATTGCCGTACCCATGCAACAGTTAAGGTCTTTGGTGGAGATGCATGGATCAATTTTGAAGGGAAAGATATTAGTAGCTTGTTGTAAAGGGTTTGAAGTCTCATCTGGTTTGGGTCCAACCGCAATTCTTGAAATAGCATCAGAAAAGACAGCTGTACTAACTGGCCCAAGCTTTGCTTCTGATTTAGCATCAGGTTTTCCAACCGCTCTAACTATCGCTTCCAAGGTAGAAGGTTTGGCAAAATATATTCAAAAAGAATTAGGTACAGAGATATTAAGACTTTATTGGTCTAATGATCCAATAGGAGCAGAACTTGGTGGGGCGTTGAAGAATGTTATTGCTATCGGATGTGGGGTCACTATTGGTGCAGGCTATGGCAGTAGTTCTCGTGCCGCACTTATGACCCGTGGTTATTCTGAAATTGTTAATATTGCACCATTTTTTGGCGCTAAGCCGGAGACACTATTCGGATTGTCTGGATTAGGAGATTTAAGTTTAACGTGCATGTCCTCCGAATCTAGAAACTATCAATATGGTCTTGCACTTGGAAAACAGCAGTCTTTTGATAAAAATATCACTGTTGAGGGTGTTGGTACTTCTAGTGCGATAGTTTTAAAGGCAAATGAGTTCGAGGTAGATACGCCAGTGATGGCTGTTATTAATAACCTTGTTTTAGGTAAGATTTCTTTAACGCACGCGATCCAAAACCTTTTATCCAGGCCGCAGAGGCAAGAATAAATCTTAGTTAATATCTATAATGCTCTGGTTTATAAGGACCCTCTGGCGTAACTCCAATATAATCGGCTTGGTCGGAAGCCAACTTTGTTAGCTTAACACCAATTCTATCCAAATGTAGTCGTGCTACTTTTTCATCTAGATGCTTGGGTAAAATAAAAACCTCATTTTTATAGTTTTTACTATTTGTCCATAATTCCATTTGTGCAAGTACTTGATTAGTAAAGGATGCAGACATAACAAACGATGGATGGCCGGTCGCATTTCCTAAGTTTAGAAGGCGACCTTCAGATAAAAGGATAAGTCTATTGCCATTTGGCATTTCTATCATGTCAACTTGTTCTTTAATGTTTGTCCACTTGTGGTTGCGCAGGCTTGAAACTTGAATTTCGTTATCAAAATGCCCGATATTTCCAACAATGGCCATGTCCTTCATTTCTCTCATATGCTCTATACGAATGACATCTTTGTTTCCTGTGGTTGTTATAAAAATATCTGCATCTGAGACCACATCCTCCAGGACAACCACTTCAAAGCCATCCATTGCGGCTTGTAATGCGCAAATTGGATCAACCTCTGTAACTTTAACTCGTGCTCCTGCGCCTCGCAGTGATGCAGAAGAGCCCTTGCCAACGTCGCCATAACCACACACAACAGCTGTTTTTCCAGCCATCATTGTATCTGTGGCTCTACGAATGCCGTCCACCAAAGACTCTTTGCATCCGTATTTGTTGTCAAACTTAGACTTTGTTACAGAGTCATTTACGTTAATAGCTGGAAAAGGGAGTTGCCCATTTTTCACGAGCTCATAAAGTCTATGCACTCCGGTTGTCGTTTCTTCTGATACACCACGTATATTGTCTCGAGTTTTAGTGAACCAACCAGGGGACTGCTTAATTCTCTTATAGATTTGTACTTTTATGACTTCTTCTTCTTCTGATTGTGGAACAGCAAGTATCTCTTCGCCAGCCTCAGCCCTCGCACCCAGAAGAACATAAAGTGTCGCATCACCGCCATCATCCAAAATCATATTAGGGCCATTTTCGAATTGAAATGATTGGTCTAAGTAATCCCAATGTTCTTCTAAAGATTGACCCTTAATCGCAAAAACAGGGATACCAGTTTTTGCAATTGCCGCTGCTGCATGATCTTGGGTGGAAAATATATTGCAAGATGCCCATCTTACATTCGCACCTAGAGCTACCAATGTTTCGATTAAAACAGCAGTTTGTATCGTCATATGCAAAGAACCAACAATTCTAGCTCCCTTAAGAGGTTTAGAATTACCGTATTCTTTGCGGAGAGCTATTAGGCCTGGCATTTCTGTCTCTGCTATATCGAGTTCACGTCGTCCAAACTCTGAAAGTGAGATATCTTTTACTATGTAATCAGTGGCCATTTTTAAACTCCGTTTTATCGCCTGCTATCACAACTAAAACAAGGCTGCAATTAATCAATAAATTGTTTAAAGTATTTAAAATATCGATGAAAATAATTTATTTGAAGGCGGAATGATGAAACCAGCGCGTGCATGGCAAAGAATGTTATCTGGCCGCAGATTAGATTTGTTAGATCCCACACCAGTAGATATTGAAATTCAGGACATAGCCCATGGTTTGTCCTTTGTTGCTCGTTGGAATGGTCAAACAAATGGTGACTTTCCTTACTCTGTAGCTGAGCATTCACTTCTAGTAGAAAGGATTTTTAGCGAATTAAACCCAAATAGTAATTCGGAGGCTAGATTAGCAGCACTGCTCCACGATGCACCAGAGTACGTACTTGGGGACCTTATTTCACCTGTCAAAGCTGCTGTTGGTTACGGGTATGAAAATCTAGATGATAAACTTACAGCAGCGATCCATAGAAGATTTGGTTTGCCTGCAAAAGTCTCTCCTCATCTTAAGAAGAAAATTAAGAAAGCTGATAAAGTTAGTGCTTGGCTGGAAGCAATGGAAATAGCTGGTTTTTCAAAACATGAGGCCGACAAGTTTTTTGGAAAATTTGATCAGTCCTATTTATCCCAATTTTCAATTCAGATCCGGCCACCCGCTATAGTCCGAAAAGACTACATAGATAAATGTTCAAATCTATTGGATCAAATCTAATGCCATTTTCTGTTCGGATCGCTGGTTTCAATGACATCATTGAAATGTCTAATTTATTAAATGATATTATTATCGAGGGTGGAAGTACGCTGCAAAATCGTATTTTTACGGCAATGGAATTTGAAAAGTATTTCTTTAAAAATCGATTTGCTATTTGCAGTCATGTAGCTGTCCAGGGTGACTCGATTATTGGCTTTCAATTTCTTGAATGGTCAGATCCTAATTGGTCTGGAATTGATAAGCTGCCATCGAATTGGGGGCTTATTGCTACTTATATAAGCAAAACTGCTCGAAGACTTGGTGCTGGGAAAAAACTTTTTGGTGCTACTAAATCATATGCAAGTAAAATAAAGATGTGCTCAATAAACGCTACAATAAGCTCTTTTAACAAAGAAGCCATTAAATTCTATGATAGTTTAGGTTTTTACGAATACGCGCAGTATGAAAATCAAAACGGTCAGAATTGCATTTCGAAGAGGTTCGATTTGTGCGTTGAATAACTATCGTGGACTTCTTTTCGCTAATATGCGTTGGAGTGTTCGTCTATGCATGTTTAAGCGTCTTGCAGTTTCACTGACATTGCGGTCGCAAAGCTCGTAAACCCTCTGAATGTGTTCCCATCTTACGCGGTCTGCACTCATTGGGTTTTCTGGCGGCGGTGGAAGTTCATCATCTTTAGTTAATAGAGCATTTATCACATCATTTGCATCAGCTGGCTTTGACAAGTAATCGGTAGCACCAATTTTGACCGCCGCAACCGCCGTTGCTATTGCCCCGTAACCCGTTAATACGACTATCCGACAATCAGGCCGTTTAGAACGTAAAATTTCTACTACGTCCAGACCATTTCCATCTGAAAGTCTAAGATCAATGACTGCGTAAGCTGGAGTACGCGCTGTGGCTATTGCACTACCCGCAGCAATTGAACCTGCTGTTTCTACTGAAAAACCACGTTTTTCCATAGCCTTTGCTAAACGACGCAGAAATGGCTCATCGTCATCTAAAATTAGTAGTGAGTTATCTTCACCAATTGATCGTTTTTCAACCTCTTTCACGGGTTGTCTCCTGCCTTTGGTCGGTTGCTTTTTTAGAAAGATAATACTTTGTCGTCAAATGTCTTGTAAATTTAACTATTTTCGACAAAACACGCTGTAGTCTCGGCCATAATCTCAGGTGAAGTGTCGGCTCTAAAAAACTCTACGAAACCATGCTCTGGCAGTACTAAATAGGTTATAGTCGAGTGATCCACTAGGTAGTATTCATCATTACTTTCTTGCTTTTTATAGTACGTTCGATAAGCCTTACTTGCTGCTCTTACTTGCTCCTCGCTTCCGGTAAATGCAAGCATTCGCGGATGGATCATTTCGATAAATTCTTGTAAAACTTCTGGTGTATCTCGAGTTGGATCAACTGATATAAAAACGGGTGTTGTTTGGATGCCCCGTTCCTCAAGCATATCAACAGCATCAGCATTTCTAGAAACATGCAATGGACAAACGTCCGGACAGAACGTGTATCCGAAGTACACTAAAGAGGGTTTCGAAAATATTTCTACGTCTGTCACAGTGTTTCCATTGGTAGAAATTAACTCAAGCGCGCCTCCAATATTTCCGGAACCTCCAGTTACTTTCGAATTTCTGCACTGAGCGAACTTATCTTCTTCATTAAACGGCCAGATTGGCGTTGTGGCTAAATATGTCAGACTGACTAGTATGATCAACGAAGCGGCTGATAAGTAAACAATATTTCTCATATTCGTCATTTTCTTGAACTGCCTCAGTACCTTGTTATACATAAGCTATAAAGAATATCTTATAAAATAACGAGGGTGCGACAATGATACCCGAAAATGCAGTAATAATTTCAAGAGATAATCAGCGTAGTCAATGGATTAGATTGCGTACAATGATTTTATTACGCTGGGTCGCGATACTTGGTCAAAGTGCGGCAGTTTTAGTGGCAGTTCAGTTTTACAACCTACGTTTAGAGCTTGATTTAATTATTTTTGCCATTGGAATTTCGGTGGCAGGTAACCTTGTGGCTATGTTTGTTTTTCCAAAAAATGAACGGTTATCGGAAAAACAAAATATGGCAATGATATTATTTGATCTGCTTCAATTACTGTTGCTGCTTTTTTTTACTGGTGGACTAAACAATCCATTTGCAGTTTTAGTGATCGCTCCTGTTGCTATTTCTGCGACCTCACTACCTCTAAGGTATACACTTTCACTAGGTATTATAGCTATAGTTGCAGTAACTGTATTGGCTAATTACAATTATCCTTTATTAACAGAGCAAGGATTTGTTTTAAGAGTTCCCAATATTTTTATTTTTGGAAACTGGACTGCAATTGTTATCTCAATGTTATTTTTGAGTTTCTATTCTCGTAAAGTAACGGTTGAAGTTAACGATATGTCGGATGCATTATTTGCAACGCAAATGGCACTTTCGAGAGAACAGAAACTTACAGACTTAGGGGGGGTCGTAGCAGCAGCGGCGCATGAGCTCGGAACACCATTGGCAACTATTAAATTGGCTAGTAGTGAACTTATGGATGAACTAAAGGATAGAAAAGAGCTTTTGGAAGATGCGTTACTTATAAGAGATCAAGCAGATCGTTGCCGTGATATTCTTCAGTCTATGGGCCAGGCTGGTAAAGATGATCAGCATATGCGTAATGCACCAGTATCAGAAGTAATTCGAGAAGCAGCAGAACCTCACTTGGATCGGGGGGTAGAGATAATTTTTGAGCTAAATCTGAAATCAAAAGAAGATATATCCCAGCCAGTAATTCAGCGTCTCCCAGAGATAATTCATGGTTTGAGAAATATGATTCAAAATGCAATTGATTTTGCTGATAGTAAGGTTTGGATTATTCTTAGTTGGAGTGAGTCAGACATAAAAATTACAATAAATGATGATGGACCAGGGTTTCCTGTGCAAATGATTTCAAGGATAGGGGATCCATTTGTTAGTTATCGAAAATCTTCTTCAGTTCGAAATAAGCAAATAGAGTATGAAGGGATGGGACTTGGTTTGTTTATAGCAAAAACGTTACTTGAGCGAACGAATGCAAAGCTTAACTTTTCAAATGGTGCGTCAAGATCAGTTGACGTTTTAGACAGCGAGGGTCAGATAGGTGCGGTTGTGGAGATTTCTTGGACACGCTCAGATATTGAAAAGAAGAAAAATTTATCAGGGGAGAACGAAAACTTAAATGTATTTTAGCAGTTTAGAATTTATATCAGAGCCAGAAGATCAAATACATTTATAATATCTTGTGAAAGAATTTATTTTGCTCAAACAGACATTTGAAATTGAAATTATTAATGAGCAGGAAATGGCCGAGTTAGCCATACTAACTGGTCAAATTATAAAGAGTAATGACATACTATTGCTTAAGGGAGAAATAGGGGCTGGAAAAAGCTATTTTTCCAGAAAACTCATTCAATCCCAACAAACTTTTCCAGAAGAAGTGCCATCGCCAACATTTACTCTAGTTCAGACATACGAGACCAAGTTAGGCGAAATTTGGCATGTGGATTTATACCGTCTTAATAGTGCAGAAGGCTTGATAGAACTTGGCCTTTCGGAAGCTTTTGAAGAAAAAATCTGTTTAATTGAATGGCCGGAGTTGGCGCTTGATATTATGCCAGAAACTTCCCTGAGTTTAGAGATTTTGATAACTGCTGAACAGGAAAGAAAGGTAAAATTTAGCTGGGCTTCTTCTGATAGTTGGGCCCATCGCATCGAAAAAATTTCTGAAAGTTATAATGCGAAACAAAAACCATATGCTGCTAGAAAAGATTGATTTGGTAGCTTGATTAAGGCTAGAAATATCCCTATTTTTTTACTCCTATGGAATTAGATAAAAAAATATTTGGAATGCCGTGTGGAGCAGATTTTCCAAGGTCGTTAGCTTCTGGAGTTTTTAATTTTTTTTCTGCTTATTCTCCAGAAACTTTGGCGCGTGTAAATATAATTGTAAATACTAACCGTATGCGACTTAGGCTGTTGGAGGAGTTTGCATCACTCGATACAGTCTTAATTCCTAAAGTATATGTTTTATCTGATTTATCAGAATTGATTGGCACTTTCAAAGATCCTAACCCCAATTCGCACTTGCAATACAGATTTGAGCTAATGGTTCTGGTTCAAAAATTGATCGAACAACAACCTGACTTAGCCTCGAAATCAGCTCTTTATGATCTCACCGATAATTTAGCAAAATTAATAGATGAATTGCAGGGTGAGAACGTCACACCAATGATGATTAAAAATCTAAACGTAGAGGATCATTCGGGTCATTGGCAGCGTATTTTGCACTTTATGGATATAGTAGTAACCTATCTTGAGGAAAGGAGTTTGGAACCAGACTCTGAAGGTTTTCAACGAAACCAAGTATTAAAACTACTAAGAGCTTGGGAAGAATATCCCCCAGAAAATTATATTTTCATAGCAGGCTCTACTGGTTCACGGGGCACGACTTCAGAATTAATAAAAGGAATTTATGGGCTTCCTAATGGTGTTGTCGTTTTGCCAGGATTTGATTTTCATATGCCGGAAACAGTTTTTGGCAGTATTTCTGACCCACTCGTAGGTGAAGACCATCCACAGTATCGATTTGTTAAACTGCTTGGAGAGCTAAATATTAAATTTAGAGAAGTTGGTATTTGGCCTGTTGCTTCCCCCCCAAGCACCCCTCGTAACAAATTAATTTCCCTTGCTTTGCGTCCAGCGCCATTCACGGATAGTTGGATGTTGGAGGGCCCTAAGCTAGAAAGTTTGGAGAGTGCCTGTGAAGGGTTAAGCTTATTTGAAGCTGATAACCAAAGACAAGAAGCTTTGGCTATTGCAATGCTTTTAAGACAGGCAGCTGATCAAAACAAAAGAGTTGCTCTGGTTACTCCAGATCGAAGGCTCACTCGCCAGGTGACGGCAGAGCTATTGAGATGGGGTATTATTCCAGATGACAGTGCAGGACTTTCATTTCATCTAACATTGCCGGGCCGGTTTCTAAGAAAAGTGTCAGAGCTTTTAAATAGATCACCGACTTCATCTGAATTAATTGCATTGTTAAAAAACCCAATATGTCACAGTGATGAATTAGACCGTGGTAAACATCTGTATCTAGTATCAAGATTAGAATTTTTTCTCAGAAAAAATACCATAATAGATCCAGGGGTTGATCATTTAAATAATTTTTTAAAAGAAAATAATCAGCAATTTACGCATAAATGGGTAAAATGGCTTTCATATTTCTTAATGAAAGTTCAAAAAGACGGATACCAAAAATTAGGTTATTGGTTGGAAGAACATATTTCTAACTCCAACCACCTCGCAATTGGTAGCGATCCGGCAAATAACAAAATTTCTAGTGCTTTGTGGCAGCGTGATGCTGGTGAGATGGCAAAAAAGATAATCGATAATATGTTTGCGGTAGCGGATTCAGCGCCGTTAATGTCTTCGTTCGACTATAACAGGATGCTTAAGACAATTTTCTCTGATCATGAGGTCAGAAATTCGCATATTTCGCATAATGATATTTTAATTTGGGGAACACTTGAAGCTCGTGGAAATGGAACGGATCTACTTATTTTAAGTGGTTTAAATGAGGGAATTTGGCCAGCACAGCCAGATTCTGACCAATGGATGAATAGAAAAATGAGAAAAGATGCTGGGCTGCTGTTGCCAGATAGAAGGATAGGTCTGGCAGCTCATGATTTCCAACAAGCTATGGGCGCAAAGGAAGTTTGGATAACTAGGTCTAAAAGAAATTCTGAGGCAGACACAACTCCCTCGCGTTGGCTAAGTAGGTTAATTAACCTGCTGGAGGGGCTAAATTCTAACGGAGGGAGAAGTGCTCTTGAAAGTATGCGCAGTCGGGGAGCTAAACATCTTTTATTGATAAATGAACTAGAAAAAACAAAACAAATAAAAAAGCCACCCAGGCCTGAACCAATTCCTCCTGTAAAAGTAAGGCCAAAAAAACTATCAGTAACAGAAATCAAAACTCTAATCCGTGATCCTTACTCTATATATGCTCGTCATATTTTAAAAATTGAACCCTTAGAGCGTCTGGATAAGTTCTCTGCTTATGCATTACGAGGAATCGTTTACCATTCAATCTTCGAGAAATTCATGATGACTTGGAATGATGGAGCGAATTTAAAAGATCATATAAACAATCTAAATAAAATAGCATCTGAAGTAATAAAATTCAGTACGTCAAATAAAATCCTACAAAAGTTCTGGATGAAGGGGATAAACGATTTATCAGAGTCATTTCTTAACGAAGAGATAGAGCGCCATAATGAGGCTACCCCTTTAGCTTTTGAGAGAATTGGTAAATTTAAGATTAAGGATAAAGATTTTGAAATATCTGGTAAAGTCGACAGAGTAGATTTGAAGGATAGCGGTGATGCAATTATTTATGATTATAAATCTGGTACGTTGCCATCGTTAAAACAGCAAGTTGCTTATGATAAACAACTTTATTTACTCTGCTTGATGTTACAAAAGGGTGGATTTAAAGGGCTTAGTAAATTTGAAAGCAAAGTTGCCTCTTTCGTGCCGCTTAAGCCAAATGTAAACGAAGTATACATACCAACTCACTTGGAAAGTTTAGGCGAATTTGAAATTAAGCTAGGTGAATTAATAGACTTTTATTTCATGCCGAACACAGGTTTTAAGGCTCGACGTGCTCTTTTTGCAAAAGAAGATTATTCCCCATACGATCAAATTTCACGTTATGGCGAATGGGACACATCCGATAAATGTGAAATTGAAATTTTATGAAAATAAATTCTGCAACAAGAGCTCAAATTACAGCATCAGATGCCAGATTTTCATCTTGGCTTACCGCAAATGCTGGGTCAGGCAAGACAAAAGTTTTAATAGATAGGGTCGCACGTTTACTTCTTGATGGAGTACAACCAGAACAAATTCTATGTTTAACATACACTAAATCTGCTGCCGCAGAAATGAAAAATAGGTTATTTGATCGGCTTGGTAAATGGGCAATGTTAGCAGATCAGGAGCTGAATTTCAGTCTTCGTGAGATGGGTATTCAAACACAACTGGGTATTGAAGAGCTTAAAAAGGCAAGAACCTTATTTGCCCGGGCCATAGAAGCTCCCGGAGGTCTAAAAATTCAAACAATACATGCATTTTGTTCATCTTTATTGAGAAAATTTCCCTTAGAGGCTGGAATATCGCCACAGTTTGGAGAATTAACTGAAAGGGGCCAGCGTGATTTATATTTAAAAGTTCTCGAAATACTTTCCACGGATGAGGCAACAGAAGAAAGTTTTGAGCATTTTTCAAAGATAGCCAATGTAAGTAACTGGGAAGAGACCGTCTCAAAAATAGTTTCAAAAAGAAATATTTTTTCAAAAAGCAAAAGTCGTTCAGAAATATATGAAGCATTTTCTGTAAGCTCTGAAGTTTCAATAGAGGATGATATCAGTTCTCACTTTCAAAACGGTACAATGAGTTTTTTGAAAAAAATATCGGACTGTTTGCAAAAATCTACTAGTACAATTGATCAAAAAATTTCTAAAGAACTGAGTAAAATTTCCTCCATTGATTTGACTAGCCTTCAGCTCCTAGAAAAAATTTTTCTATATGGCAAAACTGCCAAGGCACCATTCACTGCGAAGTTAGGAAAATTTTCAACTAAAGAAATGAGAAATGGTTTTTTAGCTGATTATACAGACGAAATTGATGATTTTATGGTTCGCTTAGAAACTTTTAGAAATAGAAGGCTTTCTTATCTGGCGGCTGAAACTTCATTTTCTATTCATAAATTTGCGAGTGCTTTTTTGAAAGTTTACACGGAGCAAAAGAATTTCAAAGGACTTTTGGACTTTGATGATTTGATAAATATTACTGTTAATCTTCTTACGACCTCAGCAGTCGCTGACTGGGTCCTATATCGATTAGATGGCGGTATAGATCATATTTTAGTAGACGAAGCTCAGGACACTAGTCCGTCTCAATGGAACGTGATTGAAACATTAGCTCAGGAATTAACAAGTGGCAAAGGTATAAAGGAGAATAGGTCTAGAACAGTTTTTGTTGTGGGAGATCAAAAGCAATCAATCTATTCATTTCAGGGCGCTGATCCGGGGCAATTTGATAGAGTTCGTGATAGTTTTTCGGCTAAGTTAGAAGGTGCCGAGAAAACTTTACAAGTAGCTTCTCTTGACTATTCATTTAGGTCATCGCAAACAATTCTAACTCTTGTTGATAAGATTTATGAAGACGCTAGGGGCGAGGGGTTTGGTTGGGGACGAAAGCATTTAGCATTTAAGTCAGAGTTACCTGGTCGGATTGATCTGTGGCCAATTATTCCAAAAAAAGTAAATCCTAATTTGTCAAAATGGGAAGAGCCAATTGAGTTAATTAGTGACGCTGATCACTTTGTAAGTTTAGCTCGCTTAATTGCACAAGAAATCAAGAGAATGATAGATCAAGATGTCCAAGTCCCAGAGCAGAAAACCATTAATCAACAGCCTACCTTTCGTAGTGTTCGAGCAGGGGATTTTTTAATTCTCGTCCAACGGCGATCAGAAATTTTTCATGAGATCATACGGGCCTGTAAAGATGCCAATTTGCCGATAGCGGGAGCAGATAGATTAAGGTTAGCTGGTGAACTTGCCATTAAAGATATATGCAATTTTCTTTCATTTATTGATAATGCAGATGATGATTTTTCGTTAGCAGCCATTTTAAAGTCGCCTATATTTGGCTGGAATGAGAAGAGGTTATTTGAATTAGCACATTCACGCGAAGAAATGACTTTATGGCAGGCCTTGCGAAATGACCCAACTAAGTTTGCTCATGAGTTAGAAGTTTTTGAGGACCTCAGATCTGTTGCTGACTTTGTAAGGCCATATGAACTGATAGAAAGAATATTAATTCTTCACAATGGAAGATCTTTATTAATTGGGAGGCTTGGGAAAGAGGCAGAAGAAGGTATAGATACATTGCTGACCCAGGCGATGGATTATGAATCTTCTGAGATACCAAGTTTAACAGGGTTTCTTGCATGGATTTCCGATGAGAATATAGAAGTTAAAAGGCAATTTGATAGTTCTGTAAATCAAATCAGGGTAATGACTGTTCATGGTGCTAAAGGATTGGAAGCACCGATAGTTATTTTACCAGAGACTCACGATTTTAAAAATGAGATATCGGATGAAATATTGTTCACTGATGATCTAGCATTCAAAAAATTTTCCAGTACTGAGCGCAGTAATAAAACAACTGAAGTGTATAACAGTCAAAAGCAAAAAAACTCTGCGGAGCGAAACCGCCTTTTGTACGTTGCCCTAACGCGGTCCGAGGTTTGGCTGATAGTGGCCGCAGCAGGAAATGTATCTGATGATGGAAAGAGTTGGTATAAAGAAGTTGAAAAAGGATTGATTAATCTTGATGCAAAGTCAGAAACCTTCTCACATGGTCACGGCCTTCGCTATCAGCGTGGTGAGTGGTTGGTTGGCAAGTGTTCTGCAAAGCATCTTAAAAAAGATGCAAAAATAAAATTGCCTCAGATTTTCAAAGAAAACTTAGGTACGCCCGTAAAATTTGAGAAATTTATCAATCCGTCAAACTTAATGGGATCCAAGAGTATCCAACGGATTGATAAGGTTACTGAGAGCGATGGCGCTAAACTTTTTGGTACGATAGTACATTTACTTTTAGAAAAATTACCAAAATCCAACTCAAATGACTGGCAGAATATTGTGCCCAACCTCCTGAAGTGGGCAGAGATAAACGTGTCTGAAGAAACCCAGATTAGGGCATATAAACAGGCGGAAAATATACTAAAGAAACCAAGTTTTGAATTTATATTTGCTCCGGATACTTTGGCGGAGGTGCAGTTTTCAACGATTGTAGAGTCTGTTGGAGGAATACCTATTGTTGGTGTAATTGATAGGCTTGTGTTGTCTCAGGATTCAGCTTTAATAATCGATTTTAAAACTAACCAAGAGGTTCCCTCCAGCATTGATGAGGTCCCCCTTGGAATTTTAAAACAAATGGGAGCATATGCGGCATCAATGCAAAAAGTATTTCCAAAAAAAAATATAGAGTTAGGAATTATTTGGACTCACTCAGCCGAGCTGATGAAAATCGATGTTAATAGGGCTGTAAGTTCAATAGGCTCAATCCGAATGACTTGACCTTTCCACTACGCGACCATAGGTTTCAACTAGGATAAGTTTAGGAGAACTTCATGGCAACAGTAGCGGTAACCGATGCAACATTCGATACAGAGGTTAAGAATTCGGAAATACCTGTAGTGGTAGATTTTTGGGCAGAATGGTGTGGCCCTTGCAAACAGATTGGACCTGCATTGGAAGAGTTGGCCATGGAGCTTGAAGGGAAAGTCAAAATAGCAAAGGTTGACGTTGATACCAATCCAAGCGCAGCTGCTTCGATGGGCGTTCGAGGAATTCCAGCATTGTTCATTTTTAAAGATGGAGAAGTGGTATCCAATCGTGCTGGTGCTGCTCCAAAAGCAGCATTACAAAGTTGGATTGAAGAGAGTATCTAGTTCGGATTGAGAAGCTAATATGTTTGTTAGCGTATTTCGTGCTTTTTGAAACCAGAGTATATTTTGAGCCAGTTTTTGATGGGGTAGAGACCTGATGGCACATGAAAAATTCAGTACATGGCATGGCACCACAATTATCGGCGTTAAAAAAAATGGGAAAGTAGTTATTGCCGGCGATGGGCAAGTTAGCTTGGGCCAAACAGTTATCAAAGGGACGGCCAAGAAGGTTCGAAAACTCTCTCCAGGTGGCCATGATGTTATTGCTGGGTTTGCTGGATCTACTGCAGATGCATTTACACTACTAGAACGTTTGGAAGCTAAGCTAGACGCTATGCCTGGCCAGTTGGCAAGAGCATCCGTAGAGTTGGCCAAAGATTGGCGAACTGATAAGTATCTTCAAAAACTAGAAGCTATGTTGATTGTTACAGATGGAGAGCAATTGCTCGTTATTACTGGGGCTGGAGATGTCTTAGAGCCAGAACATAATGTTGCAGCAATTGGTTCTGGTGGCAATTATGCTTTGGCGGCGGCCAGAGGTATGATGGACAGTAAGAAGAGCGCTGAAGACGTAGCCCGTAAAGCTATGGCAATAGCGGCTGATATATGTGTTTACACCAATGGGAAACTAACGGTTGAAACACTTTAATTTTTTTCTGGAGAATAAAAATGACTGATCTTACTCCAAGAGAGATTGTATCAGAACTCGATCGTTATATTATCGGTCAACGAGATGCTAAACGAGCAGTGGCGGTTGCATTAAGGTCAAGGTGGCGCCGAAAGCAGCTCGGTGATGACTTAAGAGACGAGGTTTATCCAAAAAATATTTTGATGATAGGCCCTACTGGAGTTGGCAAGACAGAAATAAGTCGACGTTTAGCAAAGCTGGCCAGAGCACCTTTCATAAAAGTTGAAGCTACCAAATTTACTGAAGTAGGCTATGTCGGTCGAGATGTTGAGCAAATCGTTAGAGATCTTGTGGAGGCGTCTATAAATCAGACGCGAGAGTGGATGAGAGATGAGGTCCGTTCAAATGCAGAGCAAGCAGCAGAGGAGCGAGTGCTAGATGCGATAGCCGGCGTGGATGCGAGAGACGCTACAAGAGAAATGTTCCGGAAAAAATTACGATCTGGAGAATTGGACGACACAGAAATAGAGCTAGACTTAAATGATACTTCAAGCCCTCTGCCGATGTTTGATATACCTGGCCAGTCTGGATCACAAATGGGGATGATGAATTTATCTGATTTGTTTGGCAAAGCAATGGGTGGCAGAACCGTCAAAAGAAAGATGACAGTTGAGGAGAGCCATGAAGTATTGATGAGTGAGGAAGCAGATAAGTTATTAGATGATGAGACAGTTACCCGAGCTGCAATAGATGCTGTTGAGCAAAATGGAATTGTGTTCCTTGATGAGATCGACAAAGTCTGCGCCAGGTCAGATGCGCGAGGTGGGGATGTTAGTAGAGAGGGCGTGCAAAGGGATTTACTGCCCCTAATAGAGGGTACAACTGTTTCTACAAAGCACGGTACAATCAAAACTGATCATATTCTTTTTATAGCCTCAGGTGCTTTTCATGTGGCAAAACCATCAGATTTGTTGCCAGAGCTTCAGGGCCGTTTGCCTATTCGAGTTGAGTTGCGCGCATTAACAGAAGAAGATTTTGTCAGAATTTTAACTGAAACAGACAATGCGCTTACCCTTCAATACAAAGCTTTAATGGCGACAGAAGGAGTTGAAGTAACTTTTTCTACTGAAGGAATAAACGCATTGGCAAAAATAGCTGCTGATGTAAATGAGAGCGTAGAAAATATTGGAGCGCGTAGGTTATATACTGTTATGGAGCGAGTTTTTGAGGAGCTATCGTTCACTGCTCCCGATAAGTCGGGTACATCGATTGAAGTCAATTCAGAGTTTGTTGAAAGCAATATCGGTGACTTATCAAAATCATCAGACCTCAGTAGATATGTCTTATAACAGATTTATTTCATAAATAGTCGGCTAAAGGTCCGTTAATTGGATCCAAAGCTTTATTTGTGTTTAATGGAGGATGCACCTTATTGTTTTTTACAACGATTGTCTGCGACGCAATTTTATTTGCATCAGCAGGATCGTGAGTTACCATCAAAACTAATAATCCTCTTTTTCTAGCAATTTTTCTGATTAATTCTAACATTTGATCTTTGAGAGATGGGCCTAATGCGGCAAATGGTTCATCCAATAGCAAAATTTTATTTTTTTGTAGTAAAACTCTTGCTAATGCTACACGACTTTGTTGTCCTCCAGAAAGCTGTGAGGGTTTTCTGCTTTCTAGGCCGTGTATCCCAACCTCTGAAATTACAGAGTGTAGTTTAGCTTCATCATCATTAGAGATTTTTGGCCAGTGAGAAACGGCCAGCGCTAAATTTCGCCAAACGCTCAAATGTGGAAACAAGTTATTATCTTGAAATAAAATGGAAATGTTTCTTTTTGAAGGAGGAAGGTAGCTAATTTCTTGCTCATTCCATAAGATAGAACCACTCGAAATCTCAGAGAAGCCTGATATAAGATTTAAAAAGGTGGATTTCCCAGCGCCAGAGGGACCTATTATTGCATAAATTTTGTCAGATTCTAACGAGAGATTAGCAGAGATCGCTAAATAGGTTTCCTCGAAAGAAAAATTAATTTTAAGCATTTCTTGTTTTGCCAATTCTATCAAAGATTAAGAAAATTCCTATTGAAATTAAAATTAATATTACCGCTGATGCCATTGCTTGGTCTATACGGTACGCGCTCATTAATTGGTATATAACAAGTGGCAGTGTTTCAAAACTTGCACCTCCAAACAGAACAATTACACCTAAATCCCCCATGGACAGTGCTGCCACCAGCCCCATACTGTAAGTCAAAGCACCTTTCAATCTTGGTAGGTATACCCAGTAAAACCAAGCAAAGGGCGTCATTCCATAAGCGATAGATAGGCGATGGAAGTTTGATATTATTTCATCAGATGCTGGACGCATAATTCGAATTGCAAATGGTAGGCCCATTATAGAATTTACTGTCAAGATTACCCAAAAGGTAACTTCGAAAGGGTTAATAAAGTTTCTAATCATAAGAAATAAGCCCGCACCTATAATTAGTGGGGACACCGCGATGCTTAGAGTCCCAATCACTTCACCCCACTTGTTCATAAAACCCATTGCCAAAATTGTAGAAATAAGCGCAGAAAAAAGAGCCAGTGTGATTGAATTAAATATCGGAGTCCAGATTGTGATTTCTAATAAATAGAAATTCTGTACTCCTTTAAATAGTACTGAAATTAATGGTAAAGTTAAGAAAAGACCCATTACAATTATAATGCCAAAGTCCCAGAAAAGCGATCCAAGCCTCAAGTATCTCTTATGTACTGGGCGATCTAAGCTTTGATTAAAATTTAGGGGCAGACCAAAGATTATTATCGACAAAACACATGTCAAAGCAGCGATTGACAATTGTATAAATGCTAAAAATGATGCCCTCCCAAAGTCTAGCTCAAACCGAAATGATTGATATATTGCAAGTTCAAGGGTAGTTGCTTTCGGCCCTCCTCCTAAAGTCAGAACAACAGCAAAACTTGTTAGACACAGCACAAAAATAAGACTGAAAATTTGTGGAGCAATTAAGCGCACGATTGGCCAATCCAGTATCAAAAAACGTAGTAAAAAATTTAGGTTCAAGCCGTCTGCTAATCGATCGAGCTCTTTGGGTCTTCTTTCAAGGGCGAGCAAAAATGCTCTAGTCGCTAAAGGTATATTGAAAAAAATATGAGCTAATAACACACCTGAAAGCCCATATATAGAAAATACTGGAAACCCAAAAAAACTTAATAATGAGTTTAAAAGACCCGAATTACCAAAAACGGATAACAAGCCCAATATTGCAACTATAACCGGAAGGATGAAAGGTACACTCAAAGCGACGATTAAAAGTCGTCGGCCTCTAAATTGTCTTCGTGACAAAGCTAATGCTAAAGGCCATGCAAGTAATACTGATAAAAGGGATGATAAAGCAGCCTGAAGTAGGGTAAATTTTAAAGCTGCTCTATCAGCAGATGTGAACGTAAAGTTTTGGTCCGCATGGGATATTAGTACCATTAACGGACCAAAAACTGCAAAAAGCAGAGTGCAATTTGCTACTATTGAGAAAGTGCGTTGCGCCACTCTTCTATCGCCTGCTTAGTTATTTTTGACGCTTCATTTTCAGAAAAATAGACAGTGGATTTCGGCATTGGCAGATCAGAAAACACGGAAGGCCATTTCTCCATGGCTTGTGAAGAGGGATAAGACCAATTTGTCATTGGTATTAAATCCTGAAATTCGTCAGATAAAATGAATTTCATAAACATTGAAGAAAGTGCGTCATTCTTTGAGGATTTAACTTTGGCAGCTAGTTCAAAGAAGGGGTAGTGTCCCTCTTTAAATATTGCGGCTTGCTTTGTGTTATCTTCCTCCACAACTATGTGGTATGCTGGCGATGTTGTGAAAGAAAGAACTCCTGCTGCTTCCCCGTCGGTGAAAAGACCGTAGGCCTCTGACCAACCTTTAGTCACGGTTAATATTTTTGGTGCAAGTTTTTGCCAATATTCACCAGCATCTTTCCCGTATATTTTTTTAATCCAAAGAACTAATGCTAGACCTGAGATAGAACTTCTAGGATCTTGAATGACTATTTTAATATCATCAGGTAAGTTTGCCAATTCTTCAAAGCTACTTGGTACTTTTGTTTTTGTAGTATCAAATACAAAACTGGCATAAGACCAATCAAATGGTAAAAATATTTCATCATCCCAATCAATTGGAAGGGTCAGAAGGCCGTTGTCTTGATTATGAGGGGCAAAAATTCCTAATTCCCTAGCCTTTTTCGTTATGTCCGTATTTAATCCAATGACTACGTCGGCCGAAGTATTATTTCCTTCTAGTACAAGTCTGGGTAATAATTCTCCTGCCGAAAAGACTAGATCGCAATCACATGTCTCTTCGAATTTAGCTTCTATAGAGGGACCTGGACCCCACTCAGAAGTAAAATAATCTGGTGCATAGACTGTCAAAATGGGTACTTGAGCTGACGCCATCCCGGCGCTCAATAATCCCGCTGCAAAAGTAAGTTTAAGCATTTTTTCTCTCCTTATGCTAGCGGAGAGTGGTTTAGGACACTGCCCAGACCTTCCCTCCGCCGGTTCTAACCGGTTCAGGTTCTACGGGTTCATTAAAATGTCTCAGCCTTGAGGCACCCCGAGGTCCTTTCTTAGTATATACAGATTTGGTAATGATCAAGAGGAATTGACTTGAGGAATGGCCAACCAACGTTTACACCATCGTTATGCATAGGAACTGGTAATGAGTATAAATACATTTGGACATTTATTTCGTGTTACAACTTGGGGTGAAAGCCACGGGGAAGCTATTGGGGCAACTATAGATGGTTGTCCTCCGGGTGTAGAAATAACTCATAACTATATTCAAAATTTCATGGAAAAGCGACGACCTGGGCAAAGTAAATACACTACACAGCGACGCGAGAAGGATTTGGTAGAAATTTTATCTGGCGTTTTTGAAGGCAAAAGTACGGGAACGCCAATCCAGCTCTTGATAAAGAATACCGATCAAAGATCCAAAGACTATAGTGAAATTGAAAATACGTTTCGTCCAGGGCACGCTGATATAACTTATTGGCAGAAATATGGTATTAGAGACTACCGGGGTGGTGGTAGGTCTTCAGCAAGAGAGACAGCTTCTCGTGTTGCTGCAGGAGGGGTGGCTCGTGCCGTTTTATCGGAATTGATGCCAGACCTTCGAATACAAGCTTACCTAACTCAAATAGGTCCAGATAAAATTGATAAAAGTAATTTTGATTGGCAAGAAATAGAGCAAAATGATTTTTGGTCTCCGGACAAAAAAGCAGCGGAAAGATGGGCTAAATATCTAGATAAGATTAGGAAATCACATAATTCTACAGGCGCTGTAATTGAGGTGCAAGCAACCAACGTGCCCGCTGGATTAGGTGCGCCAATTTATGGAAAATTGGATATGGATATAGCTTCCGCATTGATGTCCATAAATGCGGTAAAGGGTGTTGAGATTGGTGAAGGAATGCAAGCCGCAGAATTGACTGGTTCAGAAAATGCTGACGAAATATTTATAGGGAATGACGGTAAGCCAGAATATACTTCTAATCATGCTGGTGGTATTTTGGGAGGTATATCAACAGGACAGGATATTATTGCTAGATTTGCGGTAAAACCAACTTCCTCAATTTTGAGTTCACGTAAGTCGATAACTAAGACCGGCGAACCAACTAAAGTGGTTACTAAAGGCCGCCATGATCCTTGTGTTGGAATACGAGCAGTGCCAGTAGCGGAGGCCATGATTGCATGTGTTATATTGGATCATTTTCTTGTTAATAGAGGGCAAATTGGAAATGCTGGTGGTCGAATTGGCTGAGGAAACTGTTGTTTGATAAGTCTCTAAATACTTTCCTTTGAGGTTTGTACTAACAATATACCAACAGTCACAATTAGAACTCCTAAATAATCAGATACACTCAGTGGTTCACCTAGTATCGTCGCAGCAATAAAAACGCCAAAGAAAGGATTTAAGAAATGAAACGTTGCGGCTTTTATTGCGCCAATTTCATTCACTAACCAAAACCACACAACTGTAGCAATTAGACCGGGCGCTAAAGTTGTATAAATAAAAGCTACCAAAAGTGTCCAATCAAATACAACGGTATAAGTTTCTAATATAATTGAAAAAATAGATAGTGAAGCTCCACCGATTAGCATTTGATAACCAACTATTACCATTAAGTTTCCCTCAGAATTGGTGTTCCTCACTGCAAGTGTTGCAATTGACAATGCTAAAGCAGCCAAGATGCAGTAGATTAAACCTAATTCACTTATTCCGGTATTAAGCCGAAATCCCATTATTAAAATGACCCCGACAAAACCAAGCCCAAGACCTACTACACCAATTACTGATAATCTTTGTCCTAAAAATAACCACCCCAATAGTGCAACCAGTAGAGGCATGCTTGAAGCAATTATTGCTGCTAACGAGGCTTCAATCCACTGCATCGCAACAAAGTTTAAACCTAGATATATCGTATTTTGACAGACCCCAAATACTACCGTTGCTTGCAACTGTTTTTTTGTAAGTTTGAAGGTTTGTTTTAACCAAAGTGCGATGATTAAAGCTAATGCGCCTGATAGAAAAAATCTTAATGATAATGCTCCCAAAGGTGGCGCGTGGCTGACGATAACTCGTGCAGAGGTAAAGGCGGAAGACCAAATAAGAGCGAACACCAAACCGAGAAGTAAAGCTTTGATACTCAAATTTCCTCCAAAAATTAAAGATCTAAAGGCAATTCCACAAAATGCAAAGGGCCGCTTAAAGCGACCCCTTCAAAATATCAAATTTAATTGATTTTAGTTGTTTACACTTTCTTTTAAAGCCTTGGCAATTGTCATTTTGACAACTTTATCCGCTGCTTTTTTGAATTGTTCACCGGTTGCAGGATTGCGCACCATTCTTTCTGGGCGTGCACGGCACATGATTTTACCAACACCTGGTAAAGTGATTGCTCCCCCGCCTGAAACTTCTCTAGTGATGAGCCCACAAATTGCGTCTAGTGCTGCACTAGCAGATTTCTTATCTGTACCCATTTCTTCAGACAAAGCTGCTACAAGCTGTGTCTTTGTCATTGGCTTTGACATAATTTTCTCCTTATTAAATACCCAATAGGTTGGGCTTCACTATCTGATTGTAACTGAATATTGTGCAATAACACAACAAATAGTGTATGATTTTTGGTATAAAATAGCACTTTTTTTAAGTTTTTGGCAGAAAATAGGGTCTAATTTTAATAAAATAAGAATATAGCAGCTCGAAATTTGCCCTTATTAGTAAATTTGATATTTTATGTTTGGGCTACTGCAAACAGCTGTAGTGTGTAGTAGCAATATAAAAAATAGCTTAATTTCTTATTAAACTAATCAAAAGAAATATCTTTTGTGGAAATTCTGGCTCGATTAGATTTTAATCCAGCTCGGTTTTTCTTTTCAGACAAGCGTTTTCTTTTACTGGCTAAAGTTGGCCGAGTAGGCACCCTGCTTTTAGGTTTGAGTAAAGATTTTCTAATCATATCCTTCAAGCGTTTTAGTACAATCTCGCGATTACGAACTTGGTGTCTTGTATCATCGCACTTGAGCACAATGGCACCATCTTTTGTCCATCTACTTCCAGCGATTATTTTTAGCCTTTTTTTTACAGGGTCGGATAATGATGGTGATTTCCCAGCTTCAAATCTCAATTCTACTGCACTGCTTGTTTTATTAACATGTTGGCCTCCAGGCCCGGAAGCCCTAATAAACTGTTCGCTTAATTCCCAACTCTGCAAAGTTATTTGTTCGTTAATTTTTAGCATCTTTGGAAGTTACCATTTTTTGCTTTATTAGTCATTTATTAGAAAAGGCCGCTCAGTCTGAGCGGCCTTCCAAGATTTTCGGAGGTGGGCCGGTTAGGTGGCTCACCAATTAAAAGTTTTGCATTTCAGGACTGCCCTAGATGCGACTACCCCTAACTGTTCCGACACCTCTCTCCAATACCTTTTTAGACACTGGACCACCTCCTTTCATTTGTTAACTCTAAGACATATGGTGTCATAGAATGAAAATTTTTCAAGATGTTTTATTATCTCGCGATAAAAAAAATGAAACAAAAATTCGAAAGGGAATTAATGCCGCTAATCCGATGAGCCATTTCACCATTAAATCTGCTACAGCAAGTGATACCCACAGTGGCGAGTCAGCACCAAAGGTTAAAAAGGGAACTATTTCCCATGACCATGAAACCTCATTATTTGCGGCTTCAGAAAAGAATGTTATCTGTGCTGAAAATGCAATCGTAAAAAAAACAGCAGTATCGATTAAAGATGCCAGCAACGTTGATGCGAGAGGCGCCTTCCACCATTCAGCTAAGCGCAATTTATTGAAAACAGCTATATCAAAAAGTTGCGCTATAATAAAAGCAAGGCCTGATGCAAATGCTACTCTTAATGCTACAGCTGGATATTCATAGCCATCACCTTGTAGCATAATTTTGCTTCCAACAAGAGAACATAAGATGCCTGTGATAAATCCCGCCAGCACTATTTTCCGAGCTGCCGTGGGGCCGTAACTTTTGTTCATTAGATCGGTAATTAAGAATGCGATGGGGTAAGTAAATGCGCCCCAGGTAAGAAGGCCATCTAGCAATAAGAATTGTACTAGAATGTTTGACGCAACTACTACTGACGCCATGGCAAGAATGCCAATAAGAAGTTTTTCCATAAAATTTATTCCCGTTTTTTATCCAAGGTAGCGGTGACTTGTTTTTTTTTATTAACGTGTGATCGTTATCTTTAGATCAAAAGTTTTTCAAGCGTAAAGTACAATAATTAACTTAGCTCGTATCGCCATCGGGGTTTACTCTAAGCATAAGAACTAAACCAATTAAAAAGAGAAAAATAAGAGGAGATACACCAAGATTGTTACTGTTTGTTATTGCTGTAACATAGGCAATTAATGCTGGAGCAAGAAAAGCGGTAGCTCTACCAAGTAATCCGTATATACCAAAATACTGAGTTGAATTAGAAGTGTTCGTGTGTCTTACCATCATAGTTCGACTTGCCGATTGTAGAATTCCTCCAAAGCCACCAATTAGAACCCCACATCCATAAAAAATATTGTCTGGAATGCTTGAGCCTTCGGCTAACGGAATGCCAAAGAAAGATACTCTGGACATTCCAACAACTATAACGCAAACCGCCGCTAAAACTATAATACTTACGAGTATGACTGGCTTCGGCCCTACCCGTCTATCCCACTTACCACCGAGCCAACTACAAACAGCTGCTGCAAGTGCTGCAACTATTCCAAAAGTTCCAATTTGAACAATCGACCAGTCTAGAACTAAGGCAGCATAAACTCCTCCGAAGCTGTAAAGCCCATTTAAGCTATCGCGGTAAAACATATTTGAAATTAGATATCTAACTGTACTTTTTTTGTTGCGTAAGCTCACTACTGTTTTCCACAGATCTTTCAGACCGCTTCCAAAGCTCGCACCTATGCGTGGCTTGGACTTATCATTAATCCATAAAAAGTAAGGTATGGAAAAAATAATAAACCACAAAGCAACAAAAGGACCAACAAAGCGTGTTCCTTCTTTCGCCTCAGCGTTTAGGCCAAAAATTGGATCAAAACCAATTAATGTTTTCCCATTCTCCTGTTCAACAAACAGGGTAAGGACTATTACAAGAGAAACTAGGCCTCCAACGTACCCAAATCCAAAACCACTCCCAGAGATTGCACCTGTTTCGGATCTATTCCCCAACGAGGGCAGTTGTGCGTTACTGAAAATGTAAGCCAATTCAGCACCAACAAACCCTATCCCAAAAGAAATCAAAATCCACTGCCAATTTGATCCATCGGGCAGGCCGAACCAAGAACTAAAGGCGCCAATTATCAATAAAGCAGAAAAAAGATAAATCCATTTCATCCTGTTCCCGTAATTATCAGCAATGGCACCGATAATTGGTGCGGTAAAACCGACTATCAGGCCAACTATTGTTATGGTCAAAGACCAATAATATTGAGCATTGGCTCTGGAAGATGCGCTGTCTAATCCGTTATTTATAAAATACTCAGCAGCTACAGTGGCAAAATAAGGGCCTATAATAAATGTAACCATCAGCGTATTGTAAGGCTGACAGGCCCAGTCATAAAAAAACCAGCCCCATATTTTTTTTGAAGTGTTCATAAGACTAGTCTCCCATTGCTCTATGTACTAAAACAAGTTCGCATAGACTAAAGCAAGTTATTCTTGCATTGGGGGCCAAGGTCTTTTTTCTTCTGAGTCAACCCAATCTTTCAACCAGTCTGGCATTTTAGGTGACACAAGCGCCACTTCGATCTCATCAAAAATCTTTTGTGGATTAATAATTCCATTATTCCCTACAAACGCTGCGCGATAAATAATATGTCCAGCGCACTCTTTTTTGGAATTCCACATAGATTGTTCAATGTACAAGAACCTTTTGTCCCAGCAGACCGTTCTGGTCTGCATTCGTATCCGGTCAAAAGCCCTTATACGTTTTCGATACCTTACATTTGCGCCCGCCATTGTCATCGACCATCTATTTTTGAAAATGACCTTGCTAAAGCCTGACCTGCTCGAAAATGGTATACGGCCCAAATCATACAATGTTAGTGCACGCCCATTATTAAGTTCAAACCAGAAATCAAGATCCCATGGCCAGCAAATATGGGATGATTCATGGATTTCACCTACAGATATGTGCTGCTGGGATCTGTTAACTAATAGCTCTTTTGCCATTCTTATAAATGGATACATTTAAAGTTCACAATTCTTCCATGGAGGGGTGTCATATATGGGTAGATATTTTTTTAAAACTTGGCCCAAAAGCTAATTCAAATAGTCACCAACACTTCGAACGTCAGAAGCTAAGCCTTCAAGAACAGAGCCTGCACCATCTAGAACTCCCTTGGTCGTTCCACAAGAGCAAAGCAATAGAACTAAAGATGTACAGAATACTTTTTTTAACATTTTCTGATATCTTGCCATAAACACGCATAGGTAACTTACATATGTTGCTGCAAAACATCAACGTCTGGTAGTTAGACAAATGTACATGCTTTTAGATCAAGCTGCAGTCTGGTTTTCTATTACTGGGCGTGACTGGAAAACAAACTTAGCGTCTTGGAAAGTCTCAAGTACAATTTTTGTTGCATGAGCCTCATCATAAGCAAATACTAACTGGTCGTCGACGTCTTCGTAATGTTCATTAACGTATCCAATTAGGTATGGTTTTAAGTAAGGTTTGGGCATGGCGATGTCCTTTTTATTATATAAGATACGGTGGCTTACTCCTTTTGGATCACTCTAACCTTTTGAAAGTAATACATGTCTTGGTATGTAGATTTATAAAAAAATTGCAGAGCCAAAACGATTTGATTAAATTGCTTATGACCCTGCTAAAGTAAAAAAACGCAATAGGGAGACTATTCGTTTAAGGCTAAGATTTAATTATAAGGACAATTAGAGAATTAAATCCTAGCTTGGTAATTTTATATTATAATTTCTGGAAATATAATGAGATCCTTAGTTTAAGCTTTGTCCCACTTTTATAAGTTCTAAAACTAGGCTAAATTAAACACCGAAGCTTAAGAAATAAGCATGTTTAAAAAAATTAAAGGACAACCTAGGTTGATGTCATCAGTGCCGGAACTCTTTATCTGTTTGATGGTCAGGCTCATTGATTTTAATGGTGACGAATTATGACTTCCCCTCCTAACGTTTTATGGATTATGGCTGATCAGCTTAGATATGATTATTTGAGTTGTTATGGTCACTCAAATTTGCATACGCCAAATATAGACGCCCTTGCTAGCCGGGGAGTTCAATTTAGTAACGCATATGTACAATCTCCAGTTTGTGGGCCATCTAGAATGTCAGCATACACTGGTAGATATGTCAGAAGTCATGGTTCGACTTGGAATGGAATGCCGCTTAGGGTTGGTGAGCGCACTATTGGTGATCATCTAAAAGAAAATGGTATACAGTCCGTTTTAGTAGGGAAAACGCACATGGTTGCCGATGCTGAAGGTATGGCTTGGCTTGGCATTGATCCGAGTAGTGAAATTGGAGTTCGTGTTTCTGAATGTGGGTTTGTGCCTTTTGAACGAGACGATGGTTTGCATCCAAATAGTGCTCGCCAGCGGTGGTCTTCCTATGATGATTATTTAGCAGAAAAGGGATATATTTCAGACAATCCATGGGGTGATTTTGCTAATTCTGGGTTGGATGAAAATGGAGATTTGTTATCTGGCTGGCTTTTGAAAAATTCAAGATTGCCAGCAAACATTCCGGAGGAGCATTCTGAAACTGCTTATATGACAAATAGGGCTATGGATTTCATGGCTCAAGCTCGTGAAAGTGATCAGCCTTGGCTCTGCCATTTATCCTATATCAAACCGCATTGGCCATATATTGTTCCTTCTCCCTATCATGAAATGTATTCAGATGACGCCATAAATAACCCAATTCGTTCCGATAAAGAAAAGCAGACCAATCATCCGTTACTTCGTGCTTATCAAAATGCAAGGGTTTCAAAATGTTTTTCTAGAGATGAAGTGCGAGAGCATGTGATACCGGCTTATATGGGATTAATAAAGCAGCTAGATGACAATTTAGGTAGATTATTTCAGTGGATGGATAAGTCCAATTTAAGTGAAAATACGATTATTATTTTTTCATCTGATCATGGCGATTATCTCGGTGATCACTGGATGGGAGACAAGGATTTTTATCATGAAATGGCAGTAAAGGTGCCGCTAATAATCCACGACCCGAGAAAGGTTTCAGATAAATCTAGGGGCACCGTTAAAAATGATCTCGTGGAGATGATTGACTTAGCGCCTACTATTCTAAGCTTTTTTGGATGTCCGCCCAAGCCGCATATAATTGAGGGGCGTGATCTTACACCCATTCTGACTGGAACGGCAGGCTTTTCTCGAAATTATATTATCAGTGAACATGATTACCATTGGTCTGAAATGGCGAAGGAGCTTGATCAGCCACAGGATTTAGCCCACACAAAAATGATATTTGATGGACGATGGAAATATATAAGATGTGAAGGGTTCGAACCTATCCTATTTGATTTATTTTCGGATCCGGACGAACTTGTTGACCTTGCAGGCTCAACGACTGTGATGCATCGAAACGCAAGGTTGCGGTTAGAGACTGCACTTGAGTCTTGGGCAATGCGTCATCATACGAGAATTACTGCGACCGAGGAATTATTAGAATCTCAAAAGAAAGCAGCAGAGTTAGGTATATTAATTGGTTTCTGGGATGAAAACGAGTTCGAAGCCATAACTGGGAAAAAGTTTGAGAACTTAAAACCTGTTGGGAAAAAAGAAAAATAATTTTTCATTATTTTTACGGCTTTTAATTTAGGCCAGCATCTTCGTGTCACCATCAATTGCAATTGACTGCCCAGAAATTCTTGCCCCCAGTGGTGATGCTAAAAACATGATCTGATTAGCTATGTCCTCGGCAGTGACGTATGATTTTATCGATGTAAATGAAAATGCTTCTTTTTCGATTTCTGCAAAGCTTTTGCCTACGCGCTGTGCTTTTGCCATTAAAACATTTTTTTGTCGTTCGCCTTTTACTAACCCAGGCAAAATAGCGTTCACTCGTATCTTGTCGTCACCTAATTCAATAGCAAGTGACTTTGTCAGGCCTATAACGCCCCACTTGGAAGCGGCGTAAGGTGAACGTAGCCCAAAGCCCATTTTACCTGCCGCGGAAGAGAGGTTTACTACTGAAGCATTCTTGCTTAACCGCAGGTTTGGGATACAATTTTTGATGAACAAAAATTGGCTTGTTAAACATACATTTAGACATTCGGACCAGTCTGCAGTGTCAATTTCTTCAATTTTACTGGTCGGTCCAGCTATTCCTGCATTGTTTATTAGACAGTCGAGGCCTCCCAATTTATTCAACGCATTCGAACAAAATGATTGAACTTCATGCTCATCCGAAACGTCCAGCACTTCTGTATAAATATCGGGGTATTCGTCCTTTAAAATCTTAATCAAGTCTGAATTAATATCACAAGTTGCAATTTTTGCCCCCTGTGAATGAAAACCTTCCAAGATTGCTTTTCCGATACCGGAGCCTCCTGCAGAAATCACTACTTTCAAGTTTTTTAACGAAATATCCATGATTACTATTTTCCAAAATGGTAAGTATTTAATTTCCTAAGTATATTAATCACAGTGTTTTTAAAAATTAACAAGCTCTGAGTTCTTTTCAGGATTCTGCTTGCTTACTTTCTCCATTTGAGTCCAATCTATTTCTTGGCAATATCTCAAAACTACTAAGGGGAAGAAGTCATGGCTTGGGATTCTTATCTTGAAAAAAATCAGGACCGTTTTGTGGATGAGCTAAGCGCATTCATATCAATTCCATCAGTATCGGCCGCGGATGAACATTTTCAGGATGTTGTTAAAGCAGGTGAATGGGTCGTATCTAAGTTGCAGTCAATTGGAATTTCAAATGCTCGATTGATGAAAACACAAACACACCCAGTTGTTTATGGAGACTGGCTACATGCTGGAGATGATAAGCCGACTATACTAATATATGGACATTTCGATGTTCAACCAGCTGATCCTTATGAACTTTGGGATAGTCCACCTTTTACACCACTTGTTAAGGATGGAAAAATTTATGGCCGTGGTGCGTCAGATGATAAAGGAAATATGTTAGCGCCAATTTTGGCAATCGAAGCTCTTCTTTCGAGTGACAAAAAGCTGCCCGTGAATGTTAAGTTTTTTTATGAAGGACAGGAAGAAATTGGCTCGCCCACGATTGGTCCATTTATAAAAGACAATATAGAACTATTGAAAGCAGATATGATATTTTCATCTGATGGAGGACAGTGGTCTGAGGATCAGCCGAGTTTGGTTTATGCCTTACGAGGGTTAGTTGGGTGTGAGATTACGGTAACTGGAGCGAGTGGTGATCAACATTCTGGAACTCATGGCGGTGGTATAGCCAATCCGATACATGCATTGTCACATTTAATAGCATCAATGAAAGATCTCGATGGTAGAATAACAATAGATGGATTTTATGATGATGTTATCGAATTATCGGATGAAGAAAAGGAAATGTTTGCTGGGCTGCCATTCGATGAAAAGGACTATGTAGAAAAATTAGGTGTTCCGGAAACTTTTGGGGAGACGGGTTATACTGTTCAAGAAAGACTTTGGGCACGTCCAACTTTAGAGCTGAATGGGATATGGGGCGGATATCAAGGTGGAGGCTCTAAAACAGTATTGCCTTCTCAAGCTCACGCAAAAATCACGTGTAGGCTTGTCGCTAACCAGAAGCCTGAAAGAATATATGATTTAATAAAACAGCATGTTGAAAATAACCGACCACCGGGAGTTAAAGCTGAGGTTAAAAAACTTGCTGGTGATGCTGATCCATTTCTGGTCCCAAGAGGCCATAACTCCAGTCAAATAGCGGGCCGGGTTTTACACGATTTATATGGAAAAGAGCCATTGGAGACCCGAGTTGGAGGATCTATTCCAGTGATGTCTACCTTATTGTCAGAGTTGGGTATTCATGCAACCATGTTTGCTTTTGGCTTAGATGACGAAAAAATACACGCGCCAAATGAATTTTTTAGACTTTCTAGCTTTAAGAAAAGTCAAATTGGATATTGTAAACTTCTGGAAGAATTTGGTAAATAATGAATAACTTAAATTGAATGAGATCAAGTTTTGTATTGCCGCGTAGTTCATGTAAAGGCAGTCAGTGAGATTCAGTTAAAGATGATTACTTCTTATATTGAGTCAACTATGATGCCCAGAAACCTAGCCGCAGGACAAGTTTCGGGTGAAGTTTTTGAAAAGTCTCCAACCGAAATTTTTACTGTTTCCAAATTTTCAGACGAAGAAACGGCAAATAAAATAATGGGTTTAATGAAAGATGAAATTCGTGAGATAGCAAAAGGTTGTAAAATGAGTTTGTTAGAGGGTCCAAGAATTATTGAAGGAAAATCCTCTTAAGACCGATCTTTAAAGGAGGGAGCCTACTAAAATGGATACATATTTAAAAGTGATGGTTACCATTATAACGGTATGTGTAGTGATAGTAACTCTTATCATAGTCGTGGAAATGCTTGCTAGTCTTGGTCATCATGAAGAGTATGATGAGGGCTATCACGAAAAACTTAATTATCTGATTGAGAGCGTCGAAAAATTACAAACAGATTAATTGCATTTTTAATTCGCTGGAAACGTAATTTTAAAATACTAATTGATTTTTATGAAGCGAGATAATGGTAAGAAACAAAAATCTGATGCAAGAGTAAGTGGCGAGATAGCTTTTTACGTTCTTATTGCATTGGCAGCATTTGTTTTTGTGTTTATCTTTCTGGGCGCATAAATGTCGTTAAGTAGCAATTTTAACTACATTGCAGCCAAAGTATGTTCTAAGCCGTTTACTATATGAGCTTCTAATAATCTCGCAGCTTCTGTGCCATTTCTACTTAGTGCGGCTTCAAAAATTTTATGATGCTCTTGAGCTGCTTCATCCCCTCTAAATGTAAAAACCAACATTTGATATCTTAGATACTTGTCATAAAGTATTGAGTGTAAATCTAGTAAATTTTTAGAATTACAGGCTTCTATTACTGCTAGATGGAATTCCCAATCATAACGCTTCCATGTCTCTTTTTCAGAGACATCTCCTGCAATCATTTTTTTTTCCATTAGTTGTAGTTTATGATGGGCAGCAACTAAATTACCTTCCCAGTCATCGTCTCCACTTTCGACTGATGCTTTGAGCGCGTGGCACTCTAGAAGAACTCTAAGTTTTGCAATTTCAATAAGATCTTTCTGAGAAACCTCAGTCACATAGAAACCACGCTGTTCTTCTGCTAACACGAAACCTTCACTTGCAAGTCTATTGAGTGTTTCCCTTAAAGTTGAAACACTGGCTTCATACTGGCTCTTAATCAATTCAAGTTTTAATTTAGATCCTGGCACCAGTTGCCCGAAAATAATATCGTGTTTTATTTTCTCATACGTAGATGAACCGACAGTGTTTTGATGTTTTCCCATAAGGCTAATGTACCAGATTAATTATTTTTCTATTATGCTTAGGATTAGGTAAGTAATTTTTCAAGTTTTATAAATATCTGTCTAAAGTGAAAATATCATATAATATTGCAGTTCGTGATTTTTTTGCTTACGAATGGAAAAGATTATATTGGGAGATTTCCGCGGGATATTTGGTTTATCGTTTCACAACTTTATCCCATAAAAATGTCTGCGTTAAATAATGGCTTTATGAGTGGTTCCTTAAAATTGGTTCTTGTCGGTCTTGGACTTGTCGGGAAGCGCCATGCTGATGTTATAGCTAAAACAAAGAGTGCTGAATTGGTCGCCATTGTGGATCCATCTAAAGATGCTCAAAACTACGCGCGTAAAAAAAGTCTAAAAGCATATCACTCTTTAGAGGATATGTTTATGGAGCAATGTCCGGATGGAATTATACTTGCGACCCCAACGTTGATGCATAGTGAGCAGGCTTTCTACTGCATTCAGAGAACTTGTCCTGTCATGATTGAAAAGCCAATCGCGACTTCTTCGCAAGAAGCTCTTGAATTAGTTGAAAAGGCGGAAAGTTTGGATGTTCCAGTACTCGTAGGTCATCATAGGCGTTATAACCCGATTATACAAAGAGCTAACAAAGTTATTACATCAGGAGAAATTGGAAAAGTTCGGGCAGTTCATGCTAATTGTTGGTTTTATAAATCAGATGAATATTTTGACGAGGCAGCATGGAGAAAAAAGAGGGGCGCAGGACCAATTTCAGTGAACCTTGCTCATGATATAGATCTCTTAAGGTATTTTTGTGGTGAAATTGATTTTGTTCAGGCGCAAACAGCTAAGTCAATTCGAGGATTTGAAAATGAAGATGTCGCAGGTGCTTTGTTAAGGTTTAGAAATGGAGCAATAGGAACAATATCTGTCTCAGACTCTATCGTTTCGCCGTGGAGCTGGGAGATGACTTCAAAAGAAAATCCCGTATATCCTCCGACTTCGGAAAGTTGTTATTTTATCGGAGGATCACATGGCTCTCTCTCTATTCCAGATTTAACGTTATGGGGTCAAAATAGTGAACGCGATTGGTGGAAACCTTTAGAAGCCTCATCAATGGACTATGAACCCGCCGATCCATTATACAATCAGATTATCCATTTTATTGATGTTATCAAAAAGGAAGAAAATCCTATTGTTTCTGGTAGAGAGGGCCTTTTTACATTAAGGGTCATCGAGGCTATCCAGAAATCTGCATTGACTCAGCAATCTGTAAAGGTTGAAGGTTAATTTAGATTCGTTTCAATTCGGGAAAGGTTATTGAAAAATATCATATATTTTGAGTTAAAAATTGCAAAAGTGAAAAAATATGATATCGAATTATGGAGCACTAAATGTGCTATAGTTTATAATGGGAGGAATATTTTATGTTACATAAATTAACAAGACGTTCAGTCTTGAATGCAATTGCAGCGGCAGGAATGTTGGCCGGGACTACGGCTACAACAGTTGCAGCAGATCAAATGACTTTTACTCTGGCTACAGCTGGTTCTGAGACAGATATGAGATCGGCAGCTATGGCGAAAGTTTTTGCGCCAATGGTAGCAGGCTTTGCTGATTACCAACCTGGATATAACGCAACATTGTTCGCTCAAGGGACTGAGCTCGATGCTATCAGTCGTGGTAACTTGACAATGTCAATTGCGTCTGCGCAGGAATTAGCCCAATTTTTCCCGGAGTTTTCAATTTTTGCTACCGGGTATGTTCATCAGGATGCAGCACACCAAGTGCGAGTCTTTAACGATCCATTAATGGACCCTTTCAAGAAAACAGTTGAAGATGAGCTTGGTGTAAAATTACTTTCAGTAATGTATTTAGGGCGTCGTCATGTGAATTTGCGTCAGCCTAGATCTGAAGTTGATGTCCAAACTCCAGCAGATTTAGCCGGCGTAAACTTGAGAATGCCTGGAACAGATGCTTGGCAATTCCTTGGTGCAGCTCTAGGAGCCTCGCCAACACCGTTTGCATTTACAGAAGTGTATACAGCACTTTCAACAGGCGCGGTTGATGGACAAGACAATCCACTACCAACTGTTGTAGACGCGAAATTTTATGAAGTGACAAAGCAAATCGCTCTTACTTCGCATCTAGTAGATTTAAACTATGTAGCATTTTCAAAAGCTACCTGGGATAGCTTAACACCTGATCAGCAAATGACCGTTCAGCGCGCTGCAGATGCAGCATCGGCTTGGGGTCGTTTGAAGCAATTAGATAAAGAAAATAATCTAGCAGACTTTATTCGTAGTCAAGGTGTTGAAATCTATAGCCCTGATCTTGACGCTTTCCGAACCCACGTTCAAGCGCAGTATGTTGGAAGCGAATTTGCAGCAAGTTGGCCAGATGGCGTGTTGGAAAAAATCAACGCACTTGGTAATTAATTTTTGCACTCATTGTGAGGGAGTCAAATATGCAAAATTTTGCAAAGTGGCTCACTCGCGGATGTGAATTTATCGCCGCCATGATTTTGGCGGCGATTTTTATTATTTTTCTTCTTCAAATATTTGCTCGCTATACTTCAAAAATAGCCTGGCTGATGCCCATTGAGCAGCTTTCAAATTGGATGCTAACTGTTGAACCAATAGGATGGACGATAAATCTAATATCACTCCTTTGGGTCTGGTTGATCTTTTTTGGCTGTTCTTTTGTCGTCCGGGAACGGGATCATGTTACATTTGACATCTTGTATCTAGCCCTGCCAGACCATTTAAGGCGAATAGCTATAATCGTTATTTCATTGATCATGATTTTTGCTTTGCTCTGGTCTTTTTTGCCAACTTGGGATTCAATATTCGGAAGTCGTTTGATGGACTTAAAGAAGATCCAGACTTTAAGAATGCCAATAACTGGCGATAAAATACCGATTAAATGGCTTTTCGCATCGTACATCACATTGATGATTGTTGTCATATTACGTTACGCTTGGATTTGTTATGAGGTATCAATAAAGGGTCCTCCAAAAAGGCCCATAGAAGAATTTTCGGCTACTCAAAAGGATGATGCCTAATGAGCATCGAAATATTAGCTGGTATTTTTATTCTATTCTCTATGGCCGCACTGGGAGCGCCTGTAGCCTATGCAATTCTTTCTGGAATTATAGTCTATTTGGGTGTGGCTGGTCAGGACCTTGCAATTGCTGGCCAAACTATGGTTCAAAGGCTTTTCGACGGGTTTCTTTTATTAGCAGTCCCACTTTTTATTGTGACAGCAAATATAATGAACGCTGGTACAATCTCAGATCGACTACTTAATTTTTGCGTAGCTGTTGTTGGAAGATTTAGAGGTGGTTTGGGTCATGTGAATGTTATGGCTTCTCTAATTTTTTCTGGGATGTCAGGTTCCGCAGTTGCTGACGCAGCAGGAATTGGAAAACTAGTCATAGAAATGATGGTCAAAAGTGGGCGCTACTCTCGTGGATATGCTGCTGCAATTACAGCAGCAACTGCTACTATTGGGCCAATTATTCCTCCTTCAATTCCGATGGTGTTATATGCTCTTGTTTCAAACACTTCCATTGGGTTTTTATTTTTAGCAGGTATACTGCCGGGTTTGATAATGGGTGCAGTCCTAATCGGTATGAATACATGGATTTCTTATCGCCGGGATTTTGGGAAAGAAGCAGCAGTTCCAATAGCGCAATTGCCATTAATTACTTTAAAGTCATTTCCAGCACTTTTAATGCCAGCGATACTTTTGACTTGTATATATAGTGGAGTAACATCGCCAACAGAGGCAGCAGCGATAGCTGCTTTGTATGCCTTTATTTTGGCGGCTGGCTTTTATCGTGCTTTGACTATTAAATCACTTTATCAGTTATTTGTTGAGAGTGCCCGATCATCTGCCTCGGTTGCGTTAGTGATTGGTGCCTCCATGATATTGACATATGTAGTTGTTAAAGAAAATATCCCACAGACTTTATCAGCCTTATTAGCAGGAGCTGAAATCAGCCCAATTATTTTTCTTCTGCTTATAAATTTATTAATCCTTTTAGTGGGATGCATCTTAGATGCTACTGTCATTATATTAGTTATTGTGCCCTTATTCATTCCGACTTGTGAGGCGCTCGGTATAGATTTAGTGCATTTCGGGGTCCTAGTGGTAGTGAATTCAATGATAGGGTTAATTACCCCCCCGTATGGAATGCTGCTCTTTGTTATAAATGCAGTGACTGATATACCTTTGCGTGAAATAATAGGTGAAATTTGGGCATTTTTAGCAGTTTTGATTTTTGCATTGATGATAATGATTTTTTCACCAAATATGGTTTTGTGGTTACCTAGATTATTTGGGTATCAGGGATGAGAAATACTTCTGGTGGCAAAAAACTATCTAAATTTCAGTTTACTTCACAAGTAAAATAAAATGACAAAAGCTGATGAAGCAGACGTATTAGGCAATTTTTAGATATTTACTGTCTACCACTTTTGGGTATTCCAATTGTTATTGCGATACCTCCTAGAACAAGAACACAGGATAAAATAAACTTTAGTGTTATTAATTCTTGCATAAAAATCATTCCGCCTGCGGCGGCTATTAATGGCACACTAAGCTGTGACACTGCGGCATTGGTAGATGGTATTTTTGGCAAAACATAATACCATAATGCGTATCCCATTCCAGACGTAATTGCGCCTGAACAAATTGCCAACAGTGCCCCATTATTTGACCACGAAAAACCAGTGTTATTTGGGAGTAATAAAATGACAATTAAACAAATTGGTGTGGAAAGTAGAAAGCTGGCAGTCGTAGCGGAAATTGCGGATTCCGCATTTCTTCCTAAAATAGAATAAATTCCCCATGCCATACCTGCGATTGCCATAAGTATACTTGATTTCATATCAAGAGTGAAATCTCCGCTCGGCCAAAGTAGATATATTAGTCCGGTAAAAGCAATGATTGCACCAATACTTTTATTTTTTGGTACTTGCTTATCAGAAAGAAATGATGACGCGAACATTACCAACTGTACTACCCCGAATTGGATCAACACGCCTATCCCAGTCTCAAGCCCTGTGAATGCATAAGAAAACCCTATCAAATATAAGCTCAACGCGGCGGCAGTTTTTAAATGAAGATTACTAAATATTTTTAACGAGTATTTTCTCAGATAACATATTAAAAGTAACGTTATGGCACCAGCGGATACACGGAGAAGGAGAACTAACTCGGGATCCATATTGTAACTTGCTAGTGCAGCACGGGTCAAAAGGGCATTCCCCGAAAATGCCAGCATCGTCAGTAAAACAAGTGAATAGACGTATACCAAACTTATCTTTCTAATAAAATTTCTTCCATAGACTGCACTTGTACCAGTTTATGAATTGATAGCTAGTATAATACTGTTATCATTAAAAACCTCAGCCTCAAGTATCGCGAATAAAGATTTTGAGAGGTATGCATAATAATCATTAAGATTGACAAATTAGCCAATTATCAGACAAACTTGCATTAGGTGGAGGCACGTTAAAAGTGTATCAACTCGTTATATGGCAAGAGTGCTCTAAAAGTGGTCAAAAAGGCCATATTAGTTTTACAACAACGCAAGATTTTATTCCCAAAGTAGGTGAGCTATTTTCTGCTCCGCCGCTATCAGGGCATGTAGTCGGCGTAACGCATGATCTGCACGTGCAAGATTTTAATCTTTCAAAGTTCATACATTTTGTTCAGTTGGAAAAAAAATCATTAGAACTCGCCGATGCGTTTGAGCTTCCAGCACAACTTGAATTTGTTGAGTATTAACTTTCTTTATATTAAAAAAAAGGCTGCATTAATGCAGCCAGTAGGAGGTTATATGAAGCAGTTCTGTTCGTTATTTGCAAACGGTATGCCAAGTGAGCGGCTAGGTGAATTTTTTTAGGGTTATCTGTTGAGATGCGAGATATATTGATCACTGGCCTAACCACCCTAGACTTGATTTTTAAAATGGAGAATTTCCCTAATAAAAATGAAAAATATAGGGCAGACACTGCTATGTTTTCTGGAGGCGGTAACGCTGGTAATGCTTCTGTGGCTGTCGCTCGACTAGGAGCTAATTCGACGATATTTTCTGCTGTAGGTAAAGATGATGTTGGATCTCTTATTCTTGCTAAGCTACAGCGCGAAAGTGTTAATACAGAATTTGTTTTGACTATAGAAAATTGGCAATCATCTTTTTCGTCAGTGTTTGTAGATATTAATGGTGAGAGGCAGATTATGAACTATAGAAACTCGCTTCCAGAAGGTGCCGCAAAAAGTATCTTGGGTTTTCCGGTTTATGATGCCTATCTTTCTGATAGTAGGTGGAACGAAGCTGCCATTGCTACTCTTTCTTTGGCAAAAAAATTAAAAAAACCAGGCATTTTAGACGCAGAGGCACCCGTTTCGGACCAAGCGGTAGAGCTTGCATCTCATGTTGCATTTTCCAAGCAGGGGCTCAGCCACTTCACCAATAAGGATGATGTAACGGCAAGTTTGAAGCTTATCGAAAATGACTTTAATTCGTGGGCCTGTGTTACTGACGGACCAAATGGCGTTTATTTTCTTGAGGAAGGCATATTATGTAATTTGCCTGCACCTGAGATAAATGCAATAGACACTCTTGGTGCTGGAGATGTTTGGCATGGAGCATTCACAGTTTGTTTAGCTGAAGGAAAAAGTGAGAGAGAGGCAATCAAATTTTCCAATCTCGCAGCTGCAATTAAATGTACAAATTTTGGCGGACAGTCCAGCATTCCAACCCGCACAGAAATTAATGAATTTATTAATTCAAATTAGGGAAGAGATTATTTTTGCCTTTATTAAATCTCGATAAGTTTACGATTAAAGATGAAGTAATTCCGGCTGAAAAACTTGCCTCTATGTTAGAGGCTCATCAGTCTAAGGACTTATCTGCTCAATTGCGAGATAATGGCTATCTACTTTTGAGATCTGTGTACAACCCTTCAGATGTTCGAGCTGCTAGGGACGAGATATTAAAAAGGCTAGCAGAGGTTGGAGAAGTTGCTGAGCCCATATCTGATGCAATTTCTACAGGAACATCGGAAAGGCGTTTGCATTATCCAAATACGAAAGAGCTAGGGGCATTCTGGAAATCAGTCAGTGAAGGTTCGGCATTAAGAAGGGTAATAAATGGCCCGGAAATTACCGGTGTGATGGAGGAAATTTTTGGTGAAAAAGTAACTCATTTTTCGTTTGCTTGGCTCCGGGCTATGCAGGCGGGAAAGGCTAGCCCGGTTCATATTGACCATCCTTATATGAACAGGGGTACCAAAAATTTGCTCACTTGCTGGTGTCCAATAGGTCCAGTTGGATTGGATGAAGGTACATTGTATATATTAGAGAATTCTCACACTTGGAGTGATATTAGGGCACAATTTGAAGGATTAGATGTCGACAGAGACAAAACCCGTCTGGGGCATATCGAAGATACTCCTTTGGCTTTAGCTGAAAGAAAGTCGAGTCGTTTTCTCACCACGTCATTTAATCCAGGTGACTGTTTGATTTTTGGAATGTTCATGGTACATGGTTCATTTGATAATAATTCGCCTTTAGGTCGAATAAGATTGTCTTGTGATACTCGTTTTCAACCCATAAATCAGCCAATGGATCCGCGGTTTTCGGGTAAAAACCCACTGGCCCATTCTGGTTTAGGTTATGGCTGTTTAACAGCTTCGTTACCAATGAATGAAACTAGAGCACCTCGATAGGTAATGGAAATGAAAGGTATTTTGCCCAGTCTGAATACTCCATTTACAAATTCGGGTGAATTAGATCTCTATTCCCTGACTCGCCTGGTGCAGCACACGATAATGTCTGGCTGTGGAGGAATGCTTGGACTAGCAGTAGCAGGAGAATACGATACTTTAAATTTTGATGAGAAAATTCTATTTATTGATACAGTTACAAAAGTTAACAAGCGCCGCATCCCTTTTATATGTAGTGTAACGGCAGCTGATGTTGACGAAAGTATTGAACTTACTAAAAGTGCTAATTCTTTCGAGGCGGATGGCATATGTGTTCAACTACCCGCGACCTTCGAATTTTCTCAAAAAGAGAATTTTTTAAAGAAATTAGAAAAACTGTCACCTAGGATTTTAATGATACAAGATCTAGATTGGTCGGGTAATGGAATGGCTTTAGAGGAAATTGTAAAATTATTTCATTCAGTAGATAAATTTAATTGGTTAAAAATCGAAACAGTCGGGGCAGGTAAAAAGTATAGTGCTGTTTTGAAAGAACTAGATGGTCGACTGAAAGTATGCGGTGGCTGGGCTGTAACGCAACTTATTGATGCAATGGCCCGATCAGTTAATGCTTTCATACCTACTGGATTAGAAAAAATTTATGTAGAGATTTATCGCTTATATCAAAATGGTAATAAAGAAGAAGCTCAGTTGTTATTTGAAAAAGTTCTGCCTGTATTGAACTTCTCAAATCAAAATATTGGAACAAGTATTCGGTTTTTTAAGAATTTGCGAGTTCTTGAGGGGCTATTCGAAAGCAATTATTGCCGTTATGAGCAAGCTGTTTTTAGTGAATTACAGGAAACTGAAGCAGCACAGGCTACTTCAATAGCTATAGGGTTATTAGAAAGACCTGGTTAGAAAAAATGTTATATGAAATTCATTACTTTCATGTTTGGCTGCGTCTTAATTTTTGAAAGCGCCTTAAATTATCGGGCATTAATTCTTTACCCATAACTGCTTTCCAATCTGTTTCTGCCACATCTCCGATATATAGGTCGCCAAAACTGTCTAGTGCTATACTGTGAGGTGATATAAATTGGCCAGGATAAACCCCCGGCCCAACTCCTTTATCTAACCTTGAAAGCATAGAACCTTGTCTATCAAAGAAACTTACAAATGGACCTAAATTTGGGAAATCCTTATTTACCTCAAGGTAAGAAGCTAACTCACCAACAATTAAATCGGGCGAAGAGCCTGCAGTTATCGCTAAACCGCTAGGTCGGTGCATATTATTAATTTGGGTTTCAAAATTACCTAATGTATCAAAAATCTGTATGCGAGAATTCTCACGATCTGCCACATATATCCATCCATCCGTATCGCAACATATATTATGAGGTAGATTGAACTGACCAGGTCCAGCTCCAGCTTGCCCCCAGCTTTTTATGTGTTTTCCTTTGGGGTTATAGTGATGGATACAGGCATTATTATATCCATCGGAAACAAAAATATCCCCTGAGGGCGATATTGTGGAATGTGTACATTTACAGAATGGTTTTCCACTCATAAATCCAGAACTTATGCCTGGAGTGCCAAGTTCCATGAGTAGTTCACCAGTTAGGGAAAATTTCCGTACGGTATGATCAAAATTATCGGTAAGATAGATACATTGGTCTGGTCCTATCGAGGCTCCATGTGGATTTGTGAAAATACCGTGACCCCAGGTGCGTAGTAGTTCCCCATTTTGAGATAGAACTACAACAGGATGCTGTCCTCTATTGAATAAATACACCTGATCATTGGCGTCTATTGCAATTCCTGCAACATCTCCCAAAATGACTTCATCTGGGAAATTCCCCCAATCTTCTACTGGCGTGTACGTGTAGTTTCCACTTCCTAACATCAAATATTCATCTAATTTCTTTATATTCTGTATGCATACACGCTACAGTAAAATGATTGTTGAATCCACCTGGCTATTCTGTAATTCAAAGGCTTGACAGCCAGAACTGTATACTGCTTAGAATACTCTCTCAGGTCTGTGGAGAGCACTCAAGTGTCAAATAAATATGAGACATTATTTACACCCGTTAAAATTGGACCAGTAACAGCACCTAATCGTTTTTTCCAAGTTCCTCATTGTACAGGAATGGGACATTTGAGACCAAAGGCTGATGCTGCCACGCGAGCAATAAAAGCAGAAGGGGGATGGGGCGTAGTTTCAACGCAGGAGACAGAAATTCATCCTAGTTCAGATTTAACCCCTTACCCTGAACAAAGAATTTGGGATAAGCGCGATATTCCAGCTTTGAGATTAGTCACCGATTCTGTGCATAAGCACGGTTCTCTTGCAGCGATTGAGCTTGCGCATAATGGAAATCATGCAATCAACCAATTAACTCGGGCTCCCATTCTTGGAGTAAATGAGATGAGCGCTGATATCTTAAGTCCTCGTCAAGCTCGGCAAATGGATAAAAGTGATATCAAAAATCTGCGCTACTGGCATCGGATGGCTGCACGGCGTGCAAAGGAAGCCGGATTTGATATTGTTTATGCGTATGCCGGTCATCATATGACCCTAGCCCACCAATTTTTATTGCCAAACGTAAACGATAGAATGGATGAATACGGCGGAAAATTAGAGAACCGGGTTAGACTAATAAAAGAGCTAATCGAAGAAACAAAAGAAGAAGTAGGTGATAAGTGTGCAGTAGCCTTCAGGTTTGCTGTAGATGAAGTCAAGGGCGCTGATGGTATGCAGGCTCGGGAAGAAGGTCGGGCAGTTGTTGAGATGCTAGCGGAACTTCCCGATTTATGGGACGTGAATGTTTCTGATTGGTCAAACGATTCTGTTACCTCAAGGTTTGAACCCAATGAGGGCTATCAAACTTCTTATATTGATTTTGTTAAAAGCGTCACCTCCAAACCTGTAGTTGCAGTTGGTAGATTTACTTCACCTGACCTTATGGCGAGTCTTGTAAATAAAGGTATTGTTGATTTTATTGGGGCGGCTCGACCTTCGATTGCTGATCCATTTTTGCCTAAGAAAATTGAAGAAGGACGATTTGAAGATATTCGCGAGTGTATTGGATGCAATATATGCGTTGCCTCTGATAACTTGGCAATCCCAATAAGATGCACTCAAAACCCAACTATGGGTGAGGAGTGGAGGCGTGGTTGGCATCCCGAAAAAATTCAGCGTAAAGGAAGTGAAGAGTCAGCTTTGGTTATAGGATCAGGGCCAGCAGGACTTGAATGTGCAATGCAATTGGAGCGACGTGGCTACAAAGTTACAGTGGCTGAAGCCAACGAAGAGTATGGTGGGAGAGTACTGTCTGAGTCTAGGTTAAAGGGACTAAATGCTTGGCGAAGAGTGGCAGATTATCGTATTAGATACTTACAGCAGTCAGCCAATGTAGATCTTTTTTTAGATAGTAGACTAACTGCTGAAAATGTGCTCGAGCTTGGAGTAAAAAATGTATTTTTAGCAACAGGATCTAAGTGGCGATCTGATGGAGTTGGCCGAAGCAATCGTAAGACGCTGAGAGTTCAGCCAGCAAAAAATATTTTTACTCCCGATGATATTATGGGAGGCGCCTTACCCAAAAGTGGTCAGCTTGTAATTTATGATGATGATCAAATATATCTTGGTGGTGTCCTCGCAGATCATCTCAGTGATCTGGGATTTGACATAGTCTTTGTAACCCCCGCAAATAATGTTTCGCCATGGTGTGAGAATACGCTAGAGCAGCACAGAATTCAGAGAAGTCTTATAAATAAGAATATTGATTTAAAGTTTGGTTACGTAATCAGTGAGATTAGTGAAGATAGAGTAGAGTTTGAATGTAATTACACTGGGAAAAAACTAGATGTGACCACCCAATATGTTTTGCTAGTTACTGAAAGACACCGTGAAATCAGTCTATATGAAGATCTAATGAAGTTAGTTTCAGAGAAAGATAGCCAGAAATTTTTTCTAAAATTAGTTGGTGATGCAGCTGCACCAGGTTTAATCGCTGATGCAGTTTTTGATGGTCACTTAGCGGCGCGTAATTTTGAACGCGACGATGGTGAAGTGGAAAAAGAATTCTATATTAGAGAAATTATTTCTTTAAAATAGTTGTTTCTAATAGTTTTAGGTTGGAGGTCAAAGAGTGGAAGAGGGATTTAAGGAACTTATTTCGAAGTACCAAGGGTCTCAGAGTCTCCCTCGCCAATTTTATACGTCTGAGACTGTTTATAAGATGGATATCCAGCATTATTGGAACCATAGTTGGATTTGGGTTGGGCATATAAATCAAATCCCAAATGTTGGGGACTTTTTTGTATTCGATTATGGTTATGAGTCGGTGATAATTGCTCGTGACAAAAATGATAGTGTAAATGCGTTCTTAAATGTATGCCGCCACAGAGGTTCAAGGGTATGTATTGAAAAGAGCGGAAATACTCGGCTATTTGTATGCCCCTATCATGCATGGACTTATGAACTTAATGGAAGCCTGCGAGCTGCACGCGAAATGGAGGAAAATTTCAACACAGCAGAATATTCATTAAAAAAAGTCAATCTCCGAATTTTTCACGGGCTCATTTTTATTTGCGTAGCAGATAATCCGCCTAATATAGATGAAGGCTTACTTCAATTGGAACCATTAGTTGAACCTTTTGAATTTGAGAATTTAAAAATTGTGCATAGCGCAAATTACCCGGTAGCTGCGAATTGGAAATTGGCTTTAGAAAATTATATGGAATGCTACCATTGTGCGCCTGCCCATTTGGAGTATTCTCGCTCGCACAGTCTAAAAGATCCATCAAGCGCCAATATCGAATTGAAAAATTGTATGCTTAAGAAAAGTATGGATGTGGGGTTATCTGGAGAAGAGCTACATATAAATCTTTTGGAGTCAAATAATGTAGAAATGGACTTCTATTTTTCTCGTTATCCTCTCTTTCAAGGGTACAAAACTGGTAGTAAATCTGGGGAAAAATTAGCACCATTGTTAGGTAGGCTTAAAGATTTTGATGGTGGGACAAGTGATATACAAATAGGCATTTTGAACAACTTCTTATCTTACTCCGATCATGTTATTGGTTACCGTTTTATACCAAGGTCTCTTCAAATAACGGATATTGAAGTAATTTGGATGGTAAGAGAGGATGCGGAAGAAGGGAAAGATTATAACTTAGAAGATCTGACTTGGTTATGGCACTGCACATCTCAGGATGATGAACGTATTATTGCTCTTAATCAAAAAGGGGTTAATTCTAATCACTATGTGCCTGGCCCATTATCGAATATGGAATGGGGTATAAAAGCGTTTCATGCTGGATATCTGAAACAATTAGAAGAAAAAACAAATATTAATTCCTAAAATTTTGTGTAAATTGTTACTGCATAAGAACTATTCCATACGGGGTTTTTCATGAAAATTGGAAATTCAAATTTTGCAAATACCAATGAACCATCTGCGGATTCTTTACATTCCTGGGATAGGCAACACCAATTGCATCCTTGGGCAGCAATGGACGCTTGGCGCGAGTATGATCACATGCTGGTGGAAAATGCTGAGGGAATTTATTTATGGGATGCCTCAGGTAAGAAATTCATAGATGGCCCAGGTGGGATGTGGTGTGTCCAGATTGGCTATGGAAGGCAAGAGATGGCCGATGCAATTGCCAAGCAAGCCATGAAACTGCCATATGCTTCACCGTGGACCACGGTAACTGAGCCATCCTCTATTCTCGCAAAAAAAATTGCTGAGTTGGCCCCTGGTGATCTTAATAATGTATTTTTTACAACGGGTGGTTCGACTGCGGTTGATACGGCTATAAGAACTATGCATTTCATGAATAATAGATTGGGAAGGCCAGATAAAAAAATCGTTTTAGCCCGAGAGAAGGGTTATCATGGTTCAACATATTTAGCTTCGACAGTCACAGGTAAGGAACGAGATAAATCTCGTTTTGATATTGAGAACCGCTTGGTTCACTTTTTGCCAGACGTTAATCCTTATCATCGGCCTGAAAAAATGTCAGTTGAAGCTTGGTGTGATCAAAAAGTTTCAGATTTAGAGAATGCTATCAAAAAAATTGGACCTGATAAAGTTGGGGCATTTATTGCTGAGCCAATTCTTTGTTCGGGGGGCGTGATCATTCCACCTGATGGATATCATAAGCGTACGTTAGAAATTTGTCGAAAATACGATGTACTTTATATTTCGGATGAAGTCGTGACAGGTTTTGGGAGGCTCGGTCATTGGTTTGCATCTAGTGATGTATTTGGGATCCAGCCGGATATAATAACATGTGCCAAAGGTCTAACATCAGGATACTTACCATTAGGTGCTTGTATAATATCGGATAATGTTATGAAACGGATGGAAAGCCCAGATGAAGCTTTTTTGTTCTCCAATGGTTATACGTATTCGGCCCATCCAGTTTGCTGTGCAGCAGCGTTGAAGAATATTGAAATATTTGAGGAAGAGAACATTTTAGCAAACGTTCAAAAAGTTACACCTCATTTTCAGGAGAGACTTCAACGGCTTTACCAATACCCGATAGTGGGTGACATAAGAGGAATGGGTTTACTTGGCTGTATAGAAGGTAAACCAGACCAAGAAGGTTATACATTGGCCGAAGAGAGAAAACTTGGCGCACTCCTTGATGGGGCCTGTGAAGAAATGGGCCTTTTAGTAAGGCCGCTAATAAATATGGCGGTCTTTTCTCCACCGTTGGTCATAAACCTTTCTCAAATCGACGACATGTTTGATATTCTTGAAAATGCGTTGGAGAAAGTTTCGAAATCCTCATAATTATGATTATTTAATTAGTGGATGTTCTCTCTTCGCAAAATTCAGCGCTTTTGATGCTGGATTGTCTATTTCGATAGCAGATCTGTAACCGCTGTGAACAGCAGCAGCAATAATCGATGGGGCTTCGGCATCGCCTATTTTCATTATCTTTTCGATACCGTTATCTCTAAACTCTTGTTTCTTTGAGCATAGATCGTCATACAGATCCGTTACTGGTATCTTACGGGTAATAGGGATTACGAAGTCACAGAAAATTTCTTTTGTCTCTCCAGAAAAAACACATGAAAGTTCCGCGATTCCATTTGTAACGGCTTCAATCTTGTAATTATTAATTACTTTAATTCCAGCCTGAATTACCTCCGTGTTTGACCTTGTTTGTTCATCAGTAAATTCACCCCAGCTACATATTCGCCCAGCTGGACAAACTAAAGTCACCTGATGTCCTTGTCTTTTCAATTCTAGTGCAAGGACTGATCCAAAATAGTAGTGGTCATCATCATATACTACAAATTTTGATTTAGATTTTACAGGCTTTTCAAGCACTTCATCGCCAGAAATTATCATTCCTATATCTGCTTCTCTAAAGTCGCAATTGCTGTGTCTTCCGATCGAGTCTTTCGCCCATCTAGCTCCGGTCGCAATTACGACGTTTTCGTATCCTAACTCCAACACGCTCTCAGAAGTCATAAAACTTTCTGGAAAAACTTCTATATTTTGGCATTTATTGATTTGGGTAATTCTCCAATCCCTTACTCTTATCCATTCCGATAGTCCGGGTAGTTTTGCTTCGGTAATAATTCTCCCACCAAGTTCACGCGATTTTTCAGCTAGTGCCACTTTGTGGCCCATTTCTCCAAGGACCCTACTTGCCTCTAAGCCAGCTGGGCCAGAGCCAATCACCAGTACCCTTTTTCTCTTCTTAGTTGTGAGTATTTTTTCCGGATGCCAGCCGTTACGCCATTCTTCACCCATGGTAGGATTTTGCGTACATCTGATGGGCACACCAAGACTGTCATGCGCGTAGCAAACATTACAGCCAATACACTCTCGGATATCCTCCAGATTTCCAGTAGAAATCTTATTTGGTAAAAAAGGGTCTGCGATTGAGGGTCGTGCGGCACCAATAAGATCCTGAACATTTTCCCTAAGAAGTTGTACCATTGTATCTGGGGATGTTAATCGACCGACCGAAACAACCGGTTTTGAGGTGAGTTGCCTTGCTTTTAAAACTGAGTCCTTAAGTGCTGCCTCTTTTATAAATCTGGAGTTTCCCATCTCTACGCTGTAGTCTGGTACTGTTAGGTCCCAAAGGTCAGGTAGATCTGCCAAGAGTGCGAAGGCATCGTAACTTTCTGAGTCGTTTAAGCCAACACTAAAGCGCGTCGCGACTGCAGCTTTTCCATCTACAATTTCACGAGTATCCTCGATTAACTCTTTGATAAAACGCACACGGTTTTCTAACGGCCCACCATATTCATCACTTCTTATATTTGTTTCTGGATTTAAAAATTCAGACAGTAAATAACCGTGAGTGGCGTAAACATAAACAATGTCGAAGCCTGCTTCTAGGGCCCGTTTTGCAGCATCCCTATGCCATTTGCGTATATTTTTTATATCATTTTTATCCATACAGCGTGTTTGACCAGGATGATAAACGGATGTGTCTTGTTGAGGGTGATTTCGTAACCCGAGTGGAGGTAATCTAGTGCCCAAATTTACTATTAAGGAGCCACCGATCCACAGTTCAACTCCTGCTAGCGCTCCATGTTTGTGCACTTCATCAGTCATTTTTCTATGGGAAATAATGTCTTCATTGTCCCATAGCGCACAGTAGGGGAATGCGTCATTATCTGATGTTGGATGAATAGAACAGTATTCCGTATTAACTACTCCCCATCCACCCTCGGCTTTCACCCCGCGCATGGCTGCAAGTGTGTTGGGCCGTCGCCACCCCATACCAGAGCAATGAGGCACTTGATAGAAGCGATTTTTTGAAGTCACTGGTCCAATATTTATTGGTTCAAATAAAATATCATGCCGTGGATCGCGCATATTTTTACACATCGCCTCTGGCTGCCATTTGTTGGTCAATCAATTCGCGTTTTTGCTGCCTTAACATTATGAAAGCTGCAATTGCGACCAGGATGGCCACGAAAATAATAATAATTGTAGCGAGTGCATTTATATCAGGCCGCAAACCTAATCGAATTCTTGAAAAGATTAATATTGGTAAGGTCGTTGATCCTGGACCAGTTACAAAGCTTGCAATTACCAAGTCATCTAGTGATAGGCAAAATGCTAAAAGCCAGCCAGAAAGAAGACCTGGGGCAAGACGGGGAAGAGTTATAGCGCTCATTACCTTAAAGGGTTTTGCACCTAAATCAGCGGCCGCTTCCTCTAATGAAATACCCATTCCGGTTAGCCTTGCCTGAACAATTACTGCTACGTAGGCAAGGGAAAATGTAATGTGAGCTATAGTTATGGTAGTAAATCCACGCTCTAGCGGCCATCCGATTAATTCTTTCAGAGAAATGAAAAAGATTAAAAGAGATAAGCCGGTAATAACCTCGGGCATTACAAGTGGGGCAACCAGCATGCCTCCAAAGATTGTCCTACCCCTAAATTTCCCAAACCGAACCATTGCAAGTCCTGCCAAAGCACCGAGAAGGGTGGCAAAAGTTGCGTTGATAAAGGCAATTTGTAAACTTAGGGATACTGCTTCCCAAACCTCCGGTGATTCAAATAATACTTTATACCAGCGTGTAGACCATCCACCCCAAACTGGTACGAGCTTTGAATAATTAAATGAATAAATTACGAGTAAAACCATTGGTATGTATAAAAATGCAAGCCCAACGTAAAGCATGAAAGTTAGAAATCTGGATCTTTCATTATGCATTTACTTAACCTCAGCTGCTTTAGCTTGGTAGTGCTGATAAATTGCCATTGGCAGGACCAATAGGAGAAGTAATACTATTGCGACAGCGGATGCTACAGGCCAGTCTATATTTCTTGCGAATTCATTGTATAGTTGACGTCCAATCATCTGAACGTTTCCTCCACCCAGTAAGTCTGGTATGACATATTCACCTGTTGCAGGTATAAAAACCAATAACGAGCCTGCGATGATCCCTGGCAAACTTAATGGCAATGTAATTTTAAAAAATGTATTTATTGGGCCTGAGCCTAAATCTGCAGCTGCTTCATTTAAGCTGCTGTCAAGTTTTTCCATATTTGCATAAAGCGGTAAAATCATAAAAGGAAGGTATGTATATACAATACCAATGTAGACCGCGAATTCAGTATACAATAAACGAATGGGGGTCTCTGTAATTCCTAGATAAATGAGGATGTTATTTATGGTCCCTTGGTCTGCAAGCAAACCCATCCAAGCGTATACTCGCAATAAAAATGAAGTCCAAAATGGTAAAATTATTGCAAATAATAATAGCTGTTTGGTTACTGGTTTTGATCTCACAATTGCATAAGCAATAGGATACCCGATAAGCAATGCTAAAAATGTAGATACAAGAGCTATCTTTACGGAATTTAAATAAGTACGAGCGTAAAGTGGGTCATCAAAAATATAAATAAAATTATCAAAAACTAATCTTATCGTAATTACGCTGCCATCAACCCATTCAATCATTTTACTAAAGGGTGGGCTCGTGATGACAAGTTCGGCTAAACTAATTTTTGCAACAATAAAAAAGGGTGTTAGGAAAAATAATAAAAGCCAGGCAAAAGGAATAAAGATTACAATTGTTTTCCACTTTGACTGTAACTTATCTGCGCTTAAGCTTATGTAATATCGTAAGTCTGAGCTGGGTTTTTTTTCTTTTTTGACAGAGCTCATTTTAGTAGCAACATCGCACTGGAGTTGTCCCAACTTAAATTTACTTTATCCTCGTAGGTTAGTCTGTCTTTTTCATCCTTTGGTCTTTTTTGGTTTTGAGCTGTGACGTCGATTATTTGATCGTTATCTAACCTCACTTTGTAGCGCGAGGTATTTCCAAAGTATCCAATATCTTCAATATAACCAGTTATATTTTTTGATTTTGAGGTGGCCCTGCTTATGCTGATTTTTTCTGGTCTAAGGCCTACATACAAATTACTTCCTTTAGCTATATTAGAAGTATTTTTGAAGGAAAATTTTCCTAAGTATGTGGTTACTTCAACCTTACCCTCAATGTTTGAAACCACTTCTCCGTCTAGTATGTTGGCAGACCCAATAAAGTCAGCCACAAATCGATCATTTGGATATTCATAAATCTCTGTCGGTGTACCCGTCTGAATAAATCGACCTTTATCCATAACAGCTATCCTTGTGGAAAGTGTCATTGCCTCTTCTTGATCATGGGTTACCACAACAAAGGTAACTCCAACTTTGTCCTGAATATTCATCAGTTCAAATTGTGTTTGCTCTCGAAGCTTCTTGTCTAATGCGGCCAGAGGCTCGTCCAAGAGAAGCAATTTAGGCTCTTTAACGAGAGCTCTTGCTAGTGCTACTCGCTGTCTTTGACCTCCAGATAATTGTTGTGGCCGCCTTTTTTTATAATCTTGAAGCTCCACTAGCTTCAGTATGTTATCAACTTTCTCTGATATTTCTGTTTTAGCGAGACCATCTTGTTCCAACCCAAAAGCGATATTCTTTTCAACGGTCATGTGGGGGAAAAGGGCATAGTTCTGGAACATCATATTAGTTGGCCGTTTATATGGAGGAACCTCCGACATATCCTGGCCATCAATAAGTATTTGTCCTGACGATGGGTTTTCAAATCCTGCTAACATTCGAAGCAGTGTCGTTTTCCCACAACCTGAACCGCCGAGCAAACAGAATAATTCCCCCTGGTAAATATCAAGGTCAACGTTATTTACAGCTGTAAAGTCACCAAATTTTTTTGAGACGCCCTTGATTTCTAAAAGGGGTCTATCCCTAGAAAATTCGTTGGAGCCTGTTAAAGCGGCACTCCCTGAAGTGGCCTTTGAGTTGACCATCACAGCCTCATTAGTTTTTTTATTTTATAAAAAATAGAGGTGAGACCATGGATTGATCTCACCTCTATTTGAATTAATTTCCAGCTTTAAAGTCAGTCCAAGCTCTAGTTTGAATACGTTGCATCTTTGGAGATAGCGATACGTTTGTATACATGTTTGATACCTGAGCACTGGTTGGAAATGCTGCAGGACTAGAAGTTACTTCCTCATCAATTAATGGTTTTGCAGCTAGATTTGCGGTTGCATACCAAGTGTAGTTACTATCACCAGCAGCAACTTCTGGTCTCATCATATAGTTTAAAAACAGGTGGGCATCTTCTACGTTAGAAGCATCTGATGGGATAATCCATCCATCAACCCATAAGTTCGCTTTTCCTTCACCCTCTGGAAGGAAAAAGTCTAGGACGACACCTGTATTTGCTTCAGCTGCACCTGACATCGCTAAAAGACCATCTGGTCCCCATGTTACAGACACACAAAATTCCTTTTCTGGCATCCTTTGATATGCATAGTTGTCAAAAGTCTTAATAAATGGACGTATGGCAGCTAACATTTCACTTGCTTTATCGTAGTCAGCTTGGCTGCTTGTCCCAGGATCAAGACCTAGATGTGTCAAAGCCATTGGCAAGATATCTTGAGGTGAGTCCAAAAATGATACTCCACACTTTGCCAACTCCTTCATGTGTTTAGGATCAAAAATCATCTCCATTGATCCAATTGGAGCATCTGGATAGGTTTCTAGAACTAGCTCTTTGTTGTAGGTGACACCATGAGTTCCCCACATATAGGGGATTATATGGTTATTACCTGGATCCCAAGTTTTAGCTAGTTGCTCCAATACTGATGCGTCCATATTTTTCATATTATCCAATTTGGATTTGTCGAGAGAAGCGACAATCCCAGCTTTTATCAAACGAGCTACCATACTCCCAGAATGGCTGACGACGTCATAACCGCTACTTCCAGCCAGAAGCTTAGCATCTATAGACTCAGCGGAGTCATAACCATCGTAAATTACCTTTATGCCATATTCAGCTTCAAAATTGGCTATCGTTTCTTCGCCAATATACTCTTCCCAATTGGTTACTTTTAGGACCCTATCTTCAGCAACTGCTGCGCTCGATAAAAAGCCGCTTATTATTAAAGTGCTGGCAAATATCTTTGAATAGTTATTTATTCGCATTCTTTGTCTCTCCCTCTTTAAAAATTAAGCCGTTTAGATGGATCGGCTTATTATTGACAATAGATGGTTTAAAAAATCCATTATGAATTTAATGCACCTATAAAGGCTATTCTGGTGCTAACTGTTTAGTCAAGAAAAATAGATATTATTATGCGATAATACTTTTTTGCGTCAGGTTGGCGTTTTTTCAGGACCTTGTGAAAAGACGGCAACTGTGCATCCATTTTCAGAGTATGAGTTGTGTTCCGTACCTGGCGCCAACCACACTACATCACCAGCTGAATATACGGTGCCGTCATTATCCTTGAGTTCTCCCTCTATAACATAAAACTCTTCCGCACCCCCGTGTCTGTGAGGAGTAGATGACGCCCCTGGCTCCATTTTGTAGATATAAAATCCGATATCCTGATCCATATCGGGGTTAAGCTTTATGTAAGATGTTCCGGTTTCTCCGGTGGCTTCCTTATCGTATGGAGTGAAAGTAGCAGTTTTTATATTTACTACCTTTCGCTCATTAGAATTTATAGATTTCAAATTTACTTCCTCTCAGCCTACAAAGCGGTGATACTGTTTTCGATTTATTCTTATCCTTGTTCTGCAAGAAGTCTCTCGTTTGTCTGCATTAGTTTACCTAATTCTGGTTCTGGACCCATTAAAACAGGAAAATATTTTCTCAACGTATCGTGGTATGATTTTACACCATATTCCAAATCAGATAACGTCACACCTTGGTACGCACTGGAAAATGCTGCTTCCCAAGACCATTCTATTAACTGTTCGTCTTCCTTGCTGGTTAGCCTATCAATTCTCATGCTTAGATATCTTGAGATTCTCATTTCTCTATCTTCGCCAGAAAATTTATAATTGCCCCCACGCTGGATAGTTTTCCCGTTTTCGATTGGGTATTCTTGATAAAAAATAACAGAATCCGGGTATAGACCGAAAACAAGATTCGGGAAAACGCCGATATAAAGCCAACATTTCTTGTGCGATTCGTCCAAAGTATCCTTGGCACGCAATAACTTCTTATAATTTTTAACGCTCCAAAGACGACCTAAGCCTGAACTGAAAGAACCCACTGATCTAGAAAGCCCATCCTCCAGCGGCTCATCATGATAATTCTTTCCAAACAGATCATGCAATCCCGGATGTGCCATAGGAACGTGATAGCCTTCATTGTCAACATCGCGAACACATTTCCAATTTGCATTAACCTCTTCGGTCCAGAAACCATCTCCAGAGGCCTGTAAATCAGCGAGCTCATATTGTGAAACTTCACTGTCAAATTTTTTTAAGATTTTTGATGGCTTTGGTTGTGGTCCAGGTTGAAACCTAACAAAAATAAAGCCATTCCAAATGTCCATTTCTAAAAGCGGCAGTCCATATTTGACTGGGTCTAAACTGGGGAGTGAAGATGGTTGTGCGGCACCTCGAAGTGTTCCATCTAAGTTATACGTCCAACCATGGAAAGGACAAGTTATTGCTGATCTACAAGTACCCGCCTCTGCTGCTAATACTCTTGACCCACGATGTTTGCATAAATTATGGAATGCCCTCACCTTTCCGTCAGCGCCTCTTATAACCAGTGCACGCTCACCTATTAGATCCCATGTGACAAAGTCACCATTATTGGGTATGTCGTTGCTATGGCAAATTAGCTGCCAATGGCGTCTAAAAAATAGATCTTTTTCTGCCTCAAACATTTCTTTGTTGAAAAAACTCCAGGCTGGTAAACCTGAGCGATCCCAATCATTGGGTATTTTTGAATGCTCTTTACTCAATGCATACACCTTTTTGAAAAAATCATAAACTCTTTGCTATTGTTGGCAATTAAAAAAAGAAAGCATACCGCCTAGCTGGTATGCAAGAAATAAAACGCTTACGGTCTTTAGTAACAATAAATTGACTGATTGAAAAAAAAGTGCTCACCTACATTAATCAAGGAGAGAAAAAATGATTTCAATTACACGTAGATTTTTATTGGCTGTCACACTTGCTTGTTCAAGTGTATTGATGGCTAGTGCTTCATATGCTGATAAGATCAAGGTTGCTGCAATATATACACTTCCAGTTGAACAGCAATGGATCAGCAGAATACACAAAGCTCTGAACACCGCCGCTTCACGCGGTGACATCGAGTATGTTTATTCGGAGAATATCGCCAATACTGACTATGAGAGAGTAATGCGGGAATATGCCGAGCAAGGAATGCAATTAATTGTTGGAGAAGTGTTTGGTCTAGAGCGAGCTGCTAGAAAAGTTGCTAAAGACTATCCTGACACTGCTTTCTTGATGGGCTCATCTTTCACGCCTGTTGCCCCAAACTTTTCGGTTTTTGACAACTGGATTCACGAACCTTCATATCTCTCTGGTATGGTTGCAGGTGCTGCCACAAAATCCAATTTAATTGGTATGGTTGGTGGGTATGCTATACCGGAAGTAAATCGTCTAATGCATGCTTTTATGGATGGCGCTCGAGAAGTAAATCCAGATGTTAAATTTTTGGTGAACTTTATTGATAGTTGGTACGATCCTCCGAAAGCAAAGGAAAGTGCATTCGCTATGATGGATGCTGGCGCAGACGTAATGTATGCGGAAAGATTTGGTGTTTCTGATGCAGCTGTAGAGCGTGGCGTAAAGGCTATTGGAAATGTTATCGATACTTCAGGCGATTATCCTGGAACGATAATGGCGTCGGCTATTTGGCATATGGAAGCAACGATAGATAAAGCGGTATCTCGTGTGGCAAACGGGTCATTCGAGGCTGCGGATTATGGACAGTATAGCTTTATGGCTTACGGTGGTGGATCACTAATTATGGATGAAAGTCTCATGTCTTCAGAAACAGCAGCAGCTGTAAAGGCTAGAGAAGCTGAAATTTTGGATGGTCTGTTCAGGGTTAACGTTAACGACGTCCGTCCCACTTCTGATAATTAAAAAGTAATAGCGCTGGCTGCAAAGGAGGCCAGCGCGTTTCAAAATGGAAGCATCGACTGTATTAAGGCTCAAGGGGCTTACTAAGCGCTTTGGCCCAATTTTAGCTAATGATGATATAACAATTGAACTTCAAAAGGGAGAGGTTCTAGCGCTTCTTGGCGAAAATGGGGCGGGCAAAACAACCCTCATGAATATGTTGTTTGGCCATTATTTGCCTGACTCTGGGAATATTGAGATTAAGAGCACAGATGATAATTTGGTGCCCTTAGAACTGGGTGATCCCAGTGCTGCCTTAGCTGCGGGCATTGGGATGGTTCATCAGCATTTTACTCTTGCGGAAAACATAACGGCTTTTGAAAATATTACTCTCGGTGCTGAGTCCCTATTTTCTTTGAGGCGTAATCAGAAAAAAGCTCAAAAAAAAATTCAAAGTATAATGTCGCATAGTGGCCTAGATGCACCGCTCGACATTTCAGTAGGCAAGCTCTCTGTCGGTGAAAGACAACGAGTTGAAATCCTTAAAGCTTTATATCGGGATGCCCATATTCTTGTACTTGATGAACCAACAGCGGTTCTGACTCCACAGGAAGCAGATTCTTTATTTTCCAATCTAAGACGTATGACTAAGCAGGGCTTATCAGTTATTTTCATAACTCATAAAATGCGAGAAGTTTTATCCTTTTCAGATAGGCTTGTTGTATTGCGTCATGGCAAAAATGTTGGAAGTATGAAGACTTCAGAAGCTAGTGAAAAAAAAATAGCACGTTTGATGGTAGGAAGTGAGACACAAAAAGTGTCTTCAAAAAGAATTAAACCCGGCGGACCAATTTTATCATTGAATGAAATTTCTGTGGCTGGCCAATCAAAAAGAGATTCGCTCCATGACGTTAATTTAATTCTAAACTCAAACGAGATCTTGGGAATTGCAGGGATTTCTGGAAATGGTCAGAATGTACTGGCTGATCTTATCTCTGGTCTGGTAGCGCCTGATCGGGGGTCAATAGTTTTAAAAGGCGTAGCTATTGAAAACATAAGTCCTTTTAATATGATAAAATCTGGTTTTGGGCGTATACCAGAAGATAGGCACCGACAGGGTATTGTCGGAGGCTTAAGTGTATCTGAAAATATGATTATAGAACGCCTGGATGATCCTCAAATACAGAACTTTGGCTTTCTGCGCTCATCTGTAATTAATAAGAATGCGAAAACATTATCAGAAAAATATGACGTGCGAGGCCCAGGTATTGATCAGGCGTCTCGTTTATTATCAGGGGGAAACATTCAGAAACTTATTTTAGCTCGAGTTTTTGAAAAGCAACCGGAGATAATACTAGCTAATCAACCCACCCGTGGACTTGATATGGGGGCTGCATCGGAAGTTCAAAAACACCTAATTGAAGCTAGAGATAGGGGTGGTGGCGTCATTCTCATTTCTGAAGATTTAGATGAAATCTTAGGTTTGGCCGACAGAATAGTAGTCATGAGAGATGGTAAGTTACATGATGCTTATTCAAAAAGTCGAGAGGATATCGGCTTAATGATGGCGGGGGCTTCTACATGATCCGCATCGAACCAAGGGAAAAAATATCTAATAGTAGCACAGTACTTATACCAATTATCGCAGCTGTAGTTTCTCTATTATTTGCTGCTATACCTTTACTAGCAGCTGGCGCTAATCCTTTTGTCGCTTATGTTGAAATGGCCAAGGGCGTTTTTGGATCTGTTTTTGCTATTTCGGAAATGTTAACGCGCGCTACACCACTTATCTATACTGGTCTTGCAGCGGCAATCGCATTTCGGGCAAAACTTTGGAATATAGGTGCCGAGGGTCAACTTTACCTTGGTGCGATAGCCGCTGTAACAGTAGGTTCAGGTCTTTTTGACCTACCTGCTGTCTTATTATTACCTTTCATTATAGTTCTAGGAGGCTGTGCAGGTGCAGTAGGTATGGCAGCGCCAACATATCTGAAAGTACGTTTTGGGGCTGATGAGGTAGTAACGACGCTTTTACTCAATTTTATTATAATTATATTCCTTCAGATGTTATTGGAAGGACCGTTGCAAGATCCAATGGGTTTGGGTTGGCCGCAATCAGCTCCAATTTTGGATCAAGGAATGTTTCCACCATTAATTGATCGGATGCGCGTTCATTCTGGCTTGATTTTAGCCGTTCTTTTAGCAGTGATAGCCCATTTTATCATAAAGTACTCAGTTTGGGGTTTTAAATTAAGGGCGGTTGGGGAAAATTCTGCTGCGGCTAAGCACGCTGGCATTAACATAAATCGTTCACTTTTTGGTGTAGCGCTTCTTTCTGGTGGTCTTGCGGGGCTTGCGGGAGTGAGTGAAGTTGCAGGATTAAAAGGCTACCTCACAGCAGACCTTTCACCTGGTTTTGGATATGCCGGAATAGTAGTTGCTATGTTGGCGGGCTTATCTCCAATTGGTGTTTTGATAGCATCAGTTTTTATTGCGTCTGTATTTGTTGGTGCAGATAGCATGACTAGGGCAATGGGGATTTCATCTTTCTTAGCGGATTTGGTGGTATCTGTATCGCTTTTATGTGTGCTAGTTGGAGGTTTCATATCAAAATTTAAGATTGTTCGCTCTGGCACAGGGAAAAAAGTTGAATGATCGATATCCTTAATATTTTGATTACAGATAGTTTTTGGGCGGCATCTCTAAGGATTGCAACACCCCTAATTTTTGGTGTTTTGGGAGCTTTGATTTGTGAAAGATCTGGCACCTTAAATCTGGGAATTGAAGGTATCTTTGTAGTTGGCGCAATGTGTGGGTGGATGGCAACATGGTTGGGTGCTGGATTATGGGGAGGAATTATAGTCGCGTTTATATGTGGTGCGTTCTTCGGGTTAATACATGCGGTCCTTACCGTACCACTAGGTCTTTCGCAGCATGTTAGTGGGCTTGGTATAACTTTATTTGCGACCTCTGTAAGCTATTTTACCTACCGAACAGCTCTGCCAGATGTGTCATCACCTCCAAGAATTGAGCCATTTCAACCACTGGAAATTCCGGTGCTCTCAGATTTGCCATTTGTTGGATTAGTTTTGTTTCAGCAAACGGCTTTAACTTGGCTGGCGTTACTCATGGTTGTGTTAGTTTGGTATGTGCTCAATCGTACAAACCTTGGATTGGCGATTAAAGCGGTTGGAGATAATCCAAACAGCGTGGATGCTCAGGGTTTATCGGTTTACGCCATTCGAATTTGG
>JBJLGG010000013.1:0-151939 GCA_045564995.1 Paracoccaceae bacterium | reverse complement strand
CTCCCGCCAAAATAGGAAGGTATTTTCCAGATCCTTCAAAAAATTGACTGATTCTTTGCAAACTTTTTCGATGAGATGGAAGCTGATATAAAGCCATTCTGTGTCTTTCTGGTATAAATGACTGTGATCTCAACTGCGATTCTAGTTGCCCAATGGAATATGGCCTTCCGTAGCCAAAAGGCGTTTTGTCACTTCGACACCAAAAACCTGCGCGATTGGGAACAATAAATAAGGCCTTGCCACCTGGACCCAATACTCGCAGTGCCTCGTCAAGCATCATTGATGGATATTCTGATGTCTCTAATCCATGCATAATTATCAGCCGATCTGCAAACCCAGTATCAATTGGCCACTGGTGTTCATGTGTTAGAACTGATTGATTTTGCTGACCTAAAGGCCAGTGCAAAGCTCCCTGTGGACCTGGCATAAGGGAAATAATTTTTCTAGAATGGTCATAAAAATGCCGCAGGATAGGATTTGAAAAACCATAACCCATCATTTTGTAACCAGTTTGAACCGGCCACATTTTAAGAACTTGAGCACTAATTGCTTTTTGAGCTGCTCGACCCAATGCTGATCGGTAATAGAAGTTTTTTAAGTCTTGAACATCGAGGTGCATTGCATAAAACTCTCAATTGGGACAGCATAGACGCACTTTAAACATTTTTTGGTGAAACGTCATGTCTTTTGAACTTTTAACAGTTCCTTGCTTATCAGATAATTATGCATTTTTGGCCCACGACGCTGATACAAAGGCAACTCTGCTTGTTGATGCTCCCGAACCTGAGCCTATTTTGAGCGAACTTGAGAAAAAAAATTGGGTCTTAACTCATGTGTTATTGACGCATCATCATTGGGATCATGTGGATGGATTATCTAAATTACTTGAATATTATTCACCACAAATAATAGGTTCATCCTCAGATACAAAGCGCCTACCACCAATACACTTGCCCGTTGGCGAGAATGATGAGATTAAAATAGGGAATAATATTGGCAAGGTGCTTGAGGTTTCAGGACATACAATTGGACACATAGCGGTCTATTTTGAAGAAAGTAAATTACTTTTTAGTGCTGATAGTTTAATGGCTCTGGGATGTGGTAGATTATTTGAAGGGACTGCTGAACAAATGTGGCATTCACTTCAAAAATTATCAACATTACCGGATGACACGATCATATGCTCAGGTCATGAATACACTGAAACAAATTCGAATTTTGCACTCACAATTGACCCTAAAAATCAAGATTTAATATCTAGGCATAAAAATATTAAGAAACTGAGATCAGAAGGTATTCCAACTGTTCCCAGTACTATGAACGAAGAGAAAAATACTAATCCATTTTTACGCCCCTGGTGTAAGGAAATCCGAGCCAACCTAGATATGATCGAAGCAACTGATGAGGAAGTTTTTACAAGAATTAGAGCACTCAAAGATGAGTATTAGGTAAAATTTGTAAATTTTACCCAGATAAGTAAAATTTTTGGCATATAAATGGCATTATTGACTTGAATAGTGTGAATTCCCACCCACACTATATAGTAAAGATAAAGTAAACGCCGAAAAGGATTATAAAATGCCTTCTTTTACAACAACCCTAGAGCATTCAATCCATGCCGCACTCGCTTTGGCAAATTCTAAGTCACACGAGTTCGCCACTTTGGAGCATTTACTTTTGACCTTAATCGACGAGCCCGACGCGCAACGTGTGCTTAAGGCGTGCGATGTTGATTTAGAAACTCTAAGAGAAGCCCTAGTCAATTTTATAGATGAAGAATTATCATCAATGGCTAAAGAAGACGAAACTTTAGAGGCAACTCCAACAGCCGCCTTTCAAAGAGTAATTCAACGTGCCGCAATCCACGTCCAGTCGTCGGGAAGGAGCGAAGTTACTGGCGCTAATGTGTTAGTAGCAATCTTTGCAGAGAGAGAGTCGAACGCAGCTTATTTTCTACAAGAACAAGAAATGACGCGTTATGATGCGGTAAACTTTATTGCTCATGGCGTGGCTAAAAATCCTGCCTTTGGGGAACAAAGGTCTGTACAAGGCTCTGATGAAGATGGCGATGATTTTGCTACATCTGGTGCTGAACCGGAAGCAGATAAAAAAGAGAGTGCACTATCTAAGTATTGCGTTGATCTCAACGCCAAGGCTTTAGATGGTGATATTGACCCCTTAATTGGAAGAGATTTTGAGGTAGAGCGGTGTGTTCAGGTTTTGTGTCGTAGACGAAAAAACAACCCATTGCTTGTGGGAGACCCCGGGGTTGGTAAAACAGCAATTGCTGAGGGACTAGCTCGAAAAATTGTTTCAAATGACACACCCGACGTTTTAAGTAAAACCACAATTTTTTTCACTCGACATGGGAGCGTTGCTAGCCGGTACGCGTTACAGAGGCGACTTTGAAGAGAGATTAAAAGCAGTTTGTAACAGAACTGGAGGCACACCCGGACTCCGTATTGTTCATTGACGAGATCCACACAGTAATAGGAGCTGGAGCCACCTCAGGAGGCGCAATGGACGCATCAAATCTCCTTAAACCAGCATTGCAAGGGGGCAAGCTGCGGACGATGGGTTCCACTACATACAAAGAATTCCGACAGCATTTTGAAAAAGATAGAGCCTTGAGTAGACGGTTTCAAAAAATTGATGTCAACGAGCCATCCGTTCCTGACACAATTAAAATACTTAGAGGAATAAAAAGTTATTTCGAGGATCACCATAACTTAAAATATACAGCAGACGCGATTAAAACAGCCGTCGAATTGTCTGACCGTTATATCACAGACAGAAAGTTGCCAGACAAAGCAATAGATGTAATAGATGAGGCTGGAGCGGCACAGCATTTACAAAACACCAAGCGGCGGAAAACTATTGGCGTCAAAGAGATCGAAGAAGTGGTTGCAAAAATAGCAAGGATACCACCGAAGAATGTCTCGAAGGACGATACACTGGTGCTGAAAGACTTAGAAAAAAACCTAAACCGAGTAGTGTTTGGTCAGCATGAAGCTATAGAGGCTTTATCCAGTGCAATTAAATTAGCTCGGGCTGGTTTACGGGAGCCCAACAAACCCATTGGAAATTACTTATTTGCTGGCCCAACTGGAGTTGGTAAAACAGAGGTGGCAAAGCAATTAGCTGACACCTTGGGCGTAGAATTGCACAGGTTTGATATGTCCGAGTATATGGAGAAGCACGCAGTCAGTAGGCTAATCGGTGCACCCCCAGGCTATGTCGGCTTCGATCAAGGTGGTCTGCTAACAGATACAGTAGACCAACATCCACACTGTGTTTTGCTATTGGATGAAATTGAAAAAGCACACCCCAGATGTTTTCAATATTCTTCTCCAAGTTATGGACCATGGCACCTTAACCGACCATAACGGCCGATCTGTCGATTTTAGAAATGTCATTCTTATAATGACCTCCAACGCTGGTGCCACTGAACAAGCAAAAGCAGCCATCGGATTTGGACGTGATCGCAGAGAAGGAGAGGATACTGCTGCGATTGAGCGTACTTTTACGCCAGAATTTAGAAATCGATTAGATGCTACAATTAGCTTTGGTCCGCCTCCCAAAGAAAGTTATTCTTCAGGTTGTAGAAAAGTTTGTCCTTCAATTGGAAGTTCAACTCATGGATCGAAACGTTTCAATAGAATTGTCGAAGGCAGCGGCTGAATGGTTGGCTAATAAAGGCTATGATGACAAGATGGGGGCTCGACCACTAGCTCGAGTAATACAAGAACATATTAAAAAACCGCTGGCCGAAGAACTTCTTTTTGGGAAATTATCCAAGGGTGGGCTTGTTAAGGTCGGTATTAAAGACGACAAAATAGACCTTGAACTTAAACCACCTCAAAAAGCCCGAATTACAAAAACTAAGCCAAGATTGCTACCGGCCAATTGATCTTTTAGGTTATTTTACTTCTAAATTATTTTTCTGTTAGCTTAATTTCGATCCTTCGGTTTTGAGCCAATTCTGATAATGAAGAGCCAGATGCAACTGGCTGAAATTCGCCAAAACCAGTTGCGGCCAATCGATCTTTTGGAAATCCAAGGTCAGAAATCATAAAACGTACTACGGAAAGAGCCCTTGCTTGACTTAGTTCCCAATTATCTTTGAATTCTGCACCCTGAACCATAGCTGTATTATCAGTGTGGCCATCAACTCTTATTATCCAATTTAAATTTTTGGGAATTTCTTGAACCACTTGATTTAAAATGACCGCAACTTTTTGGATTTCTAACTTACCAAGCATAGACAAATCAGCCTTCCCAACATCAAATAAGACTTCCGAAGAGAAAACAAACCTATCTCCTACAATTTTGACTCCGTCTTTTCCCTCCACCAATTCTCTTATTCGTCCGAAGAAATTAGATTTATATCGTTCTAATTCTGTTGCCTGGGACCTGAGAAGCTCACGCTCCTTTTGCAATCTATTATACTCAGCGACTTCAAGCTTAATTCGCTTGTCTTCTTCGACTTGAGCCTTTGTTTCTGCCCGTTCCAGATCCACCTCGGACGCTACCAATTGTGAATTGAGGATCGTTATCTCATTTAATTTGGCCTCTATTTCTATCCTCAAGCTTTGTTCCAATTGCCTTTTCTTTCTTTCTTCAGACGCAATACGGGCTAATGCAGCGTTTAGCCTATTCCCCAAGTTTTGAAGCTGAATTTCGTCCTCTTTATCTTTTTCCTCGGATAAAGCTAGAATCGATTGTAGCGAATTCAGCTGACGACGGAGTTCTAAAACTTGCTGGTTAAGAAGTGCCGTCTCTCGCTGGCTTTTTAACAGGCCATCAGAAGTTTCTGATAATTCCTTAGATTTTTCTTGCAGCTGTGCTTGGGCCATTTGCAACAAAATCTCTTTTTCGTTCAAATCTGAGATATTTTCTTCATTTAGCTTATCAGAAATAAGCTTGGCTGCGAGAATATCTTTAAGATTATCCAGCGCTTCCTTTTGAGACTGAACAGCGGCCCATCTAGCTGCTAGTGCATCAGCCAATTTTGAACGAAGATCTTTAATATCTTGATTGCTTTTATCTTCTAACGTTTGGCGGCTAATTTTTTGCTGCTCCAAAGTTAATAATGCGCCAGCCAAATCACCCTCGGCAATTGATAATTTTTCGCTATAATTTTCTACTGTAGCCGTTTTCTTTATAATATTTTGATTTAAATCTGACAATTCTAACTCTAGTCGTTGCTGTCTTGCCAACGAAGCAGCAAGCGCAATTTTTATCTCATCTAACTCTGTATCAGTATTTTGAATATTCTCCTTTAGAGATTTAAGTTCAGTTTCATTGCTTCCAAGTTTTAGATTGGCTGCCTCCAAAGTGATAATAGTTTGCCGCAAATCATCTTCCATCTCCAATTTTACTGCGTCAGCAGCTGCTAAAAGGGTGAGGGTTTCCTCAGCACGTTTTCGTTCTTCTTCCAGGATCAATGTCATTGCTGTAAGCTCAGCATCAGCTTCCTTTAGCCTATTCCTAAGTTCAGCAGCAGCAGCAGCTTCAATTAGTCTCGCAGCAGCTTCATCATCAAGTGCTACTTTTAAATCCTGAATTTCGCTTGCCTGCCCTTCGATAGTTTTCTTCGCTTCACTTTTTTCCGTCTCTAGTGACGTTATTAAAAGCTCCAACGCTTCTCTCTCAGCAGCTTTCAATCTTGCTTCTTGCTCAGCCAAATCAATTTCATCACGCGCTTGAGCTAACGTCAAAGCCAGGGCCTCTTGCTGATCTAGTAAAGACCTACGTTGAGTTTGAAGTTGATCGATTTGCGTTCTTGAGGCTGCTTGCGCTGCCAATAAATTTGCAACTTGGGTTTCAAACTGTGTGATCTGAGTTAACGCTTTGTCTAAAGCTGCTTGGTTTTCTTTGTTCTGAAACCTCAGACTTTCTATTAATAGGCTTTGCTTCTCATTTAATACTTCTCTATCACTAAGTGTGCTGGTTAAAATTCCTAAATCACTTTCAAGCTCAACTACCTTAGCCTTTTCAAGGCCCAGAGCTTCTGAAATCGCAACTATTTCTGCCGCAAGGGCATCAAGTTCGCTTTCTTGACCGGTGATAGTTTCTCTCAAAACAAATTGGATCACCATGAAAATGGTCAATACAAACATCAACACTAACAATAAACCAGTCATTGCGTCTACAAAACCGGGCCAGATGGATGCCTGAAATCGTTGACCTGTACGTCTCGATAGAGCCATAGTTATCTTTTCCGATCAGAACTCTGTGCGCTATTTGACTGCAAACTTTTCGCTAAATTGGCTACCTCTTCTCTAATAGCTTTTATAGCTTCCTGCCTTCCAACGGCTATTTCCTCTGAAATATGAAGCATTTGAACATCGATTGATCTAAGCCTCATTCTACTTTCAGCATCAATACCACCCTCGGTCATCTCTTTTGACTTTAAAAAATCTAATAATTGTTTCTGTGATTTATTAAAATTTTCGAGCAAGCCCTCCATATTCGATCTGTTTTCCTCAAAAACTTTAATAAATTTTTCATTCATAACTGCAAGCTCTTGATCATTTTTACCTATCTGTTCTTGATCTTTATTTAGGATGCGCTCCATCAATTCTATTTGATCCCCCAAGCGTTTTAAAACACCCAGGAGCGCAGTGTTTTCTGTCGAAGAATTATGCTCATCTACAGTGAGATTGAAGCTAGTGATTGTGGACAACCACTCTTCAAGTTCACGATAAAATCTATTCTGTGCTTGACCAGCGAATAATTCTAACAATCCAACCACTAAGGATCCTGCAAGCCCAATTAGAGACGACGCAAAAGCGACACCCATTCCGCTCAATTGACCTTCAAGTCCACTCATCAATCTAGTAAAAACCTCAAAGCCTGTCTCACCTTCTTTTGGCGCGAGTGATCTAATCGTTTCTACAAGTGCTGGCACTGTTGTTGCTAAGCCATAAAATGTCCCTAACAGCCCTAAAAAAATCAATAAATTGACAATGTAACGGGTTATTTCTCGTGCTTCTTCAACCCTCGTAGAGACAGACTCTAAAATTGACTGAGATGAGGAGCTCGATATTTGTATGCTTGCACCACGTGACCTCAATAAAGCGGCTAACGGAGCTAATAATTGAGGCGCTTTTACACTACCTTTATCTGGCGTATTTATAAATTTTTCTATCCAACGAACTGACTTAATTAGTTGAAAAACTTGAACAAAACAGCTAATTAATCCTACCAAGAAAACAAAAAGTATAAATCCGTTCAACCACAAATTGGCTGTAAACACCGCCATTACTCTTGGCGCTGCGACAACTGTTCCTACGCTCGTAAGAACCAAAACGCAGAGCATTAGTACAACTTGGCGTAATGGCTGAGAAAAATGCAGCTCGACCTCTTGTTCTGATTTCACCATAAAATAGAGCCCGTTTTTATTTTATCCTAACGCTCCAGGAGTCAAAGGGAAAGGTATTAGCTCTTATTTTTCCTAACCTGTTGCACCAAATAGCGCATATCTGACGAAATGATACCGAGCTCCGTCAGTTTTTTTTCGGTATTAAACAAATATGCATCATTACGACCTCGCCCTCCTTCCGCCTGGGCAATAACTCGTGCTTGTTCATCGAGCGTTAATTGGCAGTACTGATCATGATCTTTCTTGATAACAAACGTGATTGCCTTTACCAACCTTTTTGACTTGGACAATTCGATCTCCACCTCAATTTCTTTATAAGCAGATGAAACTAATTCCCTGTCTCTCAGATAGCTCAAAACTTGCAACGAGTGTTTAGAGCTAACTTCAAAGGCTATCCCTTTGCAGTTTTGGTTCGGAGACTTTTCCAATGCCAAAACCAAGCCAGGCTTATCAATAGTTCCTCTATGGTGAATAGACCACATCGAGAAACTCCGTTTATAATTTTTTATTTCTGCAAGCTCACTAGCTTCAAATTCAAAACCTGGTTCCCAAATTAACGAACCATAGCCAAAAACATACATTCTCCACCCCTAGTAATTGGTGTTGTCTCGCTTTAGAACAGAACTTCTTGATCTATACTAGGAGAGAATTTTGTCTCGCGCATTAGTTCCAATACTGCTGGCCGCTATAGTGTGGAGTAGTTACTGGTTTTGGGGTGCACAAAATAATCTAGAAAGCATCCATAGAGGCCTTGAACGCCCTGCTGGTGGTTCAACAGAAATTAAGTATGGGTTAGTTAGTCAAGTTGGTTTTCCAAATAGATATGACGTCACGGTCAATAAGCTCTCAATTGAAAATCCGATTGGTGAAAAAATCGTAACTCTTCCATTCATTCAAGTTTTAAGGCTAATTTATAAAAGCAATCACAAAATAATCATCTTTCCAAATTCATTATCTATCTACGATTTTAATATCAAATGGGAAAATGCAAAGGCTTCTATAGTCGAAGATACCCTGGAAGACAGAATCATACTTGAAGCACATAACTTAATTGTTAGTGAGGAAAAAGGATTGGGTTTTAAGGCAGAAAGACTCCAAGTATCTATTCTGTATGAAAAATTTGGCACAATCAAACCCGCGATCATCATAAATTTTGCAGGAATTGAAACTAAGAATAAACGGACAAAATTCAAACTTCATCTAAGGGCTAATTTAAATCTTAAAATTTCACCTGCTCTGGACTTATCCAATTTTGTAAAATCAATAACGCAACCAAATACTTGGATCGAGTTTAACGAAGAAAATTATAAAACGAGTGAGAGCTTCCTCCTGGGAAATCAAAAGCTTCTCTTATCAAGTTCTTCCTTTGAATTATTCAAATAAAAGTCTGATGCCAGGCTAGTATAAAGGGAAAGGTTTGAAGCACTGCCTCAGTAAACCCCTTATCATTAATAAAATTTTTAGAGTTTTTTTAATTTTTGGCGATATACTGGACCCATGGGCAAAAAAAGGGAGACTAAAATGAAGTATCATTTCAAATTATTGCTATCCGCTGGCATTTTGGCAGCATCAATGGGTATTCAAACCGTGCAAGCAGCTAAAACTAGTATTACAATTGCGTTACAGCTCGAACCCCCTCATTTGGATCCAACGAGTGCGGCGGCCGGTGCTATAGATAGTGTGCTCTACTCAAATGTATTTGAGGGTTTAACTCGATTTGCCTCTGATGGAGCGGTGATCCCAGGGTTAGCAAAATCGTGGGAAATATCCGGTGACGGAAAAGAATATATATTTCACTTAAATTCTTCCGTGACTTTCCATGATGGTTCAACAATGGATGCGAGCGATGTTAAGTTTTCGCTAGATAGAGCAAGAGCAGAAGACAGCACAAATGCTCAAAAGGCTCTATTTTCCGGTATCGAAAATGTTGAAGTTCTATCGAGCGATAAAGTTAAAGTAACCTTGGCTTCTCCAAATGGCAGCTTTCTATTTAACATGGCATGGGGAGATGCAGTCATTGTTGCACCCGAAACCATAGGCGAAATAAAAACTAATCCAATAGGAACTGGTGCATTTAAATTTTCCAACTGGGTTCAAGGCGATAAAATTGAGCTACTTCGCAACGATCAATATTGGGGTACGCCCGCTCATTTAGAGAGCGCAACCTTCAAATTCATCTCAGATCCGAGTGCTGCATTCTCCGCAATGATGGCACAGGATATTGACGCCTTTGCAGGATTTCCAGCTCCTGAAAATTTGGTGCAGTTTGAAGCGGACAACCGGTTTCAGGTCTTGGTTGGAAATACAGAGGGGGAAACAATACTGTCTACTAATAACAAAATGCCCCCTTTGGATAACGTAAAAGTTAGAAAAGCTATTGCACACGCAATAGACCGGCAGGCAATTATAGATGGAGCGATGTTTGGTTACGGGACCCCGATTGGAACCCATTTTGCCCCACATAATCCAGACTATGTCGACTTAAAAGCGAACTCAAATTATGATCCTGAGCTATCTAAAAAGCTTTTATCGGAGGCCGGATTTAGCGAGGGCTTCACCACAACTTTGAAATTACCGCCCCCTTCTTATGCTAGACGCGGTGGAGAAATAATCGCATCTCAATTGAGAGCCGTTGGTATTGAGACCGAAATATCAAATTTAGAGTGGGCTCAATGGTTAGAAGAAGTTTTCAGAGGCAAAGACTATGGCTTAACAATTGTTAGCCATACGGAGCCAATGGATATAGGGATATACGCACGGCCAGAATACTATTTTCAGTATGATAGCTCCGAATTCCAAGCAGTGATAGAAGCTCTCAATGTTGAAAGTAATACCCAGAAACGTAGCAATCTTCTTAAAAAAGCCCAACGAATTATTTCAGAGGATTATGTCAATGGCTATCTTTTTGAATTGGCTTTTCCAACAGTAGCAAATGCCAAAATTACTGGGCTTTGGGAAAATGCTCCAACCCAAGCAACAGATCTAACAGACGTTAAATGGACTGACTAAATTTTAAACTCTATGTCCCCCATTTGTGGGGGGCATAATTTAACTGGCATATTTATGATTAATTATTTTTTCAGACGCCTTTTTACATTTGTATTAAGTCTTGCCTTAGCGTCGATTGTTATTTTTTCCCTTGTCGAGATTGCTCCAGGGGACCCCGCAAGCTTTATGCTTGGTATCAACGCCCAAGCAGATACTATCGCAGCTCTTCGTGCAGAACTGGGACTAGACCAACCAAAAATAAGTAGATATTTAGCCTGGATAAGCGGAATGCTTACAGGCGATTTTGGTATATCCTATACATATAGAACAAACGTCACAGAAATGGTGGGGGACCGTTTATGGGTTTCACTTCCATTAGCATTATATGCACTTTTGTTATCTACCGTGATTGCCCTACCCACTGGCATATATGCAGCTGCAAAAAGAGGAAAAGCTGGAGATTTTACTGTCATCAGTGCAACGCAAATTGGAATAGCAATTCCAAATTTCTGGTTTGCAATAATTTTAGTAGGAATATTCGCCATTAAACTACAGTGGTTTTCTGCAGGGGGGTTCTCAGGATGGCAGAATGGCGTGTTCAACGGAATTGCCTCACTAACGCTGCCAGCAATTGCTCTTGCACTGCCTCAAGCTGCCATATTGTCTCGTATTATGCGAAGTGCCTTAATTGAAACACTTGGGGAAGATTACATTCGCACTGCGCGCGCTAAAGGCTTAAGTTCATGGCAAACGATCTGGGCACATGCACTCCGCAATGCCTTAATTCCCGTCCTGACTATAATTGGGCTTCAATTCTCTTTTTTGCTGGCAGGTGCAATAATTATTGAGCAAGTGTTTTACCTCCCAGGATTAGGACGCCTCGTATTTCAAGCTATAACCCAGCGAGATTTAATCGTGGTCGAAAGTGTTGTTATGCTTCTTGTTTTTGCTGTAATATTAGTCAATTTTATCGTAGATATCGCTTATATGCTAGTCGACCCAAGATTGCGACAGGACAGTATATGATAAGACCAAGCACAAGCTTACAGTTTGGTATTTTGTTTTGCTTGGCACCACTCGCTATGGCTACTATTTCTTTTTTTTGGCAGCCATTCGATATCACGGAGCTAAATATATCAAACCGGTTAAAGTCTGTAAGCTTGACGCACCCATTCGGTACAGATCACTTTGGCCGGGATATGCTGACTATGATAATGGTAGGGGCTAGAACATCAATTGCTGTTGCATTTGTAGCAGTAGGGATCGGAATACTCATTGGTGTCCCATTAGGATTATTCGCTGCGACTTGCAGGGGCAGTATCATAGACGACGGCGTCATGCGATTTAACGATTTGGTATTTGCATTTCCAAGCTTAGTAATTGCAATTCTAATAACTGCGATAGCTGGACCGAGTGCATTCAATGCCATAATTGCAATAGGAATTTTCAATATTCCAGTTTTTGCCCGTATTTCCCGGGCCGCCGCACTATCCCTTTGGCAACGTGAATTTATTTTATCCGCTCAGGTTGCGGGAAAAACTGGTTTCCGAATTTCAATAGAACACATCCTGCCGAACCTAATGCACATACTGATAGTACAAGCCACTATTCAATTTTCACTTGGCATTCTTGCAGAGGCTGGACTGAGTTACATAGGCTTGGGTGCACAGCCTCCTACGCCTAGTTGGGGAAGAATGTTAGCAGATGCACAAACGATGGTTTCTTTAGCACCTAGGTTGGCAATTGTCCCAGGAATAGCAATTATTTTAACAGTTTTAGGATTGAACCTTTTGGGAGATGGTCTGCGTGACGCCCTCGACCCCAAACTGAGAGGAAGCATAAAAAAATGACGCTTCTATCCGTAAAAAATCTTTCTGTCTCTATCCACGAGCAACCCATAATTAAAAATGTTTCTTTTAATCTTAGGGCTGGTGAAATTCTGGCTCTTACTGGAGAAAGTGGCTCTGGAAAATCAATTTCTGCTTTAGCTCTAATGGGTCTCTTACCGCACGGTTCAAAAAAAGAGGGTATAATTAACTTTGAAGGAAAGGACCTTAATAAAATATCAGAACCTAACTTTTGCAAGCTGAGGGGTAAAAAGATAAGTATGGTTTTTCAAGAACCAATGACGGCTCTAAATCCTGTTCAAAGCATAGGAAAACAAATTTCTGAGACATTAATTCAACATAAAGCCTGTGCCCCGAACGAATTAAAAAATCGTGTTCGTAAAGCGATGGATCGGGTTGGATTGAGGGACATAGATCCTTCACGTTTCCCCCATCAATTGTCGGGAGGCCAGCGTCAGCGTGTTGTCATTGCTATGGCCATTTGCTTGGAACCGAGCATTTTAATAGCAGATGAGCCAACAACTGCTTTAGATGTAACAACACAATCAAAAATCCTAAATCTGATACAGGAGTTTGCTGAGAAAGATGGTATAAGCATCATTCTCATTACGCACGATTTGGCCATTGTTGCAAATATTTCTAATTACTTACTCCTCATGAGAGAGGGTATTTTAGTTGATCAAGGGCAGCCTAAAAAGGTTTTCAGAGATCTTTCTCACCCATACACAAAAAAATTATTTTCAGCATCTAGCGAACAAGTTAGTTTTAAAGAGACAAATCCCAGTAAAGAAAAACTGCTAGAAGTACGTTCTGTATCGGTCAACTATAGGTCCCATGAGAGAGGAATTTTTTCAAAAGGTAAATCTGTAGAAGCCGTCAGTAATGTCTCACTCGATATCAGAAAAGGAGAACGCCTAGGGTTGGTTGGGGAGTCTGGCTGCGGAAAATCAACTTTGACGCGAACCATTCTAGGATTGCAATCAGCCAGCTCCGGCTACATTAAATTTGAAGGTCAGGAAGTCTCCAAATACGCCAATAGTTTTAAAAAAAATATACAAGTGGTTTTTCAAGACCCCTACGGATCTTTCAACCCTCGGCAAAAAATTGGACGTTTGATAACAGAACCTTTTTTTACATTAGGGAGGGAAGCTCCTCCCGAAACTGAACAAAAAATTATTGCCCAAAAAATGCTTAAAGAAGTTGGGCTATCGTCAGAAAGCATAGAGAAGTATATTCATGAATTCTCAGGCGGTCAGAGACAGCGCATAGCAATAGCCCGAGCACTTGTAATTAAACCTAAACTTATAATTTTTGACGAAGCCGTCTCTGCCCTAGATGTATCAATCAGAAGCCAAATTTTAAAACTAATTTCAAATTTAACTGAACGCTATGGACTATCATATTTGTTTATAAGTCATGATCTCACTGTAATCGAAAATATCACTGAGAACTGCCTAGTTATGAAGAATGGAAAAATTGTTGAAAGAGGACAAACTAAGCATATTTTGCGTGATCCAAAAAATGAGTATACTCTATCGCTTATTAATGCTGCACCAAAATTTCCTAATTTTTTGCATGCTTAATAAAAGGGATAAATTATGACTATAGATTTTCCAAATAAACATTTCTTAATAAATGGGGAGTGGGTCTGCTCCGATGTGGAATTAGATCTTATTAATCCATCAACTGGAGATGTCATTGGACAAGTGTCTGCAGCAGGTGATGATCATATAAATGACGCAGTCAGAGTGGCCAGAGATACTCTCGAAAATACTTGGAACAATATAACTGCTCGGGAACGAAGTGCAATCTTAACCAACCTTGGGCGTTTAATCGAGGGAAATATTGACTTGCTTGCACGCTTGGAAGCCACTGATGTTGGCAAGCCACTTAAGCAAGCTAGAGCAGACGTTAAGGCCTTAGCTCGCTATATGGAATTTTATGCTGGTGCGGCGGATAAACTTCATGGTGATACGATACCATACCTTCAAGATTATACAGTTTACACTTTACGAGAGCCTCATGGGGTATGCGCGCATATAATTCCATGGAACTACCCAATGCAAATCATTGGACGATCTGTGGGAGCAGCCCTTGCAACCGGGAATACATGCATTCTAAAACCTGCTGAAGAAGCCTGCCTTACTGCACTTGCCTTTGGAGCTTTAACAAGAGAAGCTGGTCTCCCCGATGGGGTTTTAAATATTGTAACGGGTTCAGGAGATACAGGCGCATACCTTAGCCAACACAGCGGTATAGATCATATAAGCTTCACCGGATCAGTATCTACCGGTATTAAGATTCAACAATCGGCTGCCCAAAATGTTGTGCCAGTAACTTTAGAACTTGGAGGAAAATCTCCCCAAATTGTATTTAATGATGCAGACCTAGATGCAGCATTGCCGTTCTTGGTTAATGCAGGAATCCAAAACGCGGGACAAACCTGTTCAGCCTCAAGCCGCATACTAGTACAGCGAGAAAATTATGCAAAAGTCGTATCTATGATGACTGAAAAATATAAAATGCTTCTAGTTGGAGCAGCAATGGATGATTTAGATATTGGGCCTCTGATTTCAAAACAACAGCATGAAATCGTTTCAGACTATATTCGACAAGGCACAGATCTAGAATTGGCAGCCAAAGGCAAATTCAATGCGGACATAAATAATGATGGCTTTTACTGTTTACCACATCTCTTTGTAGACGTCCCTACCGATCACAGTTTGGCCCAAAATGAAATATTTGGACCAGTCCAAATTATTATACCTTTCGAGGATGAAGATCATGCAATTGAGATTGCAAATGGCACCGGCTTCGGCTTAGTCGCATCAGTTTGGACTCAAGATGGATCACGACAAATGAGAATGGCTCAAAGATTACGATCTGGTCAAGTTTTCATTAATAACTATGGCGCAGGAGGAGGTGTCGAACTTCCATTCGGCGGACGCGGCTTATCAGGTCATGGACGTGAAAAGGGGTTCGAGGCGATGTTTGGATTTACTACACTTAAAACCGTAGCCCATTATCATGGTTAGGAAATTTAGATGAGGTTAGAAAACAAAAAAGCAATAATCACTGGAGCTGCCTCTGGATTTGGTGCCGGCATTGCAAAAAAATTTATACAAGAGGGCGCTGAGGTAATTGTTGCAGACATCAATGAAAAAATGGCGAATAAAGCAGCTATAGATCTTGGTGAGCGCGCTCATTCATTTCCTGTCGACGTTTCAAATAGTGGGTCCGTAACTAAGTTGAGAGATTTTTCTCTGTCGCATTTTGGCATACCCGACATCATTATAAATAATGCAGGAATTACGCATACACCTGATACTTTAGAAAATATTGTAGAAGACGATTTCGACAGGGTATTTTTAGTGAATTGTAAATCTGTTTACCTAATGGCCCGCTTGTTTGTTCCAGATATGAAAAAGAAAAAGTCTGGTGTTTTTTTAAATGTTGCTTCCACCGCAGGCGTTTCACCTCGGCCGAACTTAAATTGGTATAATGCATCTAAAGGGTGGATGAATACAGCAACAAAAACCATGGCTATTGAGTTAGCTCCTCATGGCATTAGGGTAAATGCAATTAACCCTGTGGCAGGCGAGACCCCACTTTTAGCTACCTTCATGGGTGAAGATACTCCCATTATGCGATCTAAATTTCTGGCAACTATACCAATCGGAAGATTTTCAACCCCGGAGGATATGGGAAATGCCGCCTGTTTTCTTTGCTCTAATGAAGCATCAATGATAACTGGTGTTTGCCTAGAGGTCGATGGAGGGCGCTGCATATGACCTTGAAATCGGGTCCCAGAAACTTAATCACCGATGTGCCAGGATTACTTGTTGGAAATTCAGAGGAGCATATTCTTAAATCAGGTGTTAGCATTTTGACGAGTTCAAGCCCAATGACAGCATCATATTGCGTGATGGGAGGTGCACCAGGCACTAGAGAAACAGATTTGCTCGAGCCAGACAAAACAGTGCACGGGATTAATGCTGTTGTCCTTTCAGGAGGATCTGCCTTTGGCTTGGACGCGACTAACGGTGTAATGGAGTATTTACGCGAAAGAGGCGAAGGCTTTGCCATGGGCCCCATCAATGTACCAATAGCTCCCACCGCAGTTATCTTTGATTTACGCAATGGCGGAAATAAAAACTGGGATGAAAACCCTTATCCGAAATTAGGAAGAAAAGCGATTGAAAATGCAGCAGAAAATTTCCATTTAGGTAGCTCTGGAGCGGGCTTTGGAGCCACAACTGGCCAGTTGAAAGGTGGATTAGGGTCGGCGTCCACAATATTAAGTAACGGAACAATCGTTGGCGCTTTAGTCGTCGTTAATGCATTGGGAAATGTGGTTGACCCAATCTCAGGAAAATTTTGGGCCGCTCCTTTTGAACTTGAAAATGAGTTTGGTGGATATGGAGCACCTTTGAATGCCATCCCAGGTTCTATGCTACAATATAGTAAGGTAAACTCGATTAAAGAGGGGGCTAACTCAACAATAGGTATCGTTGCCACTAATGCTAGAATTACCAAGTCTGAAGCAAAGCGTATTGCAACCTCAGCCCATGACGGTTTTTCTAGAGCAATACTGCCAGCCCACTTACCTTATGATGGAGATCTGATCTTTGCTGTCAGCACGGACGAAATAGAAACAGCTCATTCCAAGGAGGATTTTGCTGAGCTTTGTCATTTATCTAGTGTTACAATGTCTAGAGCGATAGCTCGTGCAATATACCATGCTTCTTCAAAGGCGAACGATACCTTGAACTGTTTCCAAGATAAGTACAAAAAAGTTAGCTTTCGTTAAAATAATTGTAGATACGTTCCGCCAAAGCAGATGAGATACCATCGACTGACTTTAAATCAGATAAATGCGCGCGTTTGACACCTTTGGCTGATCCAAAATGCAATAGAAGTGATCTTTTACGAGATGACCCAACTCCTGGGATCTCATCCAACGGAGAAGCAGAAATAGCTTTGGAACGCTTCGCCCTATGTGTGCCAATCGCAAAGCGGTGTGCCTCATCACGCAAACGTTGCACAAAATATAACACCGGGTCATTTTTTCTGAGTGCAAAAGGAGGCCGCCCAACGATATGAAATTCTTCTTTTCCATGATTCCTGTCTACACCTTTTGCAACGCCAACCATCGCAATATCTTCTATTCCAAAATCTTTCATAATCTGAGAAACAGCCGAGACATGGCCGGCGCCACCGTCAATCAACAAAAGATCTGGCCATTGCTCTTCTTTCCTGTAAGGGTCTTCTTTCAACAAACGCTTGAAACGTCGAGCAAGAACTTCTCTCATCATTCCAAAGTCATCACCCCGCGTTAGGTTTTCACCAATAATATTAAATTTTCGATAACTGTTTTTCATAAAGCCCTCGGGTCCGGACGCAATCATTGCTCCTACAGCAAATTCACCCTGAATATGGGAATTATCATAAACCTCAATTCTTTTGGGCGGAGTTGCCATACTGAAAGCTGCGGCTAATCCGTTTAACAGTTTCTGCTGAGAAACTGTATTTGCCAATTTTCGTGCTAAGCTTTCTTTAGCATTTCGCAAAGCACTGACCATCAAATCGAAGCGTTCACCGCGTTGCGGTACGGCTATCTCCACCTTACGACCTAATTTCTTACTTAGCAGGTCTTTCATAAGATTAAGATTTTCCATGTCATGGGATAAAATAATTAGTCTAGCAGGGTCTTTAGTTGAATAAAATTGGCCCATGAATGCTTCGAGAACCTCATCATGAGACATATCCGAACTTACCCGGGGATAAAAATCGACATTACCCCAATTTTGATTTGCGCGGATGAAGAAAACTTGAACACAAGCTTGACCCGCATCAAGATGGAGTGAAATTACATCCGCCTCTGAAACTGTCCTTGGATTTATACCTTGATTGCTCTGTACTTGCGCTAGCGCACGAATACGATCACGTAGCGAAGCCGCAAGTTCAAATTCCATTTCCTCAGAGGCCTGCTTCATCTGTAATGAAAGCGTTTCCTGAACCTTGTTAGATTTACCCGTTAAAAAATCATCTGCAGCGTTTACTAGTAGCTTGTAATCTTCTTTATTGATTTTTCTGCCACATGGACCTGAACAACGCTTTAAGTGGTAATTCAAGCAAGGTCTATCACCAGCTTCAACTTCTTTGTCACTACAAGAACGCAGCAAAAAAACCTTTTGCAAAGTATTTAAGGTTCTATTGACTGCTCCAGCACTCGCAAATGGGCCATAATAACGACCAGTTTTATTTTTTGCGCCACGGTGCTTTTCTAGTCTTGGAAATTCATGTTCGTTAGACATGAAAATATATGGAAATGATTTATCATCCCTAAGCAGAACATTGTATTTAGGTTTCAATTGTTTAATAAGATTTTGTTCAAGCAGAAGTGCTTCAGTTTCGGTAATGGTCGTTAAAAACATCATAGACCTAGTCTCAGAAATCATTCGAGTAATTCTAGATGAGTGACTAGGCGAATAACGCGAATAGTTGGAAACTCTATTCTTTAGATTTCGAGCCTTCCCAACATAAAGCACCCTCTTTTGATCATCAAGCATACGATAAACACCTGAAGAACTATCTAAAGTTTTTAAGTAAGAGTGTATTAACTCATAGCCAGAAAGTCGTTGCGAAAGATTCATTTTAGGTAGATTTTAATTAGTAAGATTGATTCTCTAATGGCTGCAATGATAGCACCAAATGTTCAAGAGGAAACATTTCCACTATTCCTGTGGATAAACCTGAAGATAACTTTTCCAAAATGGGAATTTTTTGTTATATTTTGGGTGCTTCACTGGTTTGCCTAAAATTTAGGCAAAATATTAACCTATTGTTTTTATTTGATTTATTTTTTACCCCTTAAACAAATAACTGAATTTATTACATTTTTGCTTGAGAGTGCTCTATTTAAATCGCCATAGTGTAAAACTATCAGCCTTAATCAAGTTATAAACTACTCAACACCTTGAATATCTGGCGTTTTCCAGCCTAGGTGCTGACCACCATCAACGCACAAAAGCTGCCCAGTAACGCTTTTAGCATCAATGAAATAACCGACAGCAGAAGTTATATCTTCTGGATTAGCCCCCCGCTCTAAAACAGTATTTTTTCTCTGTCCATCAAAGTGATACTCTTTTTGACGAGCACCGATCAAAGTAGGTCCAGGACCAATCGCATTGACCCTAATATTAGGAGCAAGGGCCCTGGCAGCAGTCTGAGTCATTGCCCATAAGCCCATCTTTGCAATTGTATAGCTTGCAAAATCTGGAGTTAACTTCTTAACCCTCTGATCAATCATATTAAGCACTAATCCTTGTGAGATTGGCTCATTTTTTTTGTCCAAAATTGGACTAGGAGATTGCTTGGAGAATGCCTGTGTTAGTACAAACGGAGCTCTTAAATTACTTTCCATGTGACGATCCCAACTAGCACGAGTGGCATCATCAAAACTGTCATGTTCAAATATTGAAGCGTTATTAACCAGCATCGAGATTGGGCCACCAAGGGCCTCAGATGCCAACGGCACTAAAGCCTTAACCTGATCCTCAATTAGTAAATCGCATTTCAAACACTCAGACAATCGGCCTTGGCTATTTATTTCCTTAGCCACATCAAGCGCCTCATTTTCCGAACTATTATAGTGTACAGCCACATCATATCCACGATTTGCAAGATAGACTGAGATCTCACGACCTAACCTTTTAGCTCCACCAGTAACTAGTGCCCGCATTGAAATATATCACTTTCATTGAATTGTTAAATAAAGATAGCTCGCATATGAGAGGGTCAAGAAGGCTCCCCACAGCCGCGTAATGTTCACTCGCATATATACAAATGGAAACAACACGATGCCTGCTCCAAACATTATCCAAAAATCAAAATTATAAAATGAAGCTGCAATCGGAAGATTTCCAAACATCGTCGTTATGCCAACAATAGCAAGTATATTGAATATGTTTGAGCCAATAACATTACCAAGTGCAACTTCAGCTTGCCGTCGAAGTGCCGCCATCAGTGTTGTTGCCAATTCCGGTAAAGAAGTACCCAAAGCAATAAGTGTTAAACCAATTATCTCATCAGAGAGCCCATGAGATTTAGCTATCAATGAAGCATTTTCAATTAATATATCAGCACCAACTGGCAGGCCTATTAATCCCAAAGAAAGAAAAAGAATTATTTTCCAAAAAGCTAAGTTTGGATCCGCATTTTCCATTTCAGAGGAGGGTATTTCTTTCTGCATCTTTAGGGTGTCTATAGCAGTGAAAAATAGAAAGACGGCCAAAAAAACTAGGAGCATAATTCCGTGAGATGATGAAAGATTACCTAAAAATGCAAAAGATAGAAAAACAATTGTTGCAGCTATCATAAACAAGTAATTTTTGCCCGTATTACAGTTACTAGTATTTATTCCAGCAATTAAAGCAGGAATGCCTAAGACAAGAAAAACATTTGCGATATTTGAACCAACTACATTCCCAAGCGCGATCCCTGGAGCGTCATCAAGGGTAGCTCTAATTGCAACCAATAATTCGGGAGCTGATGTACCTAATGCAACGACGGTCAACGAAACAATAAAAGCTGGAATTTTGATCTTTAAACTAAAATTTACCGCACCCCGGACAAGGATATCTCCAGCGATTAAGAGAACGACCAGTCCGAGTAGTGCTTGAAGCCAGACCATAGCTATCCAGATTTTTTTGAGCATTGGCAATCTTTGCCAATTTTAAATTTTCCACACTTATTACATCTTTTAGAATTTAAAAGCTTTACTTTCGGTATTCGCAATTTGCCAAACATGGCCATTACACCCATAAAAATTAAAAAAAGAACTACAATTTTTAATATCATATTTTAAAGCCCATATTTTGCAAATTCTGCCTTTTCCTCAACTAGGCTGATGGCATCCTTTGCAATATTAACTCCAAATCTCTGTGATAAAGATTTTTTTTGACTGTATTCCTTAAAGCGAGTTTTCTCACCAAACCGCTCTTTTAAAACTGGAACAACATGCCCTATACCGTCAATCAAACCAAGTTCTTTTGCTTGTGCCGCTAACCAAATCTCTCCTGTAAACAAATCGTGTTCGGTAGATAATTTTCCAGCTCGAGCTCCATTTACGTGATTTATAAAGACCTCATGTAGTTGCGATAGAATACCCTTTAACCTTTTAACATCTTCCGCTTTTTCTTTTTTGAAAGGATCAAGCATAGACTTAGATTTACCCGCTGTATAAACTCTTCTCTCAACTCCATATCGCGCAAGCAACTCCTGTAACCCAAATCCTGAGGAAATCACACCAATTGAGCCTATAATAGAGGCGTGATCTGCGTAAATTTCGTTCGCTGCTGATGCTATCCAGTAACCACCAGATGCTGCCACATCCTCAACAAATGCGATAGTAGGGACTTCGGTTTCTTCAGATAAGCGTTTAATTCTATCACCAACAAGAGAAGACTGGACAGGAGATCCACCGGGTGAATTTATAATAAAGGCGACAGCGCTAGGATTTCCTTTCCGAAAGGCTTTCTCAAATATTGGTGCAAGCGCACTATCGGAAATACCACCACGCGCCCCTGATGCAATAAGACCATTAAGACGAACAACTGATACAGTCTTTCGCTTATTCAATTTATTTAAAAAGGGTATCCTTATCATGGGTATCATTTAGGCAGGGTGCTCGGTTACTTCAACATAGAAGTGACCTTAATCTAATATAAGCGACATTTATCCAACACAAGTTTTTACAATGTTATGGCCTTAGTCGCCATCCAGTTTTAAAAATTATGAAAATAATAAATATACAAAAGCCAGTAAACAATATTATTGCTAATAGACTTGTGACTATTGATACATCAGAATGATCGTAAAAAGCCCACCTAAATCCAGAAATCAAATAGACTACCGGATTAAATAGACTTACAATTTGCCAAAATTTTGGAAGCATAGATATGGAGTAGAAAGACCCACCTAAGAAAACCAGCGGGGTGATTATCAATAAAGGTACTAATTGCAATTGTTCAAAATTATTTGCCCAAACTCCTAAAATAAAACCAAGCAGGGAAAATGAAATGCAGGTAACTACTAAAAATAAAATCATAATAATGGGATGAATAATTTCTATATCAACAAAAAATAATGAAGTAGCCAAAATTACCAAACCAATGAATAGCGCCTTAGACGCAGCAGCACCTACATATCCTACAACAATTTCCAAAAAGCTTATTGGAGCGGATAGGACTTCATAAATAGTTCCAATAAACTTTGGAAAATAAATACCAAAAGATGCATTGGAAACCGCTTGCGTCATTACACTGAGCATAATCAATCCAGGCACTATGAATGCAATATAGTTAACACCCTCAACAGCATCTATACGACCACCAATAGCAGCTCCAAAAACTACAAAATACAAACATGTTGAAATTACGGGAGAAACAAAACTCTGCAATAATGTTCTAAAAAATCTCGTCATTTCGAAAACATATATTGCTTGGATAGATCGAAAATTCATTCGGAAGGCTCCTAAATTAGCGAAACAAATATCTCTTCGAGAGAGGACTGCGAAGTTTTCAAGTCACTTATTTGCAAATCTGCACTCGAAATTTCATTTAACAATTTGGTAATTTCATTTGTGGAACCTTTTGTATCATACAGATAGTTGATACTCATACCATCGTCTGACAGGGATAATTGAAAATGTTGAAGTTGTGCGGGAATAGCGGAAATTGGCGATTGGAGCGATATCTCTAATTTCTTTTGGCCCATACGCTTGATTAAAGCTTTTTTCTCTTCCAGCAAAATTAATTTACCCTTCGATATTACTCCAACCCGATCAGCGATAGCCTCCGCCTCTTCGATGTAATGAGTAGTCAATATTATTGTAACACCTTGAGACTTTAACTGAGAAACAAGTTTCCACATTTCCCTTCTTAATTCTACATCTACGCCTGCAGAGGGCTCGTCTAGGAACAGGACTCTAGGCTCATGTGCCAAAGCCTTAGCAATAAGCACACGTCTTTTCATACCGCCTGATAACTGCATAATTTTAGAATCTTTTTTATCCCACAATGACAGCTGGCGCAGAACTATTTCCACGTAATCATCGTTAGGGTTCTTTCCAAACAAACCTCTTGAAAAGCGTACTGTATTGATCACTTTTTCAAACGGTTCTAGTGATATCTCTTGCGGCACTAAACCAATAAGAGAACGTGCTAATCGATAGTTTGATTTCGTGTCAAACCCTCCGACGTTTATTTGACCCTCTGTTGGCACGACTAAACCGCAAACTGCAGAAATAAGAGTTGTTTTTCCTGCTCCATTCGGCCCAAGCAGTGCAAGAATTTCACCCTCCTTTGCATTAAGAGAGACATTTTCAAGCGCAACTTGACCATCATCATATCTTTTTGAAAGTCCAGTTACGGACAACATATCTGTCATATTAAAATATTCTTTTTTAAAGTTTCAAAACTTAAGAACGCTTAAAGTTTCTTATTGTTTCAATCATTAATGCTACGTTTTCTGGATTAGCATCAGGGGTAATGCCATGACCCAAGTTAAATATATGGGGGCCTTGAGACAAATCTGAAACGATAGTGTTGATTTCATCAACCATGTCTTGTCCGCCTGAAACCATGTGGGATGACTTCAAGTTTCCCTGAATGCAGCCATCCATCTGTAAATATTTAGCAGCCCACGCCGAACCTACACTATCATCAATCGCTAGACAGTCAGCGCCTGTAGATTTTAAAAAACCTTTATAAGCATCTCCCGCCTGTCTGGGAAAAGCTATTATTGGCACCATAGGGTATTTGGCTTTTAGCTCCGCTACTATCGTTTTTGTTGGCTCAAGAGCGTATTTAATGAAATCATCTCCTTTTAAAGAGCCTGCCCAGCTATCAAATATTTTAACTACTTCCGCACCAGCATCGATTTGTGCCGACAGATATTCAATGGTCGCTTTGGTCAAAAGCTCGATTAGGGTTTCAAAAGCCAATACATTATTATCCTTAAAATCGTGCGCTGGCTTTTGATCAGGCGTACCCCGTCCAGCAATCATATATGTGGCTACTGTCCATGGGGCTCCCGCAAAACCAATAAGTGTTGTCTCTTTCGGCAATTCTTTTGATAGTATTCGCACAGTCTCATAAATTGGATGTAAAACGTCGTGAATTTCACTTATTGGTTTTAGTGATTTTAGTTCTTCTGTCGAATTAATCGTGGACAACCTAGGACCCTCACCAGTTACAAACCACAAATCTGCCCCCAGTGCTTGAGGTAGGAGCAATATATCGGCAAATAAAATTGCGGCGTCAAATCCATATCGTCTTATGGGTTGCAAGGTCACTTCTGCTGCCAGTTCACTGTTGTAGCACAATGACAGAAAGTCGCCTGCTTGGGCTCTAGTCTCTCTGTACTCTGGCAAATAACGACCAGCTTGACGCATCATCCAAATTGGTGGTGTATCAAGTACCTCGCCAGCAAGAGCCTTTAAAATTTTTTTATCGATGGTCATTATTTCGCCTTTCTCATTGTACTTGGTTCACCTTCTTTAAATAAATGTCAAGCTTGGTATCTTGCTTTGATACAAAACACCGCTTAAACCGTACTTATGAAGCTATCTTTACCAAATCCGAAATCACCGTTGCGCATCGGAACCAGAGGCTCGCCATTAGCATTGGCGCAAGCATACGAAACACGAGAAAGACTTAGCGGAGCATTTGACTTGCCGCTGGGTTCATTTGAAATCGTTGTGATTAAAACAACTGGTGATAAAGTCGTTAATCGCCCTCTAAAAGAAATTGGTGGCAAAGGGCTTTTTACAAAAGAAATAGAAGAAGCATTACTGGAAGAAAGCATAGATATTGCTGTTCACTCAATGAAAGATATGCCGGTATATCAGCCAAAAGGCTTAGTTTTGGATACATTCTTACCAAGAGAAGATGTTCGCGATGCATTTATTTCACGAGTTCACAAAAGTTTGGCTGATATTCCTCAAGGTGCAACAGTGGGCACTTCGTCGCTAAGAAGAAAAGCTCAGCTTATGTCAAAGCGCCCTGATCTAAAAATTGTAGAATTTCGTGGAAACGTGCAGACAAGGTTGAAAAAGTTGGACGATGGCGTGGCAGAGTGTACCTTCTTAGCTGTCGCTGGTTTAAATCGACTTAAGATGGAAGATATAATAACCAAGGCTATTTCAACTGAGGAGATGCTACCGGCTGTTGCACAGGGTGCTATTGGCATTGAGCGCCGCGAAAATGATATTAGGATTGCAACCATGTTAGAAGCTATTCACAATTCTAAAACAGAATTGCTTTTATCTGCTGAGAGGGCATTCTTGGAGGCTTTGGATGGATCATGTGAAACCCCAATTGCTGGTTTAGCAGAATTAAGCAATGGCAACCTGAGATTCAGGGGCGAAATTCTAAAACCGGATGGTTCTGAGGTTTTTAGTGACGAGCAATTGGCTTCTAAAGAAGATGCAACACTTGTCGGTGTTGAAATGGCACAGAAGCTTTTGAGTAAAGCAGGTAGTGACTTCTTCTTATAATCAAACACTATTCAAAAGTACTACCTATTTGAATTGGAAAGCCTCGTAAAAAGTCCTCTGCAGTCTGAACGGATTTTCCCGGTCTTTGGAGTGATACAATTTCAAGCGCCCCGCCGTTACAAGCGATTATTAAAGGTTTTCCAATAACAGTACCCGGTACCACTTTATCATTTCCTGTTGAACTATTCTTTCTTACATTCAAAAATTTAATTCGCTCACCATTGTAATACGCCCAGGCACCTGGGAACTGCGAAAGGCCTCTGATTTGCAACTCTATTTTCTGAAAATACAATGACCAATCAATCTTCGCCTCTTTTTTATCTATTTTTTTGGCATACGAAATTTCCGCGGTTGACTGAGGTTCGGGAACTAATCGATCAAGTCTTCTTATCGATTCAATTAGTAAATTTGCCCCTAAATCAGCTAAACGATTGCTCAAGGAACTAGTTGTGTCATTAGACTCGATTGGCATGATTTCCGTTGAAACAACAGGCCCCGTATCCAAGCCTGCATCCATTTTCATGATACAAACCCCAGTTTCACTATCACCAGACATTATGGATCGATGAATGGGGGCTGCCCCTCGCCATTTGGGTAAAATAGACGCATGAATATTCAAACTACCGTTTTTTGGAGCTTCAATAATCTCTGATGGCAAAATCAAGCCATAGGCTACTACAACCGCCAAATCAGCATTGATGTCAAAAAATAATGATTTATCTATTTCCAGGTTAAAATTTTCAGGAGTTCTAACTGGTATTCCAAACTTCAAAGCCATTTCATGCACTGGAGTTAGATTAACTTTTTTACCTCTTCCAGAACGCCTCGGCGGCTGACTGTATATACAAGCAATTTCATGACCAGCTTCGATTAATTTTGCTAATGTTGGAACAGAGAAATCTGCTGAACCCAAAAATATTATTTTCATTTTATTTTTTTAGCCCTTCGAAGTAATATATCACGCTTCAAAGCAGAAAGCCTATCAAAATACATTATCCCATTTAAATGATCAATTTGATGCTGAACAGAGGTAGCCCATAGACCTTCAAAGTCACTTCTCACGATCATACCTTCTTTGTCTAAATATCTAACCGTTATCTTCCTTGGTCTTTTTATTTTTGCTGAAACACCTGGAAGGTTGGGACTAGCTTCAGTATACTCATTCATTTCTTTAGATACTTGTAAAATTTCTGGGTTTGCCATCAGTACAGCTTGTCCTCGGCTGGTCGAAGCATCAACCACAGCTAGACTGAATTTTATACCAACCTGATTACAAGCGAGGCCAATACAGGACATAGCTTCCATAGTGTCGGTTAGATCTGCCCAGATTTTTTCTATATTTTCGTTAATTCTCTCTACAGGCTGCACTTTTTGCTTAAGTCTTATGTCTGGCCACATCAGCAGTTTCCTTGCAGCCATCTATTTTTCTTCTCGTGTCATTTCACGTTTAAATTTTTGCATTTTTCTCGTAATTAGCTGTCTCTTTATTGTGCCAAGGTAGTCTATGAAAAGTTTTCCATCTAAATGATCAATCTCATGCTGAACACATGTAGACCATAAACCTTGGAACTCTTGCTCTTGCTCGGTTCCATTCGTATCCAACCATCTGACTTGAACAGAAGTTGGGCGCTTAATCTCTGCGAACTGCTCTGGAATGGACAAGCACCCCTCTTCATAGGTACTTTCTTCATCCGAACTATAAACTATCTCAGGATTTATCATAACAATTGGCTTACGATTAGCAGCATCGTCTTTTTCACAATCCATAACTATAATTCGATTTAAAACACCAATTTGAGGTGCAGCTAAACCAATGCCTGGTGCATGATACATAGTTTCCAACATATCATCCGACAATTCAATAAGCGCATCATCAATCTCTAAGACTGGTTCACAGACTTTTTTTAACTTAGGATTTGGATGTATTAAGATAGGTCTCAGCATAGGGTTCATTTAGGTCAAAAAATAATTACATGCAACTTACAAGGGTTTTATTCCTCAATATGGCGCTTGTCTTACACCTACCGTTAGCTTAGTTGTGAGACTTTATAATAATGTGGCCAAATCATGGATTTTGACGAAATAATAGATCGCCGAGGAACACACTCTAGCAAGTGGGATACTATGGAAGAACTTTATGGTGTATCTCCTGATAACGGTCTTTCTATGTGGGTTGCTGATATGGATTTTCGGGCTCCTGACGTTATCCAACAAAAACTACGGTCAATTATTTCGCATGGCATCTACGGATATTATGGAGATCAGGAAGAATATAAGAATTCGATTAAATGGTGGATGGAAAATAGACACGATTGGAAAATTGATACATCGTGGATTTTTACAACGCATGGCTTGGTAAATGGAACAGCTTTGTGCATAGATGCATTCACAAAGCGTGGAGACGGTGTAATTCTTTTTACCCCAGTATATTATCAATTTTCTAACTTAATCGAAGCCTCCGAAAGAAAAGTTGTAGAGTGCCCACTTAAATTAATCGATAGCCACTATCAGTTTGACTTCAATGCATATGAAAGAAAACTTTCAGGTGATGAAAAGATGATTATTTTAAGCTCTCCACACAACCCTGGTGGACGTGTATGGACAAGAAAAGAATTACAAGAAGTCGCTAAATTTGCGATGAAACACGATCTAATATTAGTATCAGACGAAATCCATCACGATCTAGTCTATCCAAACAAAAACCACACTGTAATGCCGATTGCCGAACCAGCAGTTTGCGATCGTTTAGTAATGATGACTGCCACAACAAAAACTTTCAATATAGCAGGTGCTCATACGGGAAATGTGATTATCTCCAATCCACGCTTACAGCAAAAATTTTCAAAAAGAATTACAGCCCTTGGGATCAGCGCAAATAGCTTTGGTTTATTTATGGCAACAACAGCATATTCATCAGAGGGGGCCAAATGGCTTGATGAGCTTATTAAATATATCGACGGCAATCGTAATCTTTTTGATAGAGCAATTGATGCGATCCCCGGCCTGAAGTCTATGCCGCTGGAAGGAACATACTTAGCTTGGGTTGATTTTTCTGGTACTGGAATGGAGGAAAAGGAATTTATCCACAGGGTTCAAGAAAAAGCTAATATTGCAGTAAATCATGGAAGCACTTTTGGAGCCGGCGGTGAAAATTTTCTACGCTTCAATTTAGCCACTCCGAGAACGATGATTGTTGAAGCAACTAAGCGATTAGAAGAAGCATTTTCAGATCTTCAATGAGTTAATTTAACAACGCCACGGGCTTATTTTTAGGTAGCACGAAATCTAGAGCTGGAGTATCTGTAACATCCGTACTTCGTTTAAATTCAAAATGAATTTCACCATTTTCTTCTGTTGATGCTATAATGAGACACTGGGATAAGTGAAGAGATCCATCGAAAATATCCACCAAGCCCCTCAACTGGGGAGCATGCTCAATATCCATAGAAAAACCATTATCCCATAGCTTCAATACTGGGACAAGGGCTCCATTAAACTCAACCCTAAGCCTACTTTTTTTTAACTTTTTCTCTTTTTGGGCTCTGGTTAAGTCTGCATGCAGTTCTTTTGATAGAAACGTCGTCATAAACCCTCCTGAAAACAAGATTGTACTGGCAACAACGAAAATCAAGTATTTTATTTTCTCAAAAAATTTCTACCCTAAGACATAAATCTTCAAAACAGTAAAAATCATTATAAATCATAAATATTTTTGTAAACAGCATTATATTTGCGCATACTCAGACCCACACTTACTAGATATTGAGCCCTGTGCCTACTCGTAAAACCCGAGCGGTATGACACAAATGCAACAGGATAGTCATTTATATCCAAAGCAAAAAAGATAAACCATTATAAAAGCATGATAAATTGGGTTTTATGCGTGGACCGTGTAGATGAAAGAATCGGAAAAACTAAACAGTGTTCAAGTCAGATAACACTGAAATCCACTGGAATGCATAAAGTGAAACGAAGTGCTCATGATTAATTAAGCTACAAGCTGTTCAGCCTTTTTAAGATCAACTGAAACAAGCTGACTTACACCCTTTTCTTGCATTGTTACACCGAATAGCCGATCCATTCTCGCCATTGTAACGGCATGATGCGTAATTATCAGGAAGCGTGTGTCAGTCCGACGGCACATTTCATCCAACATATCACAGAACCGTGAAACATTTGCATCATCTAATGGGGCATCTACTTCATCTAAAACACAAATTGGAGCTGGATTTGCCAAAAAAACAGCAAAAATAAGGGCTAATGCTGTTAAAGTTTGCTCTCCACCAGACAAAAGTGACAAAGTGGACAACTTTTTCCCAGGTGGCTGACACATAATTTCAAGCCCTGCTTCTAAAGGATCCTCACTTTCTACCATAACCAAGTTGGCCTCTCCCCCACCAAATAAGTGCTTAAATAGTGTTGAGAAATTACTGTTGACTTGCTCGAATGCAGTTAAAAGTCTTTCACGACCTTCTCGGTTTAACGAGTTTATACCATTTCGGAGTGATCTGATAGCTTCTAGAAGGTCTGTTTTCTCACTTTCTAAGTCATCATACTCAGATTGAACTTCCTGCATATCTTCTTCAGCCCGCAAGTTAACAGCGCCAAGTGAGTCGCGTTGCCTTTTCAGCCTGTTAACCTCAATCTCAAGTTTTTCTGAATTTGGTAATTTTTCTGGGTCTTTGCCTAACTTTTTCAATAGCTGCTCAGGACTTACTTGCATTTCTTCACCGATACGCTCAACAGCTTTATTTACACTCTCTTCTGCCGCCTCACTCATCGCTTCGGCGCGTGCTCGGGATTCTCGCAGACTTGATGCTAAACGCTCAGCATCTCGCTCTTCTTCAACAAAATTACGCAAAACTTTCTCAGCCTCCAGAAGATCATTTTGAGCTTCAATTTTGTTTCTGGCTGCATCCGTTATGGATACTAAAATGTCATCTCGTCGTCTGGATAACTTTTCCGGTTCGGCAAGAGCGTCATGCAACTGTTCTTGATTTTCTTCTTGCCTTTGAACTAGTTCTGAATTGCGTTTTTCCGCTGTTTCTAAGCGATACTTCCAGCCACTCAGCTCCTTCGAAACTTCTTGCATTCTTTTTGTACGCTCGTCACCTTCTCGGCGCACCTCATCATGTAAAGCTCTTTTCGACAACATTGATGCTCGGTGCAATTCAACACTATTTTTCGCTTCCTCAACCTCGGCTTTTACATCCTCTAGGTTAGCAAGCTCATCTAATACCTTTTTGGCCTCCACCATTTGTGCTTCAGTAACTTCAAGATCTTTTTTATGTCGAGAAAGAGCCATAGATGACGTCTCAAGAAGATTTACCGCTAAGTTTAGCTCTGCCTCAGCTCGATTTTGGGACCTTTGAGATTCAGATAGATTGCTGTCTGCGTCTTTCATTCGATCTCTAGCTGTCCTATCGCTTTGAGTGTCATCAGCAAGTCTTTTTGTTAAGGTCTCATGAGCTGCCTTTGCAGCCTCTAATTGCACGTTCGCTCTTTCGTTAAGCTGCTTTAATTCCTCTAATCTATTCAATTGCTCCAAACGCAATGAAGTTGCGGTGGGTGCATCTTCCGACCACGCCCTAAAACCGTCCCAACGCCAAAGATCACCTTCTGTCGAAACAAGCCTTTGGCCAGGTTTTAGCAAGCGTTGCAATTTGGGTCCATCATCTGGCTCAACCAGACCGATTTGGGAGATACGCCGATTTAAAACCTCTGGAACAGACACGTGATGGGTTAATGGGGTAACGCCAGCAGGTAAATCCTGCTCAACTGGAAGTTCGTCTAGAGAGATCCACCCTGATGGACCATCTTCCTGTACTTGCGGCGATCTTAAATCATCAGCTAATGCTGCACCGAGAGCTTTTTCAAAACCGTGTTCTACTTGAAGTCTATCAATTACCTGCCCCCCCTCTATAGTATCCCGCTCTAGGATTTTCGCTAGCGCAGAGACTTCAGCACTTATGGCATTGGCTTCACCTTCGGCAGAAGACAATGCAGCTCTAGCATCCACCTCAAGCGCCTGTGTTTGATTTCTCGTCTCTTCTGCTTTAATTAAACTTTCGTCAGCATCTTTACTTTGCAGCACAGCCGCCTGATAGAATTTTTCTGCCAGACTTAGACCATTTTTCGTTTTTTCTTGCGCTTTTAGAGCCTCTGATCTCGATGCTTCAGCAGCTAGTGCCTCTGATTTATGCCTGCTAATTAACAACTCAATCTCTTGCGAATATCTTTCTGCAGATTGATGGCGCGCGGCTAGACGAGCAACATCTTCTGTTATTTGAGAAAGTTTGGCTTCTTCATCTCGCAAATTATTTGCTGCTTCATGCGCCTCTTCTGCAGCTTTCTCTAGTTTCGCGTCATGACCCTCAGATGCTTTCTCCAGTTGAGCAGCTTCCCACTCAAGACTTTTGATTGTTTCCACAGCATCACTATTTAATTCTGCTTCGCGATCCAAATCCAAAATTAATTGGCTTAAACGGGTATTTATCGTTTCTATTCTAACTTTTGCATCTGCCTCTTTTGCGCTCAAAGTATCTCGTTCTACTTCCAACCTTTGAAGTAATGATGAGGCAATAGCTTGTTTTTCTCTCAAAGGAGGAATTTTTTCCTCAGCAGCGGTGCGCAGGGAAGAAAGCTCTCTGACAGTGTGCTCGCTTTTGGAAGCCTTGATTGTATAGTCCTGTAACTCTTTTTGAGATTTTAACCTTGTTTCGTCAGCCTCTTTCCAACGACGATAAAGCAATACACCCTCTGCCTCGATTAATTCCTGCATAATCTCGCGGTATCGCTTGGCTTGCTTTGCTTGACGTGAGAGTTGATGCAGTTGGGTTGAGAGTTGCTCCAAGACGTCATCAACTCTTAAAAGGTTGGTTTCGGCGCCTTTAAGCTTTAACTCAGCCTCGTGCCGGCGCTGGTAAAGCCCAGATATCCCCGCAGCTTCTTCTAAAATCCGCCTCCTATTTTGAGGCTTAGCATTAATCAGCTCAGCAATTTGTCCTTGGCGGACCAATGCAGGCGAATGTGCACCCGTCGAAGCATCAGCAAAAAGCATTTGAACATCACGAGCACGGATATCCTTGCCAGAAGCTTTAAATGCACTGCCGATATCACGGGTAATCCGTCGCGCAATCTCAATAAGATCATTATCATTGAACGCTTTGGGAGCCAGTCGTTCGCTATTGTCTAGTATCAAGGATACCTCAGCAAAATTTTTAGCAGAACGCGTTGCTGCTCCTGCAAAAATGACATCTTCCATGCCCCCGCCACGCATTGCTGTCGGCCTATTTTCCCCCATCACCCAGCGAATAGCCTCCAAGAGATTAGACTTGCCGCAACCATTTGGACCTACAATTCCTGTCAATCCATCTTGAATAATTAATTCCGTCTGATCTACAAAGCTTTTAAAACCTGTCAAACGCAGTTTGGAGAAATGCAATTATATACCCATGATTTTTGATTCTGTTTCTAAATGGATGAAGGTCAATTAAGTTTAAGTCAACCAATCCTATACCGCATATGGAAGAAAATAAACAATTATCCACAATATATCGTACATATCGTGTAAGCTAACAGTGAAACCAGAAAATACCGTTTGGAAAACAAATAATGTATCAAATAGACTATGCAGATCCTAGGCATCCGCAAATAATTGAACTTTTGAGAAAAAGTCACAGGTTAATGGATGAATTATTTCCAAATGAGGCTAATAGCTATCTAGAATTAGAAAGTCTTTTGGATGACAAGGTACATTTTTTTGCTGCACAGTATAAAAATAGTAACTACGTTGCCTGTGGCGCATTTGTACTTTTTAATGATTATGCTGAAATTAAATCAATGTTCGTAGATCCAGACTATCGAGGTCAGAGTATTGGAGATGCTATTTTAACCCATATGATCGGCTCTCTGAACAAAAAATCAGTGTCTGTCGTAAAGTTGGAAACAGGAACGCTACTAGAAAGCGCTCTGGCTTTATATAAAAAGCATGGTTTCAAATATTGCGATGCCTTTGCTAACTATACTGAGAATAATTATTCTCTTTTTATGGAAAAAAAATTGATAATTTAACAAAAGCTAACTTATTTAATTTTGAAATAAATATTTACACATTTTTGATTTTGAATCTAAAAGCTCGTCTATTATGTCGAAGTGATGGGCATTGGGCTGAATTATCAATTCGCATTGCCATTTTTTTGATAGCATTTCAGCTTGTTGCAAGAAAGCTGGCCGTTCATCTTCTCCTACCCAAACCCTTGTATTTACATCGATTGGTCTATAGAACAGTGGGCTTTCCAAAATTGCAGATTCTACTGAGAGGTTTAAATCTGAATTTAAATCTGTAAACATTAGTGGTTGTAAGTCAGCAAGTGGCGAAATTGGTGCAACGCACGCCAGACGATCAGAAACGTTTTTAGGTAACACATTTTCACATAACATTCTGGACACAAGATGCCCACCAGCTGAGTGGCCTGCGAGGACTAAAGGACCCACATTCAATCTTTGAGCTAGCTCAATGATACATTGCGCAATATCTAATGTTATTTGAGCAATGCTTACCTCTGGACATAATCGATAGCTAGGTATTACCGCAGCAAACCCATTATCCAATGCGCCTAACGATAAATGTGACCAGCTCGACTTATCAAAAGCCCTCCAATAGCCTCCATGTATAAAAACAAAAACGCCAATGGATTTTTTTTCTGGATAAAAAATATCCATTTTTTCTCGATCAGAAGGCCCATACGGAATATCTAACTCGACATTGGAAAACAAAGCTCTTTCATTTCTGAAGTTATTAGCTTGCTGCTGCCATTTTTCTGGAAAAGATTCTGCATTACTTATGTATTTTGAATTTGCGTAATCATCACTTAAGTCAACTTCTGACAAATTTTTTCTTTCTATAACTTAAAAAACGCAATACCTCTTGTATTGCTGTTTATAACATCTACTCGGAGGAAGCGAATGTCTACCAAAACTACAGACCTCAAAAATTTGTTAAGTGATCCATCTCTACTAGAGACAAGAGGGTACTTGGCAGGCAACTGGGTGAGTGGAGATAAAAACCAAACTTTTGATGTAATAAATCCAGCAAGAGGAGATACTGTTGCTCAGGTAGCAAATCTTAGTCGTGAGCAAATCTCAGCAGCGATAGACAGTGCTTACGAAGCACAAAAAGAATGGGCCAAAAATACCGGTAAGGAAAGAGCAACTATCTTAAGGCGTTGGTTTGACCTAATGATGGAAAATTCGGAAGATCTCGCTAAAATTTTAACTGCCGAGCAAGGAAAGCCACTAAGCGAATCTAAAGGCGAGATTGCTTATGGTGCGTCATTTATAGAATTTTTTGCAGAAGAAGCCAAAAGGGTGTACGGAGAAATAATCCCCGGACATCAAAAAGATAAACGTATTATGGTTTTTAAACAGCCAATTGGCGTGGCAGCATCAATTACTCCTTGGAATTTTCCTAATGCAATGATTACACGGAAAGCAGGTCCGGCACTAGCTGCTGGATGCGCGTTCGTGGCCCGGCCAGCAACAGAAACCCCTCTGTCGGCGTTAGCATTAGCGGTCTTGGCTGAAAGAGCAAAACTGCCAAAAGGTGTTTTTTCAATTTTACCATCAACCGACGCATCTGGCACAGGAAAAGAATTCTGTGAAAATAAGAAGGTTCGAAAACTCACTTTCACAGGCTCAACGGAAGTGGGCCGCATTTTATTAGGGCAAGCAGCAAATAATGTTTTAAAATGTTCCATGGAGCTGGGTGGTAATGCCCCATTTATTGTATTTGACGATGCCGACTTGGATGCTGCCGTTGAGGGAGCAATTATGTGTAAATTCCGCAATAATGGCCAAACATGCGTTTGTGCAAATAGGATTTACGTACAAACCGGTGTGTACAAAGAATTTGCAACAAAGTTGCAGGTGGCTGTTGCTAAACTAAAAATGGGTGACGGTTTTGATCCTAAAACTACATTGGGGCCACTAATTGGTTTGGATGCGGTTAAAAAAGTAAATTCACATATAGAAGACGCAATATCAAAAGGTGCTGAAAGTATCTATTGTGGGACTGGTGAAAAGGTATACGGAAACTTCATTAATCCAACTATTTTAACAGGTGTGAAAAAAAATATGATGGTAGCCACTGAAGAGACATTTGGACCACTTGCTCCACTCTTCGAGTTCTCAACAGTTGAAGAGGTTATTGAGTTAGCCAATGACACAATATTTGGGCTTGCTTCATATTTTTATGCAAAAGACTTGAGCCGCGTTTATGAGGTCGCTGAAGCACTCGAATATGGAATGGTCGGCGTAAATACAGGTATAATCTCCACAGAATTGGCACCTTTCGGTGGCGTAAAACAGTCTGGTCTAGGCCGTGAAGGCAGTCACCATGGGATAGATGATTTCATGGAAATGAAATATGTTTGTTTAAGTGTTTGATCTCTAAGATGAACGAATATGATAACTTACTATTTTTCAAAAATAGAAATAGATGAAATTGAATAAAATTACGACATCTTGGTGCAAAAGTGGGTAATTCAAAAGCGGGAAACAATATCAATGGCTGGATCATAGTAGACAAGCCAACTGGAATGACTTCTACCGGTGTAGTAAATAAAATAAAGAGGGCATTCGGCGCCAGGAAAGCTGGGCATGCTGGGACATTAGACCCAAGCGCAACAGGAGTTTTGGCAATAGCTCTGGGCGAAGCAACAAAAACAATCCCGTATGTTATAAACCGAGAAAAATCGTATATTTTTGAGGTTAAATTCGGTGAAGCAACCGATACTGACGATTCAGAAGGCAAAATTATACGCAGATCTAAAATGCGGCCATCTGAACAAGATATACTAGCAGCAATTCCACTTTTTCAGGGCGAAATACAACAAACGCCTCCCTTATTTTCAGCAGTAAAAATAAACGGCAAAAGGGCTTATTCGCTTGCACGGCGAGGTGAAGATTTCGATATCGCGCCCAGATCTTTGCTTGTCAGAAACCTTAAATTAGAAAAATATATCAGCAAGAACAATGCTGTTCTGGCATTGGAGTGCGGGAAAGGTGGGTATGTTCGAGCTATTGCCAGAGATCTTGGACTAGAACTAGGCTGTTATGGCCATGTTAAGTGGTTAAGAAGAATTTCTTCAGGTTCTTTCAATTTGTCCATGGCAGTTTCATTGGACGAAATACTTAAAGTGAGTAAATTGCAAGAAATCTCTAATTTAATTTACCCTCTAAAATTAGGCCTCGACACATTGAAACATGGGACTTGCAGTATATCTGCAGCTGATAAAATTAAGAATGGTAATTGTGCACCTGTCGTTTGCACAGGAGCGAAATCTGGGGACGAAATTTGGGTTAGCTATTGCGAAATTCCAATTGCAGTAGGAAAGTATCAATCTGGGTCATTTTTCCCAAAAAAAGTTTTCAACATAGCAAAAAGTGACTCCCATGATAACCAAACGATTTCTGAAAGATGATGCCTTTTCAGAAGCAATGTACTCAGAGTGCAGAAAATATAGGTATTATCTGTCCAGGGAGTGGGATGTCACAAAAAAAAGAGCTCATTTTATAATGCTAAATCCATCAACCGCAACGGAGTATCAAAATGATCCTACTGTTGAACGCTGCGAAAGGCGTGCACGTTCACTTGGGTATGGCGCATTTGCTGTTACTAACATTTTCGCTTGGCGGGAGACAAATCCGAAGCAGATGGAAAAAGTTAGTGATCCAATCGGCCCCCAGAATGACAGTATCATTCTGGAAACATGCAAAAATTCAAACATTAATATCGCTGCATGGGGTACTCATGGAAGCCATCGTGCGAGAGGCACAGCAGTAAGAGAGATTTTCATTAAGGCAAAATTAAGGATCTTCAGTTTAGGGATCACAAAGATGGGGCACCCAAAGCATCCACTCTACATAAGCTATCAGGTAAAACCGCAAATATGGCTGAATGGCGATAATGGTGTTTGAATTTTCAGTAATATCTGCACCGATTCTAGAATTTGTCTAAAATTAAAGCACTTCACTTTCTGGAAAGATTAAAATAAAAGCCTCCGCGTGAGTGATTCACATTAATATAAAAGTCTTGCTGGACGACATCCCGGCTTGTACCCAAGATATAGAGGATATTACGTTGTCGATTACTGCAGAAGAAAAAGCAAAAGTTTTAAAAGAGTTTGCAACAAAAGATGGAGATACTGGATCTCCAGAAGTTCAGGTTGCAATACTCACATCTAGAATAAATACATTAACTGAGCATTTTAAAACCCATAAGAAAGATAACCACTCCCGAAGAGGGTTGTTGAAGATGGTGGCTCAGAGACGTAAACTTCTTGATTTTTTAAAAAATAAGGAAGAACAGCGTTATAAGGATCTTATAGGTCGCCTTAGTATAAGAAGATAATTTGAATTAACACATTTAAGTAACGCCCAAAGCACAGTCTGTTAGGGAAACCTGAAGGCTGTAGTTACTTAGTTTTCATCGCTTTAAATTCTTTTCTTCGTGTTATATACGCGCTTTATCTAGGTACCGGACTAGTGACCGTAGTTCGGGGTAACTGATTTGGTCAGGGGGAATACGCCCCCTATTGGAATGGCTTTTTAGCCTTATTAGGAAATATAGATGTTTGATGTAACAAAAAAATCAATAGAATGGGGTGAGGAAACTCTCACATTAGAAACTGGAAAAGTAGCACGGCAAGCCGATGGTACTGTTATTGCCACACTTGGTGAAACCTCTGTGATGGCAAATGTAACATTCGCAAGAGCAATGAAAGAAGGACAAGATTTCTTTCCACTAACTGTCCATTACCAAGAGAAATATTACGCTGCTGGGAAAATCCCTGGAGGTTTCTTTAAGCGAGAAGCGCGCCCCTCCGAAGCAGAAACACTAACAGCTCGGTTAATCGATCGCCCAATAAGACCTCTCTTTGTCGAAGGCTTTAAGCATGAGGTTTTAGTGATGTGCACGGTACTTTCACATGATTTAGTCAACTCACCAGACGTGGTTGCTATGATAGCTGCATCCGCAGCTCTTACGCTTTCTGGCGTCCCTTTTATGGGCCCAATTGCAGCGGCTCGAGTCGGTTTTGAAAATGGTGATTATATCCTTAATCCAACAGTTGATGACATGCAGGGCCTCAAAAACAACCCAGATCAACGCTTGGATTTGGTGGTCGCAGGAACCAAAGATGCCGTTATGATGGTAGAGTCAGAAGCATACGAACTATCCGAAGAAGAAATGCTTGGAGCAGTAACTTTTGCCCATAAGCAAATTCAACCTGTAATTGACCTAATAATTGATCTCGCAGAAGACTGTGCAAAAGAACCATTTAATTTTGAAGCTCCGGATTTTTCCAAACTACTCAAAAATGTTAAAAAGATCGGTGAGAAAAAAATGCGATCTTCATTTGCAATTACCGACAAACAAGAACGACAACTGGCGGTAGCTGAAACGCGTGACTATATAAAATCAAAACTTTCAGATGAAGAATTAGAAGATCCTAATCTCGGTTCAGCAATGAAAAAACTCGAAGCCGGTATATTACGAGGAGATGTAGTCAAAGGTGGTAAACGTATAGATGGGCGAGCAACTACAGATATTCGCCAAATAGTTTCTGAAACCGGTTTGTTGCCAAGAACGCATGGTTCTGCCTTGTTCACACGTGGTGAAACTCAGGCTCTTGTGGTTACAACGCTTGGCACAGGCGATGATGAACAAATTATAGATGCTCTGCACGGTAATTTTAGATCTAATTTCCTGCTACATTATAATTTCCCTCCATATTCTGTTGGAGAAGTTGGTAGGGTTGGCGCAACGGGCAGAAGAGAAATTGGCCACGGCAAGTTGGCATGGCGAGCACTCCAAGCAGTGCTGCCAGCAGCAACCGATTTTCCATATACAATCCGTGTTGTCTCAGAAATTACTGAGTCTAACGGATCATCTTCAATGGCCTCTGTTTGTGGAGGCTCACTGGCAATGATGGACGCCGGGGTTCCACTAAAAAGTCCAGTTGCCGGAGTAGCTATGGGTTTAATTCTTGAAGAGGATGGTTCCTATGCCGTTTTAACAGACATACTTGGCGATGAAGATCACCTTGGAGATATGGATTTTAAAGTGGCAGGCACAGAAAATGGTATCACGTCCCTTCAGATGGATATTAAAGTTGCAGGAATAACTCCAGAAATAATGAAGCAAGCACTATCTCAGGCAAAAGATGGACGCATGCACATACTTAAAGAAATGTCCAAAGCAATTTCTGAAGCTGGAGAGTTCAGTGTGCACGCACCAAGGATTGAAACTATGAAGGTGGCCACTGATAAAATTCGGGAGGTAATTGGATCAGGCGGTAAAGTTATTCGCGAAATAGTCGAAACATCTGGAGCCAAAGTAGACATAAGCGATGACGGAACAATTAAAATTGCTTCTCCGGATGGAGCATCGATCCAAAAAGCATATGATATGATCCACTCTATTGTCGCAGAACCCGAAGTTGGTAGCATATACACTGGTACCGTTGTAAAGTTGGTTGATTTTGGGGCTTTCGTGAACTTTTTTGGGAAGCGAGACGGCCTGGTGCACGTAAGCCAAATTGAGAACCGTCGGCTAAACCACCCATCAGATGTATTGAAAGAAGGGCAGGAGGTTAAGGTTAAACTCATGGGCTTTGACGACAGGGGTAAAGTTCGATTGTCAATGAAGGTTGTTAATCAGGACACCGGAGAAGAAATCACAGAGGATAAAAAAGAAAATTAATAATTAGTTTGGAGAACACCAACCAATAAAGGTGTTCTCTATTCTAAGATTTTTCAAACGGAAACTTATGTACAGACCCTAGTACCATGCCTCAGGTATTTCTCTTTTTCTTCGCGCTACATATTCAAGTAGCTCTTCTTTAATGGAAACATCTATATCAGGTGCGTTGTAATTATCTAACATATTATTCCAGCGTTCATATGCGCGTTTACGCATATCTTGACTTCCAGTCTCTTCCCAACGTTCAACATTTTCGCTGTCAGATAATTTAGGCTCGTAAAATGCTTCTTTATAATTTTGCATTGTATGATCTGAACCTAAAAAATGGCCGCCTGGCTTTACCTCTTTATAGGCATCGTGAGCGAGAGAATTCTTATCTGTCACAAGGCCGCCATGCAGTAATTTTTGATAACTACCAAGCCTGTCAGCATCCATAATTAGCTTTTCAAAACCAGTTACCAAACCACCTTCAAGCCATCCTGCGGCATGTAGCGTAAAATTAGATCCCGCAATCATAGTTGAATGCATTGAGTCGGCAGATTCATATGCCGCCTGCGCATCTTCGATTTTAGAAGCAGTTAATGAGCCTCCACACCTTAGAGGCAAACCGACTCGTCTAGCAAGCTGGCCAATTACATAGTTAGATAAAACCGGTTCCGGCATTCCGAAAGTGGGTGCACCCGACTTCAATGACATTGATGATAAAAAGCTGCCCATAACAAAAGGCGACCCCTTGCGTACTAGCTGGGCAAATGCACAACAAACCATTACTTCAGCCATCGCTTGAGCAATTGCTGCTGTTGTACTTACTGGACCCATTGCACCAGATAGAATAAAGGGAGTTACAACCATAGCTTGGCCACGGCCAGAGTATACTTGGATAGCCTCTGAGGCTACTTTGTCAACAAGCAAGGGTGAGTTTGTATTTACGTTGGCCATAATACAGACATCGCTATTCATCTTATCAGACCCAAAGACAATTTCCATCATATCAATCGTATCTTGAGCGCGGCATTTTTCTGTTATTGCTCCTAAATGCGGTTTGTCAGAAAGTGTGATGTGCGCCAATAACATATCGAGGTGGCGTTGGCTTACCGGGATATCTGTTGGCTCCGCAATTACAAAAGATCCGTGATGAAGATTTGGATGCATAAATGTTAATTTCACCAAACTTTTAAAGTCATTTAATTTAGCATATCGACGACCATCTTTCATATCGCGTACAAAAGGTGCACCGTAGATTGGCGCAAAGACTTGGTTTGCGCCCCCAATGGTTACTGAACGTTTGGGATTCCTGGCATGTTGAGTAAACTCGCTAGGCGCATTAGAGCAAAGTTGCCTGATCCAATTTGCATCTGCGCGAATGAGATCTTGATACTCACCGCAAGGTTTGACCCCCGCCCTTTGCCAGATACTTAACGCAGCTGGATCATCACGGAAAGCTATACCTATATTTTCAATAAGCCAGTCCACCTGGCCTTCAATTATTTCTAACTTGTCCTCATCAAGTATATCAAAAAAGGGGATGCTACGTTTAATATGTGGTGATGCACCTCCAAAAATTTCTTTGTCGTTCCTTCGCTCAGACCGCCTGCGCCTATTCATAAATATGCTCCATCTGATCTGCACAGTCCAATCGTTAAAACAACATTTTTTATTTTTAATTTTAAATAATTTTCAACTTCGAAGTCTTTCATTTTGGGGATCATAAGGGCTATCAGAAGTTACAACAGCGTTCCATAAGGTATTCTGAATTTTAACCTTCAGCTTTTGACCCTCAACAGCAAAAATTGGATTAACATAGCCCATCGCTATTGATTTCTCAAAAACAACAGAATAACCACCAGAGGTTAATCTTCCAATCCGTTTGGTTCCATCTTCAGCGTAAAGTGCCTCGCGACCCCATGGATCTGAGTCCTCTGGCCCATCGACAAGTAGAGTAACACATTTTGACCTTATACCTATCTTTTCCATTTGCCCCTTACCATTGAAATCCTTTGAGATATCCACAAAACGTGGAAGATCCGCCTCTAAGGGCGTAGCATCCCTGCCTAATTCTGTTCCAAATGCTCGATATGACTTTTCTTGACGCAACCAATTTTGAGCTCTGGCCCCAACCCATTTCAAATCATATTTCTCTCCAGCACTATGTAAGAGATCAAATAAATAATTTTGCATTTCTATTGGATGATGCAATTCCCATCCTAATTCTCCAGTGTATGAAACTCTTATTGCATTAACCGAACACATACCTAACTCAACTCTTTTAAAACTAAGCCAAGGGAACCGTTCATTTGATAACGCTGTCTCTTGGTCTTCGTCCCTGACAAGTTGGGATAAAAAATCACGGGATTTTGGCCCGGCTACAGCAAAAACACCCCATTGCGATGTTACATCATGTATTTCAATATAACCAAATTCAGGGGATTTATCTTCAGCAGATTTACGCAAGTAGTCGGCATCGTAGTCAGTCCAAGCTCCGGCCGAGACAAGATAAAACTCGTCTTGCGTCAACCTAACTATCGTATATTCGGTCCGCGTTGTACCTGCATTTGTTAAAGCATAAGTTAAATTTATACGACCGACTTTTGGTAGTTTGTTACAAGTAAACCAATCCAAAAAGCGCACTGCCCCCGGACCTTTAACAAGGTGTTTGGTGAACGCAGTAGCATCAATTATTCCAACGTCATTTCTGATTGCGTTAGCTTCTGCAAGAGCATATTTCCACCACGCACCTCGACGAAAACTCCTTGCATCATGGTCAAAATTTTCATCTGCATTAAGTGGGCCAAAATAATTTGGACGCTCCCAACCATTTACTTGACCAAATTGCGCACCCAGTTTTTTCTGGCGTTCATAGGAAGGAGAGGTTCTCAGAGGCCTGCATGCTTGTCGCTCTTCATCAGGATGGTGCAAAATATAAACATGCTCATAACATTCTTCATTTTTTCTAGCTGCATATTCAGTAGTCATCCATTTGCCATACCGCTTGGGATCTAGCGATGCCATGTCAATTTCAGCCTCACCCTCTATCATCATCTGAGCTAAATAATGGCCTGTTCCACCAGCCGCTGTGATACCAAAACTAAATCCTTCAGCGAGCCAAAGGTTTCGCAATCCAGGTGCCGGGCCAACAAGAGGATTTCCATCAGGCGTGTAACATATTGGCCCATTAAAATCGTCCTTTAGACCAACGTTTTCAGTAGATGGTATTCTATGGATCATTGACAAATATTCTTGCTCAATGCGGTCCAAATCCAACGGAAATAGATCTGCTCTAAAACTATCCGGCACCCCATACTCAAAACGAGCAGGTGCATTTTTTTCGTAGGGTCCCAGTATCCAGCCTCCTCGCTCTTCACGCACATACCATTTTGCGTCAGCATCCCGCAGCACTGGGTGTTCTGAATTACCTAGTTCCCTAAATTTTACCAGTTCTTTGTCAGGCTCTGTAACAATAAACTGATGCTCAACTGGTATTGCTGGAATTTTAATTCCTAGTAAGGCTGCAGTCCTTTGGGCATGATTTCCAGTGGCAGTAACCACATGCTCTGAAGTAATAGTAATTTTTTCATTACTCGCTACCAAGTTGCCACCCTTTTCAACCATTTTACCGCATATAATTTCCCACTCGGACCCTTTCCAACGATAAGAGTCGACCTGAAGTTTACGCTCAATTGATACCCCTCTTTGCCTAGCGCCCTTTGCCATGGCCATTGTAACATCGGCAGGATTTATGTAACCATCGGTTGGGTGGTATATAGCTCCAACTAAATCTTCTGTTCTTACTAACGGCCAACGATCTTTGATTTGGTTTGGGGTCATCCATTCAAATGGGACACCACAAGTTTCAGCAGTCGAAGCGTATAACATATACTCGTCCATTCGCTCCTGACCTTGAGCCATGCGAAGGTTCCCGACCACAGAGAACCCTGCGTTTAATCCAGTTTCAGCTTCAAGCATCTTGTAAAACTCTACAGAATATTGATGAATGTGAGTTGTTGCATAAGACATATTAAAAAGAGGGAGGAGACCTGCGGCATGCCATGTTGACCCAGATGTTAATTCATCGCGCTCCAACAGCATGACATCATTCCAGCCCCCTTTGGCCAAATGATAGGCAATTGATGTTCCAACTGCACCACCACCTACTACCACTGCTCTAAAATGGGTTTTCATTATTTTCTCCTACCGATAATATTTTTTTATCATTATCTGATGCTAACACCGAACCCAGCCGACATTAAAAATCAAAAATACGACGTTTAACCTTTTATTTTTAAATGTCCAATTATCATTAGCTAAGTATATATTTCCAATAATATTAATTACTTACAGAGATACAAATTAATCTCTTTGTTAGTAGAATAACCTTTATCTAAATGCAGTTGAGGCGTATAAGATTATTGCTAAGAATTTCAATAGAATCATACATGATTTAATTTTATTAACAAAGGCACAGACTTATGGTTGGGTTATCAAGCATCACCGGTATTTTATCCCAGGATATGGCAATAGATTTGGGAACAGCAAATACCTTGGTTTATGTTAAAGGCAGAGGCGTAATTTTGTCTGAGCCATCAGTGGTAGCCTATCATGTAAAAGACGGTGGGAAGAAAGTTTTAGCGGTAGGAGAAGATGCCAAATTAATGCTGGGCCGAACGCCAGGTAGCATTGAAGCAATACGCCCAATGAGAGAGGGTGTAATAGCGGATTTTGATGTGGCAGAAGAGATGATAAAGCATTTTATAAGAAAAGTGCATAAAAGGTCTACATTCTCAAAACCGAAAATTATAGTATGCGTTCCCCATGGAGCAACTCCTGTAGAAAAAAGAGCTATACGTCAATCCGTTCTATCAGCAGGCGCAAGAAAAGCAGGATTAATCGCGGAACCAATTGCAGCGGCGATCGGCGCAGGCATGCCAATAACAGATCCAACAGGCAATATGGTTGTAGATGTAGGTGGAGGAACAACCGAAGTAGCAGTACTATCATTGGGCGACATAGTTTATGCCAGATCTATTCGAGTTGGGGGCGACAGAATGGATGAAAGCATTATAAATTATCTTCGGAGACACCACAATTTACTTGTTGGGGAAAGCACTGCGGAGCGTATAAAAACATCAATTGGGACAGCACGCGTTCCGGACGATGCCCGGGGGTCATCCATGATGATTAGAGGACGTGACATTTTAAATGGCATTCCAAAAGAAATTGAAATTACGCAAGTACATGTAGCAGAAGCGCTAAGTGAACCTGTTCAGCAAATTTGCGAAGCTGTAATGGCGGCTTTAGAAACAACGCCGCCCGACCTAGCAGCGGATATTGTGGATCGTGGTGTCATGCTGACTGGTGGAGGAGCTTTGCTTGGGGACTTGGATCTTGCACTTCGAGAGAGGACAGGGTTGGCTATTTCAATTGCTGACCAGAGCCTTAATTGTGTAGCTCTTGGGACTGGGAAAGCATTAGAATTTGAAAAACAATTAAGACATGCAATAGATTACGATAGTTAAATAGAGTAAATTCATCTTTTGAACAATGATCGACAGACGCAGACTGACTACTTTGCACCTCTTCGCAGGTTAGTAACCGTTGTCTTACTTTTAATTCTATTTGGGCTTTTTGTAGTATGGAGGATTGATAATCCCAGAGTTGAAAAATTTAGAGCTCTAGTGATTGATACCTTTGTACCTAATTTTGAATGGATATTGCGCCCGATGACGTCTGTCGTAAAACTTGCACAGGATTACCAAAGTTATGAAAAACTTTTAGAACAAAATAAAGAATTAAGAAGAGAACTACAGCAAATGAAAAGCTGGAAGGAAGCAGCTTTGCAATTAGAAGAAGAAAATGCGCGTTTATTGGATCTTAACCAGTTGAGACTTGATAGCAAATTAACTCATGTTAGTGGCATCGTTATAGCAGACAGCGGGTCTCCTTTTCGTCAGTCAGTTTTATTAAATATTGGCTCTCGAGATGGCATACAAGATGGGTGGGCTGCGATGGATGGTTTAGGGTTAGTCGGTCGTATTTCGGGAGTAGGTTCTTCAACAAGTCGCGTTATTTTACTGACAGACAACGCTAGTCAGATACCGGTTATCGTTCAGCCTTCTGGACAGCGCGCAATACTTATGGGCGACAATTCATTTGCTCCTCCAGTAGAATTTATCGAAAATGTTGACCTCGTTAGGCCTGGCGATAGAATTGTTACTTCTGGCGGAGGTGGTGTGCTACCAGCAGGGCTGCTAGTTGGAACGCTCGCCATGGACCCGAATGGCAGACTAAGAACTAGATTAGCAGCTGACTACGAACGGTTAGAGTTCCTGAAGGTATTGCGCGATTATGGTACAGAAAAAATTGACAGCTTCGGAAGCTTAATAAAATCGAAAGAAACTTCACCTGATGTATCTATCAATAAAGAGCCCTCTGAAACAGTAAATGAGGCGTCCAGTGAGTAACATTCCAAGCGAACGTATATGGATTTACCGCATTATATTTTTCGCAGTCGCTATTTTTCTAATTTTGGCTGATCTGATGCCACTACAAACGACACCTCAACGCTGGCCTTGGCCAAGTATTCTGTTGCTCATAATATTCTGCTGGTCACTGAGAGAGCCAAATTTTGTACCAGTTCCACTAATTATAGCTGTCCTTCTTTTGCAAGACTTTTTGCTGCATCGCCCACCGGGGTTATTTTCAGGAATAAGCGTTATGATATTAATTTTGATAAAGGCGATAACAGCTAGCTCCGACGACAAATCATTTCTGGCTGAGTGGGTTCGAGTATCATTGGCTTTTGCAGCTATTTCATTAATCTACCATTTGGTACTTACAGTATCATTTGTAAATACATCACAACTCAGAATTAGCTTAATCCAAACAATATTTAATATATCTATATATCCGTTTATTGTTCTGGTTTCTCATTATATATTTCGTGTTAAAAGACCTTACTTCACCCGGAGTGGACGTGTAATCTAGAGATCTAAACATGTGGCAGAAGTCAAATATCGTTTCATATCGACATTTTCGTACAGCAAGGCGTGGTTTATTAGTTGGTGGTATTCAGCTTGGCTTTTGTGGATTATTAGCTTGGCGTATGCACCAGCTTCAGGTTGAGAAAGCAGAAAGCTTTAGACTAATCGCAGATGAAAATAGGATAAACCTAAGACTAATCCCAAACCAAAGAGGCGAAATATACGATAGGAATGGAGTTAAATTAGCAGGAAACGAGGCAAGTTATAGTATTACGATGGTTGCAGAAGATGCAGGCGATGTAGATTTAATTTTAGAACGTTTGTCAAAACTAATTAATTTATCACCTGAAGATATAGAGCGCTCTAAGGCAGAGCTCGAACAAAGCGCAAAATTTCTACCTGTAACAATCGTGGATAGACTAGCAAGAGACGATATTGAAAAAATTGCATTCAACGCCCCAATGCTGCCAGGCATCAACCCAGAAATAGCCTTTTCAAGAACTTATCCTTTGGGTGAAATTTTTGCGCATGTTGTCGGATACGTTGGCCCGGTTAGTACCCGTGATTTAGAAATAAGAAAAGACCCTGATCCGCTCTTGAGAATACCTAGATTTCAAATTGGTAAAGTAGGAATAGAGAGAGAATTAGAGATCACTCTTCGTGGTAAAGCAGGAACTAAAAAAGTAGAGGTAAATGCACTTGGTCGTGTGATGCGAGAAATAGAGCGAAAAGAAGGTTCTAAAGGGGCTAATTTAAAACTCACTTTGGATACAAATTTACAAGCATATGTGCGGGCAAGATTGGGGAATGAAAGTGCATCAGTGGTTGTCATGGATTGTAACAGTGGGGAAATTTTGGCGATTTGCTCTTCACCTGCTTATGATCCAAATAAATTTGTACGCGGGATATCTTTTAATGATTACGGTACATTACGAGATGACAACCACAGGCCTCTAGCGTCAAAGACTGTGCAAGATGCATATCCACCTGGATCTACATTCAAAATGGTAACAATCCTTGCAGCACTTGAGGCAGGAATTATAAATCATCGAGACAAAATTAGATGTAATGGACATGTAGAAGTGTCAAACAGAAAATTTCATTGTTGGAAACGTGACGGCCACGGCAACGTAGACTTAGTAAAATCTCTTAGAGAAAGTTGTGACGTTTACTATTACGAGTTAGCTCAGCAAGTAGGCATCGAAAAAATTGCCGAAGTTGCCCGTATTTTAGGCCTAGGCCAATCGTTTGACATTGAAATGTCTGCCGTAACATCAGGTATCGTACCAGACAAACTTTGGAAGCTGAGTGCAAGATCGAGAGAGTGGGTTGTTGGCGATACTGTTAACTCATCAATAGGTCAGGGATATGTGCTATCATCGCCTTTACAGCTTGCAGTCATGATTGCGCGCATTGCAACAGGCAACGAAATTTTACCAAGACTGATTGAGTCCATAAATGGGGTTGAGGCTGATAAAGAAACAAGAAAGTTAAATTTAAATAAAAATAACTTAAATCTCATACGAAAAGCTCTTTTTGAAGTTACGAACGATAAAAGAGGTACGGCATATCACTCACGAGTTTTGGATAAGAAAAGTCAAATTATAGGAAAATCTGGTACATCACAGGTTAGAAACATTTCTGCATTTGAAAGGACACTAGGTGTTTTGGAAAACAAAGATCTACCCTGGGAACAACGTGACCATGCTTTGTTTGTAAATTATGCACCATACGATGATCCAAAAATTGCAGTTTCAGTTGTCGTAGAACATGGTGGAAGCGGATCAACTGTCGCAGCACCCATTGCGAGGGATATCACACTACAAGCCATCTATCAGGGTACTCCCCCAATAACTGCATACCCTGTAGAAGATCGAGCCAAAATTTATAATCAGCAACGTGACTTAAAGAAATTGATGCCAAAAACGACCAAGTCATCGAAAGTCCAAGCATGAGCTACCTTGAATATCGCGTCAAAACGATACCAACAGGCTGGAGAAAAGTTCTATTCATGAATTGGGGCTTGATTGCTCTAATAATCGGTGCCGCATTTTCTGGGTTTACAATGCTTTTCTCAGTTGCAGGCGGGAATATTGAACCATGGGCATTATCTCAAATGCAAAGATTTTCAATTGGCTTGTTAGCAATGTTTATTATCGCAATGACGCCTATTTGGATTTGGCGGAATGTTTCAGTTCCAATTTATATGCTTGCTATAGTGTTACTTTTACTAGTTGAATTTTTAGGAAGTACTGGAATGGGTGCTAAAAGATGGATAAACTTAGGGTTTATCAATTTACAACCATCCGAAGTAGCAAAAATAGCCCTAGTAATGCTACTGGCAGCTTACTATGACTGGCTTCCTGCTGATAAAGTTTCAAAACCACTTTGGATCTCAGTACCAATAGCTTTCATATCTTTACCTGTTTTGCTCGTTCTTCAACAGCCTGATCTCGGTACGTCATTACTGTTAATTCTCTCAGGTGTAACAGTAATGTTTCTTGCGGGAGTCCACTGGGTTTATTTTGGAACGGTAATCGCATTTACAGGTGGTTTTGTGCTAGCTCTTTTCAAAAGCAGAGGAACAGAATGGCAGTTGCTACAAGACTACCAGTTTTCAAGGATTGATACATTTTTGAATCCCGACAGTGATCCTTTGGGCGCAGGATATCACATTAGTCAATCAAAAATTGCTTTAGGCTCAGGGGGCTGGACTGGTAGAGGATACATGGAAGGAACACAATCTCGCTTAAATTTTCTACCTGAGAAACACACAGATTTTATATTCACGACTATCGCTGAAGAGCTTGGATTCATTGGGACTATCTCGATTCTGGCAATTTATGTAGGAATTATGGTTTTTTGTCTGCACTCTGCATTGAGACACAGAGAGAGATTTTCATCGCTTTTAACCCTTGGCCTAACAATGACCTTTTTCTTATTTTTTTCAGTAAATATGTCGATGGTGATGGGCCTGGCGCCAGTTGTGGGTGTACCTTTACCTCTAATTAGTTATGGGGGATCTGCTATGCTTGTTCTTATGGGTGCTTTTGGCTTAATTCAATCAGCTCATGTCCACCGACCTAGGGATAACGCATGACACTGAAGATTTTATTTTCAGCAAATAAAAAAAATTGGAGCGAGTATAAAGCGCCATTAGAAGAGGCGTTTGCTTCGGTTTCCCTAGATTATGATTTGAGAACAAGTTTTACACCAAGCGAAGTGGATTACATCATCTATGCCCCAAGCAGCTCACTTCAGGATTTTTCACCATACACATCCCTCAAAGCAGTTTTGAACTTATGGGCTGGAGTGGAGGGGGTAGCATTCAATGAAACACTTAAAGTACCACTGGCACGAATGGTCGACTCAGGTTTAACCAGTGGAATGGTAGAATGGGTTACTGGTCACACCTTACGTCACCACCTTGGTATCGATAAACATATTCATGGGCAAGATGGTGTATGGCGTTCATATGTGCCGCCATTAGCAAAAGACCGCGTTGTAACGATATTAGGACTTGGCACCCTAGGAAGTGCATGCGGAACAGCTCTAAGAAGTCTTGGCTTCAATGTTCGCGGGTGGTCAAGAAGAAAAAAATCCATAGATGGTATTTCCTGCTTTTATGGCAATGATCAAATCGACTTATCGCTGACAGATGCTGACATAGTAATTCTACTACTCCCAGACACACCACCGACTCAAAATATTTTAAATCATCATACACTTAATCTGACAAAAAGAGGTGCTGTTGTACTAAACCCTGGTAGAGGTCCTCTTATTGATGATGACGCCTTGATAGCCGCATTAGACAGTGGTCAACTTGAACACGCCACCTTAGATGTGTTCAGGGTTGAACCACTACCTGAAAACCACAGATATTGGTCTCATAAAAAAGTAACAGTCGTCCCTCATAAAGCATCCGAAACGAGGCCAAAAACATCATCCCAAGTCATTGCGAAGAACATAAAAAGAGCCGAAAATGGTAAAGAGTTACTACATTTAGTAGATAAAGAGACTGGTTATTAATTGATGGAAAATATCACGATATGGTTGCCAAAGTAGTCTTAATGTTGTTGTGTATTCTCTTTAAAGCTTAGTGCAAACTTTACAAATATCATTCTATAAAAATTTAGAAGAGCAATTTAAATGGTTCGAATTTTCTTGATACGCCATGGGCAGGCAAACTCAGAAGCTAAAGATGAAGTATCATATGACAGGCTTAGCGCCTTAGGTAAAATACAAGCTGGCTGGCTTGGACAATATTTTAAGAAAAATGAATTCAACTTCGATGCCTGCTTTAGTGGTACACTGTTTCGTCAAAGAGATACTGCGAATTTATTAGAGATACACAATAAAAAAGAAATAATAAGAGATCCGAGGTTAAATGAGATCCAATACTACACCCTATCCACACTTGTAGAGCAACAATTTGAAAAACAGCCACCAAAATCTGGCCTAGATTTTGAAGAGCACTTTGAGTTCATTATGTCAAAATGGAAGGCCAACGAAATACAAAATACCCCTGAATCTTACGTTAATTTTGTAGAAAGGGTATCCGACGTTTTTGACATCCTTAAAAATAGTGGAGAGTCTATATTAGTTGTCACTTCTGGGGGAATTATAGCAAAGGCACTTCAAAATTTCTTAGGTTTAAGCGATAAAGTGATGATAAAATTCCTATTAGCTTCAATGAATACGGGCGTAACAATTCTTAATTACTCAAATGGTCAATTTAACGTAGAACAAGTAAACGCTCTACCGCATTTGGATCATTCAAGCAGAATTAAATCCCGAACATATTTCTGATACTCCAACAAACGAGCTTCTAAATGACACATATTTTGGTAAGAGCAGAATGCAGAAACAATGAAAAACGAGTTGGTATAACACCATTAGAAGCTAAAAACCTTTTAAAAATGGGAATTAAAATTTCAATTGAAGAGAGTAAATCACGAATTATTCCTATTTCAAAATATCGTGATGTAGGGTGCGAAATTGTCGAAGAAAATAGTTGGCCAAATGCACCTTTGGAAACAATAATATTTGGTTTAAAGGAATTACCTGAGTATCCTTTCCCACTAAAACATCGACATATTATGTTTGGTCACGCCTTTAAGGGTCAACCAACAGCTCAAAATTTGCTCAACAGATTCAAAGTCGGTGGTGGTGCTCTTTATGATATTGAATATTTAGTCAGCCATACTGGCAAAAGGGTAGCTGCATTCGGCTACTGGGCTGGATATGCTGGCGCAGCCGTAACCATATCATGCTGGGTTTCTCAAAAAACAAATAAACGTCCAAATGTTTTTACAACATATCGAGACAAAGAAAGCTTGGACGACCAAATAAAAGGTGAATTGGAAAATAGCAAACTCTTACCAAGAAATGCGATCGTTATAGGCTCCCTTGGCCGAGTGGGTAGCGGTGTTATAGACTTGTGTGGAAAGATGAATATCGAGACAACAAAGTGGGATATTAAAGAGACAACTACGAAGGAGAATTTCTCAGAAATATTAAACCATGATTTATTCTTCAATTGTGTAGTTTCAAATAAGGAAACTCCAACCTTCATTTCAGAAGAAATAATTCAAAAGGGCCAAAACCTTAGTATAATTGGAGATATAGCGTGTGATCCAGGTAATATGAACAATCCAGTCGCCGTATATAACGATGTTACGACCTGGTCAGAGCCAGTAACTCGCGTGAGTGAAAATCCTATTTTAGACGTGATGGCAATCGATAACCTGCCTTCACTTCTGCCCCTAGAAAGTTCGATAGATTTTGCATCTCAACTGTTGCCAAGTTTAATGGAAATAGACAGAATAAACGAAAGCGTGTGGCTGCGAGCACATCAAACTTATTTGGATAATATGGAGCTTATATAGAATGACAGTGCATTGGTGTGGAGCAGGTCTATCAGCAATTCCAGGTCTACGAAGACTTATAAAAGATGGATATGATGTAGTTGTTTGGAATAGAACCCTTGAAAAGGCTACTGAAGCCGTTGGTGACATTACAAATAGCATTAGAGTATTTGACAAAGCCTCACTTCAAGATTGTCTCAAAGAAAATGACATTATAGTATCAATGCTCCCCGCAGATTGGCATGTGCCTTTAGCCTTAGTGGCATTATCAGAAAAGGCACATTTTGTGAGCTCTTCCTACATAGCGCCTGAAATGCGGCTACTTAATGGTAAATTTAAAAAAGCAAATCTAGTTTGTATTAATGAGGTAGGATTAGATCCTGGAATTGATCATTTAATGGCTCATAAACTGGTTACCGATTATCGCCAGTCGAAACAATATAACATTGAGAATGAACTGAGCTTTCTATCTTATTGTGGTGGTATTCCAAAATTTGAAAATGATTTTAAATACAAATTTAGCTGGTCTCCATTAGGAGTACTTAAAGCCCTTAAGTCACCCTCTAAATCATTGCGTAATTTCAAAGAGTTTAATGTAGACCGCCCATGGGACGCAATTTCATCTTATCAAGCACCACTAGAAAAAGCTGAAACATTTGAAGTCTATCCAAATCGAGATAGCCTACCTTTCATGGAGGACTATAAATTTGATCCCGCTTGGATAGTAAAAGATTTCGTGCGCGGAACGCTCCGCCTGAATGGGTGGAGCTTGGCGTGGCAAGATATTTTCAAGGAAATAGAGAGATTAACCGGAAAAGCTGGAGATAATCGCTTAAAGGAAATGTCGGATCAATTCTGGAGTGAAAATGCTTACGAAAAAGATGAACCAGATAGAGTGGTTTTGTGTGTGTCACTTAAAGCAGAAATGAAAAACTCAATTGAATGGCATAAGACATTTGTTATGGATGCATGGGGAGATGGTGAGGGCAGTGCCATGTCGAGGCTAGTATCACAGCCGGTATCTCTTGCAGTTGAAGCCGTGTTGCATAAAAAACTAGAAGCAGGGGTTCAAGCTGCTCCAAGCAACATGACAATAGTCGATGACTGGTTGTCAAAAATTGATAACTTGGCACAATACCTCAAAGTCATTCAGCATCACTGATACAAATCTTTACATAGCTTTCGCTTAACTGAAAATTTTAAAATATAGCCAATCTGGAAAATTTTTTATAATTTTACTTATTATCGAAAAAACGCGTGGAAATGATGACTGGAAACGATTAGATTTCATATGCATCACAGAAAATTGTGCAGCTCTTTCTGGTGTCATAACATAGATTTTTTTATAGGGGTTTTTATCAGTTAGCCTAGTTTTAATATATCCAGGGTTCAAAAGCTGAACATCTATATTGGCTTTGGCTAGATCTATTTTTAGTGTTTCTGCAAGAGACATCAGCCCTGCTTTTGAAGCACAATAGCCCACTGAACCAGGCAAGCCACGATAACCGGCAATACTTCCAGTTAATACGATATGTCCAAATCCTTGGCTTGTAAATTTAGGAACCAAATGGCCTAAACACCTCATTGCTCCAACAAGATTTACATCGACCATTTCCTCTGCTTTTTCTACATCCCATGAAGAAGCGTTAATGTGCCAGTAGACACCCGATAAAAATACAAACCCATCTAAAGTTTTGGGTAATTTACTAAACGCTTTCCGAACGCTAGATTCGTCTGATACATCCATAGGTAAAACCGATGAATTCGATCCAATTTCCTCAGCTAATTCAAGTAGCCGTTCTTCATTTCTCGCAGAAATAATAACTTGTGCACCTACCTTAGCTAGTTGTAATGCAAGAGCTCTACCCAAGCCTTCGCTTGCACCAACTATCCAATAAGTCTTATTTTGGAAGTCACGCATGAGAAATTTGCACCTCATCGCGCATAATTTTAAAAAGCAAAAAGATTGATATGCATTTCAATATGCAAGGTAAAACTGCATAACCGAAAGTAAGCGCCAGTAAAGCATTTTCAGAATTTGGCCCACTCGAATTAAAACCAACGAGCTCCAATAATGGGAGAGAAATAACTGCTGCAAAGGCTAATGTTGCCTTTGACACAAAGTTCCAAAGACCGAATCCGAGGTCTGGTACTATACTACTGTTTTCTATCTGGCGAGCAAATAATACCGGTAATAGCGCAAGATCGGCTCCAACAGTTGCACCACTCAATAAACAGATGGCAGAAAAAATTAATCCATCACCCTCTGCTAAGAACGTGGCTCCAAAAAATGAAATGATTGATAAGAGCATAGATATTTTTAAAATTTTAAAGACACCATGAACATCCGCCAATTTTGTCCAGAAGGGGGTAGCTATTGCAGCTGCCAAGAAAAATAATATTAGAAAAATTCCCGCCCAGTCAGGGGCGTTTAAACGGCTTTCAACAAAGAACAAAAAAAGAGTGGAACTGAGAGCAACAGGGCTTGAATTTACCAATGCAAGAAGTAGCAAATTTCTGATCTGTAAATTTCTGATTGCACTTAGCAAGCTTGAAAAGGAGTTGTGACTATCCTGAAGGGAGTTAGAAGCAGGAAATTGAGACCAAACATGCAAAAGTGCTAGGATAGCTATGAGGCAGAAGAATATTGCGAACAATGGATACCCATCAGCTGAAACTAATAGTAGAGTAGTGGGTAAAATTGCTGCAACACAAATCCCTAAAGTTGTTCCAACTTCACGCCACCGCGCTAACCGAATTTGATCCTTTGCTCCCAAATTTATTAAGCCCTGAGCATAAGAGCGAATATAGGCAAAGCTAAAACCTGAAAATACAAGAAAAAGCGAAATAGAAAACCACAGTGATGGCGATACAGGGCTTTGTATTGCGAATAACATTATCATTCCAACACACATTGCAACTACTGATAACGCGATTGGCAGCGCACCAAAGCGGGTAGTTTTTGAAGCAATAATCCCTAGGATTGGATCCTGGACAACATCAACAAGACGCAAAAAAAAATATTATAACCCCCATCGTTACTAAACTTATTCCGTAAACATCTACGAAATACTTAGGTGCATGTATGTATACAGGTAGCCCCGCCATACCAATAACGAAAGCAAGGCTTGAAAAGCGATGTTGGGCCTGTTTCATTGACTAACATCTATTTTAGGAGGTTCTGGCCGAGTTCGGTAACGTGCTCCTTTAAACCATAGCTTGAGTGCTTGCCAATGAATCAAACCAAGTACTCGTCTAGAACCAAGAGGCCGAGAAATTATCGACTTTACAATCTCTAGATTGGTTAATTTACTCCTACTCCCGATGAGATTAGTTTTGATCCCTCCATTCCGGTAGTTAAGATCTATCCAAATACCAATTTTATCTTTTTTTATGTCGAACCTAAATTCATATTGACCGTCAATTGGCTGAAATGGAGAAACATGAAAAATCTTCTTTGCTTTCAAACGATGTTTAGGCAAAATTTCAGACTGATCGTTATTATATGAGATATACCAATGTCTATCACCAAAGGTATTTGTAACTTCAGAAATTACCGCTAATAAACTGTCGTTTTTTTTATAACAAAGCCAGAAGCTTACCGGATTAAATATGTGACCAAACACTCTAGGTTGCGCAAGGAGTAATATTTTATCGGCACCTTTGAGGCCATGATCTGCTAATACTTCTCTTACCCACTGACTACTTCTGCCGGCGCCCGGGTGGCCACCATAGTCACTGTCCAAAACACCAAAAAACTTTCCTGACGTTCTAGAAAAAAAAGCTGGGCTTTCCATATTATTGTCGAGATCCAGCAATATAAATCCAACTTTATATTTGAAAGCGTTCTCTAAATTGCCCTCTCGCCCATGCCAGGTGTACGCATCAACATATTCTACATTACTCATTGTGCCGCAATCTTTATTGATACTTGATCTGAAAATTTAGCCACAACATCTATCGCTGAAGCCAATCCATCTTCATGAAATCCGTTCTTCATCCATGCGCCACAAAACCATGTGTTTTTCTTACCATTATTTTCTGCAAGATCTTTCTGAGCTTTTAATGCAGGTAAGTCATAAACTGGATGCATAAAAGTTGCTTCATCATAAATCTTGTAAGGATCAATTTTGTTTTTTGAGTTTAAAGTAACGAACATTGGATCCGCCACAGGAATTGGTTGAAGAGAATTCATCCAGTAAGTTAACCCTATTGGGTCAAGTGATGCTTTCTTATCCTCTGTATATACCCAACTTGCCCAGCAATTTCTGTTTTTTGGCATCACATTTTGATCATGGTGCAACACCGCTTGGTTAGGTTGGTATTTTATTGCACCCAAGGCTGTAGCCTCAACTATACTGGGGTCTGCAAGCATCTTGAGGGAATCATCAGAATGGGTCGCAAATACTACGTGATCAAAGAATTCTGTTTCATTCTTTTGACTTAAAATCTGGACACCAAATGGACCTCGACGTACCTCTTTAATTGGATCACCCAAACGCAGCTCAACATTTCGGTTAACTAATTCTCTATTGAGCCGATCCACGTACTGTACTGAGCCGCCGCTTACCGTAAACCATTGATGCTGGCCGGTGCGGCTTAAGAGCGCATGATTTTCAAAGAAGCTGATCATCGAATGGGCTGGGAAATCAAGTATTTTGTCTTTAGGTGTCGACCATATGGCTCCCGAAAAAGGAAGAAGATAGTAGTCCCTAAACCAGTCGCCTGTACCCAATAGATCTAACAACTCTCCTATGGTAATTGAAGTATCAGTCGCTAACGATACTGCATTTTTGTTAAACTTTAAAATATCCAATAACATTTTGAGGTAGTTAATGTTTGCAAGATTTTTTGGCTGAGCAAACAACGATTGAAAATTCCTTAAACCATACTCAATTTCACCCCCTCGAACCGATGCACCAAAACTCATGTTACTATGACAAATTGGAACATTGAGTTCTTTAAAAAGCGCAACTAAATGGGGATAATTGGTTTTGTTGAAAACAATAAACCCAGTGTCGACTGGTTGGTCGCCATGCTTCCCAGCTAAAACTGTTCTGGCATGGCCTCCTAATCTTCGCTCGCATTCAAATAACGTCACTTTTCCAAAATTAGACAGCTGATACGCTGCACCCATCCCAGAGATGCCACCCCCTATCACTGCAATTTTAATTGGGCTAGGTGTCGCAACAAAATTCATATTATTCTCCGGTATTTTTGATTGTTCTTACGATCCAAGCCACCGTTTGGATGAAACAAAATATTTTTGATCCAAATAATAAGTTTTCGCGAATAACCATTATGTTAAAATTATTCGATGATATTGAAAATCCCTACTCGCAATCGGGAATTAGTAGTGCTAGCGTGCCCGAGTATGCTGCTGGCATGGGACTAAGTGTATTGGAAAATAATAAGAGCCATGATTGGGAAGAGCTTTTGTTGATGGTAAGCGAAGCAAAAGATCGCGTTGCTTTCAGACAGTTGTTTAACCATTTTGCGCCCAGAATAAAATCATTCTTAATGAAGGCGGGAGCGGATTCAACAATGGCAGAAGAGTGTAGTCAGGAAGCAATGGCAACGGTTTGGAATAAGGCAAAACTCTTTGACCCAACCCGAGCAAGTGCATCTACTTGGATTTTTACAATTGCTAGAAATAAACGGATTGATGCAATAAGAAAAATTCGTAGACCCGAACCTGATGAGTTAACTTGGCCGGATGAAATAGAGCCTGCACAAGAGGAAGCTCTTGAACTAAAAACAACAATCTGAAATTTTGGCAGATGCAATCCAAAATCTTCCAGAGAAACAGCGTCAATTGGTTGAAAAAGCCTTTTTCAAAGAGTTATCGCATAGCGAAATAGCACTTGAAACAGGATTGCCTCTTGGCACAATTAAATCTAGAATTAGATTAGCCTTAGAAAGATTGCGTCATGCAATGGGATAAATATGAAAAACGATAAAAAAATTAAGCACCATTTAAGTGAAGATTTATTAATGAGATATTCTAATGGGACACTGTGTGAAGCATTCTCACTTGCAGTTGCCACTCATATTTCGATGTGTGACGACTGTAGAGCCGCTTTAGAAAGTTATGAAGCAGTGGGCGGTGCATTATTAGACGTATCTGATCCAGAGGAAATGAGTGACGAAAGTTTTGAAAGTGTTATGGCATTAATAGAAAGCCAACCGACTCAAACCACACAGATTCTTGAGAGAGCCGCATCAGATGTCCCATCAGCTTTGAGTGATTATATTGGTGGATCGCTACATGATGTAAAATGGCGGCCGATCGGATTGGGCGTAAAACAATCGCTTCTAAAAACATCAGGCAATTCGACAGCCAGGTTACTTTATATACCTGCTGGCACAGCAGTTCCTCATCACAGTCATAACGGGAATGAACTTACTTTAGTATTGAAAGGTGCCTTTGAAGACGAAGTCGCTCGCTTTGGACCAGGTGATGTTGAAATGGCAGACGAAGATCTTGACCACCAACCAATAGCAGTAGAAGGCGAAGATTGTATTTGTTTAGCAGTTACAGATGCTCCTTTGAAATTTCAAACATTTGTACACAAACTGGTGCAGCCATTTTTAAAGATTTAGAGAAGACCCAATTAAATCAACCACTTCTGAAGTACCAGCTATTATACCATTGGTCTTTTGTCTTTTTGTATTAAAGATAGGCTGCTTTAAATAGCGATCTAACACAATACCGCCCGACTCAGTTATTAAAAGGGACCCTGCACATACATCCCATTCCCAGGAGTCTCTCAATGTCATCATTGCATGGTATTTGCCCTGAGACACACTGGCCATTCTAAATGCAATAGAAGGCTTATGTTCTCGATTGAACCTCGGCTTTGAATTTAACTTCCAAATTTTATCATCCTCAACCAACTTAGCGGCGATTAAATCAAACTCACCAGTCTTGTTTATTGCCTTTACTTGATTTCTCTCACCATTTAACCAAGAACCGCCACCAAGATATGCTGAGAAAAGTAAGTCTTGTCGCGGCACATAGACGACTGCGGCACTTACTTTACCATTTTTAACAACGGCAAAAGAATGTGACCAGTTGTTACCACCTTTGATAAAATCTTTAGTTCCATCTATGGGATCAATTACAAAAGAGCACGATCTCTCATAATGTGGAAAATCATACGTGCTTTCCTCACATAACCAACCATAGTCTGGTCTCGCTTCAGTTAAGTATTGAAAAAGCATTCTATCTATTTCAATGTCCGCCTCGGTCACTGGACCTGCGGCACCCTCTTTCTCCCAAACTTTAAGCCTTTCCAAGTCATATTTCTTAGCTAATTCGCCAGCTTTTTGAGCTGCTGTTATTAGGAGGTTAAGATCAGGATCCTGCAAGTGTCATATCCTCAACTAAAATCGAAGGTACAACATATGAAAGGTGCCGTTGAGCGTCATTCCCAAGTATAATTTTTTTGATCATTTCTTTTAGATTACCAGCTATTGTAATTTCACTGACTGGATAACAAATCTGACCATCCTCTACCCAAAACCCAGAGACACCTCGCGAGTAATCTCCAGTATTAGGATTTATTGTGGAGCCGATTAAAGATGTCACAAGCAGACCATTTCTCATCTCACTTAATAAATTATCACAGTAATCTTCAGGAGAACTGAGTTCTATATTCCAATTTGTTGGTGAAGAGTTTGAACTCACACTCCTTGAGGCGTTTCCAGTTGGTCTCATACCCAATTTTCTTGCACTAGCCAGATCTAATGTCCAACCGTTCAAAACGCCTTTACTCAAAATCTCACGCTTCTTTGTGGGTAAACCCTCTGAGTCAAATAACCTCGATGCCCCAGTTCTTACGCGATGAGGGTTTTCAACCAATTTACACGTTCTCGGCAAAACTTGCTTGCCTAATGAATCTTTCAGCCAACTCGAACCTCGGGTGATTGCAGCTCCATTTATGGCGCTAAGAAAATGACCAACTAGACCTGATGATATTCTTTCATCATATATTACCGGGTAATTACCAGTAGCTGGCCGTCTGGGGTTTAAACGTTCTACAGCTCGCAACCCAGCCGTTCGGCCAATTTCATCAGATGGCCTTAGATCAGACTGATAAACGCGTGTATCAGCGTCATAATCACGCTCCATACCTGACCCTTCGCCAGCAATTGCAACACAAGAAACTGAATTACTTGATCTGTCATAATTAGCTGTAAAACCATTACTGGCAGCCATAAAAACAGAGTATTTACCATAATATGCTGAAGCACCAGATACCTGAGAAACACCAGCCACTTCCAAGGCAGAAGACTCCGCTATTTCTGCCTGTTCTTGTAATTTATTTGGGGATGGTTCAGTGGCAGGGTCACAAATTTCCAACTCAGACAAATCTCGTTGTTTAGCCAATTGATTGACACTAGCTAGACCTGCATGTTTGTCTTGAGGGGCGTCCTTGGCCATAGCAATTGCGCGCTCGACCATAAGTTCAAGTGTAGCATCAGATATATCAGATGATGAGATGATTGCTTGCCTTTGCGACACCAGGACGCGTAACCCTACCTCTGCACCTTCAGAGCGGTCAGCATTTTCTAAAGCCCCGTTTCGAACATCAACATTTATTGACTGCCCTTTAGTGGATATCACGTCTGCTTCGTCTGCACCCATCGATTTAGCGCGGTCAAGCAATTTCTGAGTAACTAGCTCAAGAGTATCAGGAATCATTTTAAATCATTCTTCTCAGTTGGATTCATTTGGTTCAAGGTAATAGCTAGAGTTACCTCAGCCTTTGTCCATTAGCTAAAATGTGGCCAAGGCTGTTAAACTCTATCTTTGAACTTAGCTTATCTTCACCAGTTGGTATGGTAAACATACTCAACATCATTCTTGCACCCATTCCTGTATCAGAATCGATAAAACCGCTATTAATTAGTTTATCAACAAGTGCATTTACACCAGTTAAGACAAATTCAAATGAACCAACTGGCTTGGGGAAACCATCAAAAGTTATCAGATCTTCATTGTCGAGAGTAATACTTCCCTCACCTTGTAAGGATGTTCCCATTAAGGAAAGATCTAATTTATCAAGGAAAATCTCGTCAACTTCTAGTGGATTTGAATTTGAGATATTTTCTTCATAGATTTCAGGGCGGAACTCTGTAAAATTTTCAAGCAACTTAGCCTTGCCAGATAAAGCAATCTTCGCATTGATTGGGCCATTTTTAAGATTGTTGTCGGTATCTAACAATCCCCATAAATCCTGTGCAATCAAAAGATCCGAGACACCGAGTCGTAAGCCAAAATTCTGAGACTCCATTTGTTTTAAAATTGGCACAGTAAAACCATAGTTTCCATTCTTCAAAGATATATCGATTGGAATTGGCATTACTGATGAGCTTAACTTGAAAAGTCCATTCGCAAAATATGCGTCAAAAAGAAGTCCATTCTGCGTTAGACTGCTACTGACATTAGAGTTTTCAGATGCTAACTTACCCTTTAAATTACCATCTGGACTTGAAAAATCAAATTCAATAGAGCCTGCCCCTACACTATAAGAACCTAGAGCATTATAACCCGTTTCTAGTAAATCAGTTAAATTTGCAGAAGTATTTGACACAAAATTATCTTGTCTAGAAATTACTAATATGTCCTCTAGATCATATCTGATAATTCCCGACATTTGCTCAACGGGTATATCAAAGTTCAAAAACAGATTTATAGAACCTGCCTGGAATGAACTTTTTGGACTATCTTGTACTGTTCCCGCAAAAGCTTGATTTAAAACCATTCCATTTAAAATTATGCTAGCCTCAAAAAATTCATTTCCTTTGTATCTTGGTGGTAAGTGGTATTCTTTTAATTGCAGCCCAAAGAGTGAGGAATTTATTTGAAAATCTGGAGCGCCCACTTCTCCACTGATTATCATCGTTGTATTGTCGCTCAGAGGCTTCAAAACAAATGATGAAACCTCGCGCCCTTCATACAATTTAATCGTTATTTCTTGGTCATAATCAGGCCGAATTTCCACGGACCCATCACTTCTTTCTAAAATCCCTATATCGAATAAATCTATTTCGACAGTTGCAACTTCACTTGTTTCAGTAGCTTTGTTAATCAGAGAAAAGTCCTTGATGTTAATGCCTTTCTCACTTTGACTTATTAAAGCAGAAATTTTATATCCGTTTGCAGACGCAATTTGTTTAATTTCATCCCAAACTATTACGGCATTCATTTGTGCCCAAGAGTTTGAGGGACTAGCTGAAAAAAGTACAAGAACAATAATTGTAATTAGTTTCTTAAGTATCATGAGTTTTCTCTGCCAAAACATATGCTTTAAACTGGGGTTTGCTTAGTCTATCGTCAACCCAGATAATTTTAATTCGTAAACAATTCGGCCAAAAAATGAGATTAAATGGAAAAACCGTAATTGTGACTGGTGCAAGTCGTGGTATCGGGGCTGCCACCGCAGAAGAATTTGCGCGCAAGGGAGCAACGGTTGTATTAGTAGCGCAAGATGAAAAAAAACTCTTTCAGCTTGCAAAGAAAATTGGATCCAAAGCACGAGTCCATGTCGTGAACATCGCCGAATTTAAGCAAATGGAAACGATGTTTGCAACAACATTAAGAGAATTTGGGAAAATTGATATAGTAATTAACAATGCAGGAACGATAAGTCCAATTCAGAGCCTAACGGACATTAGCATAGATGACTGGAATCATGTAATTGATGTAAATTTAAAAGGTGTTTTTTATGCTATCAAATTAGCAGTCCCCTCTATGTTGCAAAATGGTGGTGGCACATTTCTCACTTTAAGTTCTGGAGCCGCTCACAACCCATTAGAGGCTTGGAGCCACTATTGTACTTCAAAAGCAGCCGTAAATATGCTCGTTCGCTGTGTAGATTTGGAATATCGACAATTGGGTCTTCGTTCAATTGGCTTATCTCCAGGCACAGTTGCTACAAATATGCAGCGAGAAATAAAGAAAAGCCAAATTAATCAAGTTAGCAAATTAGAATGGTCTGCACATATTGATCCTAAGTGGCCGGCAAAGGCCTTGCTTTGGTTAGCCTCATATTCAGGTAATGAATATTTGGGCAAAGAAGTTAGTTTGCGAGATGCAACAATACGACAGAAGATTGGTATGAAATGATCAACTCACACTTAAAGAATGACATACGATACATTACTATAAACCGAGCAGATAAAGCCAACGCGATAACATCTGAGATGCTTGATGAGCTCGTCAGAATAATAAGTCAATCAAATAAAAATAAAGCTGTGATTATTTCTGGATCGGGAAAAGTTTTTAGCGCTGGAGCAGACCTAGATGAGGTGAAAAAAAATGGATTAGCGACTTCTCCTAAGTGGGAACTATTATCCGATACAATACACCGTTTGCCCTGTATGACTATTGCGGCGCTAAACGGAACGGTTGCCGGTGGAGCTATGGGAATGGTACTCGCATGCGACATCCGCATTAGTTTAGCAGACGCAAAGTTCTTCTATCCAGTAATGAAAATGGGCTACCTACCCCAACCCAGTGATGCGTTACGTTTAAGCAAAATTTGCGGATCGTCTAGGGCTAAATTTATACTTTTAGCAGGTCAAAAAATTAGTTGCAAAACAGCTTATGAGTTTGGGTTGGTTGATGAGATAGTCTCAGAAGATAATTTTTTATCCAGAATTGATGAATTGTGTTTGGGCATATCAAATTCAAAAATCAACCAAACTTCAGCAATTAAAAAAATGATCCCGTAATTACTTTTTTTTTCGCACACGCGATCTGGACAAAAATTCTGGTGGCCTTTTTTTAACCCATGAAATGAACTTTGCGAGCCTAGGATGTGTCCTCAGCGCCTCTAAATTATTATAAGTGCGCGCCAGCTCAGTTTCCGACAAAGTAATGTGAATTTCCTTATGGCATAAATGGTGAAGGGTAACCGTAGGACCATTTTTACCGCCTTTTGACCTTGGAATTAAGTGATGCACGCTTTGGGGGGCATCAGAAGGAATGGGCCGGTTACATAATCCACACACAAGCATAGTATAAAAGTAGCATGCTTCATTTCTATTTCTAACTGAAAAGGACAATTTTTACTGTTTTTTGCCTGTGAATAAGTAACGACATCGTTCACTATCGGATGTAAACATAAAGAATGACTAATAAAAAAATACTAATAGTGGGAGGTGGCCCGACTGGACTAATGGCTGCAGATTTTGCAATCCGCTGCGGCGTAAAGGTTACTCTTGTGGATTCCATGCCGACTTTTGGTAGAAAGTTCCTAATGGCTGGAAAATCTGGGCTCAATCTGACCATGCATGAAGACGGCAAAGTTTTCCAAAAAAATGTCACTCATAATGGTAATTTTATTGATAGAGCATTAGATGAATTCGGACCAATTGAAGTAATCAAATTTGCGAATTCTTTGGGTATACAAACTTTTATTGGTTCAACTGGTCGCGTTTTCCCAAAAGAAATGAAAGCATCTCCATTGCTGCGAAACTGGATAACTAAACTCGATGAATTTGGCGTTTTACGTAAAAATCGTTGGAAGCTAAAATCTTTATCAAATAAGGTCGCTACTTTCGAAACACCGCAAGGTTTAGTAAATGAGACTGCCGATGGGATTATTTTAGCATTAGGTGGAGCAAGCTGGCCTAAACTGGGCTCCACAGGTGATTGGAAATCACTTTTTGACGCAACTGAAGTAGAAAATTTTCATGCCTCAAACTGTAGCTTTTTAGTAAAATGGTCTACGAAAATGTCCAAATATTTCGGACAACCTCTGAAATCGATCAAACTATCTGCGGGAAGTGCATCCTCAAGGGGAGAAATAGTCATTTCACGAAACGGGATAGAGGGTGGCGGAATTTACTCACTATCCGCACCACTAAAAAAAGGAGAAGATCTCAAAATTGATCTACTACCCGACTGGGAAATTGAAAAAATAACTAAATTATTAACTTTACCTATAGGTAAGTCTAGCAAAGCAAATATTCTTAGGAAGCGTCTAAGGCTTGAACCTATAAAGCAGACTGTACTTAGAGAGTTTGCCATGGACGTTTTCAATGACCCAGTTTTGCTAGCCAAAAGTATAAAGTCTCTCAAAGTTCCTTTAAATGGAACGGGACCAATCCAAACTGCAATCTCCACGTCCGGTGGAGTGAAACTGGACTCAATAGATGAAAATTTTATGTTAAGACGCCAACCAGGAGTATTCTGTGCTGGCGAAATGCTGGACTGGGACGCACCTACTGGAGGCTATCTTATTACGACATGCATGGCTACTGGCCGTATGGCAGGTAAACACGCTGTACAATTTGTATGTGAGTAATGAAACCTTACATTTTTCTTTGGTAGAATCGGACTTATACATGCTACTGATTGTGGTATGAACAAAATAGACCACAAAATAAGCCAAACTAATGAGATTAAACAGTTAGATGAAACTGTAATAAATAAAATTGCCGCTGGTGAAGTTGTAGAGCGGCCGGCCTCCGCAGTAAAAGAATTAATAGAGAACTCAATCGATGCTGGTTCTACAGATATTTTCATCGAAGTGGCAGATGGTGGTAAGACACTAATAAGAGTAACAGATGACGGCCACGGCATGTCAGAGATTGATTTACCAATGGCACTTAGAAGGCACGCAACTTCAAAATTAAAGAATAACAATTTGCTGGACATTAATAGTTTTGGTTTCCGGGGCGAAGCATTGCCATCCCTGGGAGCAGTAGGCCGCCTAAGAATAGTTTCTCACAAGGAAGGTCACGGTGCTTATGAAATTACGGTAAATGGTGGAGACTTTTCCAATACAAAACCAGCGGCAAGGGTTCCAGGAACAACAATTGAATTAAGAGACCTATTTTATGCCACTCCAGCCCGGCTAAAATTCCTGCGCTCAAATAAATCTGAACTAAAAGCCATTACGGACGCAGTTAAGGGTTTATCCATTTCTACTCCTAGTGTTGGGTTTACTTTAATAGACAAAACAGCTGGAAAAAGCAGGATGTTACTCCAGGTACAGAAAGAGAGCGATGACACTATAAAAGCGAAAAAAAATCGTCTCTCAAGAATATTGGGAAAAGAATTTTCAAAAAACGCTATTTCAATCGATGTAACCCGAGATGACATAAACTTAACTGGGTATGTTTGCTTGCCAACGTATGCTCGCGCATCTAATGCTATGCAGTATTTTTATGTAAATAGCCGACGAGTACGAGATAAACAATTAATTGGGGCGCTGCGCGCAGCATATTCAGATTTTATGCCGCGAGATAGATTTCCTGCAGCGGCGATTTATATAAATTGCAGATCAGAATTTGTGGACGTCAATGTACACCCTGGGAAAGCTGAAGTGCGCTTTCGGGATCCCCAATCTGTGCGTAGTTTAATAGTTACAGGAATTAAGAAGCTAATCGCAATTGAAGGACAGAGATCATCAAGCACTCTATCGACAGCTGCCCTAGGAAGTATGCGCCGTGGGACTCTCGATATGACCAGCACCGTAGAGGAAAAATTTGATAATAGATTACGAAGTAAAAATTACACCGGTATTAACCGATCTCCCTCTAAAATTATTGAACCAGCTTTTAAAGAAACATGGGAACCTTCGGCTCGCGATCTCGGGACCAAAGACCAAACCGCTAAATTCAAAGAAGAATTTGAAAATTTTCCTTTAGGCGCACCACTTGCTCAATTTAATGAGAACTACATTATTTCACAAAATGATGACGGTATAGTAATTATTGATCAGCATGCTGCGCATGAACGATTGGTTTACGAAAAATTAAAAAAACAAATCAAAGACAATAAGATTGAAGTACAAGTACTTTTAGTTCCAGAAATTTTGGAATTCTCAGAATCAGAAATTCTTATACTTCTCGAATATAAGGATAAGCTAAGCGTTTATGGACTGAAAATAAATCAGTTCGGTATAAACTCTATTGCAGTCCAAGAAATTCCAGCAATTTTGAATTCCGAAAATATTGGAAAATTGATTAGTGATATTTTAGACGAACTGGCGGATCTTGAAAATTCAGAGAGTTTAGAGAAAAAAATCGATGCTGTACTGTCAAGGATAGCTTGTCATGGTTCTATTCGCTCAGGTCGTAGATTGAGAATTGAAGAAATGAACTCCCTCTTAAGAGAAATGGAAAACACACCTAACTCGGGTCAATGTAATCATGGGAGGCCTACCCATATTTCACTAAAGCTTAGCGACCTAGAGCGCTTATTTGGTCGAAAGTGACACACTAAAGTCGAAGAGAGACCTTTAATGGGTCCATACAGTTCTTCTGTCCGTTGCAAAATTTTCCCCATACCCCCTTTTTCGAATATTTGGGCGGCGCTTTTGAGGATCTAAAACAACAAATTCCAATCCCTTAGACCTTGCATAGTCAATAGCAGCCTCCTTGGAAGAAAAATTTAATTTAATTTGTGATTGGGTATCAACTGATGAAGTCCAACCCATTAATGGGTCAACTTCACGAGCCGCCGATGGCGAAAATTCTAAGACCCAAGATTTTGTATTTGCTGAACCTGAGGACATTGCTGTTTTCGCCGGCTTATATATTTTGACACTCATTTTGAAACCCTCTTTTAATGATTAATATATGCTCTATTTACTTTTTATGAGCAAGTTACAAATCTAAATGAAAATAATACATCAGTTTGATCTATAGATCCTTTAACGGAGAGACAAATAGAGGATGACCGACATTAATATAATTACAAAAGATCATTTAGAAACCCGGCTTAAATTAGAGGGCGGTAAAAGTTTTGTAATGGCAACCGAATTTGACCCAGCAGGAGATCAGCCAACCGCTATCGCAGAGTTATCAAATGCAATTTTAGGGGGCGAAAGAAACCAGGTTCTCCTGGGAGCAACAGGCACAGGCAAAACCTTTACTATGGCTAAAGTGATAGAGAAAACGCAAAAACCAGCGATCATTTTAGCACCAAATAAAACTTTAGCAGCTCAGCTTTATGGTGAATTTAAAGGTTTTTTCCCAGAAAATGCCGTAGAATATTTTGTCAGCTATTACGATTATTATCAACCTGAAGCTTATGTTCCAAGGTCAGACACATACATCGAAAAAGAAAGCCAGATCAATGAGCAAATTGATCGGATGAGACACTCTGCAACGAGAGCACTGCTCGAGAGGGATGATGTAATTATTGTTGCGTCTGTTAGTTGCATTTATGGCATTGGGTCAGTCGAAACCTACGGAGCAATGACACAGGAGTTGACCGCAGGTGAAGTTTACAACCAAAGAGAAGTTATTGGTAATCTAGTCGCGCAGCAATATCGACGAAATGACCAAGCCTTCCAAAGAGGTGCTTTTAGAGTCAGGGGTGATGTACTTGAGATATTCCCTGCGCATTTAGAGGATCGAGCATGGAGGTTATCTTTTTTTGGGGATGATTTGGAAAATATAACTGAGTTTGATCCTCTCACTGGGCAAAAGACAAACCAATTTGATAAAATTCGGATTTATGCAAATTCTCATTATGTAACACCTAAGCCAACTATGAAGCAGGCTATAGTTAATATAAAAAAAGAATTAAAAAACCGATTGGACCAACTTGTCGCTGACGGGAAGTTGTTAGAAGCTCAGAGGCTAGAACAGAGGACAAATTTTGACATAGAAATGCTAGAAGCTACAGGTGTTTGTAATGGGATAGAAAATTACTCACGATATTTAACGGGAAGGAACCCGGGAGAGCCTCCACCAACGCTTTTTGAATTTATTCCAGACCACGCAATAGTTTTTGCAGATGAGAGCCATGTAAGCATACCCCAAATTGGAGGAATGTATCGCGGCGACTACAGACGAAAATTTACACTGGCTGAGCATGGTTTTCGACTGCCGTCTTGCATGGACAATCGCCCACTTAAATTTGAAGAATGGGATGCTATGCGGCCACAGTCAATTTATGTGTCGGCAACTCCAGGTAAATGGGAGATAGAACAAACCGCTGGTGTTTTCACTGAGCAAGTTATCAGACCTACTGGATTACTAGATCCAGAGATTGAAATAAGACCGGTTGAGATGCAGGTAGATGATTTACTTGATGAAGTCAGGAAAGTTTCTCAATCAGGGTACCGAACCCTTGTAACCACTTTAACAAAACGCATGGCCGAAGATCTTACAGAATATATGCATGAGCAAGGTATAAGAGTAAGATATATGCATTCGGATATAGATACCATTGAAAGAATAGAAATACTTCGTGACCTACGACTAGGCACTTTCGATGTGCTGGTAGGAATAAACCTTCTTAGAGAGGGTTTGGATATTCCCGAATGTGGACTAGTGGCTATCCTAGATGCAGATAAGGAGGGGTTCTTAAGATCAGAAACATCACTAGTTCAAACTATTGGCCGAGCAGCAAGAAATGTTGATGGAAGAGTCATAATGTACGCCGATCGAATTACAGGCTCCATGGAGCGTGCTTTAGCTGAGACAAATAGGCGACGAGAAAAGCAGTTAGCATACAACGTAGAAAATGGAATTACGCCCGAAACAGTCAAAAAAAATGTCGAGGATATACTGTCTGGTTTATATAAAGGTGACACTGATCAATCTCGAGTTACTGCAACAGTCGAAGCAAATTTACAAGGCGGTTCTAATCTTCAAGCAGTATTAGACGGCCTTCGCGGTGATATGCGCAAAGCTGCCGAAAACTTAGAATTCGAAGAGGCTGCACGTTTAAGAGACGAGGTACGTCGTCTGGAAGCAGTCGAATTAGCTATTTCAGACGACCCACTTGCTCGTCAATCAGTAATTAATGCAGCTGAAAACGAAGTATCTACTGGACGCTCCACCGCAGGAAAAGGTGGTACTAGAGCTTATAGGGGTAAAAGCAGAAAGAAAATTTAGTATCTACACACTAAAGTCTGATGCTGGTAGAAATTCAACTCCACCTATGCGCCACAATCCATCAAATTCTATCATATAGTATCTGAGATAATGCGACTTACCCTTTGCGTCGACAATTTGTACAACTTGTGCGAGCCCGTGATGATATCTTTCATTTCCTAAAAATATTACCTTCGATGGACGCCACACCATGGGGTATCCATTACGCACCATTTTGCCAAAATTTTCAGCACTACCAAACTTTTCTTTCAGGAACGGAGTAGCAAATCCAAAGGCTGTTTCGAAATCATCAAGTTTAAATGCTGCTATTTGGTCTTCAATAGTTTTTTTTATCGCATCATTACTGTTTGCAAACACCTGAGCTGCAAAAAATGCGAAAAAAGTAAATGTAAGAATTTTCCACATATTAGACCCTCCTTGTAGCAAGGTAGAGCAGCTTTGATCAATTTCAATTAGTACAAAACTGACCGTCAAGGGCAGAGTCAATTAAGGCGATTGTTTCTTCGATCCCATACAAAGCAATAAATCCACCAAACCTAGGACCTTGTGATGCACCCAGCAATATTTCGTAAAGTGCTTGAAACCATTTACGGAGTGGATCAAAACGTTCGCGACCACACGAAAATACAATACTTTGGAGTGACTCAGCATCAAGGTCACCTTCATAATCACTCAGTTTATTTCTTAAGTCTATGATTGCCTCTCTTTCGAGTTCATCAGCTTCTCGGTAGATCTTCTTTGGTTTCACAAAATCATTGTAAAAAGCAACAGCAAAACCAACCGCTTGATCCAAATCAGGATGTGTTTCTGGACTGGCTTCAGATTGATAGCGCTTAATAAATCCCCATAAAGTTCCCTTTTCTTCTGCTCCAGAAACTGAGGCTAGGTTTAGCAGCATAGAAAAAGGAATAGCCATATGAGAATTAGGCACACTATTACCATGAATATGCCAGACAGGATTATTTAACTTACCTAAAAAATCTTGACCTGAATAAGCCCTTAACTGTTGATGGTATTCATCAACCATCTTTGGGATTATCTCAAAATGAAGACGCTTAGCTGTTTTGGGTTTTTGATACATGAAATAGGATAAAGATTCACTGCTGGCATATTTGAGCCACTCCTCAATAGCGACACCGTTTCCACTTGTTTTTGAAATTTTCTGACCGTTTTCATCTAGGAAAAGTTCATACGTAAAATGCTCTGGTGGACGGTGCCCAAGAATTCGGCAAATTTTGTCATAAATCGGGGTATTTGTTGAATGATCCTTTCCATACATTTCAAAATCTATACCTAACGCGGCCCAACGTGCACCAAAATCTGGTTTCCACTGTAATTTCACGTTTCCACCAGTAACGGGTAGCGTCCATTCTTTACTATTATCATCCTTAAACGTAATTGTGCCTTCATCTGAGTTGACGTCATAAATGGGCACATACAAAACCCTCCCCGTCTCGGGATGGATGGGTAAGAAAATTGAGTAAGTCTCTCGACGCTCATCTCGCAGTGATTTCAACATCACCGCCATTATCTCATCATAGTTTTCTAGTGCTTTTATCAGAATATTATCAAATTTACCCGATCTGTAAAATTCTGTTGCACTAATAAAGTCGTATTGAAAATTAAATGTATTTAGAAATTTTTTCAGTAGCTCATTGTTGTGTTGACCAAAACTTTCATATTTTTCAAATGGGTCAGGGACGGAAGTAAGTGGCTTTTGAAGATTTTCTTCCAACATTTTTTGATTTGGAATATTCTTAGGCACTTTTCGCATGCCATCTAAGTCATCAGAGAAGCAGATTAATTTACATGGTATATCGCTTAGCTCACGAAAAGCCCTCATCACCATAGAAGTTCTTGCCACCTCTCCAAAGGTTCCAATATGAGGCAAGCCAGATGGTCCATATCCTGTCTCAAATAGGACATGACCTTTTTCGGGGGGAGCGTTTTGATAGCGCCTTAATACGCGGCGAGCCTCCTCAAAGGGCCATGATTTAGAAGTCAAACCAGCTTCTCGCATTTCAGGCATCAAAAATCTCCGTATAAAGTGAATAAATATCACACAATATGATGCTTCCTATTGATACATTAGGCATTGGTCAATATTCTGGAGAGACCATTGTTTAAGAAAGCAAAAAAATGACACGTGAAATATCACATGCAATGACCGCTCAAGACTGTTTGGTAGCGCTCATGGTTGCAATATCTGTATCAGATGAAACAATCAGAACATCTGAGCTAGTAAAGATCCAATCAGCAGTAAACAATCTACCGATTTTCGCAGAATACGACATCGATAGGCTAAATACCGTTTCACAAATAGTTTTTGATCTTTTTGAACAGGAGGAAGGTCTCGATGCCCTGTTCGGCCTTGTAAAAGAAAATTTACCAGCTGACCTTAATGAAACAGCATATGCTTTGTGCTGTGACGTTGCTGCTGCAGATGGTTTAATATTTGAGACCGAACTGCGTTTGCTAGAAGAAATACGTTATGAATTTGAGATAGACCGATTACACGCTGCTGCGATTGAAACTGGATCTAGGGCCAGGCACAAAACTATCCCTTCATGATGCTCTAATTTGAGATGATGATAAATTAATTAGTGGAAGATTTTTATAACACCAAGATGGCGCTTTCAGGTTTGCAAGATTACGAGATTGATTTGCATTGAGTCTACAAGCTGAAAAAGTCCTTGCCATTTTCGATTTCAGTGGTGCCAACGTGTTATCGGGCCTAGCTAGAATACCAATTGGAACACGATTTACGATTTCGGTCCAGTTCATCCATTTGTCTAACTGGATCATATTATCAGCGCCCATTAGCCATACAAACCTTACATTCGGAAGTCTCTGCTGGATTAACTTTAAAGTCTGAGCAGTATAAACCGTATTTAATTCCTCTTCTATTTTAGTTACAAAGATTTTAGGATGATCAACTAATAAATTTGCATGATAGAATCTCTCATTCATCGGACCTGGATTATTCTTTTTTAATGGGTTTGAGGGTGAAAGTATCCACCATACTTGATCCAAATTAAAATATTTTAGTGCATATTTACTGATGTGTAGGTGAGCTTCATGGGCAGGATCGAAAGACCCTCCGAGAAGGCCAATCTTCTGTCGTCTAGAAACTAAAGGAATTTCCATAAAAACCATAAGCCAGAATTATTTTTAAAAAGCAAGAGCATCACTTTCTCACTGGCCCTATTTATAGCCAGTGAGTATTGCCCCTACAGTATCATCAGGTTATCACTCTATCAGGCAAAATTTTTGGAGTTACAAATGGCTTCCTATCAATATGTATATCACATGCAGGGTGTTTCAAAAACATACCCTGGAGGAAAAAAATGTTTCGAAAATATTCATTTATCTTTTCTGCCAGGTGTAAAAATCGGAGTTGTGGGAGTAAACGGTGCCGGTAAGTCAACATTAATGAAAATAATGGCTGGCCTTGATAAAGAGTTTCAAGGAGAGGCTTGGTCAGCAGAAGGCGCTAGAGTTGGTTATCTACCACAAGAACCTGAGTTAGATGAAACACTGACAGTTCGCGAAAACGTAATGCTTGGTGTTGCCCAGAAAAAAGCCATTCTTGATAGATACAATGAATTAGCAATGAATTATTCCGATGAGACAGCAGATGAAATGGCAGAATTACAAGATAAAATTGATGCTGAAGATTTATGGGATTTAGATAGCCAAATTGACGTATCTTTAGAAGCCCTGAGGTGTCCTCCAGATGATGCGGATGTAGGTAGTTTATCAGGTGGCGAGCGCCGGCGCGTAGCACTCTGCAAGTTATTATTGGAAGCTCCTGAAATGTTATTACTTGACGAGCCTACTAACCATTTAGATGCTGAAACAATAGCTTGGTTACAAAAGCATCTGATAGACTACAATGGTACTATTCTGATTGTGACACACGACCGATATTTCCTCGATGATATTACTGGATGGATTTTGGAATTAGACAGAGGGCAAGGAATACCTTACGAGGGAAATTATTCTAGCTGGCTCGAACAAAAAGCAAAACGGCTAGCGCAAGAGGCAAGAGAAGATAAAAGTCGACAAAAAACCCTAGAGCGTGAACTTAACTGGATGCGACAAGGTCAAAAAGCTCGTCAAGCCAAACAAAAAGCGCGGATTAATGCTTATAACGACCTTGCAGGCCAATCCGAGAGGGAAAAGATAGCAAAAGCACAAATTGTAATTCCTAATGGACCCAGACTAGGGTCAAAAGTAATCGAAGTAAGTAATTTACAAAAGGTTATGGGTGATAAATTACTTATTGAAAATTTAAGCTTTTCGTTGCCTCCTGGAGGGATCGTCGGCGTAATTGGTCCAAACGGCGCGGGAAAATCAACCCTATTTAAAATGCTCACAAAAGAACTACCGACTGACACTGGTGATATTTCTATGGGGGAAACAGTTCAATTATCGTATGTTGATCAATCTAGAGATGACTTAAAAGATAATGAAACTGTATGGGAAGCAATTTCTGGCGGTGCAGAAATAATTGAATTAGGTGATGCTCAAGTTAACTCAAGAGCATACTGTTCATCATTTAATTTTAAAGGTGGTGATCAACAGAAAAAATTATCACTTTTGTCTGGGGGAGAGCGTAACAGAGTACATATGGCGCGACTACTTAAGGAAGGTGGTAATGTCTTGCTTCTGGACGAGCCAACAAACGATCTAGACGTGGAAACATTAAGAGCTTTGGAAGACGCACTGGTAGATTTTGCTGGTTGTGCGGTCGTAATTTCTCACGATCGTTTTTTCTTAGATAGAATTTGTACTCATATATTATCCTTTGAAGGGGATGCACATGTCGAATGGTTTGAAGGTAATTTTGAAGATTATGAAGAAGACAAGAAACGTCGGTTAGGACCGGATGCATTAGAACCTAAACGGATAAAACATAAAAAATTCTCAAGATAAGATTTGGTTTGCACATATTAAAAAAACTAAATCTCTTGAACATCCAAGACACCATCTAAACTTTTGATTGCTCCTCTGATTTGAGGACTTGTATCGCAGGTTATACCAGTATCCAGTTCAACCTCACCCGGCAAGCCAGAACTAATTAAACATAAATGTATAGGACCTTTAGAGACAATTTTTCTATTTTCTGACGCCTGATCCAATACAGATATTAACGAAGGGAGTACTTTAGTATCTTCTACAAAAATCTTAATTCCATGCGATGTATCCGTCGAAATAGCCTCATCAATATTTGTAACTGACCTACATAATAATTTTAACTGCTCCCCTTCAAATGAGGCCTCAACCGTCAAAATAACCCGCGCTCCACTATCTAGGTTATTCCTAGACTTCTCTAGTACATCAGAGAATAAAGTAACTTCAAAATTCCCTGTGAAATCACTTAACTGCACAAAAGCAAATCTATTGCCCCTTGCCGACTTTCTTTCTTGCCGTCCAACAACCACCCCAGCAATTTTTACCAAATGAGGGCCTGATAATACTTTTTTTTCAACCTCTTCTATTGTAAGTATGTCGTTTACTTTAAAGGCCGATTTATAGTCATCAAGTGGATGCCCAGTAACGTAAAAACCTATGGCTGAAAACTCACGCGACAAACGCTCGGCCGGTAACCAGTCAGAAACTGAAGATAACACAGGTTCAGGCAAATCGTCTCCCGCTTCTCCAAACAGAGAAACTTGCTTTGAGACCTTCTGATCATGAATAGCAGCGGAATAAGCAACTAATGCATCTAGGCTTTTAAATATACGGTGTCTATTTGTGTCTAGTACATCAAAAGCGCCTGCTTGGACCAACATTTCGAGAGGTCGTTTTCCAATTTTTCGCAAATCCAAGCGTCTTGAAAAGTCAAATAAATTCACAAAAATCTTTTTATTTCTGACCTTAACAAGTACCTCCATTGCCTCCAAACCAACATTTTTCAACCCAGCCAATCCATAAATTAGTGAGTTTTCCATTACAGAAAATTTTGGTTGAGAACGATTTACACAGGGAGAAACAAAAGGTAATTTCAAACCTTTTCTAACCTCATCCACATACTGAGAGAGCTTATCTGTTAAATGGATATCACAATTCATTACACCTGCCATAAATTCAAGCGGATGATTTGTTTTCAACCAAGCTGTTTGATAACTTACAACAGCATACGCAGCTGCATGCGATTTATTAAAGCCATAGTTAGCAAACTTTTCCAATAAATCGAATATTTCTGAAGCTTTCTTCGCAGTTATACCGTTTTTCTTAGAACCTGCTTCAAATTTTGGGCGTTCAGCATCCATAGCGGCTTTTATCTTTTTACCCATCGCACGCCTGAGTAAGTCCGCCTCACCCAGTGAGTAACCCGCCATGGTTTGGGCTATTTGCATAACTTGCTCCTGATACACAATTATCCCTTGAGTTTCTTCAAGAATATCATCAATCATGGGGTGAATGGATACACGATCCTTAACACCATTTTTCACATCACAATAGGCAGCTATATTTTCCATTGGTCCAGGTCGATATAAAGCAACTAAAGCCACGATATCTTCGATACATGTAGGCTTCATACGCTTGAGCGCGTCCATCATCCCAGAACTCTCTACCTGAAAAACGGCAACGGTTTTAGCCGAAGCATATAAATCGTAAGTCGATTTGTCGTCTAATGGTATCGTATTGATTTGATTTTCGGCATTATTTATGGGCTGAAATAATTGACGGCCATCGGCCGCTTGATGCAGCGAACGCCCAGAAGCTATTATTATTTCAATCGCATTTTGAATTGCCGTTAGTGTTTTTAAACCCAAAAAATCGAATTTAACGAGCCCAGCTTGTTCAACCCATTTCATATTGAACTGCGTCGCAGGCATACTAGACCGAGTATCTTTATAAACAGGCACTAGTTCATCTAGTGGACGATCACTGATTACAACACCAGCGGCATGAGTAGCAGCATTCCGCAACAAACCTTCAACTTTTTGACCATAGTTAAGTAAACGATCGACAACTTCTTCTCGTTCGGCTTCCTCTTTTAAGCGAGGCTCTTCTGAAAGTGCTTGCTCAATACTCAAGGGCTTGACACCCTCTATTGGAATTAGTTTTGCCAAGCGATCGACTTGTCCATACGGCATCTGCAAGACACGCCCGATATCGCGAATTGCTGCCTTAGACAACAACGCGCCAAATGTTATAATTTGCCCAACTTTATCGTGCCCATATCTTTCTTGTACGTATTGAATGACTTCTTCTCGCCTATCCATACAAAAATCTATGTCAAAATCTGGCATCGATACCCGATCTGGGTTCAAGAACCTTTCAAAAAGAAGATTGTATCTTAGAGGATCAAGATCGGTGATTGTAAGTGCGTATGCAACAAGTGAGCCAGCACCCGAGCCGCGGCCTGGGCCGACTGGTATATCCTTTTCCTTCGCCCATTTTATAAAATCCGCAACAATCAAAAAATAACCTGGAAATCCCATTTGCTCAATAATTTTGAGTTCAAATTCTAATCTTTTTTCATACTCAGATATTGGTGCGGCATGTGGAATAACTGACAATCTATTTTTCAGACCCTCTTTAGCCTGTCGATGTAACTCACTTATCTCGTCACTTGCAAATAATGGAAGGATTGGGTCACGGCAAGTAGCCATAAATGCACAACGTTGCGCAACCTCTATTGTACTCTCTAAAGCTTCTGGAAGGTCAGCAAATAAAGTGGCCATTTCTTCTTGCGTTTTGAAGTAATGTTGGTTTGTTACACTTCTGCGAGGTTCCTGCTGATCGACATAAACCCCATCGGCTATGCATAATAGAGCATCGTGGGCCTCATACATCTCGCCATTATCAAAATATACATCATTTGTTGCAATAAGAGGAATGTTCAAATCATATGCCATATTTATAAAAACAGGCTCAGAGTCATTTTCTTCTTTGGGTAGCCCAGCCCCTTGCGGATGCCTTTGTAATTCAAGGTAGAGACAGTCCGAAAAAATATCATGAAATTTTAAAAGTAAATCCCTGGCTGCTTTATCTTGTGCCGTCAGTATTAATTGTCCCAGCGGCCCTTTAGATCCACCAGTGAGACATATCAGCCCATCTGCATGCTTCTCCAATTGTTCAAAGGAAATTTCTACTTTTTCATCATCATTTTGAATATACATTTCTGAACTAAGCTTCATAAGGTTTTTGTAACCAAGTTCATTTTGTGCGAGTAGTACTATTGGAGCGGTTGTTGGACCCCGCCTATCTGGAACCACATCTGTAAATTTAAAATCAATTTGACATCCAATTATTGGTTGCAAACCATGATCTTTGAACAAAACCGAGAATTCTAAAGCACTAAATAGGTTATTGGTTTCCGTCACTGCAATAGCAGGCATATCATTAGCTTTACAAAATTCTGGTAATTTTTTTAAGCGCGTTGCGCCTTCAAGTAGAGAATATTCTGTGTGCACTCGAAGATGAATATATTTCGGATAGACAGTCATTTTTATAGTATATTTCGCGATGTAAAAAAACTAAAGGCCTCGCTACAATTAAATTTCATACTTGAAAAAAAGAAATTTTTCGGTTCTCTATATATTAAGCTATTATTTGTTGGCCATTTCTACACCGCATCGAGGTGGTACATCGTAAGTTTTCTAGGGTAAGGCGGTAGGTATTCTGGATGGATATCAGGTTTCTTCTTAATGGGGAGCCCGTCGCTTTAACTAATGTTGACGCGACTCAAACTCTGTTAGATTGGTTAAGAATTGATAATCAGCTTACTGGAACAAAAGAAGGCTGCAATGAGGGCGATTGTGGGGCTTGCACTGTTATCCTCATTGACAAAGAAAAGTCCATAAGACCTTTGAATTCTTGTATTCTATTTCTCCCTCAGATTGATGGTAAAGCAGTTCGCACAATAGAGGGAATAAGAAACCATAAAGTACAAGATAAAATGGTTGAATTTCACGGCTCACAATGTGGATTCTGCACTCCGGGTTTTATTACCTCAATGGTTGCCGCAAATATCAATGGAGACAGAGACCACAACACAACTCTAGCTGGTAATCTCTGTCGATGTACTGGCTATGAACCTATCGTCAAGGCAGCTAGGGCTTCAGAAGATGAAAAAAAACCAGCTTGGGTTGAGGAAGATTTTAAAAGACTTTCTGATCTGCCAAAATCAGGATCAAAAGAATTACCAAAATCTAAGGAAGAGTTAGCAGAGATACTAAAGAAAGAGCCAAATACTCAATTAATAGCAGGCGCAACAGACATTGGATTATGGGTAAATAAAGACTTCCAAAAATTTCAAAATGTTGCCTTTTTAAATCAAGTATCTGATTTTTCAAATATTGAGGAACAACCTGAAGCTTGGCATATCGGAGCGGGAACTACTATAGAAAAACTGCGCAGTTGGGCGTCCGTTGAGGCACCATCATTTGCAAAATTGCTTAAGAGGTATGGATCTACACAAGTTCGATCTGCAGCAACTTTGGGAGGAAATATAGCAAATGGATCTCCCATAGGTGATAGTGCTCCAGCATTGATTGCTATGGAGACTGAACTTGTCTTAAGGCACTCAAAAGGACAGCGAAAGATAAAGTTAGAAAATTTCTTCCTGGATTACAAAAAACAGGACATAAATAAAGGTGAGTTCGTAGAATACTTTATTATTCCTAAAAAAAATATTTCAACAAAATGCTATAAAATTAGCAAGCGATTTGATCAAGATATATCCTCTGTTTGTGGCTGTTTTAATATCGTTTTAGACGACGGATTAATCAAAAAATGCGTAATTGCTTTTGGTGGAATGGCAGGAATACCGAAGAGGGCGATTCATGTTGAAAATAAATTACTAGATCATCTGTGGGAGGAAAAAGTATTGCAATCATGTCGCAAAACTTGGGGAGAGGATTTTAGTCCATTATCTGACTTAAGGAGCTCTTCGGAATACCGCCAGACTACTGCTCACAATTTGTTGCTCCGCTACTATTACGAAACTCTGGGTGCAAATACAAACGTTCAAGACGTAGAGCCTTGAACATGAACAAAGCTGTACCACATGACTCAGCAAAACTGCATGTAACTGGTGCAGCGCGCTATGTTGACGATATACCGATTCCAGCAAGGACCTTGCATCTTGCTTTTGGTCTATCAACTATAGCTAAAGGTAAAATAAAATCGATTGATCTTTCAGCCGTTAAAGAAGCGCCTGGTGTCGCAGATATTATACTATCACACGACCTTCCATTTAAAAATGACGTCGCACCAAATGCAAATGACGAGCCCTTGCTCGCGGATCTAAATGTGAACTTTATCGGCCAACCAATTTTTATTGTAGCCGCAAAGTCACATACAGAAGCAAGATATGCCGCGAAATTGGCTATCATTGAATATACTGAAGAAAAACCAGTTTTAAGTATCAAGGACGCTATTAGCCTGAATAGTCGCTTTGAGGACGGTCCAAGAATTTATCAAAAAGGGGACATTTTATCAGCATTTAAGACCTCCCCGATGACCCTTGAGGGCAAACTTGAATTGGGTGGACAAGAGCACTTCTATCTTGAAGGTCAAGCCGCTATTGCATCTCCGCAAGATGACGGAGAAATGGTAATTTATAGCTCCACCCAACATCCTACAGAAATTCAGCACAAAGTTGCTGAAACATTAGGCCTAGATATGAACCTTGTCAAAGTTGAAGTCCGCCGAATGGGTGGTGGCTTTGGCGGAAAAGAAAGCCAAGGAAATGCTTTAGCTTGCGCTTGCGCAATAGCGGCAGTGCGGAACAACTCAACTGTAAAAATGCGGTATGATCGCGACGATGATATGAAAATTACAGGTAAGCGTCATGATTTTCAAATAGAATACACTGCTGGCTTTGACAAATTAGGTAATATCAAAGCTCTTGATGTTAAGCATTATGTTCGTTGCGGTTGGTCGCAGGACCTATCCCTGCCAGTGGCTGATAGGGCTATGCTGCATGCTGATAATTGTTATCACATTCCAAATTTTAGAGTCGAAAGCCACAGATTAAAAACTAATACCCAAAGTGCGACTGCATTTAGAGGTTTTGGTGGGCCGCAAGGAATGATCGGTATGGAAAGTATAATTGATCACATTGCCTTTACTGTTGGTGCAGATCCAGATGCAGTCAGGAAGCGAAACTTTTATACGGCTGAAAAGAAAATCAAAGACGGGTTCAAACCCCAGAAGTCCCATTATGACATGGAGATTAAAGATTTCATAGTTCATGAGATGATGGAGAAACTTTTAGAAGATTGTGATTACCAGACACGCAAAAGTAAAGTGAAAGAATGGAATAGAGAGAACAAAATTTTGAAAAGAGGGATAGCATTCAATCCTGTAAAGTTCGGAATTTCTTTCACATTGACACAACTTAACCAGGCCGGAGCATTAGTTCACATATATAATGATGGCTCTGTGAAAATTAATCATGGTGGCACAGAAATGGGACAAGGTCTCTTTCAGAAAGTTGCTCAAGTGGCTGCCCATGTTTTTGGTATAGAGACAAACAAAGTCCAAATAACTGCTACTGATACGGCAAAAGTCCCAAATACCTCGGCTACTGCCGCAAGTTCAGGAAGTGACCTCAATGGGATGGCCGTTAAGCAAGCTTGCGATATTATTTGCGCTAGGATCTCATCCTATTTCATTGACAAGTATCGACCCAATACAAATGACGTTAAATTTAAAGATGGAAGAATTAAGGGTAGCAACTTCGACATCGCTTTTGAAGATGCAGTTCACGAAATTTACACTCAACGTATAAGCCTGTCATCAACTGGATTTTACAAAACACCTGACTTACAGTGGGATCGAATTGTAGGAAAAGGTAGACCATTCTACTATTTTGCTTACGGTACAGCGGTCTCTGAAGTTGTAGTAGACACTTTAACGGGAGAATTCAAATTATTAAGGACTGATATATTACACGATGCTGGCAAAAGCTTAAATCCCGCAATTGATGTCGGGCAAATAGAAGGTGGGTTTATCCAAGGCCTTGGTTGGCTAACGACCGAGGAACTTGTATGGGATGAAAAGGGCGATTTAAAAACTCATGCACCATCAACCTATAAAATTCCCTGTGCATCCGATCGGCCAAAAATTTTTAATGTAAGATTGTTTGATAACTTGAACCTAGAAAATACAATCTACAAATCAAAGGCTGTTGGAGAACCACCGTTTATGCTTGGTATTTCGGTATTCCTTGCAATAAGAGATGCAATCTCTGCCTGTGGCAATAATTGGCCCAACTTAAAAGCACCTGCCACACCTGAAAACATTCTCAAGGCAATCAGGTACGTAGATGGCACTTGATTATAGTACTCTAAAACGGGTTGTAGATAAGAATGGACCAGTCTCAAGAATCTTAATTCTCGAGATTAAGGGTTCGACTCCAAGAGGAAGTGGCACCGAGATGTATGTTTGGGCCAACGGTATCGAGGGCACAATCGGAGGGGGCACTCTTGAATTTGAGGCAATTAAATCGGCCCAAGAAATTTTAAAAACAAGAAAGACAAAACTTAAGTCTTATCCGTTGGGTCCTGAGTTAGGACAGTGTTGTGGCGGTCATGTAAAATTATTGACTGAGTATTACGATGAAAAAGCTGTTACTAATTTGAAGGATCAGAGCTTAAATATAAGATCACTTTCAGGTGCAAAAGAGGCTCCAAAAAAAGTAAAAAAGCTTATAAATAAATATAAAAATGAACAAATTAGCTTTGACCATAAGCTTTCCGATGAATGGTTGATTGAGAAAATTATTACTGCAAGGTCTCCCATATGGATATGGGGTGCAGGACACGTAGGCTCTGCGATAGTATCACTTTTGGCGCCTATGCCAAATTTAGAGATTTATTGGTTGGATACCGATAATAGCAGATTTCCAGATCTAGAGTTCTCCAACGTCTATAAAATAATATACGACTCCCCAGAGCAATTTATAAAACGGGCGCACCCTAATGCCGAACATTTGATCTTAACCTACTCACACAAAATCGACCTCGAAATTTGTGATAAAATCCTTAACCATGATTTTAAATGGGTTGGATTAATAGGGTCAAAAACAAAATTTAACCGATTTAAAAAGAAACTTTTATCATTTGGGCACACAGAAAAAACAATTGACCAAATTCAATGCCCAATAGGATATAAGAATTACGGAAAGCATCCTCAACAGATCGCTTTGAGTGTTGCAGTAAATTGGCTAGAAAGAAATCACGAATTAGAAAAGGGCTTAATATTTGATAAAAAAATTGCTTGAGCTCGATGGCATCTCTAAATCATACCCTGGTGTTATAGCTAATAGTAACATTTCTTTTGATATAAATGTCGGTGAAGTCCACGCTTTGCTTGGTGAAAATGGTGCTGGAAAGTCCACATTAGTGAAAATAATCTATGGGTTGGTCAAGCCCGATAGTGGTAACTTACTATTAAATGGTGCTCCATTTAAACCAGGCACTCCAAGTGAAGCCCGAAAAGCAGGCATTGCAATGGTATTTCAGCACTTTTCCCTATTTGAGGCACTGAGCGTTGCTGAAAATATCTCATTAGGTATGGATAATCCCCCAAATCAAAAGGACTTGGGCGAAAAAATCACATCTGTATCCGAGTCTTACGGGCTACCCCTAGATCCAGCAAAGACAGTTGGTGCACTTTCGGTCGGAGAACGTCAAAGAGTAGAAATTATTCGCTGCCTATTACAGAATCCAAAGTTATTAGTAATGGATGAGCCCACATCAGTTTTGACACCACAAGAGGTAGATATTTTATTTAAAACACTTCTAAAGCTTAGGTCTGAGGGCACCTCCATTTTATATATTAGTCATAAGTTAGAAGAGATAAGAAAATTATGTGATACAGCTACAATTCTGCGTCTCGGAAAAAAAGTAGATACCTGCACACCCAAAAACACAAGCACAAAAAAATTAGCGGAAATGATGGTTGGGTCTAGTATTATCGCACCCAAAAAATTAAATAAACCAGCCGGGCGGATTTTACTAAAAATTGAGAATGTTTGTTCCCTAAGTAAGAGCCAATTTGGCACTCCCCTTACCAATATAGAATTTGATTTAAAGCAGGGAGAAATACTAGGAATTGGCGGAGTAGCGGGTAATGGACAAGATGAACTATTTGCCGTTTTATCAGGCGAGCAAATATCACAAAAAGGAAGTATTAGTTTCAACGAAAGTAATATAACTAAATTTACTCCCAACCAACGACGGGAAATAGGCCTGCTGTCTGCACCAGAAGAGCGCTTAGGACACGCAGCGGCACCTAATATGAGCCTAATAGAAAATATATTAATTACTGCGGAGCAGTCTCAAGACCTTGTATCCAATGGCTTTATTGACTGGAAGAAAAGTAAAGAGTTTACAGAAAAAGTCATAAAAGAGTTTGATGTAAGAACTCCAAGCTCAAAAAATACAGCTGGATCACTTTCTGGAGGAAATTTGCAAAAATTCGTAATTGGTAGAGAAATTTTGCAACATCCTACTGTATTTATTGTGAACCAGCCAACATGGGGTGTTGATGCTGCTGCTGCATCTTCGATTAGGCAAGCACTTCTAACCTTGTCAGAAAGTGGGGCGGCAATTTTAGTTATATCGCAAGATCTTGATGAGCTATTAGAAATTAGTGACCGATTTGCTGCCTTAAATGAGGGAACATTATCTCAGATTAAAAAAACTGCCGACCTTTCTTTTGAACAAATTGGTCTCATGATGGGAGGGGCCAAAGACCTGGAAGCAAGAAATGTTTAAATTAGAAAAACGCCCACAACAGTCTCAAAAATGGATTTACTTATCTCCATTCCTAGCAGTCGTTATTACAATGATCTCTGGCGGAATTCTCTTCGCTATATTAGGTGAAAATCCATTTGAGGCTATACGCATTATCTTCTGGGACCCATTATTCGATCCAAACTTTGCAAGCTACTCTCGCCCACAATTACTTGTAAAGGCAGGGCCTCTAATATTAATCGCCATTGGCCTATCATTTGGGTTCAAAGCTGGGGTTTGGAATATTGGAGCTGAGGGCCAATACATAATGGGTGCTATTTTTGGGGCAAGTCTAGCATTAGCTTTTTATCCAATGGAAAGTAAATTAATTTTCCCATTAATGATAATTGCTGGTGCCCTAGGCGGGTTTCTATGGGGAATGATACCAGCTTTTTTGAAGGCAAAGCTAAATACAAATGAAATTTTAGTTTCGCTTATGCTTGTTTATGTAGCTGAATCGATACTGGCTTCTGTGAGTCAGGGTCTTCTAAAAAATCCTGATGGATATGGATTTCCTGGCTCGCGCAATCTACAAAAATACGAAAGCGCTGCTAATGTAGAAATCATCAGCAATTCTGGAATGCATTGGGGTGTTTTATTTGCATTTATAACAGTAATTTTCTCATACATTGTTTTGACCAGACACATTCAAGGATTTAATATTCAACTCACTGGCGAGGCCCCACGAGCAGCAAAATTTTCTGGTGTGAATCCGACTGCAAATATAGTATTTTGTCTCGGTATTTCGGGGGCGCTCGCAGGCCTTGCTGGGATGTTCGAAGTAGCTGGGCCATCTGGTCAAATAACAATAGAATTTAATTCTGGCTACGGCTTTACTGCAATTATAGTTGCTTTTCTGGGAAGACTACACCCTATTGGGATACTCCTATCTGGTTTACTGATTGCTCTGACATATATTGGGGGTGAATTAGCACAGCTAATGCTGGGTTTGCCTGGAGCTTCTATTCAGTTGTTTCAAGGGATGCTTCTGTTTTTCCTTCTCGCAACAGACCTGTTTGCAAATTACCGAGTTAAGATAGGAACAAACTCATAATGGACTTTTCTAGTATCAATCCGGCTCTTTTGATAGCTTCACTAATGGTCTCCGCAACACCAATCTTATTGGCCGCCATTGGAGAGGCGGTTGCGGAAAAATCTGGAGTATTAAACCTCGGTGTCGAGGGTATGATGATTGTTGGAGCAGTAGTAGGCTTTATAATAGCAGTTAATACTAACGCGCCACTTTTAGGATTCATATGTGCTGCGATCGTATCAGGTATATTCTCGATGATATTCGGAATACTCACTCAATATTTAAAATCTAACCAAGTAGCTACTGGCCTTGGTCTCACATTAGTAGGGTTAGGTTTATCTGCATTACTTGGGAGGCCTTATGAGGGAATGAAGTCACCTACCCTGAGGGCACTTGACATACCATTCTTAGGAGACATTCCAGTTTTGGGGAAAATGCTATTTTCGCACGATTTAATGATTTATTTTTCAGTCTTCTTAGTAGCTATTGTTTGGTGGTTTTTAAAATTCACACACGCTGGAATGGTTTTGAGAGCAGTAGGGGAAAATCATGACGCGGCACACGCACTTGGATACAAAGTCGTTAGGGTGCGAATGCTTGCTATAATGTTTGGTGGCGCCACCAGTGGCTTAGGAGGCGCTTATATTTCACTAGCAAGAGTCCCACAGTGGACTGAAGGAATGACTGCCGGTGCAGGTTGGATAGCCCTAGCGATTGTAGTTTTCGCAAGTTGGAGACCGTGGCGAGTTTTATTTGGTGCCTATATTTTTGGCGGTGTGACAGTGTTGCAGCTAAATTTACAGGCGGCTGGAGCTTCTATTCCTGTCGAGTACTTATCAATGTCACCATATTTGATTACAATTATAGTTCTTGTTATCATTTCATCACGGGGGAATCAGGGAGCGCCCGCATCCCTGGGACGACCATTTCACGCCTCATCGTGAGGCCTATTTCAATTTAGGGAGAGATATATGTACATAAAATCTGTAATAGCTGGCGCAATAGCTTCGGTTGGAATTGCGGCAGCAGCTTTGGCAGCTGATGTCAAAGTAGGGTTTGTTTATGTTGGACCAGTTGGTGACTATGGATGGACATATGAGCATGATCAAGGCAGACTGGCTGTAGAAGAACATTTCGGTGATAAAGTAGAAACTGTTTACCAAGAATTAGTCCCAGAGGGAGCTGACTCCGAAAGGGTTATGACCCAGATGGCCTTGCAGGGAGCTGATTTAATTTTCACAACTTCATTTGGTTATATGGAACCAACTATAAACGTTGCTGAAAAGTTTCCTAATGTAAAATTTGAGCATGCTACTGGCTATATGCGAGCTGACAACGTTTCCACCTATTCAGCCCGATTTTATGAAGGAAGAGCTATACAAGGTCATATCGCAGGAAAGATGACCAAAACCAATAAAGTTGGTTATATTGGGTCTTTTCCGATTCCAGAAGTTGTAAGAGGCATTAACTCAGCCTTCATACATGCTAGGAAGGTTAATCCAGATGTCGAATTTAATATCGTTTGGATTTATACCTGGTTTGACCCTGCAAAAGAAGCAGACGCTGCAACCGCTTTAATCGAACAGGGTTGCGATGTCGTTTTACAACATACTGACTCCACTGCACCACAAGCTGCCGCAGAAAAAGCAGGTGGGGTAATAACTTTTGGTCAGGCTTCAGATATGGCAATGTTTAAACCTACACCCAGAGTATCATCAATTATTGACGATTGGGCACCATACTATATTGCCAGAACTCAGGCTGTCCTAGATGGAACGTGGACCTCAACTGACACTTGGGACGGTATTGGGCCGGGTATGGTTGGTATTGGAGAAATTACTGCTGCAGTTCCAGCCGATGTAAAAGCAGAAGCACTCGCCATGAAAGATGCAATTGCTTCTGGAGATTATCATCCATTTACAGGACCCATCAATAAGCAAGACGGTTCAGTTTGGTTAGCTGCAGGCGAAACAGCGGATGATGGAACTCTGTTAGGAATGAACTTTTACGTAGAGGGCATCAACGGAGACGTGCCTCAATAATGATTTGAAGCCCCCATTAATTTATGGGGGCTCTAAAACTACCGATGGAACCTAACTAATGACTGACGTCGTAATAATCGGTGGCGGAATTGCAGGGATGTCTGCATGCGCTCAGTTAGCACAATATGTTAAAGTCGTTTTGTTAGAAGCTGAACCCGAGCTGTGCTATCATTCATCTGGAAGATCTGCAGCAACATATATTGAAGACTATGGTAACCAGGTTACAAAAGCACTAAATAAAGCAAGCTTGACTTTCCTTAAAGCCGAGAGCCAAGGATTTTTAAAAAAGCGAGGCCTTCTATTACTTGGTAAAAAAGGTCAAGAAGCACAGTTCCAAACTGACTCCGAAGATTTAGGCTTAGAGTGTATTTCCATTGACGAAGCTTTCAAACTCGTCCCAGCCCTCAATGGAGAAAGTATAACGCGACAAGCCTACAGGCCTGATGTTTACGATATTGATACAAATAAGCTCTACGAGTACTACAGAAAGAGTGCCCTAGAACACGGAGCTCAAATAAGAAAAAAAACAAAGCTGAAAACTGCTTATCTAAAAAATAAAAAATGGGAAATAGAAAGTTCAGACGGTGACATTTCTGCAAGCGCATTAATCAATGCAGCGGGTGCTTGGGCCGATCAGGTTGCGGAGTTTTGTGGGGTCTCAAAACTCAATATTAAGCCTTATAAACGCTCTATTGCTAGAATGCAGGCGCCCGCAGGCATCAATGTCCAAAACTGGCCTATGATCGATGGTGTTGGAGAAACTTGGTATGCAAAACCTGATGCGGGGAACCTCATAATATCACCTGCTGACAAAAAACTGGTGGAACCTCATGACGCCTGGGCAGATGATGAGACGTTAGCAGCTGGCGTTGAGTCTTTTCAGGGCATAATAAATGCTCCAGTAGACCGAATGGTATCTAACTGGGCTGGATTAAGGAGCTTCGCTCCAGATGGAAATTTAGTAATAGGACCAGATAGAACTAACCCGTCTTTTTTCTGGTTTGCGGGTCAAGGTGGGTATGGTTTCCAAACGACTGCTGCCGCAAGTCAACTCTTGTGTGATTTATTTATTGGAAGAAAAGTTTCAATTGAGGACGAAACACTTCAGGCTCTTCTACCCGGTAGATTTTAATGCCATTGCGAGAAAATTTACCTCTAACAGCAAGTCAAGCTGAAAATATTGGGAAGAAAAAGTTATATTCAGCCTCTGCTGCACGGAATGCTCCAATCATATTGGAGGTTTTATCTCAATATCTCCCCGATAAAGGAAAAGTATTAGAGATTGCTAGCGGGACGGGTCAACACTGCATATACTTTGCTGAGGCTTTTTGTAATCTTGAGTGGCAACCAAGTGAAATTAATCCCAAGCGTTTAGATAGTATTCAAGCCTATATAAGGGAAACAAACCAAGTAAACATTAAAATGCCACTCTCGCTTGATGCCACCACCAAAAACTGGGCCAAAGAAATTGATGCTTACAATGTAATAATCGCAATTAATTTTTTTCATCTTATTAGTAATAAAGAAATGAAAATCCTTATTCGTGAAAGTTCATTAGCACTTCAAACCAATAGCTATTTTGTAATTTACGGCCCATTTATGAGAGGTGGTGAATTAACAAGCGATCAAGATATAAAGTTTCACACTTCACTTGTCGAATGCGATCCAGATATCGGATATAAAGATGACTTTGATTTACTTGATGAAATTGAAGCAAATAATTTATCTCCTGAAGCGATTATCGAAATGCCTTCTAATAATTTAATGTTCATAGCGAAAAAATAGTGTCAGGTTTGGCTATGCTTATTGAAACATACTTTATAAGTGATCTACGATATTACAAATTACACTAGATGCTGAGGTCGTTATGTTTTCAATCGAACATGAATTTGATTCAACAATTATAACTTTAGTTGATGAAGGGACTGCCCAATTACAGGAAGATCTGATTATAAATAATTTTTCCGAATGCGTAACAATTGAACAATACGACGCAAGAACTGATAAGATTAATAAAATAACATTTTCTATGGCACAGATAAAAGACTTAAGTGCTGCGATCAATCTTCCAGAAGGAGTTTACTCGAGGTTTCACAAAAAACATTTCAAACAATAATATCGGAAGTAGCTACAGAAACGGATTTTAAAAATGCAAAGCAAGTTTTTCCAAGCTTCAAATCCATAGCATTAAGCGAACGTTGCGTTATGCGCGTAATAAGCTTGTGATTTCCAACTTTGATTCCAATAACAGCACCTGGTCCACTTCCTAATATGATTTCAACCACCTCACCTTTGAGTATGTTTAGAGCAGAAATCTTTTGAGGTTTGTCTATCGCGAGTGTGATATCTTTTGCTAAGATTCTTAAACGAACTTTTCTACCTAAAGGCGTATCTATCTTTGGCAAAAATAACTTAGAACCTGCAAAATCTAATTCCGTGATACCATCAGGTGCATGATTGTAGACAGTTGCTTCAATAAACGATGAAAGATCTCTCAAACCCAACTTCTTTGCGACACTGAAACTAGATAATATTTGCAAGGTTTTTCCCTGTTCGAGAATACTACCTTTTTCAAGAACTATTATTTTATCAGAAAGTCTGGCAACTTCAGATTGGGAATGGCTGATATACAAAATTGGTAAATTAAAATTATCACGCAAAAATTCTAGGTAAGGAATAACTTCCGCTTTTAAACCTTCATCAAGACTAGCCAAGGGTTCATCCAAAATCAGTATTTTTGGGTTGCTCAGCAAAGCACGACCCATCGCCACCCTTTGTTTTTCACCACCTGATAAGTTTTCGGGTAGTCGATTTAAGATGCCCTCTAAATTTAGAACCTCCACAATTTCTGAAAAAGAGCCAAGTTGACCCCTTCTACCAAACCTGTATGAATATTTTAAATTCGCCTCAACTTTCATGTGCGGAAATAGTCTTGCATCTTGAAACACAAAACCAATCCCTCGCTTGTTAACTGGAACATTTATTTTTTGTTCACTATCAAAAATTAATTCACTAAATATTTTTATATAACCGTTACTTGGTTTCATTAACCCAGCGATGAGATTTACCAGCGTTGATTTACCAGCACCAGAAGGTCCAAAAATAGCAGTTATACCGATATCGGCATTAAATTTTGCTTTAAGGTAGAAGTCACCCATGGTCTTATCAATGTTCACATTGATACTCATTCGCCGTGCTCTCTCTGGCTTAACCTGCTAGCGAGAACCTCAGAAATGTATAACGCTACGATAGAAATTAGTAAGGAAAGACAAACTAATCTTATGGTCATAAAATTATTACCGGGAAGTTGTAAAAATTCAAAAATTGCCGATGGTACTGTTTGGGTCTGGCCTGGAATATTCGATACAAAGGTGATTGTAGCTCCAAACTCTCCCATTGATTTTGCAAAACCTAAAACCGCTCCAGTTATTAAAGCTGGAATGACTAACGGCAAAGTTATCGTAAGAAAAATCATAAACCTGTTTGCGCCCAATGAATAAGCAGCCACTTCTAATTTTGGATCGACACTCTCAAAGCCTAATCTGAAAGCTCGGACCATTAATGGAAAAGACATTATAGCAGCGGCTAGTACGGCTCCAAACCAATGAAAGGCGACTGTGATCCCAAAATAGGTATCTAAAAAACGTCCAATTAGCCCAGTCCGACTAAATAAAATCAATAAAAAATATCCAGTGACTACGGGAGGGAGTATTAACGGAATATGGACTATAACATTAAGCGCCTGGCGGCCCCAGAAATTTTTTCGAGATAAAACATAGGCGATATAGACCGCAGGCAATAAACTTAGGACAACAGACCAGATTGACACCTTGATTGATAGAAAGATTGCGTCTATTTCCTGAGGGCTTAATTCCAAAGTTACTATCCATTATTTGTACTTGTTTTTTACCATGGAGCGAAAGCGACTGACAACGTCAAAATTGAACACTTGCAAATACAAAATATTACAACTATACGACGAATAACAGCGGTGTGTTGGGAAACCTACACTCCACCGATTTAACGTAACGGGCCGCGGGCCCGTTTTTTTATTTGAGATAATGATTAATAACTTAATAGCAAAGTCCTACATGGACAAAAAACTTGCAGAACTCTTGAATCCTATTTTAGAGGATCTAGGTTTTGAAATGGTGCGCATTAGATTATCCAGCGGTGATCCTAGTACCCTTCAGATTATGGCAGATCGCCTGAACGGGCAAATCGGGGTTGATGATTTGGCAAATATAAATACCTCAATCGGAACCATACTAGATGTAGAAGACCCAATAACGGAAAATTATACATTGGAGATCTCCAGCCCCGGCATTGATCGACCACTTACAAGAAAAAAAGATTTTGACTCTTACCAAGGTTTTGAAGCCAAACTAGAAACTACAGAACTCATTGATGGGCGGCGTAGGTTTAAAGGTATTTTAGCTGGAATTAGTGACGATGAAGTGCTGATCAACCTTGAAGAAGGCACCGTCGGTTTGAAATTTAACTGGCTATCAGACGCAAGATTAGTTTTATCGGATGATTTGATCAAACAAATGCTTAGAAAAAAAAATACAAAAACGACTATTTTAAATGAAGAAAACTTTGACGAAATCGAGACCCAGTTGGAAAGTAATGAGGATTAAAAAATGGCTATAACTTCTGCAAATCAGTTAGAACTATTGCAAACGGCTGAGGCTGTAGCACGCGAAAAAATGATAGACCCAAGTCTAGTCGTGGAAGCAATGGAAGAAAGTTTAGCACGAGCAGCTAAATCACGCTATGGCTCTGAAATGGACATACAAGTGTCCATTGACAGGAAGACTGGCCGAGCAACATTTCGACGTGTCCGTACAGTTGTTGAAGAAGAATTGTTAGAGAATTATCAGGCTGAGATGACTGTGGAACAGGCGAAGCAGTACATGGAAAATCCAGAAGTTGGACAACAATTCATTGAGGAAATACCTCCAGTAGATATGGGGCGTATAGCGGCTCAATCAGCTAAACAAGTAATTTTACAAAAAGTTCGAGAAGCAGAACGCGATAGGCAATTCGAAGAATTTAAGGATCGTGCTGGTACTATTATAAATGGAGTCGTGAAACGCGAAGAATACGGAAACGTCATAGTTGATGTTGGTAGAGGTGAGGCAATGCTTCGCCGAAATGAGAAAATTGGCAGAGAAAGTTACCGCTCAGGAGATAGAATTCGCTGTTATATTAAGGAAGTAAGAAGAGAGATGAGAGGCCCTCAAATCTTTTTATCAAGAACCGCCCCCGAATTTATGGCTGAGCTATTTAAAATGGAAGTGCCCGAAATTTACGAAGGAATTATCGAAATAAAGTCTGTTTCAAGAGATCCTGGATCACGCGCAAAAATATCAGTATTCACCAACGATAGTTCAATTGATCCAGTGGGAGCTTGCGTCGGTATGCGAGGAAGTCGTGTGCAAGCAGTAGTAAACGAATTACAAGGTGAGAAAATTGATATTATTCCGTGGAACGATGACCAACCAACATTTTTAGTTAACGCTTTACAGCCTGCAGAAGTGACCAAAGTTGTTCTAGATGAAGAAGCTGGAAAAATCGAGGTAGTTGTTCCAGATGATCAACTATCTCTTGCAATTGGGCGCAGAGGACAAAATGTTCGTTTAGCAAGCCAGTTAACCAATCTTGATATTGATATATTGACTGAGGCTGAGGAATCAGTGCGACGCCAGAAAGAATTTGAGGAGCGCACTACCTTGTTCATGGAAACTCTAGATTTAGACGAATTTTTTGCACAATTACTCGTTTCTGAGGGCTTCGCTAGTTTGGAAGAAGTAGCTTATGTAGAATTAGATGAGTTAATGGTAATTGACGGTGTGGATGAAGAGACCGCCAGTGAATTGCAAACTAGAGCCCGCGAGTTCATTGAGAAGGAAACTCAGGAAGCTCTAGAAAAGTTGCGGGAGCTAGGTGTAGAAGAAGCATTGCTAAACTTTGACGGTCTCTCTCCGAAAATGCTAATTGCGCTGGCTGATGACGACATAAAATCTGTCGAAGAGTTCGCAAAATGTGCCGACTGGGAACTCGCAGGAGGTTGGACAACAGTCGATGGTGAACGGGTCAAAGATGATGGGCTTTTGGAAAACTTTGGGGTTAGCCTTGAGGAGGCTCAAGATTTAGTTATGACGGCGCGAGTTATCCTTGGATGGGTAAACCCAGATGATATTGCTCCTACAAATTCTTTAGGAACAGAAGAGGAAAATTAATTAGAAAGCCGGCATGATAGATACTGTTGAACATAAAGACACACTACTTAGTAATGAAAGAAAGTGTATCGTGACTGGCGAAATCAGAGATCGAGACGAAATGTACCGTTTTATAATTGATCCTGATAATCAAATTTTGCCAGATTTAGCTGCCAAACTCCCCGGAAGGGGTTTTTGGGTCTCGGCCAATCAGTCATCCTTAAAATTGGCTATAGAAAAAAACCTTTTTGAGAAGTCGGCCAAAAAAAGTTTGAAGATTAAAGAGGGTTTGATTTGCGAGATAGAAAACCTCCAGTCAAAAAGATTACTAGACCTGATCCGTCTGGCGCGTAAAGCTGGCCAAGCCGTATGTGGTTATGAGAAAGTCAAAGAATTACTGTCAAAAGACAAAGTTTCGGTACTGATACAAGCCTATGATGGCTCCGGTCGAGGAAAAGCAAAACTTAGTACTCCTGATAACGCAAAATTTATTGGATGCTTAAGTGCACTTGAGCTGGGAGAGGCATTTGGGAGACAAAATGCAATTCATTGTGCAGTTACGTCTGGCGGTTTAGCTAAACGTATAGTACAGGAAGCACACCGGTTAAAGGGTCTTCGACGAAAGTTTGGTGAAAAATCACCTGAAAGGAAAAGACAACTAAATGAGCGATAGTGATGGCAAAAAAACTCTAGGTTTACGGGGTGGTCCCCGAGCAGGTAATGTCAAACAAAGCTTTAGCCACGGACGTAGCAAGAGTGTTGTTGTCGAAACCAAACGCAAACGTGTAGTTGTTCCAAAACCAGTTGCAGCAAAAAGTATGGACGGCAGTCCGCAAGCATCTGAAAAAACTGCTAGTGCAAGGCCTTCGGGTGTTACAGATGCGGAAATGGAACGTCGAATGAAAGCTTTGCAGGCTGCAAAAGCCCGAGAAGCTGAAGAAAAATCTGAACGCATTGCTGAAGAACAGACGCGGCAAGAGGAACGTGATAGAAAAATAGCCGAGCAGGAAGCAAAAGAAAAAGAAAAACGCGATGCTGAAAGTCAGGCTCGCAAAAAGGCTGATGAAGAAAGAGCAAAGATAGAAGCGGAAGAGTTAGTTAAACAAGCTGCCCTTAATGCACCAGTACCAAAGGGTGATCCCGACACTGTACTGAAAGATCAAAAAAATCCTCTATCAGCTCAAAGAAAGAAGACCCGTGCAGATGAACCTAGTGAAAGAAGAAACACTAAAGGGCGTGAGGGATTTGGACGGCGATCTGGTAAGTTAACCATTAGTCAAGCCTTGGAAGGCGAAGGTGGTCGACAAAAATCAATGGCAGCAATGAAGCGCAAACAAGAAAGAGCCCGTCAAAAGGCGATGGGCCAAATGCAGGAGCGCGAGAAAGTTGTCAGAGACGTTCAAGTTCCTGAAGCGATAGTGGTTTCTGAATTAGCAAACAGGATGGCTGAACGTGTAGCTGAAGTCGTAAAATCGCTAATGAAAATGGGCATGATGGTAACCCAAAATGAAGTTATTGATGCTGATACCGCAGAATTAATTGTCGAAGAATTTGGACACAAGATTGTTCGAGTTTCTGACGCGGACGTTGAAGATGTTATCAAAGAGGTAACAGATGCAGAGACTGACTTAAAACCACGGCCAGCGGTAGTTACAATCATGGGTCATGTCGACCACGGCAAGACATCTTTGCTCGATGCAATTAGAGATACCAAGGTAACAGCGGGGGAAGCAGGCGGAATTACCCAGCATATTGGCGCATACCAAGTCGAGACAAAAAGAGGTGATGTTATAAGCTTTCTTGACACTCCAGGACACGCTGCTTTTACTTCGATGCGTTCAAGAGGTGCCCAAGTTACAGATATTGTGGTTTTAGTTGTAGCTGCAGACGACGCTGTAATGCCACAGACAGTTGAGGCTATCAATCATGCTAAGGCTGCGAATGTGCCAATGATTGTTGCAATTAACAAAATTGATCGCGCTGAAGCCAATGCAGACAAAGTACGGACTGATCTACTTCAACACGAAGTAATTGTGGAGAAACTATCTGGCGAGGTTCAGGATGTTGAAGTCTCCGCTATAAGTGGAACAGGATTAGATGAATTACTGGAAGCTATAGCGCTGCAGGCTGAAATACTGGAACTTACTGCAAATCCAGAAAGGGCCGCTCAAGGTGCAGTTATAGAGGCACAACTAGATGTAGGCCGCGGACCAGTAGCAACGGTACTTGTTCAGCGCGGTACGTTACAACAAGGTGACATTTTCGTAGTGGGCGAGCAGTGGGGTAAAGTTAGAGCACTTATTAATGACCAAGGTAAGCGTGTTGAGAATGCGGGGCCGTCAGTACCGGTCGAAGTATTAGGATTAAATGGAACACCTGAAGCTGGTGATGTTTTGAATGTTGTTGAAACTGAAGCCCAAGCGAGAGAAATTGCAGATTACCGGATTGCAGTTGCAAAAGAGAAGAGAGCGACGGCTGGTGCATCAACCTTGGAACAAATGATGGCGAAGGCTAAAGAAGACGAAAATGTTTCAGAGCTTCAAATTTTGGTTAAAGCTGATGTGCAAGGTTCTGCAGAAGCAATTGTACAAGCCATGGAAAAAATTGGAAATGAAGAAGTAAGAGTACGTGTACTGCACTATGGTGTCGGAGCTATTACAAACACAGACGTTAGCCTAGCTGAAGCTTCTAGTGCACCAGTAATTGGATTTAATGTTCGTGCGAATGCTTCGGCTCGCCAGGTGGCTAGTCAAAAGGGTGTTGAAGTCAGATATTATTCCGTAATCTATGACCTCGTTGATGATGTTAAAGCTGCAGCAAGCGGTCTTCTATCAGCCGAAATCCGAGAAAATTTTATTGGTTATGCTCAGATTAAAGAGGTTTTCAAAGTTTCTGGAGTAGGTAAAGTTGCAGGTTGTATTGTAACAGAGGGCGTTGCAAGACGTAGTGCTGGTGTTCGCTTATTGCGTGACAATGTGGTAATACATGAAGGAACCCTAAAAACATTAAAACGCTTCAAAGATGAGGTCCCTGAAGTTCAATCAGGCCAAGAATGTGGTATGGCTTTTGAGAATTATGAAGATATCCGAAATGATGATGTCATAGAGATTTTCGAGCGCCAAGAAATTGAACGTAATCTAGATTAGTTTCATAGCCAATCACGCAGAACCGCTATCAAAGGAATATCTGCAGGTGGCATTGGAAAATCTTTTAAACTTTTTACATGCGCCCATTTTAAGTTTTGACCTTCTTTGGGTTTAGGAATTCCATCCCACTTTCGGCAAGCAAAAAGTGGCATTAACAGGTGAAAATCAGAGTACCCATGGCTGGCGAAAGTTAGCGGAGCAAGACAACTCGACCAGGTTTCAATTCCTAACTCTTCGTATAGCTCTCTAACTAAAGCGTCTTCTGGAGTTTCTCCAGACTCAATTTTTCCACCCGGGAATTCCCACAAGCCCTCCATGCTTTTCCCCTTAGGCCTTTGCGTAATTAAAACTCTTCCATCTATATCGATAAGTGCAACTGCTGATACTAATATAACTTTCATGATCTATAATCAGCATTTATTTGTATGTAAGTTTGGGTCAGATCACAGGTCCAGACTGTTGCCTCACCTGTCCCAAGGCCCAAATCAACATTCAAACTTAAACGTTGTCGCTTCATATATGTCGCCCCATCTGCCTCTTTATAGGTTGGAGACACCCAGCCATCTTCGGCCACCAAAATTTCACCTAACCTTATTGACAATTTATCTCTATCAGCTGATGCACCTGATTTACCAATTGCCATAACAATCCTACCCCAATTTGGATCTTCTCCAGCAACAGCAGTTTTCACTAAAGGTGAATTAGCAATAGACATAGCATGCAATTTAGCTTCTTTTTGGTCAATTGCACCACTTACACGAACTTGGATAAACTTACGTGCCCCCTCACCATCGCATACAACTTGATGGGCCAAGTCGAGCATCACTTTACGTAATCCCTCACGAAACTCCAAATTGCTCTTATTAACTTTAATACCACTTTTTCCCGTTGCGCTCACTAATAAGGTATCGGAAGTTGAGGTATCGCTGTCGACTGTAATACAGTTGAAAGTTTCCTCATTCAAATCTGTGATAATTGATTGTAATTCACTTTGATCAATTAATGCGTCTGTAAAGATATAAACCAGCATAGTGCCCATATTTGGAGCAATCATACCTGAACCTTTCGCAATGCCAGAAATTTTGATTTTGGCTCCTCCATCACTAAGTTCGACACTACTACCCTTAGGAAAGGTATCCGTAGTCATTATAGCCCTGGCCGCATCCTCTATTTTGGCTTCATGAACCGAGTCGACCAGATAATCGAGCACATTTATTATCTTTTCGTATGCAAGCGACTCACCAATTACTCCAGTCGATGATGAGAATATTCTTTCGACCGGCACCTCAACTCTTTTTGAAAGTGCTGCGATAATTTCATGAACCGCTATTTCACCTTGGCGTCCCGTGAACGCATTTGCGTTACCTGCGTTTATAATTATTGCAGCCCCGTTATTTTTGATCTTCATTCCAATTTTATTTTGGCAATCAATTACAGGTGCTGATCTCGTCATAGACTTTGTGAATAGACCAGCAACTACCGTTTCTGCTTCCAAAACAATAAGAGTGACATCTTCACCATCTCCTGATTTTATTCCAGCGTTTACTGTGGCAAATCTCACTCCTGGTATAGGATACATATTTGGAAAATTTTTTGGAGCCAACGGTGAAACTTTTAAAATAACAGACATGACATGACCCCAGACAAAGAATTAAAAAATTAAAAAAGAACTTATACTAATATAAATTTTATTCAGCCCTTTTAATCGACAAATACGGTAGGGTCTATATTGATTAAGAAAACATGTTCTTTGTATATTTTTAAGCAAATAGTACACGATTTTTATGCACAAAAACACTCATATATTAGTGTACGCTATGAATAAAGCGACTAAAAGCGGTTGTAAAATTATAGAGAACGTTGACACTTTTTATGCATCCCCTTAAATCGCATAATGTGTTTATACTAAGGCGCTTAAAACTTTTAAGGTTTTCCGGCCATAAAAGCAGTAGTCATAAAGTTTAAATCCTGTGTGGGTTAGGAATATAATGTTAGGTCTTGGAAAAATTGCAAAGAAAGTTTTCGGCACTCCAAATGATCGACGGATAAGAGAAGTACAAGCTATCGTCGAGAATATAAATGCACTTGAAAAAGATTTCAGCCTTCTCTCTGACAATGAAATAAGCTCAAAAACCGAAGAGTTTAAGCAGCGTTATGGAGAGGGAGAAACTCTTGATAAATTACTTCCAGAGGCATTTGCTAACTGTCGCGAAGCTGCAAAGCGGGCTTTGGGTCTGAGAGCTTTTGATGTCCAATTGGTTGGAGGAATTTTTCTGCATCGCGGGAACATTTCCGAAATGAAAACCGGTGAAGGGAAAACTTTGGTGGCAACCTTCCCAGCATATCTAAATGCTCTTGTTGGAAAAGGTGTGCATATTGTTACGGTGAATGATTATCTTGCAAAAAGAGATGCAGAGTGGATGTCGAAGGTCTATACTGCGCTAGGAATGACAACAGGGGTAGTTTATCCCCAGCAAGAAGATGAAGAAAAGCTGGAAGCATACTCTTGCGATATTACATATGCGACAAATAATGAGTTAGGTTTCGATTATCTGCGCGATAATATGAAACCCAGTATTGATCAAATTGCTCAAAAGCATCATTATTTTGCGATTGTAGACGAAGTTGATAGCATTTTAGTTGACGAGGCTAGAACTCCACTCATTATATCCGGTCCCGCTCAAGATAGATCAGAGCTGTATATACAAATTGATAAACTAATCCCCAGTTTAGAAGAAAATCATTTCACAATCGATGAAAAATCGAGAAATGTTACGTTTACAGACGAAGGAAACGATTTTTTGGAATTACAACTTCGGGAAAGAGACCTTCTGCCAGATACTCAATCGCTGTATGACCCCGAAAGTACAACGGTAGTCCATCATGTGAACCAAGGGCTTCGAGCGCATAAGCTTTTTTCAAAAGATAAAGATTATATCGTAAGGGACAAACAGGTAGTGCTCATCGATGAATTCACTGGACGAATGATGTCTGGGAGACGGTTGTCAGAAGGCCTTCACCAAGCGATTGAAGCGAAAGAAGGCTGTGATATTCAGCCCGAAAATGTTACGTTAGCAAGTGTCACTTTCCAAAACTACTTCCGATTATACGAAAAGTTATCCGGTATGACAGGAACTGCTGCCACTGAAGCAGACGAATTTATGGAGATATATAAGCTTGGTGTATTAGAAATTCCGACAAATATGCCTATAACGCGAGTAGATGCAGATGACAGAGTATATAGAACTGCAAAAGAGAAATACGCTGCCATAGTAGAAGAAGTCAAAGATGCAAATTCAAATGGTCAACCAGTTCTTCTGGGAACGACTTCAATTGAAAAATCTGAACTCTTATCGAGTTTGCTTAAAGAATCAGGTATAAAACACAATGTTTTGAATGCACGCCAACATGAACAAGAGGCAGCTATTGTTGCTGACGCGGGAAAATTTGGGGCAGTAACAATAGCAACGAACATGGCGGGCCGTGGCACTGATATACAGTTAGGCGGAAACATGGAAATGCAAGTCCTGGAAGCTTTGCAAGACAAGCCAAAATCCAATCCAGAGCTAATACGTAAAACTATTGAAGAAAAGCATTCAAAAGATAAGAACCAGGTTCTCGAAGCTGGCGGCTTGTTTGTTTTAGCATCAGAACGTCACGAGAGCCGTAGAATTGATAATCAATTGAGAGGTCGCTCCGGCAGACAAGGCGATCCTGGGAAAACATGTTTTTTTCTGAGTTTAGAAGATGATTTAATGCGTATCTTTGGTTCAGAGAGACTAGATAAAGTCTTGTCAACACTAGGTATGGAAGAAGGGGAAGCGATTATACACCCATGGGTAAATAAGTCCCTTGAACGTGCACAATCCAAAGTTGAAGCTCGAAATTTTGACATCCGTAAACAATTATTAAAATTCGACGATGTGATGAATGATCAGCGAATTGCTATATTTGAACAACGCCTCGATATAATGCGTGCTGAAGATCAAACCGAGATAATTGACGATATGCGTAATGATGTAATCGATGATCTTATTAATGTTCATATTCCACCTAAGTCGTATCCCGACCAATGGGACCTTGATGGTCTTAAAGATGCGGTAAAAGAAGGTATAAACCTCGATTTACCAATTGATGATTGGGCGAATGAAGAAGGCGTAGACGATGAGTTGTTAACCGAACGTATTGAAGATGCGGCAAACTCAATGATGGCCAACAAAACTAAAGCGTTTGGCAAAGAGGCAATGCAACAAGTGGAGAAACAGCTCTTGCTTCAGACAATTGACACCAAATGGAGGGAGCACCTTATTACGCTAGAACATTTGAGATCCGTTGTGGGGTTCAGGGGGTACGCACAGAGAGATCCGTTAAATGAGTATAAAAATGAAGCGTTCCAATTATTTGAGCGTCTTCTAAATGGTCTACGATATGATGTCACAAAACAGCTCAGCATAGTAAGACCTCTCACTGATGCCGAACGCAAGACAATGATTGCGAAGTTTTTGGATGGACAAAAAAAACCCAAAGAAACTTCTAAAACGGCGAGTTCTAAAGCAAGTAAATCAAATTCTTCAATGCCGCTGGGAGCTAAAACCCCACCTGAACAAATGCCTAAAGGTTGGCAGGCAACAGGCCGGAATGAATTATGCCCATGCGGTTCAGGAAAAAAGTTTAAGCACTGCCATGGTCGGTTGTGAAAAATAATTTCATAAACTAAGTTTACCTTGGGTGAGTTTGTGGTAGGCTCTCGCTGCTAATGACGTTTTTTGAGGAGAGAAAAATGAAAAAAGTGCTTGCTGCGATAATATTTTGCAATTTTCTGATATCATCAGTTTTTGCTGCTGATATTAAAATTGGGTTTGTAACTACATTAACAACACCAGCTGCAGTTATCGGTGAAGATATGAAAAATGCGGTTAATTTGGCGTTAGAACATTTAAACGGAAAAGCTGGCGCACATAATATTGAAGTAGTGTTTGGTGATGATGGATTTGCGCCTGATACTGGAAAGCAAGTAACTGATCGGCTGTTAAAGCAAGATAAAGTTGACATTATTTCCGGTTATATATGGAGCCATGTGTTATTGGCATCGCGCAAGTCCGTTTTGGATGCCGGAAAAATATTGATTTCCTCCAATGCTGGGCCATCACAAATAGCTAGTAAATTATGCCACGAGAATTTTTTCTCCGCCTCATGGCAGAATGATCAAACCCCAATGGCAATGGGTGAAGTTTTTAATAAAGATGGAATAAAATCGCTCTATATTATGGCTCCTAATTATGCAGCCGGTAAAGATATGGTAGCTGGAATAGAGCGCACATTTAAAGGACAAGTGGTTGGCAAAGATCTAACAAAATGGGGTGCTGATGCCCAACTAGATTTTTCCGCTGAACTTGCAAAGGCAAAGGTATCGGGGGCTGACGGGTTGTTCGTTTTCTATCCTGGAGCTGCATCTGGAGCTTTTACAAAACAATATCACCAAGCAGGGCTAAAGGATTTGCTTCCATTATATTCAGTATTTACAATAGATGGCATATCATTACCTAAACTTCAGGCTGCAAATTTCTCAGGCATTGTCGGATCAAAAGTAACACAACAATGGGACCCATCCTTGGATAATCAAGCTAATAAAAGGTTTGTTAAAGATTTCAAAGAACGGTTTGGAAAATACCCTTCATTCTACGCAGCTCAATCTTACGATACAATAAATATGATTGCTTCTGCAGTGATCGCAGTGGATGGAGATATGAGTGATTTAGTCGGGCTTCGGTCGGCACTAAAAAGCGCTGATTATAATTCAGTAAGGGGTAAATATTCTTACGGTAATAATAATTTTCCAATTCAAAATTTTTACCTGAGAGAGGTCGTTGAAGACTCAGATGGAAATTGGACCACAGAAGTAATTGACACTGTCCTGACAAATCATCAGGATCCATATGCCGCCGAATGCAAGTTAAAATAGTTAATAGTTCGATCACTATAAAACTTTGACAATTAGTTTATAAAGATCTAGGGGCAGTATTGGACTATACTCTGCTTTTGATACAGGTACTAAATGGGCTTCAATTGGGCGTCCTTTTATTTCTGGTTGCATCGGGACTTACCTTAATTTTTGGAATTTTAGATTTCGTAAACCTTGCACACGGTTCGATTTATATGTTGGGAGCGTTCATATGTGCTTCACTTACTTATGCACTTGATAGTTATTTATTTGCGGTAATATTGTCGTTACCCGTTATTGCGATAATTGGATATGCGTTTGAAATTTTTTTGGCACGCCCACTCTACGCGAGGGATCATCTGGATCATGTACTAGGAACATTTGGTGCAATTTTGGTGATTGATACGATTGCTCATTTGATTTGGGGCCCGGCTGGAATCGCCATTCCTCTACCAAACTACTTAGATGGACAAGTCACGATCTCAGAAAATATTGAAATACCTACATTTAGGCTATTGATAATCGTGGTGGGATTAACAGCAGCGTTTGGTCTACTTTGGCTTGTGAATTTTACCAAATTAGGAATGTTAATAAGAGCAGGCGCATCTAATAGAACAATGGTTGCAGCATTAGGCATTGATATAAGAACACTGTTTGCAATCGTATTTGCTATTGGCGCAACTCTGGCCGGAATTGCAGGGATGCTAATTGCGCCTATTACAGAAGCTTCACTTGGTATGGGAAACAATATAATTATAACTGCTTTTGTGGTAATTATAGTAGGCGGAATTGGTTCTGTAAAAGGCGCATTTGTAGCTGCTTTGCTTATCGGATTAATTGATACCCTTGGACGCTCTTTTCTAGACGATCTTTTCAAAGTCTTCATGAGTACAGCTGCTGCCGAAAATTCGGCTCCAGCGATTTCGTCAATGTCGATCTACTTAATGATGGCGTTGATACTGTCGTTTAAACCAAAGGGTTTGTTCCCTCCAAGATTAGGGTAAATCTACGCTCATGCAATTTATCAGATCATTTAAGTTTCTCATTTTAGTTTCTCTATTAGTCTTGCCGATCATTTTTAATCAAATCGGAATGTCATTCTATCTAGATTTAGCTACTCGTTTATGTATTTTGGCGATAGCTGCAGTTGGTTTGAACCTTATCCTCGGATATGGTGGTATGATTTCTTTTGGCCATGCAGCTTATTTAGGACTTGGCGCCTATGCTGTTGGGATACCAGCACATCACTGGCTTTATGGCGGATTAGATTTTCTAGCAACGAACAATGGGTTTATACATATCACGATTGCTATAGTGATTAGCGGATTATTTGCATTTTTAACAGGACTGATATGTTTAAAGACAAAGGGCGTTTATTTTATAATGATTACGATGGCATTTTCACAAATGGCCTACTATCTATTTGTGTCAATTGAAGAATATGGCAGTGATGACGGTTTGGTTATAAATACTAGATCAGAGATACCACTAATTAATCTAGACGACCCCATCCAAATGTTTTTAGTATCATTTTCGAGCTTGATCTTTTTTATGTGGCTTATTCAACTAATTACAAAATCAAACTTTGGCTTAATTTTATCTGGAATCAAAGATAACGAAGCTCGTATGGTTTCACTGGGTTACAATGTTTATCTTCACAAATTAATAGCTTTTGTATTTTCAGGAATTATTTGTGGTTTCGCTGGGGTGCTTTTAGGAAACTTTACTACGTTCATATCTCCCGAAATGATCGATTGGTCCAGGTCTGGGGAATTGATGTTTATGGTAATACTGGGAGGTGTCGCGACGGTGATGGGTCCCCTTTTTGGTGCAATAGTGTTTGTCATTTTAGAAGAGGTTTTATCTTCAATTACAATTTATTGGCACCTACCTTTTGGGCTCCTTTTAATCGCTGTGGTCCTCTTTTTTAGGGGTGGCTTATCCTCACTCTTATCAAAGTAAGGTGCAAATTGTGGCTGATATATTAGAAATTAAAAACCTCAATAAAAAATTTGGCGGTGTGATAGCGACGAAAGACCTTAACCTATCCATATTAGAGGGAGAATTACATGCTATAATTGGCCCAAATGGAGCTGGAAAAACTACACTAATTTCACAAATATTTGGACAAATATTTCCCGATAGTGGGCAAATTTTTTTTCAAGATACCAATGTTACAAAAGTCTCAGAGTACAAAAGATCTCGGCTTGGAATAAATCGAACATTTCAAATTACATCGGTTATGAAATCACTAACAGTTTCTGAAAATATACAATTAGCCACGGATACAACTAGAGAAAATTCCTTTAATTTTTTTAAGGCATCTAATAATCAGACTACTATTTTTAAAAAAATTGACTTTTGTCTACGTCAAGTAGGACTAATTGAGGTCATTAATCAACCAGTTGCAAGTTTAAGCCATGGGGATTGTCGCAAACTAGAGATTGCTATGGCATTGGCATCAGACGCACAGCTCTTGCTACTTGATGAGCCAATGGCTGGTCTGGGGCCTACGGAGACAAAAGAAATGATCGCCCTACTGAAGCGGCTCAAAGGGCAACAAACTATGTTATTAATAGAGCACGATATGGATGCGGTGTTTGCTTTAGCAGACCAAATATCCGTATTAGTATCAGGGGAAATAATCGCAACTGGGAAACCCGATACTATTAGACGCAACTCCGAAGTCCAAAGCGCTTATTTGGGGGAAATTTAATGTTAACATTGGAAAATGTTGAAACGCATTATGGAGCGAGCCAAGCACTATTTGGTGTATCTCTAAATATAGAGCCAGCGGGGGTCACGACACTTTTAGGTCGAAATGGGATGGGTAAAACTACAACCATTAGCTCGATAATGAATATCAAGTCCAAAACTAGTGGATCTGTTTTATTTAATGGACAAGATATAACTAATTTACCCAGCTTCAAAATCGCTAAATTAGGTATTGGCCTTGTGCCTGAAGGGCGTCAAATCTTTCCTAACTTAACGGCACATGAAAACCTTATTGCTACTGCAAACTTTACTAAAACGAAAAATCTAACTTGGACTTTGGAACGAGTTTATGAGCTTTTTCCAAATCTGAAGTCCCGAGCAAAGTTCATGGGTAATTTACTTTCAGGAGGCGAGCAACAGATGTTGGCAATTGGAAGAGCTCTGCTAACAAACCCTAAACTTTTGATATTAGATGAAGCAACCGAGGGACTTGCACCCATAATTCGAGAAAAAATCTGGGAAGCCCTTAAGAACATACGTGATAGTGGCATACCAATTTTAATTATCGACAAAAACTTGAAAGATTTGTTAACTATTTCCGATAACCACAATATTATTCACAGGGGAAAAATAGTTTGGTCTGGATCATCAGTTCAATTAAGATCTTCTAAAGACGTTACACAGACCTTTCTCGGTATGTAAGGAATAGATACTGTTAATTTACTTTTTTTAAAAACAAATATGAGCATTAGATATCGTCGCCTGCTCTAAGTGCCAAAATCAAGTGCCTCAAAGTCAGAGCTACTGTGTCGTTCAAGCAAATACTGATTAGGAATTTTTGATTTTCGATTGATACGCTCACCACGCATTACAGCGGGCCTTGCACTTAATTTTTTTGCCCACCGCAAGACGTTGTGATAATCACTGACTTGTAAAAAATCAGCGGCACCGTATTGTTGACCTAAAACTAAGCGCCCATACCAGGGCCATATTGATATGTCCGCAATGGTATATTCATCTCCAATTATAAATTCTTTTTTCGATAGCTCACGATCAAGAACATCTAGCTGACGTTTCACTTCCATCGAATAGCGATCAATTGCATACTGTATTTTTTCTGGTGCATATACATAAAAATGACCAAATCCACCTCCAAGGTAAGGCGTGCTAGACATCTGCCAAAAAAGCCAATTAAGAACTTCTGTGCGTCGATTGCCTTGCGTCGGCAAAAGCGAATTAAACTTTTCAGCAAGATATAAAAGTATGGCCCCCGATTCAAAAACCCTTTTAGGCTCATCCCCGGAATAATCTAAAAGTGCCGGAATTTTTGAATTTGGATTAATATTAACAAAATCTGACCCAAACTGTTCCCCTTTACCGATACTAACCAACCATGCGTCATACTCTGCATCGCTATGACCAATTGCTAAAAGTTCCTCAAACATAACAGTGACTTTAATACCGTTTGGGGTTCCTTGAGAGTATAGTTGAAACGGATGTTGTCCAATAGGTAAGGTTTTGTCATGTGTTGACCCGGCTATTGGACGGTTAATGGATGCAAAAGCCCCACCATTTTCATTTTCCCATTTCCAAATTTTAGGTGGGTCATAATCTAGAGGGTAACTCACATCAGATCCTTACTTTAAAATTAGCATTCGATAAAAATCGTAAATTTTGTGTATTAGTGAAACTTAATATTAGGAAGTATTTCATCAATGATTGAATTCATTGTTGGAGATGGACGCATAATTTTGGCTACCTTTTCTCTATCTGGATGATAGTATCCGCCTAATTCAACCTCCACTCCTTGAGTGCTATCTAATTCATGAAGAATTTTAGTCTCATTTTCCTTTAACAAATTAAAGACAGAGGTAAATCTTACAGCTAAATCTTGGTCTTGTTGTTGCTCAGCAAGGGCTTCAGCCCAATAGATAGCAAAAAAGAAGTGACTGTGCCGGTTGTCTATTTCACCAACCCTTCGACTAGGAGACTTATTGTTATCCAATATTCCCTGCGTCGCTTTTTCAATAGCTAATCCAAGTGCCGCGGCTTTCTGATTTTCAGAATTAGCAGCCAAAAAATTAAAACTCTCTCCTAAAGCACAAAATTCTCCTAAGCTATCCCATCTTAAATGATTTTCTTGTTGTAATTGTTGAACATGTTTTGGGGCTGAGCCACCAGCTCCAGTTTCAAATAGGCCCCCCCCATTCATTAGTTTTACAATAGATAACATCTTCGCTGAAGTACCCAGCTCTAAAATTGGAAATAAATCAGTTAAGTAATCTCGAAGAACATTTCCAGTAACTGCAATACTGTCTTGTCCTTTAGTAATCGTCTCAAGGGTGGCCCTTGTGGCCTCTCTCGGTGACATAATCTTAAATTTATCATACAGTCCCTTTTTATTTAAGACCTGTGTTACGATTGGAATTAATTGCGCATCATGAGCTCTATTCTGATCAAGCCAAAATATTGCCTGCGAACCTGTGGCCACCTGACGCTCTATAGCAAGTGAAATCCAATCCAGTATAGGAGCTTTATTTACAGAACATGACCGCCAAATATCACCAGTTTTAACTTCATGCTCATGCAAGACAGCTCCATTTTCAAGGATATACCGAACAGTCCCATCTCGTGGAATTTCAAATGTAGTAGGGTGACTGCCATATTCCTCAGCCTTTTGTGCCATCAAACCGACATTGGCAACAGTACCTGAACTTGAAGGGTCTAAAGCACCTTTTTCCTTAAAAAAATTTATCGCTTCTTCATAAACTGGTGCGTATGAGTTGTCAGGAATGATGCACTTGGTATCTTTAGTAGATCCATCCGGACCCCACGCTATTCCTCCTGCTCTAATCAGGGCAGGCATAGACGCATCTATTATAACGTCAGATGGAACATGCAAATTTGTTATTCCTCTGTCACTATCTACCATATATAAATCTGCTTGTCGCTCAATGATAGCATTAAACTCTTCAGTGATTTCTGAGTTTTGCGAAACACGGTCTAAAATGTCACCAAGCCCTGAATTAGGGTTCACACCCAATTCATTTAGTAGGTTGCCGTGTTTTTCAAAAACATCTTTAAAAAAAACAGAAACAACATGACCAAAAATAATTGGATCAGATACTTTCATCATAGTAGCTTTCAAGTGAACAGAAAAAAGTACGCCCTGCTTTTTTGCTTCTTTAATTTCATGCGACAGAAAAGCGCGAAGATCTGCTACAGACATAAAAGTTGCATCTACGACTGTACCATAGTCTAATTTTATATCTGTCTTTAAATTCTCGATATTTCCTTCGGAGTCAGTAAATTCAATTCTTGCAAAACCAACCTGACTTTCTTGGATAGTACCAGACTTTTCATTATCAAAAAAGTCGTTCCCGCTCATTGACGAAACATGGGTCGAAGAACTAGAGCTCCATTTTCCCATGGAATGCGGATTGGCCATTGCATATTTTTTTACTGCTTTAGCTGCGCGGCGATCTGAATTTCCCTCCCGTAAAACGGGATTAACAGCTGACCCTTTTATTGTATCATAGAGCTTTCGCACGCTGATTTCATGATCTGTTAATGGTTCATAGGGATAATCAGGTATTGCGAACCCTTGTGACTGTAACTCCTTTATTGCAGACACCAGCTGTGGTACCGACGCTGATATATTCGGAAGTTTAATTACATTGGCATTCGGATTTTGAACTATTTGACCAAGCTCTTTTAGACCATCAGTTTGTTTTTGGTCTTCTTTTAAATAATTGCCAAAAGTCGCCTTGATTCTTCCTGCTAGAGAAATATCCTTGCTTCCAATATTGATACCTGCCAATCCTGCGAAAGAGCGAACAATTGGGAGTAAAGAAGAACTAGCAAGTTCTGGCGCTTCGTCTACAATTGTATACAATATGTCTGGGTCGGCAGTGCGTGACATTTAAAGTTAACCTTTCAATCGTCAAAATTAGTGCAGAGTTTGTGGGTTTAGCGCAAAAATATGCAAAGCTAACCATTACACCGCTGCCCTTAAGACATTTATGAAATGTTTTCAATTGTAATATTTAAGATATTATTAATTTCCTAGTGTTTTAGCCTCTGAATTTCTTGGTTAAATTCCTTTTCAAATACTAAATCACCATTATGAAAAGCCATAAGAGAGGCTTTTATGTAAAAGGTTTCATAGTCACTCCACATTTCTGCATAAGTCTCAGTCCTAACCGACCAGTCTTCTCTTTCAATTTCTTCCGTCCAATGTGTGCGGCCGTGAGCAGAAAGTGGATCATCGGGATGTATCGACCACCATTCCCTAGCAGTAGAACCGGTAATAAGACCATGCTCCTGGTCCATTCTTTTACCAAAGTCATCAATTATTTCTGTTGTAACAATTCCAGATTTTAAATCACGTTTTACATTCCTTTGATTGCCCCCTTCTCTTAAAGATTTAATCTTCCACGGTTCCCCCACAACAGCAGGTTGGAATTTACGTTCATCTAAGTCTCCATGTGATGAAGTTGGCAGGTCAAATTTTCCCTGAACAAGAGTTAGCGTATCTTTATCAGGCGTTGGCCAAAGGAGAGGCCAGTAACAATTAGAGATTGATACTCTTATTTTGTGACCTTCGGGAACTCTATAAGCGATTTGATCAAGGATTACTTCAATATCCATCAATTCGTTTGGGACAATATCAGAGGTTTTTTCATAACCATTTCGATGCGATAAATTGAGGCAACCATAAGTTATTCTTGTCGAGGCTCCATCAGGATGAATATGATTGAGCCTAACTATAACCTGTCCAGACTTGGCATCACTTTTAATCTTGAGCCGAATAACTGGTGCCCCAATAATATCAAGTCTGTCAGTTAACGTTTCGCTATCGTAACACTGCGAGTAACTATCATCTCGTCTTTGATCTCCAGGCATTTCTGGGCCAAGCCAGATTGCGCAGTATTCGCCTCCATCTAAACCACAATCTTGTGGTGAACAGACAATATCATTAAGATCTTGGGTTATGTGATATTCAGTTAGTTTAGAATTCGCATCTAAACTAAAGGTACTCATCTTCGGACCATCAGGCCAGTTATCTTCATTAACCCAAACTCCCGGTCTTTCAGCATACCAGGATTGGGGTCTAACACCATCCATTAAGTAAACGGTATATTTTGGATCTTTTTCTACTCCCGTCTCTATCTCCTTCAACCATCGGTCCCACCATCTTAGAGCTTCTTGTAGAAAACCTATTTTAGGTTCAGGAACTGCAAAGTGAGGATATTTATGAACCCATGGTCCAACTACACCTTTAACAGGTGACTTTATATTAGAGACCAAATGCGACACTGCGTTTTTGTACGCATCACCCCAACCGCCTATAGCAAGAACCGCTGACTGTATCCCATCATAATTTTCACAAACAGAGCCATGCTTCCAATAATTATCACGAGTTTGATGCTCAAGCCATTTTATGGGTAAAAATGGCTCTGCTTTCAAGCGCTTGGTCCACATATTAACCCATGCATCCCCAACAAGCATTGGATCGGGAGGTCTTGAGGAGTAAGACCACATGGTCGATCCCCAACCTAAATTTTCATTTAATAAGCAACCACCTTTATAATGAATGTCATCTGCATACCTATCAACCGTTGAACATAGTGTGATTATTGCTTTCAAAGGCTCAGGCGCAAGTTCTGCAATTTGTAGAGAGTTAAAACCACCCCAGCTAATACCCATCATCCCAATTTTCCCGTCACACCAACTCTGGGCTGCTAACCAATTAATAACCTCTAAACCATCACTAAGCTCTAACTCTGTGTACTCATCCTCCATTATGCCATTGCTATCACCATTCCCTCGCATATCAACTCTAACGCAAGCGTATCCATGTGAAGCAATAAATGGATGAGTCAGACAATCGCGCGCAACTGTTCCATCTCTTTTTCTGTAGGGCAAATACTCTAAGATTGCTGGTACGGGATGAACTTCACTATCTTTTGGCATCCAAATCCGAGACGATAACCTGCATCCATCCGAAAGAAAAATTCCTACATCTTGCTCTTCCTGTACTTCAAAAACTTTATTTTTCATTCCTTATCATCCTGAAACTTAGTAAGTTCACCACCGAAGACTATGTAGTTAAGAAAAAATATAATTAGAATGTACTAATACCAAATTATTAATAATACACTATATTCCAGATCAATATTAGTTTCAGTATCTTACTATTATAATTTTTTTGTTTAGGTGGTCTATAATGCGTAATTCAGAGTACTCTAAGTGGATAGGGAAGACACAAGAAAAAAATGATAAACTGGCACCCTTCTATGCGCAATTTATGGAAAATACTCTAAATCGAGATGCTACCCTTACTGACGGGGACGAATTACCACCATTATGGCATTGGCTATATTTTTTAGAGTCAGAAAAAATTTCTAGACTAGGAAGAGATGGGCATCCTGAAAAAGGTGGTTTTTTACCACCAGTAACTTTACCGCGACGAATGTGGGCAGGCGGGAGGTTTTGGTTTAAAAAACCCATATTGCTTGGGATAGAAGGACATAAAAAATCAACGATACTATCAGTAGATGAGAAAGAAGGGAGCTCAGGGAAACTTTGCTTTGTTACTGTAAAGCATCAGTATTTCCAAAACGGAGAACTCTGCTTAGTAGAAGAGCACGATATCGTTTATCGGGAAGATCCAAAAATCAATGATAAACATATTAATAGCATTATTGCTCCGACAGACTGGGAAATTTGCGAAAAAATTAAGCCTTCAAGCACTCTTTTGTTCAGATACTCAGCACTGACATTTAATGGGCATCGCATCCATTATGATAATGAATACGCTATAAACACTGAGGGATATAACGGGCTTGTTTTTCATGGGCCTTTAGTAGCTACTTTATTGGTAGATTTATCCGTACGATTAAGCCAAAAAAAGCCCTCATATTTCGAGTTTAGAGGTATTTCACCGATATCGGGACCAAATGACTTTTCTATTGCATGCAAAAAAAAGCGCAATGATGTTGTATTATGGGCAATAAAAAAAGATGGAACTTTATCTATGAAAGCAAAGGCCGTTCTCTAAGCTAGCCCTTCATAGACTCCCAAAAGGTTTTAACCGAGGTAAAGAAACTATTTGTCTCAGGATTATTGTCTTCAGAAAGCTCTTCAAACTCCTGTAATAATTCTTTTTGTTTAGCAGTTAAATTAACAGGCGTTTCAACTGCCATCTCAATAAACATATCACCCTTCTGAATTGTTTTTATAGCCGGCATACCTTTACCCTTTAACCTCATTTGTCGACCAGACTGGCTGCCTGCTGGAATTCGAACTCTACTCCGCCCACCATCTATTGTAGGAACTTCCACCTCTCCACCCAAACTCGCTTTTGCCATTGAAACTGGTACTCTACAAAAAAGGTTTAGGCCGTCCCGTTCAAAAATTTTATGCTTCGAAACTTCAATAAAGATATATAAATCACCGGACACACCACCTCGGGGAGCCGTCTCACCTTCACCCGCCAGCCGAATTCTAGTTCCGGTTTCAACACCTGGTGGAACATTTACACTCAGTGCTTTGTCTTTCTTTTGTGTCCCTTGTCCTCCACACGAAGAACACGGGTTTTTAATGATCTGTCCTACTCCAGAACAAGTTGGACAACCTCTTTCAACAGTAAAGAAACCCTGAGTAGCCCTAACCTTGCCTAATCCAGAGCACGTCGGACATGTAGTAGGCGAAGATCCACCAGCGGCTCCGGTCCCATTACACGACCCGCATGTAACTGCAGACGGAATGTTAATTGTCTTTTGCAGTCCAGCGAAAGCTTCTTCCAGCGAAATTGATAAATTATAGCGTAAGTCTGACCCTCGTGACTGTTGTTTCCTGCCGCCTCGGCCACCACCCATGAAATCACCAAAAAGATCATCAAAAACATCAGAAAAGGCACTAGAAAAATCTCCCCCACCACCAAAACCTTGTGCGCCCCCACCTTCGAAAGCAGCGTGACCATATCTATCGTATGCAGCCTTTTTATCAGCATCTTTTAAGACTTCATAAGCCTCATTAACTTCCTTAAACTGAGATTCCGCATTAGGGTTGTCTGAATTTCGATCCGGATGAAGTTCCTTCGCTTTAGTCCGATAAGCCTTTTTTATGGCATCTGCTTGAGAACCTTTTGGTACACCCAATACGTCGTAGTAGTCACGCTTTGACATAAAAAATGCTCCTTCTAAGGTCTCTAGCCATCAACCTAACGTTTGCCATCAAAAGGCATTAATCCATTAAGAGCGTTTTTCATCATCGAGATCTTCAAAATCAGCATCAACAATATTGTCGTCAAAATCAGCACTACCAGGTTCTTTATCAGCATTTTCGCCATCTTCTTGGCTGGCTTTATATATTGCTTCTCCTAATTTCATCGCTGCCTCTGTTACATTCTGAATCCCCGATTTAATTTTTCCAGCATCCTCAGTTTCTAACTCTTCCTTTAATGCCGAAATGGCTAGTTCAATTGCTTCAATAGTTGTCGGATCTACCTTGTCACTGTGCTCTTCCATCGACTTTTCTGTAGAATGGATCAGGCTTTCTGCCTGATTCTTTGCTTCAATCAACTCTCGGCGCTCTTTATCCGCTTCTGCATTCTCCTCTGCATCTTTAACCATATTTTCAATGTCCTCGTCCGAAAGTCCACCAGAGGCCTGAATAGTTATATTTTGTTCCTTACCAGTACCCTTATCTTTTGCGGAAACAGACACAATACCATTAGCGTCAATATCAAAGGTCACTTCTATTTGCGGCATTCCACGAGGCGCTGGGGGAATATCTTCCAAATTAAATTGTCCTAAAATCTTATTGTCTGTAGCCATTTCGCGCTCTCCTTGAAAAACACGAATTGTCACGGCATTTTGATTATCTTCCGCCGTAGAAAACACTTGAGATTTTTTAGTCGGAATAGTTGTGTTCCGGTCGATTAATCTAGTAAATACTCCTCCTAGAGTTTCTATTCCAAGAGATAAAGGAGTAACATCCAAAAGCACAACATCTTTTACATCACCCTGAAGCACACCAGCTTGAATAGCCGCACCCATCGCCACAACTTCATCTGGGTTTACCCCTTTGTGAGGCTCCTTACCAAAAAATTTAGTAACCTCTTCCATCACTTTTGGCATACGTGTCATTCCACCGACAAGGACTATTTCGTCTATATCAGACGTCGACAAGCCCGCATCTTTCAGAGCCGCCTGACATGGCTTTATTGACGCCTTGATCAAGTCTCCAACTAAACTTTCCAGCTTAGCTCTAGTTAGTTTAATTACCATGTGCAGTGGTTGGCCAGTGCTAGAATCCATAGATATAAATGGTTGGTTAATTTCTGTTTGACTAGCGGAGGAAAGTTCAATCTTAGCCTTTTCTGCTGCTTCCTTTAGACGTTGAAGCGCCATTTTATCCTTTGTTAAGTCAACGCCATTCTCTTTTTTGAATTCATCTGCAAGGTAATTAACGATCCTCATGTCAAAGTCTTCACCACCGAGGAAAGTGTCACCATTTGTTGATTTTACTTCGAATAATCCATCGTCAATTTCTAGAATTGTAACATCAAATGTACCACCGCCTAGATCATAAACAGCAATTGTTTTGCTTTCATTTTTATCTAAACCGTAGGCCAAAGCAGCAGCGGTTGGTTCGTTTATAATCCTAAGAACTTCAAGCCCAGCAATTTTGCCAGCGTCTTTTGTTGCCTGCCTTTGCGCATCATTGAAATAAGCAGGAACTGTAATAACAGCCTGGGACACATCTTCGCCTAAATAACCCTCTGCTGTCTCTTTCATTTTTTGCAATATGAAAGCAGAAATTTGGGATGGACTATATTTCTCGCCTTGTGCTTCGACCCAGGCATCTCCATTACCACCATCAATAACGTTAAAGGGAAGGTTTTTCTTATCTTTTTCCAAATTAGAGTCATCAACACGTCTGCCAATCAGGCGTTTAACTCCAAACACAGTGTTTGTTGGGTTTGTAACAGCTTGGCGTTTGGCTGGCTGACCTACCAACTTTTCACTGTCTGAGAATGCCACGATAGATGGAGTTGTTCGAGCTCCTTCTGCATTTTCTATAACACGCGGCTGAGAACCATCCATTATAGCAACGCAGCTATTAGTCGTTCCCAAGTCAATTCCAATTACTTTACCCATTACTTTTCCTCATTATTTACGTGGCAATTCGAAAAAATTTGAACATACTCAAATTTATTTCTTAATTTAGGCTTTCCTAGTTTCAATTCAATCGAGGTGTATATAAGTAGCGTTTAGCAAAGCTTCAACCATATCGCACATTTTATGTAAAATTTAATTTATCTGCGGTAATTTTATAAAGCTACTTGACCAATTAGCTAAATCGGGAGAGACAAAATTTAAGCCGCCAAAATCTATTTGAATTTTAAGAGGATAATAAAGTTTGGACTACATTAAATTAACTCAAGTATTTCGTAATTTAGCATTACAAGCTGGTGATAAAATTATGGAAATCTATTCGAAAGGTAATGTTGCAATTGAAACAAAAACTGACTCTAGTCCTGTAACAAATGCTGATAAAGCAGCAGACACCATAATTTATCAAGGATTGAAAGAGGCATTTCCAGATGTCGCCTTAATTACTGAAGAAAAGTTAGAAAGCCACTATCTAAAAACAAATAATTTTATTTTAGTTGATCCCCTAGATGGGACTAAAGAATTTATTAATAAAACTGGAGAATTCACCGTAAATATTGCTTACATTCAAAATGGCACCCCAACCCATGGCGTTGTGTACGCACCAGCAATTAAACGATTATTTTCAACTGATCAAAATGGTAAATCTTACGAAACTGTAAAATTATCAGCTAAAGCAGGACAAACGATAAATAAGCCGCTTCGAGTATCAGCTCCCGATGCAAATGCTTTAACTGTAGTAGCCTCAAAATCACATATTAATTTCGAAACAAAAGAGTATATCGCTAAATATTCTGTATTAAATTGCAAAAATGCAGGTTCATCATTAAAGTTTTGTCTTATAGCAAATGGTGAAGCTGACTTTTATCCAAGATTGGGCCGCACCATGGAATGGGATACAGCAGCCGGTCATGCTATACTTTCAGGGGCAGGTGGTTACGTTACAAATCTTTTAACAAAGGAACCTCTTTGTTACGGAAAACCCAGTTTTGAAAACCCATTTTTCGTAGCTCACAGCAAAAAAAACTTAATCAAATATTAGGCGGCTTGTATTTTTTGATTTTCCGTTAAAATGGTGAAAAGCGTTTGTTGATCAGGGTTTGCTCTCAATTTCGCACATATAGAACTATCGCGCAGCGTCCTTGAAACAATTGCTAACGCTTTCAAATGGTCAACTCCAGCATTTTCAGGAGCAAAAAGTCCAAATATTACGTCGACTGGTACTTTATCTACAGATCCAAAATCTACAGGAGACTCCAATAAAATGAAAGCCCCACAAACTCTACCAACATCCATGGATCTAGCGTGTGGTAAAGCTACACCATTCCCTACCCCAGTTGGACCCAACTTCTCACGCTCAAGTAAAGCTTCTAATAAGACTTCAGCCCTCATATCATAGCAATTTCCTGCCAACTGAGCCATGTCGTGCAGCACCCTCTTTTTACTGGATGCTGCTGCTACTACCTTTACAGCCTCAGGATGAAGCAAATCGTAGAGTTCCATTTCAGCGACTATTCCTTAAAATTCCAATATTTTCTACTTTGGCTCAATCCAGCCAATGTTCCCGTCGTCCCTATGATAAACAATACTAACAAGTTTGTTTGCATCATTTTTAAATACGAAAAAATCCTTACCTGAAATCTCCATTTGCATTACCGCTTCACCAACAGATAGTTTTGGTATTGTTGTCTCTACTTCAGCTATAATAATTGGCTGTAGATTTTCTGGCTCTGATTCTTCGTTTTCATGTTCTGAAACGAGGATATATGATGAAGCAGAGGAAAGTTCAACAGGTGTCGTTCTTGCGGCGTGGTGGTCTTTTAATCTTCTTTTGTAGCGACGTAATTGTTTTTCCATCTTGGCAGCACAATTATCGAATGATGCATATATCTCATTTTCATGTGACCGCGCCTGGGCAGTTAGACCCGTTGACAAATGAACTGTGGCTTCACACACAAACTCATGACCACTCTTTGAAAAAACAACTATAGCATCGGTTGGACGCTCAGCGTATTTTGAAACTACTTCATCAATTTCGCTCTTAACATGCTGTTGCAATGCAGTACCGATATCAATTTGTTTTCCAGATACTTGATAGCGCATCTTTATTCCTTTCATGGAAAAAACGACAGATAACAAAAAGCTTGACTCAGCAAACTGCTTTGACACCTTTTGCATAAATTCAGAGGTCTTTTCGAAATCGAAATCTAGTTAAATTGTGCCTTAACCAGTATGAAATCTGATTCCATTAAAATAGACCACAGATTTAGTGTCAATTAAAATTGTTACAAATTTTATGAGATTTTGAAATTATCGCCAAGATAAACCCGCCGCACATTTTCATTTGCAACGACTTCATCAGGTGCGCCTGCCATCAATACTTTACCATCATGCAAGATATATGCGTGTGAAACTATATCAAGCGTTTCCCGTACATTGTGGTCTGTAATTAAAACCCCGATTCCTCGATCCTTCAAATCGTGTACCAAAGAGCGTATGTCTGACACTGAGATAGGGTCTACACCAGCAAACGGCTCATCCAAAAGTAAATACTTCGGATTAGCAGCTAGTGATCTTGCTATTTCAACTCGCCGTCGCTCTCCTCCGGACAATGCAAGCGCAGGAGCAGTTCTCAAGTGTTCTATCGAAAATTCCGCCATAAGCTCCTCTAGTCGTTCTCTTCGCTTATGAATGTCTTTTTCTGTAATATCCAAGATTGCCATTATGTTTTCTTGTACATTCAAACCTCTAAATATCGACATTTCTTGCGGCAAATATCCTATGCCAAGACGCCCTCTTCTATACATAGGCAATGTACTTATATCATACCCATCCAAAGATACCTTACCACCGTCTGCTTGTATCAGACCTGCTATGGCATAGAAGCATGTAGTCTTACCTGAACCATTCGGCCCAAGCAGGGCGACTACTTCTCCTCTCCTGACAGAGAGCGAAACATCTTGGATTATAGCTTTTTTTTGGTAACTCTTTCGCAAACCTTGAACGACTAAACCAGGCTGTAAGTTTTCTGAGATTAACTTCGTCATTCGCCGTCGCCTTCCTGTCTAGGAGGCATTAAAGTTGTCTTCACATTACCCATCATCGACGCGGAACCCGTTTCAGTGTTAATTACAGCTTTCTCAGCTTTTACTGTACTTCCAGCTTGTGAGAAATATACATCGCCCAATAAGGTTAATTCATTTTTTATAAAATCATATACTGCTTCATCGCCCATTGCGATATCATTACCACTCTTTAACACTACCTCGCCACTAGCAAAAAATCTTTCTAATTCATTTGTATTCATATTAAATGAAATTTCTGCGTAATTAGATGATAAACTTGTCTCGCCTTGGCTAATATTTACGCTCCCTTTCATTTCACTTGTTCCTGTTTCTTCATTGAAAAACAAGCTATCTGAAGAAAAAGAAATCGGCTCTTTTTGGTCATTTACAATAGTACCAAAACCTCCCTCTAGATTTTCTGATAATAGATAACTTGGTAAAATACCAAGGAATATGAATAAAAATGCTTTAGCCATTAATCCCTCTATTAGATTTCGCTAGGCTCATAATCCAAAACAACCTTTTCACCAAACCACACCTGCATTGGCGCCTTGGCATTTTTTCTCGTTATTTCCATTCTTCCTGCATAAATCTTACCCATAGGCGATAAACCTTCAATTGGGCCTTCTCCAAAAATATAAGTCCCATCTATTAATATACGTAACTCTGGAGATGATAATTTATAACCAGATGAACTGGAAATCAAAACTGCGCCTGTCATCTTGAGTAATTTTTCGGAGTATAAATATTGCCCAAATTGTGCAGTTGCCTCAATTTCTAATCCATTTTTACCTTTGATGGATGCGCTAACAGCCTTCATTTCAAGCATTTTTTGTCCATCAAAGCCCTCAACGGCCGATTGCGCAGACAATGCAAGCTCGTCTCCAACGCCAGTTTGCCCTGAGTAATAAAGCTGATTAATTTGTTGCTTTGCAAGTTCATCTGCAAATTGATTTTTATCAAACGGCAAAACTGCTTGTGCTGTTTGATCTCTGGAGAGAACAAACATTGCGATCATTAAGCTCACTCCAAGGAACGGAAGTGCAATTTTTAAAAAATTAATTACACGAAAATATATTTTATCATAAATAGCCAAGTGCTAATCCAGCCTAGTGTGCAAATATATCAGTCTCGGGCCAGCCGGCCAGATCGAGCATGGCACGTGTTGGCAAAAAATCAAAGCAAGATTTGGCCAAATCAAGTCTGCCCTCTCTCTTTAGTCGAAGATCAAGTTCGTTCTTCAGACTATGGAGATACAAAACATCTGAGGCAGCGTATTCAAGTTGGGCATCTGTTAACGTTTCTGAACCCCAATCACTAGATTGCTGCTGTTTGGAAATATCTGTATGTAAAAGCTCTTGTAATAAATTTTTTAGACCGTGCCGGTCAGTGTAAGTTCGTATTAATTTGCTCGCAATTTTGGTACAATAAACAGGGCTAGTCAAAACACCAAACGTCTTTAACAAAGCCGCTATGTCAAAACGTCCAAAATGGAAGACTTTTAATATTTTTTCATTAGCCAATAATTTGCACAAATTTGGAGCGAAATCTTGTCCTGCCACAATTTGTACCATATGAGCAATTCCATCACCGCCAGACAATTGGACTAAACACAATCTATCCCTATAAAGGTTTAGTCCCATCGTTTCACAATCTATTGCAACAATAGATCCAAGATCCAACGTATCTGGCAAATCACCTTTATGAAGTATATTAGTCAACTCATTAACCCCATCTCTTTCATTATCCAGCAATAAACATTATGCTAAGTGGAAGCAACTAGTTGAAGAATTTTAAGAACAAATAAGACATCCCAGCATCAAGCGGCAGACCATAGAGCAAAGTTTTGATAAAAAATGACCACGCATGATATTAGAAAGCTATTCACTGATCAAGATAATAAAGAATGGACATCAAAGTGGTTCAAAGTTGATCAGGAACTTATAAATTCTTTTGCAAAGGTCACGCAGGATAACCAATTTATTCACATCGATCCTGACAAAGCCAAAAGAACTAAATTTGGGACAACAATTGCACACGGCTTTCTCACAATGTCCCTACTATCTGCAATGTATTATGATGCTGTTCCGGAAACTGAAGGCATGAGGATGGGAATAAACATAGGTTTTGATAAGCTAAGGTTCTTGGCGCCAGTCAAATGTGACGATAACATCCGAGGAGTATTCATACTTTCCAACATTGTTGAAAAAAATCCAAAAACTATAACACTAAGCTGGGTGACCAAAGTTGAAATAGAAGGAAACTCAAAACCTGCCTTATTAGCTAGTTGGATCGAACAACAGTATCTTTAGTGTTAAATCCATCCAGCTAAATTATCGTCAATGATTTTGCAAAGAGCGCCAATGTGCAACGGTTCATCATTTAAACAAGGAATGTACAAAAACTCATCACCGCCGGCTTCCTCAAAACTTTCCTTTATTTCCTCATTTATCTCTTCAAGCGTCTCGATACAATCTGCCGAAAAAGCTGGAGCAATCACCGCTATATGCTTCTTTCCATCCTCCTTGGCCAATCTTGCGACTTCCTCCACAGTATATGGCTTTAACCACTCCTCGGGTCCAAATTTAGACTGAAAAGTAGTTACAATCTTAGTATCATCCCAGCCAAGCCGCTCTTTGAGAAGGCGCGTGGTTTTTTGACATTGGCAATGATATGGATCACCTCCTTGCACCAGGTAGCGCCTAGGAACTCCGTGATAAGAACAGACTAAAATTTCTGGTTTTTTATCTGCTTTTTTATATGCAGTTTCGACGGACTTAGCCAATGCGTCAATATATAAAGAATTATCAAAATATGGAGCAACAGTTCTAACAGACGGCTGCCATTTCTCGTTCATAAGCGCTCGGAAAAATTGATCATTAGCAGTTGCACTAGTGGCACCTGCGTAATGGGGGTATAGCGGAAAAAATAGAATTTTACTGCACCCCATGCTCACTAAAGACCTGACTTTTGACTTCGTCGATGGGTTCCCATAGCGCATGCAAAACTCGACTACTATACCATCGCCATATTGCTGCTGCATTATTTTATTGATGGCGGCTGTTTGATCTTTAGTTATTGTCAACAATGGACTTTCTGACCGTTCTTCGTTCCAGATTGACTTGTAAGCAGTACCAGACCTAAAAGGTCTTGAGGTAAGGATTAGCAACTGTAACAACGGCTGCCATAAAAATGGGGAGTAGTCGATTACTCTTCTGTCAGACAAAAATTCGTTCAAATACCTTCTCATTGACCAATAATCATAATTATCGGGCGTCCCTAAATTTGAAACTAAAACACCAACTTTTTGTTTTGGTATTTTTGGATGGTCAATTGTGGCATGCAGTGGCGTCTCAAGTGGCGTTGAAGTGTCAAACATTTCTTTCCTTCAGAGCTAATAATCAACAATAACAATTTATTGAAATAAAACATTTATGCCTGTGGTCAATCAGGCAAATGGGATTCATTTGACCGAAGCGCATCGGCCAATCGCGATTGTGCACTTCCAGGTCTGAGAGGCTTCTGCTGACTCGGATCAGGCACCCAACCTGTCAGATAAATATGTTCATAGGTTGCACTTACCATTTTACCTGGTCTAGAACATTGTTTTTCGTATAACTCAGAGGCATATTGAAAAAGACCACGTCTTGAGAAATATTTTGTCCTATTAATAAGCACATTTGTTTCAGCCATTGCGCGCAAGTCATGGAGTATCTTGTAAAATCCGTTGTACAAACACTCTGTAATTATACTATCTGCTACCGGCAAAGCAAATCCAGCTCTTTGAATAAGCGAGCCAAGGTCACGAATTTCTGCCAAAGGCATAAATCTCGGGTGAATTCCACCAAATAATTTTGTTTCGGCCTCTATGAATACGCTACGCAGTTCGTTCAATGTCGTTCCACCTAAACATACAGCAATCATTAAACCATCGTTTTTAAGAGCAAGCCTTGCTTGAATTAGTTGGCCAACAGGATCATTTGCCCAATGAAGTGCCATTCCATGTATTATGAGGTCATATTTACCATCAGCTAAATTTAAGTTTTCTTTATCTTGAATGATCGTGGCTTTTGGAAATGCTTTGCCCCAGGGAGTTGACAGGCCCGAGACAATAGCAATTGACTGAAAATCCCTATTAATACTACTAAGCCTATCTTTGATCTCTGCTATAGCTAGTTCATGGAGAAAATACTCATCTCGACCAATGGCTCTTTTTCGATTCATTTCCAAAGCTTTATTGTCCACTAATATATTAGGCTGGCTCATTTAACAGTATTTTCCAACTTGATAATAAAATTCTAAAATTGATATAGTCTTGGAGAGCACTTAATACTTAAAAACCAATCGCTCAAGAACAACATCATAGATTAGCGTAAAAAAGAACTGAAGCCTGTTATAGTGAAAAATATTGACTTATATTCGACCCAAACACATGGATTTTGTTACTCGGCGAAAAGACTGCTCCGTGACAAGGATAGATATTAGTTACTTAAAGATCGATATGTCATCTGATCCAATGCTTGGAGGCGAGATGAAGAGAAAAGCAAACAACATGCGGACAATACCACAAATCTATGTAAATAATGCGCACTTGGGTGGTTTTGTAGAAATTTTTTATGCAATGCAGCAATTCGGCAAACTTGAAAAACTATTGAAAGATTAACCAATGTGGAAAGGAGCACTTCTTCAACTGTCATCAACGGATAAACCAAAAGAGAACTTGGAAGTCATAGATAATATGATCAATTCAGCTGCATCCAAAAACGTCGATTTTATCGCCTTACCGGAGACTGCAAACTGCATTTCAAACAGTAGATCACAACAAAACAAAGTTCTAGAAATAGAAGAAGAAGATATTACCTTGGCAAGTTTGACCGACACTGCTAAAAAAAAATCTATTAATATATTAGTTGGTTCTTTAGCTCTAAAACAAAATAAGAATGAGGAAAAGTTCGTAAATCGGTCTTTTTTTATCGATATGTCAGGTAAAGTTTTGGGAAAATATGATAAACTCCATATGTTTGACGTTACCATATCAGAGACGGAAAAATATAGTGAAAGTTCAAATTTTTTAGCGGGAAAGAATGCAAAAGTGGTTTCAACTAATATTGGGAAATTTGGCCTGAGTATATGCTACGATGTGAGGTTTCCCCATCTTTACAGAGGCCTTTCTCAACGAGGTGCACAGCTTTTAACAGTACCCGCTGCATTCACAGTCCCGACAGGAAAAGCTCATTGGGAAATACTTCTCCGTGCTCGCGCAATAGAAAACGGTGCTTTTGTAATTGCACCGGCACAAGCGGGAACGCACAATTTTTCTGATGGGGGTAGCAGAAAAACATTTGGGCACTCAATGGTAGTTGACCCGTGGGGAACGGTTTTGGTCGATGCAAAAGGAAATACAAATAATATATCATACTTTTCATGTGATCTTTCTAAAGTGGAAATGGCTCGTTCTAAATTGCCATCATTGACGCACGATTGTAATTATAGTTATGAATAAGCATGGATAACGACAGCTATCTAGCAGTACCACTTTTTGGAGAAATTCTTGCGTTAGAACAGTTGGTGAGAAATCGTTTAGCTAAAGTATTACCTAAGGGTATGGAGCTGTCTCATTTTTCAGTACTTAATCAACTGAGCCATACTAAAATCGAACGGACCCCTGCTCAAATTGCAAGAAGTTTCAGAGTTACAAGGGGAGCAATTACAAATACCTTAAATAAATTAGAGTTATCTGGATATATTCATGTAAGACCAGATTGGGAAGACGCTAGACGCAAAATGGTTAGCATTAGCCCAGCCGGCATGGTTGCACGAAACAATGCTCTTACAGCCGTTACACCGATTATAGAGGACTTGGCTCGAGATATGGGAGAAGAGCGTCTTAAAGCTATTGTACCCATTTTACGAGAATTAAGGCAAAAATTAGAATAAAGCCTACCTTGAACTTTCATTATAATAGGCTAGCTACCAAATAGCGTTAAAATGGTTAATAAATCAGATAACATACTGTATTCCGCCTCTTGATATGGAAAGTATTTGTTGATAGATAGCCCCAAAAAATAAGGTATGTATTTAGATGTATCGCGTTTGGAATTTCTTAACTAACTATTCTCTTCTACTCATAATTGGAGCCATTATAGCTCTGATTTGGGCTAATACTAATCCGGGCAGTTACCACCATTTTGTGGACTATGTTATTTGGGACTATTCTCCTATTGGTCATTATCACCATGGCCACCGTACACTAACACTGCACTATTTGGTGAATGATGTTCTGATGGCCTTGTTCTTTGCTATTGCGGCAAAAGAAGTGTGGGAAGCAATCATCCTTGAAAATGGTAGTTTAAGGGGTAAAAAAGCAGCCACTCCTTTGTTCGCAACTGCTGGTGGTATGTTTGGGCCAATCGCGGTCTATTTGGGGATGGCTATGATGCTCGGGTCCGACACCTACAATGCAGTCGCGAATGGGTGGGCAATTCCAACTGCAACAGATATAGCTTTCTGTTATCTGGTTGGGCGCTTGGTATTTGGCTCTGGTCACCCTGCTGTAAGTTTCTTACTGCTCCTAGCTATTGCAGATGACGCTGCAGGTCTAATTATCCTAGCAATATTTTATCCCTCTGGTGAACTTGCTCCAGAATGGCTGCTACTGTCCGCTGGAGCTGCATTATTAGCATATCTACTCTTCAACTGGCTTCCAAGAAAACTCGATGGCAACGATCAAAGCCAATCTAGATCAACCTGGATACGAAAGAACCTATCTTTTTGGCCTTACGCCATTGCCGGTTGCATAAGTTGGTATGGTTTTATGCGTTCAGGATTACATCCAGCATTAGGTTTGCTTCCGATTGTTCCCGCGATTCCTCATGCGGATCGAGCTTTTGGTTTTTTTGACCAGGCGGAAGAGCATGTTCATGACCTTTTGAATACTATGGAGCATGCTCTAAAACATCCTGTAGAGGTCGTCCTTTTCTTCTTTGGTTTGCTAAATGCCGGTGTAGAGTTTTCGGCGATTGGTGATGCAACTTGGCTAGTCCTTGCTGGTCTTATTATAGGAAAACCGATCGGTATATTTCTATTTGGGTGGCTCGCTGCAGTACCACTTAAATTGGGTATGCCGGAGGGTTTAAGATTGGTCGACCTTATAGTGATTGGTTTCGTGGCAGCAATCGGCTTCACAGTTTCACTATTTGTAGCAACCGTAGCTTTTGATGCTGGACCTGTACAGGATGCAGCAAAGATGGGAGCATTATTTAGTTTCGCAGCAGCAATTTTATCGATCATTGTTGGTAAAATTACTAAGGTAGAAAAAAGAGAATTAGAAACCTAAGCTATAAATATGGCTTTGTGCATTTTAATTTTGGTGGTTGATAAAATAAAATCTAACGAGTTTGAGAAATAATCAGATAGTCATTAACATGATAAAGCGTCCTTGTTTATTGATATTCGGACACGGATACACTGCAAATGCATTTGTAGATTATATAAGAAACATAGACTTGGAAATTTTTGGTACCACCAGAAACCCTCAAACTGCTGATTTGCTTATCAAAAAAGGTGTAAAGCCACTAATGTGGTCTGATGGATCGAAAATTAAATCTGTTATAAATCGATCAGATTACATTTTACATTCTATACCGCCAACAGAAATTGGAGATCCTGTCTATAAAAGATTTTCAAAAGCAATTATATCAAGATCTACAAATCTTTCGTGGTTTGGTTATCTATCTACAACTAGTGTCTATGGTAATCACGATGGCAAATGGGTTGATGAGAACATTCCAGTCAACCCATCAAGCAACCGAGGTCTTCTGAGAGTAAAAGCGGAAAATAATTGGTCCAGCATAAAAGATTTACCATTACATATATTTCGACTAGCTGGAATATACGGACCAAATCGAAGTCCCTTGGATAAAATAAGGTCGGGAAAAGCTCAGTTAATTAGTAAACCAGGCCAATTTTTCAGTCGCATCCACGTTGAAGATATTGCAAGAGTATTAGGGGCCTCAATAGAAATGCCAAATCATGGATCAGTATATAATGTATGTGATGACATGCCAGCGGCACCAGACGAGGTCTTGGGTTATGCGGCGAAACTAATCAACTATCCTGATCTACCAAAGGTAGCTTTTGAAGAAGCTGAATTAAGTCCAATGGCAAAAAGCTTTTATTCCGAAAATAAACGCGTGAAGAATGAACGGATTAAAAGTGAATTAAAAATCACTTTAAAATATCCAAACTTTGAGATTGGCCTCAGTGCATTGGCTGGAAAATGAGATTTATCATTAGTATAATTTCTTTATGCTAATTTCGTGTTAATTTTAGAAATGCCTATTGTTTCTAATACTTTGTTAACTATATGCTCGGAATTCAGTTCCGCTACATTGTACATATCCGATTGGCTTGCTTGATCAATAAAAATATCAGGGAGAAACATTGACCTAAACTTAAGCCCATTATCTAATAAACCTCTTTCAGCAGCATATTGCGCAACATGAGAGCCAAAACCTCCAATGGCACCCTCCTCAACTGTAATTAAGACCTCATGTTCAGAACATAAAAGTTCTATCAAATCATGATCAAGTGGTTTAGCAAAACGAGCATCGGCAACTGTTATATCAAAACCTATTGGTCTTAAAAGTTCGGATGCTTTTAAAACTTCTTTTAAGCGAGCACCAAAACATAAAATAGCAACTTTGCTGCCATTATTGATTATTCGACCCTTACCAATCTCTAATATATCTGCAGCGTTTGGTAACTCTACTCCCACTCCCTCCCCTCGAGGGTATCGAAACGCTATTGGGCCCTCATTATACTCAGCAGCCGTTTTCACCATATGAACTAGCTCAGCCTCATCGGCAGGTGCCATAACAACGAACTCAGGTAGGTTCGTAAGGAACGATATATCAAAACTGCCCGCATGGGTGGCTCCATCAGCACCGACTAGACCTGCGCGATCAATAGCAAACCTAACTGGTAATCTCTGTATTGCCACATCATGAACAACCTGATCATAACCTCTTTGAAGAAAAGTTGAATAAATTGCACAGAACGGCTTCATACCACCAGCCGCCAGTGCAGCGGAAAAAGTTACTGCGTGTTGCTCTGCAATTCCAACGTCAAAGCATCTAGACGGGTACCTCTCCGAGAAAATTTTCAATCCAGTTCCATCTGGCATTGCTGCAGTAACAGCACAAATTTTATTGTCGTTAGACGCAAGACTAACTAACGCATTTGAGAAAGCGGCTGTATAGCTTATTGCATTGGATGTGTCTTTTTCCTGTTTCCCAGTAACTAAGTCAAATTGAGCAGTTGCATGCCCTTTATCATGTGCATTTTCTGCAGGAGCAAATCCTCGACCTTTTTTTGTTATGATATGTAATAAAATGGGTCCTGTTGCTCTCTGTTTTACAGTTCTTAAGACAGGTAATAGTTGGTCTAGATCATGGCCATCAATTGGTCCAATATAAGAAAATCCTAAAGCCTCAAACATTGTGCCACCGACAGCCATACCCTTCAACAAATCTTTTGCTCGCTTTGCACCATCGCGGAAAGGTTCTGGCAAGAAACTAATAGCGCCTTTCGCAGCTGCTTTTAGATCCTGGAATGGAGCTCCTGCATAAAGCTGGGATAAATAACTCGAAAGGGCTCCAACTGGGGGTGCTATAGACATTTCGTTATCATTCAAGACAACCACTAATCTTTTGCCCAAATGCCCTGCATGGTTCATAGCCTCATAAGCCATTCCTGCAGACATTGCACCATCACCAATTACAGCAATAGCATCGCCTAGCCCAGCTTTACAATTACCACCCAAGTCGTGCGCAACTTTGAAACCCAAAGCAGCACTTATAGAAGTACTAGAATGCGCTGCACCGAAGGGATCGTATTCACTTTCGTTACGCTTTGTGAAACCACTAAGGCCATTTTTTTGTCTTAAAGTTCTAATTCTGTCGCGTCGCCCAGTTAAAATTTTATGTGGGTAAGCTTGGTGACTCACATCCCATATTATTTTATCTTTAGGTGCATCAAAAACGTTATGCAGTGCTACAGATAACTCAATTACACCCAATCCAGCGCCTAAATGCCCACCGGTTTCAGAGACAGCAGATATCGTTTCATTACGCAATTCATTTACCAAGCATTTTAACTCCTCATCATTAAAACGCTTCAAGTCGGCAGGTGTTTGGACCTGATCGAGCATTGGTGTATCGGGCCTTTGGTTCATTAAATACCTCAGTTTACTTCACTTGTTGCGCGAAATAACGAAACTTGCTAACCGCTGCAAGTTCTTTGCTCTTGCGCCATATGGAGTTAACGCTTCATTAGCCCTATCAATTAAAGAAGCAGAATGGCTCTTTGCAGTATCCATCCCTAGCAGAGATACAAAGGTGGCTTTGCCAGCGTCTTGATCCTTGTTCACGCGCTTTCCTACTTTTGAAGGGTCACCTTCAATATCTAAAATATCATCCATAATCTGGAATGCCAAACCAACCGATCTAGAATACTCCAATAAAGCACTTGGATCTTCCCCACTAATCACCGCTCCTGAGCATGCTGACCATTCAATTAGTGCACCAGTTTTCATTCTTTGCATTCGAACAATGTCATCCAATTTTAGAGGTGCATCAGCCGTTTCTGCCAGAATATCTAACGCCTGACCAAGCACCATACCTTCGGCACCTGATGCAACAGATAGTTCATATACTAAGTTTAGCCTGCAATCATCGCCAACTTTAAATCTTGGGTCACTGAGAAGTTGGAATGAAAGTGTCTGTAATGCGTCGCCCGTAAGAATTGCTGTAGCCTCGTCCCATTTTTTGTGGACAGTTGGCTTTCCACGCCTCAGATCGTCATTATCCATTGCCGGCAAATCATCATGAACAAGCGAGTAAGCATGCAGGGCTTCAATCGAACAAGCCGCCCAAATAGATTTTGGGAGATCAATTTCAAAAAGTTTTGAGGACTGATTTACTAAATAGCCCCGTAATTTTTTCCCTCCTAAAAGAGCATATTGCATTGCTTCATTTACACGGCTTCTCCCAAAAGACTTAAAAACATATTTAAAATGCTCATCTATTACTGATGAATTAGCCTCTAATTCGCTATCCAACTTTTATAGTCCATCCATTTTGACAGTGCCATTTGGATTTCCATCTTCATCCAAGGTAATTGCTGATACTTTCTCTTCAGCCTCTTTGAGTTTTCTTTCACAACGTCTTTTTAATAGCGCACCTCGTTCATATAATTTTATCGACTCATCAAGTGCAACATCTCCACGGTCTAGTTGATCAACTACTGCTTCCAACTCAGCCATAGCTTCCTCAAAAGTCATCTCTTCAATTGTTTTATCACTCATTAGTTTGCCTCTATTAAATTTTCGATGTGTGCTTTTGTACACGCAGCAAGTGCATCTAAATTATACCCACCTTCGAGTATGGAAACCACTCTAGACGAACAATAATCCGTTGCCAAATTACATACCTCTCTGGTTATCCAAGCGAAGTCATCTACTTCCCATTTCAATTCAGCTAATGGGTCATCAATATGAGCATCAAAGCCAGCTGATAAGAGTATCAAATCTGGGCTGAAAGAACGTATTTTGGGAAATACCTTTTCTCGGTACATGCTTCGCATGTATGACCCGTCGGAGTTTGGCGGTAATGGAAGATTTAAAACATTATCATATTCACCTCGCTCTTCAGGGCGCCCCGTGCCCGGCCAAAGCGGCATTTGATGACTTGTAATTGTTAAAGCACGAGGTTCATTCCATAACAAATCTTGTGTTCCATTGCCATGATGCACATCAAAATCAACCACCACAACCTTGGATAATTTGTGAAAATCCAAGGCATGTTTAGCAGCAATTGCTATATTACCAAATAAACAAAAACCCATCGGCACTTGTGTTTCCGCATGATGCCCAGGAGGCCGCACGGCAACAAACGCATTCTTCGCTTTGCCAGAAAGAACTGTGTCCACTGCACAGACGGCGCCACCCGCCGCTCTATATGCAGCAGAGATAGTACCCGGTGACATGTGAGTGTCGCCATCTAAAGGTCGCGTTCCATGCTCTGGACTGCTGGCATTTATTAAGTCAATATGAGATTGAGGGTGAACACTAAGAACATTTTTTTGAGTAGCAAGCGGAGCCTCAATTCTGAGTAAATCCAGATCTTTTGTAGCTTCCAAAATATATTTTAAGCGAGCCACCTGCTCCGGATGACCTGGAGGTGTTTCATGTTTTAAACAATCGCTATGAGTTATAAACGCCGTAGTCATTTTTCATCCAACTAATCTTTGTACCAATGCGAAATGCTAATTTTAATTTAAATTAGCCAGGCGATAAACCTCTCAACCTTTCGGATCTCCTGCGCAGTAATTCAAGAGTTACTAGTAGAGCGATAGAGATCACAACTAATATAGTTGCAACTGCTAGGATTGTGGGGCTTATTTGCTCTCTCAATCCAGTAAACATTTGCCATGGTAAAGTTTTTTGATTTGTAGAGCCAACGAACATCACGACGACGACTTCATCAAAAGAGGTAATAAAAGCAAACAATCCACCAGATATTACGCCAGGCAAAATCAGTGGCATTTGTATTTTAAAAAATGTCTTAACCGGATCTGCACCCATATTTGCTGCTGCCCTCGTAAGAGAATTATCAAAGCCTACGAGTGTTGCAGTTACTGTAATTATAACAAATGGAATACCTAATACGCTGTGAGCAAGAATAACTTTGACGTAACCAACAAAATTTTTATCAAGCCCTAAAGTGTCTTCTAGAAAGTTTCCAACATGAGAGTAAAAGAAAAACATCCCAGTTGCCGAGATGATCAAAGGAACAATCATCGGCGAGATTAGAACCGCAGTAATTGCCCTCTTAAATGGCACATGACTTTGGCTCAAGCCAATAGCAGCAAGTGTACCAAGTGACACCGAGACTATTGTTGCAATTGGAGCAATTAACAATGAATTTTTAAAGGATCGCTGCCATTCATTATTGGTAAAAAAATCTCTGTAATGTTTTAGTGAATATCCATCTGGGTCAAATCTGAGCATCTCAGGAGTGAAAGTGAAGAAATCCTGTGCATTAAACGACAATGGCATCACCACAAGAATTGGCGTGATTAGAAATAAAAAAATAATTCCACATATAACTCTGAACGTGTAGTGCCACAAAACCTGACCCGACGAAAGATATGGCTGGAGCTTTGCCCTATATCTTCCTAAGTGAAGCCAGAATAAGAACCAGCTCGAAAACAAACCCAATAACAGCCCTAAAAATAATCCAATAATTCCAATAAAATATAATCCAATTAGTGTAAGAAACACACAAATACCGTAGCGCACAAAAGCTTCATTTTTACTCAAAAATATCACTAAGGAACTCATCAGAACCATAAAAAAAGCCCCAAAAATCAAACCTATAGGGCCAGATCCATTAGCAACACCAAAAATTAATCCTATTAAACCTCCCATTATCCCCATAGACGTAACGGTAAATATAAATGGGTTCGAATAGATAACTTTAGGCTCGCTCATACTCCTACCCACCTAATTTCACATTATCGATCCCTACAATTTTATCGTAGGTCCAATATAAAACCAGCACTGCAACAAGTAGAATTGTGCCTAGGGCAGCCGCCAGTCCCCAATTTAAGGATTTCAATATGTGATAAGCTATGCGGTTGGATATGAAGACACCTTTCGTACCACCTACAATCTCAGGTGTAATATAATAACCAATCGCAAGTATAAAAACTAGAATTGAACCAGCTCCAATACCAGGCACTGACTGAGGGAAATATACCCTCCAAAAAGCAGTCCAGTTTGTTGCGCCTAATGACTTAGCGGCGCGCAAATAACTTGGAGGTATTGTTTGCATAACCGAGTACATTGGTAAAATCATAAATGGTAAAAGAATATGCGTCATAGCAACAATGGTCCCAATCTCATTATTTATCATAATTAGACGGGCTTCGTCTGAAACTAGGCTAAGTTGCACTAAAATATCATTTATGACCCCTTGCTGCTGCAACATTACCTTCCAAGCTGATGTTCGCACCAGCAAGGATGTCCAAAATGGCAAGAGCACTAAGATCATAAGGAGGTTTGCCTGTCGCATAGGTAAATTTGCAAGTAACCACGCTACTGGATAGCCAAGAAGAATACACGAAAATGTAATTATCAAAGACATAATAAGGGTGCGTTGAAACAGCTTAATCAAAATAGTTTTATCTTCAGGTTGAAAATCTGCACCTTCTGCTGTTTTGCGCATATCGATTGCATTCAAAAAATATCCAGACGTGTATCGCGGGCTATGTGTTTTCAGAGTTTGCCATACTTCTACTTCGCCCCACCCCTTGTGAACTTTTATTAATTTATCCTTAAATGGACCATCATTTTGAATATCCCATTTTTTTGCTTTTCTTGCTGTCTTCTTAAATAGTGATGCGATCCCTGACTTTTCATAATTAAGCCTTAGTCCGACCTTAGTATGAACTTTTGCTTTAGCAGCATTTTGAATGTCTAAGGCAAATGCAGCATATACAGGCTCCGATGGTAGTTCCCCGCTTAAAGCATCCCAAGACTGAAGTGCTTGAACTGTTTGAGGCAATGTTTGCGACACTAAGTCATTCTCGACCGATCGAGATAGCATCGAAACAATCGGCATTATAAATGCTACGAAAATAAAAATCAGCAACGGCGCAATAAGCAATAAGGCTCTTATTTTTTGCTGTCTTAGCGAACGACTGAGGCTTTGCTTTAAAGGCCTACCATCTGCCGATAACAAAATCTTATCTGAGGGAGTGCTTATCATCAACAGGCCCTATTCGCAAAAATAAATTTTGCTTAAATTATGTGTGATAAGAAGGGCCCTAGAGGCCCTTCTATTATTAACAATTACTTATTTTGCTAACCAAGCTTGGAATTTAGCATCCAGATCGTCTCTGTAATCCGCCCAGAAATCATAATTCATCAAAAATGCTCTTGATAAATTCTCGGGGGCAGTTGGCATATGAGGAGCCATATCTATCCCAAGATCAGCGTGTTTACCGACCAATGGAGCTGATGACGCTCTTGCAGGACCATAACTGATGTATTTTGCCTGATCAGCCAGCCGTTGGGTGTCTGTTGCGAACATAATGTAGTCCAAAGCACGAGCTTGTCTTTCAGGGCTCAATCCAGCTGGAATAATCCAACCGTCTAAGTCCATCACCTGTCCGTCCCAAATCATCGCAACAGGCTGTTTTTGCTCTTCAATTAAAGAAAACAGACGTCCATTGTAAGTAGCGCCCATAATGACTTCACCATCAGCAAGTAACTGAGGCGTATCAGAACCGGAAGAAACCCAGATAACATCGTCTTTAATGGTATCCAGTTTCGCAAGTGCGCGGTCTTGACCGTCTTCGGTCGCCAGTACGTCATAAATCTCTGATTTGGCTACGCCGTCACAAAGCAGAGCCCACTCCATCTGATTAATTGGAACACTGAAAAGTGAGCGTTTTCCTGGATACGTTTTGGTATCAAAAACTGCGCAGACATTATCAGGAGGCGTATCGCCTACAAGATCCGTTCGATAACCAAATGTAGTTGAGTATACGATTTGTGGAATGAAACACTCTGAAACGAGCATATCGCCAAAGTCTTCAGATGCAGGCGTTCCATCTGGTGCTGCTGCAAGCATAGTATCTGGATCAATTTCCATAGCTAGGCCTTCATCGCAAAGCTGCATGGCTGGGGCAGCTTCTACGTCAACAACATCCCATGTTATATTGTTTGCTTCATTCATCGCTCTCAATTGAGCTACAGCTGTTGATGAACTATCATCATTGAGAATTGTCACACCAGTTTTTGCAGAATACGGCTCATGGTATGCTCTCAATTGAGAATTGGAGTATGCTCCACCCCAAGATACGATAGTCATTTCCATAGACATATGACTTTCTGCAAAAGCGGCACCAGAAATCAATGCTGCTGAAGCAGTTGTCATAATTGTTTTAGTGAAGTTCATTACCTTCTCCCATTTTACCCGTTGTTAGAAAACAGTATCAGCCTCACGGGCAACTTAACCAACACTGTGAAAGCTCTATTCAAGAATGAATAAGCTAAACCAACTCCTTTTCAAGCATCTAAAGCACGACAGCACTCTGGAGACCAACCTATTTCAACCTTCTCTCCGGGCTTTAGACGCACTTGATTAGACGAATTTCTTGTTTTTACAATAAAGTCTTCGTTACCAGCTACCTTAAGTCTGGTGCGAAAAGTATCACCCATGTAAATAAATTCTAAAACTTCAGCAGTCAAAGTATGTGCTTTTTTTGGAAGCTTATTTTTATTCAGTTCTACTCTCTCAGGTCTGATAGAAACTTGAGTTCGCTCACCGACTTCAGAAACATTTACTGGTTTACAATCAATAATATCACCACTATCCAGTTTAACTACTGCAACGTCGCTTTTCAATTCCTTTACTACCCCGTTCAGCGTATTATTTTCGCCAATGAATTGTGCAACAAAACTATTTTCTGGTTCTTCATACAATTGGTCTGGCGTAGCTAATTGTTGAATTCGGCCATCATTAAAAACAGCGACCCTGTCTGACATTGTTAGGGCCTCTGTCTGATCATGGGTAACATATACAACTGTAATCCCAAGACGATGCGCAAGCGCAGTTATTTCAAACTGCATTTTCTCGCGTAGTTGTTTATCTAGCGCACCTAATGGTTCATCCATCAAAACCAGCTCTGGCTCGAATACAAGCGCACGTGCAAGGGCAATTCGCTGTTGTTGGCCTCCAGATAGTTGTGCAGGCCTCCGTCCTTTAAACTCTCCCATTTCCACCATATCCAAGGCTCTTTTTACCTTTTCCTCGCGCAAGGATTTTTCAAGCTTTCTAACTTCCAATGGAAACGATAAGTTTTCTGCTACGGTCATATGAGGAAACAATGCATAATTTTGAAATACCATTCCAATGCCACGCTTGTGAGGAGGGATATTGTTTATTGAAATTCCATTCAACATTATATCACCATGGGTAGCTGTTTCAAAACCAGCCAGCATCATCAAACAAGTGGTTTTGCCCGAACCAGATGGGCCAAGCATAGTTAAAAATTCACCTTTTGGGATTTCAAGATTGAGATCTTTTACTACCAGAGTTTCACCATCGTAGCTCTTTTGAACACGGTTGAAGCTTACAAAAGCTTCTAAATGCGAATCTTTGGCCAATATCTAAACCCTAGTATTTGTTATTTTTGCTATAGAATCGTCCGATTAGAACATAAGAGTTAACAACAGATCAACAGTATATACGAAATTTATCTAATGATTTGTTTTTGATAATATTTCTTAAACTCAAAAAATCAGATTGGAGCACTTTCCCACAGTTCCTTTTGTTTGACATTGCTCATACCCTCGTCCAATGATTTCCAAGCCCGTTCGATCAAAATATCAATCTGCTCTTTGTCTATGATCAAGGGCGGGGATATAATCATTCGATCTCCAACGTGACGCATTATAAGATTGTTTGCAAAACAACGTTCTCGGCAAATATAGCCTACCGTACCAGATGGTGCTGAAAATCTAGCCCGATTTGTTTTATTAGGCGTTAATGCTATTGATCCCATCATGCCAACAATTTTTGCTTCACCAACCATTGGATGGTCTGCTAATGTTGCCCATTTTGTCGCTAAGTATGGCGCCGTATCATTACGAACGCGATTAATAATTCCTTCAGATTCGATAATATTTAAATTTGCTAAGGCAACTGCAGCCGCAACCGGATGACTTGAGTAAGTGTAACCATGGTTAAACTCATCTTTTCCAATGACATCAGCTATTTTTTTTGTAACGATCGAACCACCAATCGGCTGATAACCAGAGCTCAGGCCTTTGGCTATTGTCATAATATCTGGCCTGATATCCATCGTTTGTGAGCCGAACCAATTACCAGTTCTCCCAAAACCGCAAATGACTTCATCAGCAATTAAAATTATCTCGTACTTATCGCAGATTCTCTGAATTTCCGGCCAGTATGTATCTGGCGGAACTATAACCCCACCCGCACCTTGTACAGGCTCTGCTATAAATGCTGCCACTCTATTTTCACCTAGTCCAATTATTGCTTCTTCAAGTTCTCTCGCTCTAGCAAACCCAAATTCCTCTGGATCAAGCTCACCACCTTCTGCCCACCAATCGGGTTGATTGATATGGTGCACATCGGGAATAGGCAAACCACCCTGTTTATGCATCGCACTCATACCGCCTAAAGAAGCCCCACCCAGAGTAGAGCCGTGATATGCATTTTTTCTACTGATTATTATATTTTTTTCTGAATAACCCAATGAGGCCCAGTATTGCCTCACAATGCGAATATTAGTGTCGTTTGCTTCAGACCCTGAGCCAGCATAAAATACATGATTGAGATCCCTTGGCGCTAATTGCGCAAGTTTTTCTGAAAGATCAATCGCTGGAATATGCGTAGTCTGAAAAAAAGTGTTGTAATAGGGCAATTCTCTCATTTGCCGCTCTGCAGCCTGAGCCAATTCTTCTCGGCCATAACCGATATTTACACACCATAAACCAGCCATAGCATCCAAAATTTGTTCACCATTACTATCGAAAACATAAACCCCATGCGCAGAGGTGATTATTTTTGACCCTTTTTTAGCCAGATCATCTTGAGCTGAAAATGGGTGCAAATGATGCGCCGCATCACGCTTTTGTAATTCCTCAGTAGGAAAATGGTTTCTTATATTCATTTACTGGAGCCTCACTAAAAACACTCTGCTTGAGCCTTAAAAAGAATAGGTGTTATTGTTTTCACCGTCAACGACTAGAATTTTACAAACGGAGCGACTTCAAAAAGAGTAAGATCTTAAGAGAACTAGGAATGCTATAATATCCAATTATCTCTTGGAAAATGGCACGTATAACCCCTAGGATATCTTTGTAGATAATTCTGATGCTCTGGCTCAGCTTCCCAAAACTCAGTAGCCTTTGAAACCTTGGTAACTACTTTTCCTGGCCAACGCCCACTTTTATTAATCTCAGAGATTATTTGATGGGCATCATTTTCTTGTTCATTGCTCAAAGTGAATATTTCTGACCTATAGGAATCGCCAATATCATTTCCCTGGCGATCTAAGGTGGTCGGGTCATGAATTTTAAAAAAGAACTCTAAAAGATTTCTGTAGGAGGTAAGATCATTGTCATACTCAATTTCTATAGCTTCAGCATGCCCAGTTGTTTTTGTACAAACCATTCGATAGGTAGGATTAGATACATGTCCACCAGTATATCCGACGCGAGTACGCAGCACACCAGGGCGAATACGAATTAATTCTTCCATGCCCCAAAAACATCCACCGGCAAAAATTGCTTTAGCCATATTATACCCCTATTTTACTAATGTATTCACCATAGCCCTCTGCGTCCATCTCATCGACCGGAATAAAACGAAGGCTAGCAGAATTTATACAATAACGTAAACCGCCTCTATCCCGTGGCCCGTCAGGGAAGACATGTCCGAGGTGACTATCTGCAAATTTTGATCTCACCTCAGTACGCGACATTCCATGGCTACTGTCTTGTAACTCGGTAACATGTGACGAGATTAATGGCTTGGTGAAACTAGGCCAACCACAGCCAGACTCAAACTTATCATCAGATGAAAATAAGGGCTCTCCCGAAACGATATCTACGTAAATACCCATCTCTTTATTATTCAGATATTTTCCGGTACCCGGTCGCTCTGTACCGTTTTCTTGGGTAACCCAGTGCTCTATCTCATTTAATTGGTCAACCCGCGTTGAGTCTTTAAAGTATTTTGACACAACATCTACTCCTGCTTTTTCTTCAATCCAACTAAGATATAGACCGTTAAAATCTTATTCAAACACGTAGGTGCGAAATCTGACTAACTTTTAGTTTCAGTGCCTACGAATTCTTCTTTTCTATAACCTTGAAGATAAAGCAAAGAAGTCAAATCACAGTGGTTAATAACAATATCGCATTTTTCTGCTACAGTTGGTTTAGGATGCATGGCAACGCCCATTCCGGCTATCTCTAACATTCCCAAGTCATTAGCCCCATCTCCAACTGCCAATACATCCTTTTGTGAGAGACCTCTATCTTTTACCAAGCTCTTTAATCGGTTTACTTTTTCATTTTTTCCTAAAATTGGATCGATTACCTGACCTGTAAATATCCCATTTTCTTCGTGTAGTATGTTTGCGTGCTGCTCATCAAAACCCAAAACTTCTCCAACAGGAACTGAGAAAGCGGTAAAACCACCCGAAACTAAGGCTGTGTATGCACCGTTCGCCTTCATCGTATTAACCAAAGTTTTCCCACCCGGGCGTAAGGTAATTCTTTGCTCCAATACTTCTTCGACAACTGTATTAGGGCATTCGGCCAATAAGGCTACTCGCTCTTTCAAAGCATCTTTGAACCCTAACTCTCCATTCATGGCACGCATTGTTATTTTTTTTACTTCACTTCCAACTCCATACATATCTGCAAGTTCATCAATACATTCTTGCTCTATCATAGTGCTATCCATGTCAGCTAAAAGTAACGACTTAAAATGAGTTTCTTTCTTCTGGACCACCATATCTATTTTCAAGAGCTGCAAATGCGACCATATTTTTCGATGCGCGTTGCTCTTTTTCTCTATGTTGAAACATATAGCTTCATTATTGCCGAGCCATTTAAGATCCTGGCCATCCATGGACGAATAAACTGAGTTAACTAAGTGCTGATTGAGAACCCCTTTTCCATCAGAGCATAGAAGCATAACATTATACATTTGATATTTTCACTTACATTTTATCCGAATTTGAACACGACATAACCTTTAATTCTGACTTGTGAAAGTCTTTCAAAATCTATAACGATTTTGGTGGGACACCCCTCCCCAACGAGGGGCATATATCTGTAAGGGTAAAATAAATGAATAAACAAAAACCGGTTGCGCGGCCGGATAACGCGTATTTTTCTTCTGGGCCATGCGCCAAATATCCCACATTTTCCACAGATAACCTACGCACAGCTGCAATAGGCAGATCACATCGTGCTAATGTGGGAAAACGCAAACTTAAAGAACTAATAGACAATATAAAAGAAATCTTAGAAATTCCCACCGATTATAAAGTGGGGATTGTCCCAGCGTCAGATACTGGAGCCGTTGAAATGGCGATGTGGTCTTTGCTAGGTGCCCGAAAAACTACAATGGTAGCTTGGGAAAGCTTTGGAAAAGACTGGATTAATGATGTTGTAAATGAGTTAAAGATTAAACCTGAGATTATAACCGCTGACTATGGTCACATCGTTGACATGTCTTCAATCGATTATGACAACGACGTGGTGTTTACATGGAATGGCACAACTTCTGGTGTTAGTATGCAGAGCGGAGAGGATATACCAGTTGAACGGAAAGGTCTGACAATATGTGATGCAACATCAGCCGCCTTTGCCGTCAGATTACCATTCGAAAAGTTAGATGTAACAACATTTAGCTGGCAAAAAGTGATGGGTGGAGAGGCAGCGCATGGTGTCATAATCTTATCTCCAAAGGCGATTGAGCGCTTAGAAAATCATAAAGTTAATTGGCCAGTGCCAAAAATATTCAGAATGACCAAAAACAATAAATTAATCCAAGGTATTTTCGAGGGTGCTACAATTAATACACCGTCAATGTTGGCAGTTGAAGATTTCTTATATGCCTTGAAATGGGCTAGAGAGATAGGCGGCTTAGACAAACTGATTGCCCGAGCAGAAGCTAACGCAAAAACAGTTTGGTCTTTCTGCGACCAACGACATTGGATAGATAATCTTGCCGTTGACCCCAATACCCGTTCAGTAACATCCGTTTGTCTACAATTTACAGATCCAAATATTAGTGATGGAGTCGCATTTTCAAAAGCTATTTCTAAGCGCTTAGAAAATGAAAAAGTCGCTTTTGATATTGCCGCTTACAGGGATGCACCACCTGGGCTACGAATATGGTGCGGTGGAACCGTCAATAAAATTGATTTGGAACTGATGCTACCATGGCTTGAATGGGCGTATCATGAGGAATTAACGAGGCATGTTTAGGACACCAGTCCTGTAATTAGCCTTTAAAGGTATTTTTATTTTATTAATTAAGGAGTTTAACATGGTACCCAAGGTACTCGTTTCGGATAGGTTATCTAAGACTGCTATACAAATATTTGAGAACAAAGGTATTGAAGTTGATTTCATGCCTGAAGTTGGCAAAGACAAAGAAAAACTTGCTAAAATAATAGGTAACTATGATGGCTTGGCCATAAGGTCAGCAACTAGGGTCACACCTACAATTCTTAGAAATGCAAACAAACTAAAAGTAATCGGACGAGCTGGCATTGGAACAGACAATATCGATAAGGAAGAAGCATCCAAAAAGGGTATTATTGTGATGAATACACCCTTTGGCAACATGATAACTACTGCCGAGCATGCAATCGCTATGATGTTTGCAGTAGCCCGTCAAATACCTGAGGCATCAATGTCGACACATCAGGGAAAGTGGGAAAAGTCAAAGTTTATGGGTGTAGAGCTGACCAGGAAAACGCTTGGTGTTATTGGAGCCGGTAATATTGGCGGAATTGTTTGTGAGAGAGCTCATGCCCTGCAAATGAAAGTACTAGCATATGATCCCTTCCTTAGCGAAGAAAAAGCAGAGAGTATGGGTATAGATAAGGTTGAACTTAATGAACTGTTAGAAAAGTCAGATTTCATAACTCTCCACGTTCCTTTTACTGACGCCACAAAAAATATTTTAAGTCGTGAGAATTTGAGGAAAACTAAAAAAGGCGTTAGAATAGTTAATTGCGCAAGAGGTGGTTTAGTTGATGAGAATGCTCTAGCTGATCTGATAAAATCGGGACACATAGCCGGAGCCGCTTTCGATGTATTCTCAGATGAGCCAGCTAAAGAAAGCCCATTATTCCAAATTCCAAATGTTGTTTGCACCCCTCATCTTGGTGCCGCGACGAGCGAAGCACAAGAAAATGTTGCAATTCAGGTAGCTGAGCAAATGGCTAACTACCTAAATGATGGTGCCGTAGAAAACGCCTTAAATATGCCTTCAATGACTTCGGAAGAGGCCAAAATAATGCGCCCTTGGGTTAACTTAGCCGGGCACCTAGGCAGTTTTATTGGACAGATGACTGACGAACCTCTTGAAGCCATAAATATTTTATACGATGGCACGGTATCAAAAATGAATTTAGCGGCCCTAAACTGTTCAGTCATCGCTGGAATCATGAAAAAGGTAAATCCAGATGTAAACATGGTTTCGGCTCCAGTGATTGCAAAAGAGCGAGGCATCCAAATTTCTACGACAAACCAAGACAAATCTGGAGTTTTTGATGGCTATATAAAAGTAACAGCTGCGACCAAAACTAAAGAACGGTCGATTGGAGGCACAGTATTTAGTGACGGAAAACCAAGATTTATACAAATAAAAGGTATAAACTTAGATGCAGAAGTTGGAAAACATATGCTATATACCACTAACGAAGATGTTCCCGGAATAATAGGCCAACTAGGGCAAATTCTCGGCTCAAACGACACGAATATTGCAAATTTTACATTAGGAAGAGCGGAAATTGGTGGTGAAGCCATAGCTTTACTTTATCTTGATGGACCAATAACTGCAGATGCAGTAAACCAATTAAAGGACACTGGTATGTTCAAACAGGTTAAGCCTTTGGCATTTGAAATAACTAAGTAATTAATACGATAATTTGATATTTTCAAATGATCACAAAATATGAAAACGTTTTTAGATATTAGAGTTTAAATAATGTTTATAGTCGCTGCATTATATCATTTTACAAGATTTAAAGATCACCAAAAAATATGTGGCCCATTGCAGGATAAATGTAATTTATCTGGGGTTACTGGATCACTTTTACTGGCACCAGAAGGAATAAATGGCACAATCGCAGGCTCTAGAAGGGGCATTGATAATGTCATAGAATATATAAAAAGTTTACCAGGTTGCAGAGGTATTGAGCATAAAGAAAGTATCGCTTCTTTACCACCATTTCCAAGAATGAAAGTAAAAATTAAAAAAGAGATTGTAACTATGGGTCAGCCTGATGTGAACCCAGAAGAAAAAGTGGGAAAATATGTTGAACCCAAAGATTGGGATTCTTTGATAAATTCTCCCGATGTCGTGCTTATTGATACAAGAAATGATTATGAGGTAGGCATTGGAACCTTCAAAGGTGCGGTAAATCCCAATACAAAAAGTTTCAGCGAATTTCCAGAATGGTGGGAGAAAAATAAAGATAAATTTCACAATAAAAAAATTGCTATGTTCTGCACTGGTGGGATTAGATGTGAGAAATCAACGAACTACCTCTTGGGAAAAGGAGTAAAAAAAGTACACCATTTGAAAGGTGGCATTCTTAAATATTTAGAAGAAATCCCTGAAGAACGGAGTAGCTGGGAGGGTGATTGCTTTGTATTCGATGCAAGGGTTTCAGTTGGGCATGAGCTAAATGAGGGTCCGCATCAGTTGTGCTATGCATGTCGTCACCCTATCCTTCCAAAAGATCAAAATCACACGAAATATGAGCATGGTGTTTCTTGCCACCAATGCTTTGATAAGACCTCTGATTACGATAAAGGTCGTTTTCGGGAGAGACAAAAACAAATAAAGCTCGCACGTGATCGAGGAGAAAAGCACATGGTTGGGTACGATGGGAATTAAATTTACTTAGATATTCTGGGGCGTCCAGATGCTTCAACAGTAACAAGCGCCTCGACAAAAATTTGACGTGCTTCCGCCTTTGCTTTTTTAATATCTCTGAATACATTGGTGACAATATCAGCTGCACCAGAAGCACGGGCCTGATCAACTGCTTGATCCAACAGAAAATTTTCTAAACAGGTTAGTGCATTTTTCTCATTTAAAAAATCCTTTGGCCCATCGGGCAAATGTACTCGAAATTGACCTTCATTAGGAGCAGTTACAGACCCCTGAACTCTCATAGTGATACGCCCTACTACTGCGCCAATAGCATTCGCAACATCGCCATGCTCTGGAAGAATCAGATCACACTTCAAAAGATCGCCGACTGCAGGATAATATGAAGACGCGGAAGCACCCAAACCTACTACGGGCAAATTTAAACCAGTATCAATTTTAACAATATTCTTATGACCAGTGAGCCCTTCAAACATTAGTATATTATTTGCCAACTCTTCTGCTGGCTGATCAAATTTATCTTCTTCACGAAATGCACTTTCTAATAAAAATGAAGCTGTTTGCCGATGTAATTGAGTAATGATCATTCTTGATAAATCTTCTGCAGTTTCTCCCAAAAAATCACCAGAACCCTTACGCCTACGGCCAAAAAGCGTAATAGCTTTTTCTGCGGCTTCTGAATCCCAAGAAGCCATAATTTTTAGCACATGACTGGCATCAGAAGGTGTTACACCTGAAACTTGTACCATACCTCGGGATACTAGTCGCTCTAAAGACTTAATCTCAATCCTAGTCTGAATAACCGCTTTAAGTGCCTTTGCGTTTCTCTCAATTCGTGAAAGCACTTTCATATCCCTAGAGGTCAAACTATGCTCAACAGGCTCTGAAATTAGACGAACAAATTTACCATCATACTCGCCTGGAGCCGTATTTCTCAATTGTTCATCCAAAATTTCGTGGATATGTGGTTCTTGATGAGCGAGTAAGGAAATAGGCACCAACCTTTTAGGACCCAACTGTAAGCCCCCCATTAGTCCTTCAGATAGAAAATGTACTTGGCTATCACCGCCCAGTCCCGTTGTACGCATTGCCACAGCCTCTACCATTGTGCGAAAATTACCAACGCAAGCTCCAGCGGCATCAAGCGCAGGGCGCCCATCTTTTAGCAATGCAACATCGGTTGTAGTCCCACCTATATCAGAGACGAACCCCAGATTTAGATTAGTCATCCATTTTGCACCCACTATAGAAGCAGCTGGTCCACTCAAAATGGTCTCGATAGGCTTTTCTCGGGCCTCGCTTGAGGAAATGAGTGCGCCATCACCACGTACAACCATTAAAGGAGCATTAATTTTAAGATTAAAAAGGGTAGCCTCACAACGTCCTATTAATTCATCAATTATCCCTATAAGTCTTGCATTAAGAACAGCGGTAAGAGCCCTTCGTGGTCCATTAAGTTTCGCAGACAATTGATGAGAGGCTGTTACAGGCTTATCAGTTAAGCTCTTTATTAATCCCATAATTTGAAGCTCATGTGCCGCATTACGGGTTGCAAATTGGCTCGCTACGGCAAAAGCTGATATACCGTCAAGGTTCAAAACCCAATCTCTTATTTCTCCAGCATTAATTTGGCATGTTTCCTCACCGGCATAATTATGACCACCTTTTGATTGTAAAACTGGATCACCTCTCAGTGCATCATGAATACTATGCTTTGCTAGGTCACCATCTCGAAACCCAACAAATATTAAGGCAACTCTTCCACCTTGATCTTCAACGAGTGCATTTGTCGCCAAAGTGGTTGAAAGCGATACAAGAGAAATATCTTCTGTTTTTATTGACGACTTATTGATTACATTTCGTACGGCTTCGGATATGCCCAAAGCTAAATCTTGACGGGTAGTAAGTGCCTTTGAACTAGCTATGACTTTTGTTTCATTTTGTAAAATAACAGCATCCGTGTAAGTGCCGCCAGTATCAACCCCTAAGAAAAATGTCACTTCAGGCTCCTAGAACTTAACCTTCAGATTTAAAACAAAAAACTTCCAGTGCATTAATTTTCACCTGTTCATACTAACTGGGTAAGCGCCCATGTCGCAGCGTCTCTTACCGCTAAATCTGGATCTTTAATTAGAGGCTGTACAACTTTTTTAAATTTCTGTTCTTTTGAATTACCAATCGCATACAAAACATTTCTTACAAATCTATTGCGACCAATACGTTTTATTGGGCTGCCTGAAAATTTATCTCTAAACGCTTTGTCATCTAAGGTTACAAGCTCAGTCAAGTCTGGCATTTTTAGTTCCTCTCGTGCGAAAAGTTTTGTCTCATTACCAGCTTTTGCAAATTTATTCCAAGGACAGACAGCCAAACAATCATCACAACCATATATTCGATTTCCAATTTTTGATCTTAACTCGAGTTCAATTGGACCACGATGTTCTATCGTCAGGTAAGAAATGCAACGTCTAGCATCCATTTGATAAGGTTTGGGGAAAGCTTCAGTAGGACAAATATCAATACATGACTGACATGAGCCACAATGGTCCTGCTCAGGACGATCGGGAGTAATTTCTAAAGTCGTAAAAATAGAACCAATAAAAAACCAGTTTCCTAGATCACGACTTACCAGATTTGTGTGCTTTCCTTGCCAACCTAACCCAGCTGCCTGTCCCAACGGTTTTTCCGGTACGGGCGCAGTATCAACGAAAACCTTCACCTGTCCACCCGCCTCGTTAATCAACCACCGTGCAAGCGCCTTTAATTTTTTTTTTATAACTACATGATAATCCTTATTTTGTGCATATACAGATATTGCAGCTTTATCGGAGTGTTTGAGGACCTCCATAGGATTGTGAATTGGCTTATAACTTTGAGCAAGCATTATGACTGTTTTAGCCTCCGGCCAAAGAATTTTCGGATCTTCGCGCCACTCAATTTTCTCTGAAAGCCAAGTCATTTGTCCATGGTAGTTCAATCTTAAAAATTCTCGGAAAGACTCAGAAATGGATGGGATTTCAGACGGGCTGCAAGCTTTTGTTAAATCGAAACCTAGCTCCTTCGCACGGCCTAACAATTTAGATTTTAAATCTGTCACAGCTTTTCCAATGAGTTAAAAATCTAAATCATTATAATGCAGCGGCGGTGGGAAGCCTGAAACTTGGTCAACCAGTAAATTGCGAAAAGCTGGTCTTGATTTTATCTTCGCATACCAATCTTTCACGGCATTAGATCTGCTCCAATCTATGTCACTTAAATAATCAAGGGTGGAAAAATGAGCGGCAGCAGCAAAATCTGCAAGGGTCATAACTTCTCCCGCCAGCCAACGTCTATGCTCTAACAGCCAAGCCATGTAATCGATATGATACTTAATATTTTTTGAACCCTCTTTTATATTTTTACTATCGGGAAAACCCTGTCCCATTATTTTTTTATTTACCCGCTCATAAAGGAGTTTAGATGTTACTTCATTATGAAATTTATCATCAAACCATGAGACCAATCTGCGAGCCTCAAATCTTTCTTTAGGATTATCTGGCAACAAAGCTTTGTCAGGATATTCTTCTTCTAAATACTCGCATATTGCAGTACTTTCAGAAAGTATTTCATCACCAATTTTCAATACAGGTAATTTACCAGCAGGATTTCTTCTTAAAAATTCTGCGGACTTGTCCCAATAACGCTCCTCAACAAGCTCAACCTCAATCTTCTTCTCCGCAAGACTTAATCGAACTTTTCTACAAAATGGTGATAATGGGACGTGATATAGTCGGAACATTTAAACCCTTTGTGATGTAACAAATTTAAAAACTAATATTCACAAGAAGTTTTGTAACGCAAACATAAAGATCAGTCGATGACTATGATTATTAGGAGCAGTATAGATCAGAAAACATAATTGGCTGATCACCTCGCTGCCACGGAACTAATTTGGTCATAATTTTAATAAACACTGAACTTTGCTTAAAATTATCCACCCATTTGATTAAATTAATCCAGTCTTGGTCGTAAAACCAATCTTGGTCTATATTCGCAAATTGTCGGACAAAAGGTAAAATTGCCAAATCAGCTATAGATAATCTGGTTCCAAACAAGTTTGGAGAGAGTATTTTTTCTAACTTGTAGAGAAATAGGGCCGCTGTATCTCTAGATGCAATGGGGTCCGTATCAGGAAATTTGTTTGGATATTTTGTTCTATCAAGGGCCTTCTTAAAATTTCCGTCACACTCGGAAATTAGATCAAATCCATAGTCAGGCATGTCCATTAAATCCATCGGATCATTCTGAATTAACGCCCATTTCATGATATCAAGACTTTCATCAAGTACCAAATTTGCCAGCTTCAATGACGGAACAGTTCCACTCGGTGACGTAGCTAAAAATTCTTTTGGTTTATTTTTTAAGACTACTTCCCGAAGTTCTACATTGACCTTCGCGTGCAAAAGGGCAAGCCTTGCTCTTATTGCGTAAGGGCACCTCCTGAAATTATAAAGAATTGGCTGTTTAAGTTGGGACATTACATTAATCAAACTTTAAATATGGAATATTTATCTAATAGACCATCAATTGACTACTTGAAGCATCGCTTATTATAGCATCGACTATAGAACCCTCTTTCTTTGGGCTTGCAAAAAGTACCTCAGCAAACTGCTCTGTTCGACCTAAAACAGAACTTTCCATAAGTACTTTATGCTTTCGGCCTATTTGCTCTTTAAGATGTTTAGTGCGTACTTTTATTCCTAATGATCTAAGAAGTTTTGCTCTACTTTTTATTGTTTTCCCATCAATCTGGGGCATACGAGCCGCAGGCGTTCCATCTCTCTTAGAATATGGAAAAATATGTAACCATGTTAAGCCGCAGTCTTCTACTAATTTAATTGAGCTCTCAAAATGTTTATCCGTCTCAGTGGGAAATCCAGCTATTATGTCCGCTCCAAAAGTAACTTCAGGTCGTAGTTTTCGAACTTTTTCACAGAACAATATCGCATCCCCTCTTAAGTGACGCCTTTTCATGCGTTTTAGAATGAGGTCATCACCATGTTGAAGGCTTAGGTGAAAGTGTGGCATAAGCCTGCTTTCCGTTGCAATTGCATCTATAAGTTCTTCATCGACTTCAATACTATCAATGGAACTTATTCGAAGCCTCTTTAAGTCCGGAATTAGACGTAAAATTCTAAGAACAAGGTTTCCTAACTTTGGCTGCATCGGCAAATCCACGCCCCAGCTAGTTAGATCTACTCCCGTCAAGACAATTTCGTTGTAGCCTTTCTGAACTAGGCGTTTAATCTGCTCAACTACTACGCCAGCAGGAACGGACCGCGAATTGCCTCTTCCAAATGGTATAGTGCAAAAAGTACAACGATGATCACATCCATTTTGGATTTGAACATATGCGCGACTTCGGGTTCCAAAGCCGTCTATTAAATGGCTAGCAGTTTCCGAAACTGACATTATATCGTCTACCTGAACACGTTTGCTTTCAAGTGATAAACCTGAAGACAAATCAGACCAGATTTCTGGGCGCATTTTCTCCGAATTCCCAAGCACAAAATCAACTTCGCTCATTTTTGAAAAGCTCTTAGGATCTATTTGCGCTGCACAGCCTGTAACAATTAATGTTGAATTTGGGTTTTCTCGTCGAAGCCGCCTAATCTCTTGCCTTGATTTACTGACTGCTTGTTGTGTTACCGCACACGTATTAATTACAACGGCCTCATTTATCCCGGCAGTATCTGCTAGATGACGCATAGCCTCTGTCTCATAGGAATTAAGGCGGCATCCTAAGGTAGAGAATTTAACTTCACTTTTCATAAACATAGTCCAAAAACTGTGTGTTGAGCTGTCCATCGAAAACATGCATTGTTGGGCCCTTCATCCACATTCCGTCATCTTTGTAATTAACCACGAGCGTTCCACCATCTAGGTCAACGTGCACCTTGTTTCCAGTAATTTTCCTTCGAACAGATGCAGCCACAGCAGCACATGCCGACGAGCCAGAAGCCTTAGTAAGACCAACGCCTCTTTCCCATACCCTTACTCGCAAGCGATCCTGAGAGACAACAGAGACAAATTGGACATTAGTTTTTTGAGGGAATAAAGGATGTTTTTCTATTTTAGCACCTTCCGCTTCTACCTTCACTTGATCTAAATTATCTACAAAAAAGGAGCAATGAGGATTACCCATACTAGTTGCAGTTGGTTGCCCGGGGAGCGGCAGAAATAATGTATCAACTTCCTCTGACAACGGTATTTTTTGCCAATGTGTAACTGGAAGCCCCATATTTACAGATACAGACCCGTCAATCTCGCGCTTTGCTTTCAACGATATGTGATCCGTTGAAAGGTCTAATTCGTCTTTTTTAGTCTCTATCATCAAAAAATTCGCTATACAGCGGGTAGCATTACCACAGGTGGCAGAAATAGAGCCATCAGAATTGAAGAAAGTTAAGTGAGCATCGGATACTTCACTATTCTGAATGATCCCCAATTGATCGAACCCAACGCCAAAGTTTCGATCTCCCAATTTTCTAATAAGATTAGCCGGCAAATTGATACGTTTGTGTCGTGAATCAATAATAACAAAGTCATTTCCCAGACCATGCATCTTCAAAAATGATATATTTCTATCGTTGGACAGCATAATGGCGCGCGTATACCCTTAAATTCGGCTTGAATCCATAGATAGTTCGATTTTCTCTAATTTCGGCCTTGACCCCAAGGCATAGTGTTCCTAGTTAGCTCTTTAGTGGGCCGTTAGCTCAGTTGGTAGAGCAACTGACTTTTAATCAGTGGGTCACAGGTTCAAATCCTGTA